>CAZQOA010000087.1:0-21344 GCA_964594715.1 uncultured Rhizobiaceae bacterium | reverse complement strand
GCTTGGCGTCGAGATTCGACAAGGGCTCGTCGAACAGGAACACCTTGGGGTCGCGCACGATGGCCCGGCCCATCGCCACCCGCTGGCGCTGGCCGCCGGACAGTTGCTTGGGCTTGCGTGCCAGCAACTCGGTGATGTCGAGGATGCGGGCCGCATTCTCCACCCGCGCCTTGATCTCTTCCTTGGCGACCTTCTTCAGCCGCAGCCCGAAGGACATGCTCTCGTAGACCGTCATATGCGGATAAAGCGCGTAATTCTGGAACACCATGGCGATGTCCCGGTCCTTCGGCGGCACGTCGTTGACGACGGTGCCGCCGATCGCGATGTCGCCGTCGGTGATCTCCTCCAGCCCCGCGATCATCCGCAAGGTGGTCGACTTGCCGCAGCCCGACGGGCCGACCAGCACGACGAACTCCTTGTCCGCGATATCGAGATCGATGCCACGCACCGCCAGCGTGTCATCGTACTTCTTGATCACCTTGCGCAGCGTTACCTGGGCCATGCGGCCTCTCCCCTGTCCCTGTTTTGCGGCTGCGTTTCCACAACCGATGGTCAGCCCTTGGTCGCCCCCGCCGTCAGGCCGGCAATATAATAGTCCATGAGGAAGGCGTAGATGATCAAGGGCGGAGCCGCCCCGAGCAGCGCCCCGGTCATGATCTGCCCCCAGTTGAACACGTCGCCCTTGATGAGGGTGGTAATGATGCCGACCGGCAGCACGAGCTGATCGGTGGAGGTGGTGAAGGCGAGCGGATAGAGGAACTGCGCCCAGGACACCGTGAAGGCGAAGATGGTGGCCGCGATGATGCCGGGCAGTGCCACCGGGATGAAGATCTTGGTCAGGGTCTGGAAATAGGAAGCGCCGTCGATGATCGCCGCCTCGTCCAGTTCCTTGGGGATGCTGGCGAAGTAGCCGATCATGATCCAGGTGCAGAACGGCACCGTCAGGGTCGGATAGAGGACCAGCAGCACCCACCAGTTATTGATCAGCTGGATTCCGGTATATTCATAGACGAAGGCGAACGTCTTGAAGAGCGGGATGAAGAGCAGCGTTTCCGGGATCAGGTAGGTGAGGAAGACCCCGGTCGCCAGCGTGGCCGACCCCCAGAAGCGCATCCGCGCCAGCGCGAAGGCCGCCGGCACGCTGACCAGCATGGTGATGGTCACCACCACGATCGAGATGATCGCCGAGTTCTTGAAGAAGGTCAGGTACTGGTTGGAGCTGAGCAGCTCGATGTAGTTGCTGAGCGTCGGGTTGAACACCCACCACGGATTGGTGGCCGCCGAGATCTCCTGGGACGTCTTCAGCGACGTGATCAGCATGTAGATCGGCGGCATCAGGAAGAAGATCGCGAACATCACCAGGAAGATATAGGACCAGACGAGCGCCCGCTTGCGGCTGCGCCGAATGCTGCCATAGGTCGTCGGCCGGGACGGAGCGCCCTTGGCGTCTGCGAGTGCGGTGGCCATCAGGCTTCATTCCCCCGCTTGTTGATATCCCTGAGGATGAAGACCGCCGCCAGCCCCAGGATCGGCAGCATGAAGAGCGAAACGCTGGCACCGAGCGGGATGTCGCCGCCTTCGATGCCGAGCTTGAAGGCCCAGGTCGCGAAGACGTGGGTCTGGTCGATCGGGCCGCCCGCGGTGAGCACCCGCACGATGTCGAAGTTGGCGAAGGTGACGATCAGCGAGAACAGCACGGTGATCGAGATGATGTTGCGCATCATCGGCAGCGTCACATACCAGAGGCGTTGCCACCAGTTGGCCCCGTCGATCGAAGCCGCCTCGTAGAGTTGCTCCGGCACCGACTTCAGGGCGGCCAGGTACATGATCATGAAGAACGGGGCGCCGACCCAGACATTCACCAGGATGACGGAGAACCGCGCCCAATTGGCATTGCCGAGCCACGGCACCGGGTCGATGCCGACCAGCGCGAACAGCCAGTTGAAGGCGCTGTAGGACGGGTCGAACAGCCAGAACCAGGCGAGCGTCGACATGGCCGGCGGGATGACCCATGGCACCAGCAGCATGCCGCGCCACTTGCGCTGGCCCTTGTCCGGAATGGCATGGACGAAGTGCGCAACGAAGAGGCCGATCAGCGCCTTGAAGAACACCGCGGTGACCGCGAAGATCACCGACTGCTTCACCACCATCCAGAACGTCTCGCGCTTGAACAGGAACTCGAAGTTCCCCAAGCCGACGAAGCGCTCCATGGACTTGTTGAGCGTGGCGAGATGCACCGAATAGAGGGCCGGGTATACGACCAGCAGCGCGATGATCAGGATCAGCGGAAGCGCCATCAGGAAAGCGATGGTGGATTTCCGTTTCAATATTGAAACACGGCGCCGCTGGCGCACGCCAACCGCCATGGCGGATGTCCCGGATGCCGCGTCTACCATCGGCAAGCCCCTCTCAAGCGCGAAGTGATCGACTGTCGCAAGGCGGTAGCGGCGCCATTGCCCCGGTGAAGGGCAACGGCGCCGCCACTCGACTACGCCTGCACCGGATCAGCTCCGGTTGAAGCCCTCGAGTTCGGACTCGGCCCAGGAGATGGTCTTTTCCATCGCTTCGCCCTGGGCATGGCGCGCAACCATCTTGGTCATCGTCGCCTGGGTGTAGATCTGCGCGGCGACCTTGGGCGGAGCCGGGGCCGCGGCGATCGACAGTGTCTGATGGTTGAACGGGTTGGGATAGTGGTAGAGGGTCCCCTTCGGCGGGCTTGCTTCCGCCCAGGTCTTGAAGGTCGTGAGCTTATCGAAGGCCGGGAGGTCGTAGCCGCCCGAAGCCGCCACCATCTTCTCCGCGGCGTCGCTCTGCGAAATGCGCATGAGCAGGCTCTTGGCCGCCGACTTGTTCTTCGAGAAGTTCCAGATGCCCCAGAAATACGGCAGGAACGGCGCATAGCGACCCTTCGGGCCGGCCGGCATCCCGTGCGTCCACAGCTGCTCGGCAATCTGCGGCGCGTCGCGCTTGGCAACGGCCCAGGCGCTCGGCGGATTCATGATCAGCGCACCGCGTCCAGAGACGATCCACTTGTTGTTGGACGCATCGTCCCAGGCCGTGATGTCGGCCGGCAGGAACGCCACCAGCCGCTTCATGTAGTCAAGGGCTTGTCGGGTCGCGTCGGACTTGACGGTGATGTTCCCCTTGGCATCCACCAAGGTCGCACCGAACGACTGGAAGAAGGCGCCGACCGCATCCACCGAATCGGAGGTCTGGCCGAGGCCGACGCCGAAGGGTACCCCTGCCTTATGGCACTTCTCGGCGGCGGCCAGGAACGTGTCCATGTTCCAGCTGTCGGCCTTGGGCGCGCTGCCGGCCGGGTAAAGCGCCTGAATGTCGATACCGGCATGCTGCTTCAACAGGTCGATGCGGCTGCACGGGCCCTTGATCTGGCTGCCGGCGGTCGCCGGCACGACGATCCATTTGCCGTTGGCCTTGCCGAGGTATTCGACGGTCCCGTTGACATTGCCGTTCTGCTTGATCAGTTCGGTCATGATGTCGTCGACCGGCTCCAGATTCTTCACCTGGTCGGCCGGCTGCCATGTCGGGAACGCAAGAATGTCGTGGCCCGATCGGGCCTGCGATTCGGCCGCGATCGTCAGCAGGTTCTTGTTTCCCTGCGAGGTGATGTAGTCGATCGTGATGTCGACTTTTTCCTTGGCGGCCCACTCGTTGCAGAGATCAGTCAGCGCGCCATTCGATCCCGGAACCCAATGGTCCCAGAATCCGACGGACAGCTTGCCGGCGGCATGGGCGCCGCGGACGAAAGGCGCGCTCAACGCAACCGCGGAAACGGCCGCCGCACCTTTCAGGACTCCACGACGAGATACGCTTGCTCGAGTCATAAAGCTTCCTCCGCTGTTTGCCGGATCGGGCCTTACCGATGGCGGCAATGGTGATTGTCTTTCCGCTCACCCGGGGGTGGCGAATGACTCTTCTTGTGTGCGGTAGTCTGACCCGATCCGACGTGAGGCTCAAGCGCTTTTGCGATGCGCCCGCGATCAGGCGCGCAGGTAGCCGTCGAGCTCCCGCGTCGCCCAGGCGATCGCCTTCTCCACCGACTCGCCACCCCGGGTGACGCGCTCCGCCAGGGCGCCGACCATGCCCTGGTTGCAGATCAGGGCCGCGACGCGCGGTGGTGCCGGATAGCCCGCCACCATCGTCGTCTCGTCGCCGCGGGTCGGGTAGTTGTAGATCGTCCCCTTGGGTGGCCCGACCTCCGACCAGGTGTCGAAGTCCAGGAACGACGGCACCAGCGGCAGGTCGTAGCCGCGCGATGCCGCGACCAGCCGCCGCGAGGTCTCGCGGTCGGACAGATGGCGGATGAGGGCCTTGGCGGCCGGCTTGTTGCGGGCAAAATCCCACACCCCGAAGAAGTGTGGCAGCACCGCGCGGAAGCGGCCGTTGGGCCCGCGCGGCATGTCGTGATGCCAAAGTTGCTGGGCCACGTCCGGCTTGTCGCGGCTGGCCACGGCCCAGGCGCTGGGTGGGTTGACGACCGAAGTCCCCTGCCCCGAGACCAGCCAGTCGTTGTTGCTCTGCTCGTCCCATTGATGGATGCCGTCCGGCATATAGCCGGCCAGGCGGATCACATATTCGAGCGCATTGCGGGTCTGGTCCGAATCGACCGTGATCTCACCCCGGGCGTTGACCAGGACCGAGCCGAACGAAAGGAACAGCGGCGCCAGCCAGTTCTGCGCGTCGGAGCCGGCGCCGGTTGCGCCGGCGAAGGGCCGCCCCGCCCGATGCAGCTTTTCGGCGTGGGCGAGGAAGACCTCCCACGTCCAGGAATCGACGCTGTCGGGCTTGCGCTTGCTGCGGTCGGCCGGGAACACCTGCCGCAGGTCGACGCCGGCAAGTTCCTTCATCAGGTCGAGGCGGGACACCATCGGGAAGCCGTGCGACCCGGACGGCGCCGGCAGGCCCTTCCAGTTGCCGTCGAGGCGGGCCAGGAACGATGCCGTCTCGTCGAACTTGCCGTGCGCGCGCTCGATCTCGGCGGCAAGGTCGTCCAGGCTCTCGAGCTGGCGCTGATGGACGCTGACCTGCCAGCTCGGATGAACCATGAGGTCGTGCCCGACCCGGGCCCGGGCCTCGGCCCGCGCGGTCAGGACGTTCTTGGCACCGACCGAGGTGACGAAGTCGATGCGGACGTCGATCCGGTTCTCCACCGCCCAGTCCTCGACCATCTGGTGCAGCGCGTCGTTCGCGCCCGGCACCCAATGGTCCCAGAAGGCGACGGTCAACGGACCAGCCGCATGGGCGCCGCGGACGAACGGCGCCGACAGCAGCCCCCCGCCCAATACGGCCGCACCCCGCAGAAGTGTCCGCCGGGCGATCGGTTTCGGACCCAATTCGCAATGCTCCCCGGCAATGGAATGGCGAGCCGACCGGTGCGGCTCCTACCAGCGATTAAGAATGTGATGCGGACGAACGTTCCGTTCCCGGACCGGAGGTGTCAAGGCGCTAACGGCCGCGCCCGCTGGTCAGGACTTGCCGGGCGACCAGTCGATGCCCTGGATATCATATGCCTCGCGCTCGTCCTGCCAGTTCGGCCGTTCCTTGACGAACAGCACGAGATGGACCGGCTGGCCCAGCATCTGGGCGATCTCGGTGCGCGCAGCGGTGCTGATCGCCTTGATCCGGGCCCCCCCCTTGCCCAGCACGATGGCCTTCTGGCTGGACCGCATCACATAGACGACCTGGCCGATGCGGACGCTGCCGTCGCGGTGCTCCTCCCAGCTTTCGGTTTCCACGGCGACCGAATAGGGGATCTCGTCATGAAGCTGCAGGAACAGCTTCTCGCGCGTGATCTCCGCCGCCAGCAGGCGTTGCGGCATGTCCGCCACCTGGTCCTCGGGATAAAGCCAGTGGCCGGCCGGCATCAGGGTGCCGACATGTCTCGCCAGGTCGATGACGCCGCTGCCGTTCAGGGCCGAGATCATGAAGGTGTCGGAATAGACCCCCGACTCTGCCGCTTCCGCGGCCAGCGGCAGCAGCCGTTCCGGCTTCAGCGCGTCGATCTTGTTGAGCGCCAGGATGCATTTGCGCCCCGACGCCTTGAGGCCGGCCATGATCCGGCGCGCGTCGGGGTCGAGGCCGCGGGTGCCGTCGACCAGGTGGATCAGGGCGTCCGCGTCGTCGGCACCCTTCCAGGCCGATGCGACCATCGCCCGCTCCAGCCGGCGGCGTGGCTCGAAGATGCCGGGCGTGTCGACCCAGATGATCTGGGTCGGGCCGGTGATGGCGATGCCCAGCACGCGGGCCCGCGTGGTCTGCACCTTGGGCGACACGATCGCCACCTTGGAGCCGACCAGCCGGTTGACCAGGGTCGACTTGCCGGCATTCGGGGCGCCGATGATCGCGGCGAACCCGCACCGCGCGGCTTCGCCCGGTGTGGCTTCTTCCGGGGGTGTCCCGGGACGCTCGGCATCGCTCATGATCGTGCTGCTTCGTTGACTGCGTTGAGAAGGGCGTCGGCGGCGGCGCGTTCCGCCACCCGCTTCGACGCGCCGACGGCCGTGGCCGCCGGATGCCCCTCGATTGTAACAGAGACGGTGAAGGCCGGCGCATGGTCCGGCCCCTCGGCCGCCACCGTCTCATAGCGCGGCAGCGGCAGCCCCCGTCCCTGCGCCCATTCCTGGAGCGCGGTCTTGGGGTCGCGCGGCGGGTTGCGCTCGGCCAGCCGGTCCTGCCAGCGGCTGCGGATGAAGTTCGCCGCCACCTCCAGCCCGCCATCGAGATAGAGGGCGCCGATCACCGCCTCCATGCAGTCGGCCAGCGTCCCCGCCTTGGCGCGGCCGCCGCCGACATCCTCGCCGTGCGACAGCATGATGAAGCCGCCGAGGCCGATGGCACGCGCCACCTCGGCCAGGGCGTCGCGCCGGACATGCGCCGCCAGCCGGCGCGCGAGATGGCCTTCCGGCTCCGATGGGAAGCGCTTCAGCAGCACTTCGGCGATGACGAGGCCCAGCACCCGGTCGCCCAGGAACTCCAACCGCTCATAGCCGGTGGCATGGACGGCACCCGCCACGCTCGGATGGCGCAGCGCGTCGCGCAGCAGGCGACGGTCGTGGAAGCGATGGCCCAGTATGTCCGCCAGGATCTCCGGATCGGTGGCGGCCGGCGTGGTCTCGGGCCGGGCGGCCCGCGCCATCAGCCCACCCCGGAGAACAGGCGCGACCAGCGGATCGCCGTCGGCCAGCGCCAGAACTGCCACAGCGCCGCGGAACCGTCGGTGGAGAAGAACAGGAACTCCGCCCGCCCGACCAGGTTCTCCGCCGGCACGAAGCCGACCGCAGAGGGGTCGCGGCTGTCGGCCGAGTTGTCCCGGTTGTCGCCCATGGCGAAGTAGTGGCCGGCCGGCACCTGGTATTCCTGGGTATTGTCGAACGGGCCGTCGTCGGTGATCTCCAGGATGCGGTGCTGGCGGCCGTTGGGCAGCGTCTCGATGTATTGCGCGACGCGCAGCGCGCCGCCGAAGGGGCTACGCTCGGCGAAGTCCTCGACCCGCTGCCGCTTCACGGCCTCGCCATTGATGTAGAGGATGCCGTTGCGCATCTGGATGCGGTCGCCCGGCAGGCCGATGATGCGCTTGATGTAGTCGGTCTTGTTGTCGCGCGGATACTTGAAGACGGCGACGTCGCCGCGCTCCGGCGCCTCGGACAGCACCCGCCCGCTCAGCAGCGGCAGCCCAAAGGGCAAAGAATAGCGGCTGTATCCGTAGGAGAATTTGGAAACGAACAGATAGTCGCCGACCAGCAAAGTCGGGATCATCGAGCCTGAGGGAATGTTGAACGGCTCGTAGGCGACCGTGCGGACGAACAGCGCGATCAGAATCGCGTAGACGACTGTCTTGATCGATTCGAGCAGGCCGCCTTTGGCCCTCTTCTCGGAGACGGAGGAATTGCGGAAGGCCATCGTCGACGCCTTGTTTGGCTGGGTTTCGGGTGCCGGGATGGCCAGGAATCGGCGGATCAAGCCCGGGGCGGGTCGGCAAGTCAAGCGCCGGCAGGCGCCTCGGTCGGCTGGGCCGGTATCGCGGAGATGATCACGATGACATGGGCCTGCGGCCATTCGTCGGTGATGCTGAGGTCGATGCGCGCCGTCATGCCGGGCGGCGTGATCTCCGCCAGGCGGGCGGCGGCGCCGCCGGTCAGCCGCATGGTCGGCTGGCCCGAGGGCAGGTTGACCACCCCCATGTCGCGCCAGAACACGCCGCGGCGGAAGCCGGTGCCGAGCGCCTTGGAGCAGGCTTCCTTGGCCGCGTAGCGTTTGGCATAGCTGGCCGCGCGCAGCCGGCGGCGGTCGGACTTGGCCCGCTCGACCTCGGTGAATACCCGGTTGGTGAAGCGCTCGCCGTAGCGTTCCAGTGTCCGTTCGATGCGGCGGATGTCGATGATGTCGCTGCCGAGGCCGATGATCATTGCGGCTGCGGGGTGCCTGCGCGCGCCTCGTCCATCAGTGACCGCATGCGGCGGATGGCGCCCTCCAGCCCGACGAAGATCGCCTCGCCGATCAGGAAATGGCCGATATTGAGCTCGACCAGGCTGGCGATCGCGGCCACCGGCTTCACCGAATCGAACGCGAGGCCATGCCCGGCATGGCATTCCAGGCCAAGCTCGGCCGCATGGGCGGCGGCGACGCGGATGCGTTCCAGCTCGCGCTCCCGCTCCGGACCCTCGGCCTCGCAATAGGCGCCGGTATGCAGCTCCACCACCGGGGCGCCGACGGCACGCGCGGCGTGGAGCTGGTGTCGGTCGGGATCGATGAACAGCGACACCCGGATGCCGGCGTCGGCCAGACGGCGGATCACCGGCTCCAGCTGCGGCCGGCCGCCGACCACGTCGAGCCCGCCCTCGGTCGTCACCTCGGTGCGCTTCTCCGGCACGATGCAGGCGGCGTGCGGCCGGTGGGCGAGCGCGATCGCCACCATCTCGTCGGTCGCGGCCATCTCGAAATTGAGCGGCAACCCGATCTCGGCGACCAGGCGCCCGATGTCGGCATCGCGGATGTGGCGTCGGTCCTCGCGCAGATGGGCGGTGATGCCGTCGGCGCCGGCGGCAGCCGCCATGGCGGCCGCGCGGACGGGGTCGGGATGGAGGCCGCCGCGCGCATTCCGCACCGTGGCGACATGGTCGATGTTGATGCCGAGGCGGAGGCGCCCCGGCGCGCCGGCGGCGCTCATGCCCGCGCCCGCTCGACGGAATTGACGGACGAGTTGGTGCGCAGTGCGGCGATGATGTTGGTCAGATGCTTCACGTCCTGGACCTCGATGTCGATCAGGATCTCGAAGAAGTCGGTCGAGCGGCTGGTGATCTTCAGATTCGAGATGTTGCCCTGATTCTTGCCGATGATGGTGGTGAGGTTGCCCATGCTGCCGGGCTCGTTCGACAGGATGACATGGATGCGGCCGACATGGCTGACCGTCTCGCCCGGGCCGGCATCCCAGCCGACATCGACCCACCGCTCCGGCGCATCGGCGAAGCTCTCCAGGGTCTCGCAGTCGATGGTGTGGATGGTGACGCCCTTGCCGGTGGTGACGATGCCGACGATGCGGTCGCCCGGCAGCGGGTGGCAGCATCCGGCATAGTGGACCGCCATGCCGGGGATGAGCCCGCGGATCGGGATCCCGGGCTCGCCGTTGCGGGTCGGCTTGGCCTTGGCACGGCGCAGCGGCACGACCTTGTCGCGGGCCTCGACGGTCTGCGGGTGGACCGCCAGCAGCACCTCGCGCGCCGTGTGCAGCCCCTCGCCGACCGCGGCATAGAGATCCTCGACCGTGCCCAGCCCGAAGTTGCGCAGCGTTGCCTCGACCAGGCGCTCCTGCAGGTCGTGGCCCTCCGCCCGGAAGGCGCGCTGCACCAGCGAGTGGCCCATCTCGACATACTGGTCGCGCTGCTGGGTGCGGACGAAGCGGCGGATGCGGGCCCGCGCCTTGCCGGTGACGACGAACCGCTCCCACACCGGCGACGGGGTCTGGGCCTTGGAGGTGATGATGTCGACCTGGTCGCCGTTCTGCAGCTGCGAGCGCAGCGGCATGATGCGGCCGTTGATCTTGGCCCCGACGCAATGGTCGCCGACCGCGGAATGCACCGCATAGGCGAAGTCGACCGGCGTCGCGCCGCGCGGCAGCGCGATCAGGTCGCCCTTGGGCGTGAAGCAGAACACCTGGTCCTGGAACATCTCGAGCTTGGTGTGCTCGAGGAACTCCTCCGGATTCGAGGCGTGCTCCAGTATGTCCAGGAGCTCGCGCAGCCAGCGGTATTGCGGCCCCTCGGTGCTGCCGCTGCCCTGCTTGTAGGTCCAGTGGGCGGCCACGCCCAACTCGTTCACCTCATGCATCTCGCGGGTGCGTATCTGCACCTCGATGCGCTGCCGCTCCGGCCCGATGACGCCGGTATGCAGCGAACGGTAGCCGTTCCGCTTGGGCGTCGAGAGGTAGTCCTTGAAGCGCCCGGGAACCACCGGATAGTGGCTGTGGATGATGCCCAGCGCGTGATAGCAGTCCTCGATCGAATCGACGATCACCCGGAACGCCATGATGTCGGCCAGCTGCTCGAAGCCGACATTCTTGCGCTGCATCTTGCGCCACACCGAATAGGGCAGCTTCTCGCGCCCCGATACCTCGACCTTCAGCCCCTGCTCGCGCAGCAGCTCCTCCAATTCGGCGGTCACCCGGTCGACGAGGCCGCCGCCCTGGTCGCGCAGGAAGGACAGGCGCTGGGTGATCGATTCCCGCGCATCCGGATGCAGCTCGGCGAAGGCGAGGTCTTCCAGCTCGTCCTTCATCTCGTGCATGCCGATCCGCTCGGCGAGCGGGGCATAGATGTCCATGGTCTCGCGCGCGATGCGGCGGCGCTTGTCGGGCGACTTGATGAAGTGCAGCGTCCGCATGTTGTGCAGGCGGTCGGCCAGCTTCACCAGGAGGACGCGGATGTCCTCCGACATGGCCAGGACCAGCTTGCGGAAATTCTCCGCCTGCTTGGTCTGGTCGGACTGGAGCTCCAGCCGCGACAGCTTGGTCACCCCGTCGACCAGGCGCCCGATGTCGCGACCGAACAGGGCCTCGATCTGCTCCAGGGTGGCGACGGTGTCTTCGACGGTGTCGTGCAGCAGGCCGGTCACGATGGACGCGGTGTCCAGCTTCATCGCGGCCAGGATGCCCGCGACCTCGACCGGATGCGAGAAATAGGGGTCGCCGCTGGCGCGCTGCTGCGACCCGTGCGCCTGCATGGCGAAGACGTAGGCGCGGTTAATCGCGCCCTCGTCCGCACCCGGATCATAGGCTTTGACGTGCTCGACGAGCTCGAACTGGCGCATCATCGGCGGCACGCCCGCGAAAGGTGCTGGAACGAAGGCGACGGCTACCCCGACGGCTATTCTTCCTCCGCGACGGGGGCGGCGTCGACATCCTCGATCTCGAGGCCGGCATCAGCCACCTCGGTCTCCGCGCTGCGCGAGGAGATGGCGTCGGTCCAGGCCTGCTCGGAAACGGACATCTCCTTGTCCTCCTCCGGCTCGTCATTCTCGACATGCCGCTGCAGGCCGCGGATCAGCGACTCATGCAGATGCTCGATCGAGATGGTCTCTTCGGCGATCTCGCGAAGCGCCACGACCGGGTTCTTGTCATTGTCACGGTCGATCGACAGCGGCGCACCGGCCGCCACTTCGCGCGCCCGCTGGCCGGCGACCATGACGAGGTCGAACCGGTTGGGAACTCTCAAGACGCAATCTTCGACGGTGACGCGTGCCATGGGCGACCCGCTCCTCAATCAGACGGTTTCCAGATTAGTAGATAAGAATAGGGTGCGACGGCCCAATCATCAAGGAAATCGGCCATCAAGGATATCAGCGGTCTGCGGTAATTCGGCGCGCCTCGGGGATGGTCGGCAACCGGGCCAGCAGGTCGCGCGCCCGCTCCCCCGTCACCGGGTGGCGCCAGTCCGGGGCGATTTCGACCAGCGGCGCCAGCACGAACCGCCGCTCGCCCAGGCGCGGATGGGGCAGCGTCGGCCCCGCCCCCCCGGGCCGCACCAGCCCGCGATAGTCGAGCAGGTCGAGGTCGAGCGTGCGTGCGCCCCAGTGCCGGTCGCGCCGCCGCCCGAAGCGGGATTCGATGCGGTGCAGCGTCGCCAGCACCGCCTCCGGCCCAAGGCCGCTGTCGGCGCGCACGACGCCGTTGATGAACCAGGGCTGCTGTTCGTCCCCGACCGGCTCGGTCCTGTACCAGGACGAACGCCGCGTCACCCGGATGCCGGCCGCGCACAGTGCCGCAACGGCCGCCAGGCAGGTTTCCAGGGGCGTCGACCCACCCGGCCCGGGCAGGTTGGCCCCCAGCGCCACGAAGATGCCGTCCCGCATTTCCGCACCATTCAAGGGCAGCGAAGATTCTCTTGCGTGGCGCGCGCCGAAGGACAATCTTGCGCCCGCGCCGCGGCCGGCATCGGTGGTTCTCGCGTCGCCCGCATCCGGATATATTCCTTTCGGCATCGCCGTCTCTTTTTATCGGGAGTTGATATTATGAATTTCTACCCAGAGGACCGGCTTGCGGTCTTCATCGATGGGGCCAATTTCTACGGCGCTGCTCGCGCGCTTGGATTCGATATTGATTACCGCCGCCTGCACGATCTTTTCATGAAGAAGGCACGCCTGATCCGGATCTCCTATTACACGGCCTTCACCGACGACCAGGAATATTCGCCGCTGCGGCCGCTGATCGACTGGCTGGACTATAACGGCTTCACCCTCGTCACCAAGCCGACCAAGGAATTCACCGACGCCACCGGCCGCCGGCGGCTGAAGGGCAACATGGATGTCGAGATCGCCGTCGACATGATGGAGATGGTCGGCAGGGCCGATCATATGGTGCTGATGTCGGGCGACGGCGACTTCCGCAGCCTGGTCGAGGCGGTGCAGCGCAAGGGCGTCCGGGTGACGGTGGTCAGCACGCTTCGCTCGCAGCCGCCGATGATCGCCGACGAGCTGCGCCGCCAGGCCGACGTCTTCGTCGACCTCCAGGACCTGGCCCCTCTGGTGCAGCGCAACCAGCCCCTCCGCGAGGAAGGCCTGCCGCCGCGCTACACCGCGCACACCGACGAAGAAGCGTGACGCCGCCACCGGAGCCACCGCGGGACTGCCCGCTCTGCCCTCGGCTGGTCGCCTTCCGGGAACTGCACCGGGCGCGCGAGCCGGGCTGGCACAACGCCCCCGTCCCCTCCTTCGGCGCCGCCGGCGGCCGCCTGCTGATCGTCGGGCTGGCGCCCGGCCTGCGCGGCGCCAACCGCACCGGCCGCCCCTTCACCGGCGACTGGGCCGGCGACCTCCTCTATCCGACCCTGATCCGCCACGGCCTGGCGAAGGGCCAGTTCCTGGCCCGGCCCGATGACGGCCTGGCCCTGGTCGGCTGCCGCATCACCAACGCGGTGCGCTGCGTGCCGCCCGAGAACAAGCCGACCCCGGCGGAGGCGACCACCTGCCGCCCGTTCCTCGCCGGCGAGATCGCGGCGATGGCACCGGGCGGCGGCATCCTGGCGCTCGGCCGGATCGCCCACGACGCGGTGCTGTCGACCTTGGCCCTGCGCAAGGCCGCCTACCCCTTCGCCCACGGCCGGATCCACGAACTGCCGGGCGGGCGCTGGATGGCGGAGAGCTATCATTGCTCGCGCTACAACACGAACACCGGCCGCCTGACGCCGGAGATGTTCGATGCGGTGGTGGCGGCGGTGGCGACGCGGATCGCGCAGGAGCCCTTTGCATCGGCGGCCGTCGCCGCCGGCTGAGGAAGGCTCCGACGCGCCTACTCCGCCGTCGCGGGCTCGATCACGCTGCGCACCTCGGAGATGCGGTTGGCCGGGAAGCCCGCGCGCTCGGCGTGCTCGCGGATCACCGCCTCGTCGGGGGCCAGGTAGATGCAGTAGATTCGGTCGTCCGTCACATAGCTGTGGATCCACTGGATGCTTGGGCCGAGATCGCGCAGGACGGCGCAGGATTTCTGCGAGGCGGCCCGTAGGTCGGGCGGGGAAAGGCTTCCGGCGCCGGGCATGTCACGCTCGATTACGAACTTGGGCATCTCACTCTCCGTAAGGCCGTGAAGTTCATCGCGAAGACCGTGTGCAGGCATCGTAAGGTACAGTGAGCATAGGCGCGGGATGCTGGATCTCCTAGCTCTGCTCAACCCCTAGAAATCGAAGGTCGACGCCCCGCCCACCGCCCTCGACCGCAGCCCGGGCGGCAGCCGGTGGAAGGCAGGGCGGCAGTACCCGGTGCCAGCGTCTCCGCGCCCAGCGCGGCCTCCGTCACACGCGCCTGCAGCTCGGCCCGGGACGAGATAGCCGGCGGAACCCTCGGGCGGGGCGCGCCGCAGCGAGCACCCCGGCATCCCAATAGGGCGGGTCGCCGAAGGCAGCCGCCAGGCATTCAACCAGGGCACGGAGCTTGGCGGACGGGCGCCGTCCCTCCGGATGGGCGACGTAGACGAACTCGCTTTCGGCGTCGGCGCCGACCTCCACCACCTTCAGATCGCCGGCCTTGATCACCGCACCCGCGATGAAGGTCGGCAGCAGCGCGATACCGAGGCCGGCGATCGCCGCATCGCGCATGACGTCGCCGTTGTTGACGCGCAAGGCCACCTGGCCGCGCACGATCTCGGCACCCCCTGGCCCCGGGAAGCGCCAGTCGGCCACCCCGCGGTTGGTGTAGAAGATACCCTTGTGCCGCTCCAGGTCGGCGACCGTCGCCGGTGTGCCTTGGCGGGCAAGATATGCCGGGGCCGCGACCAGGACGCGCCGGCTCACCGCCAGTCGCCAGGCCATGAGGCGCGAATCCCCGATGGCCCCGTGCCGGACCACGGCATCGTAGCCATCGGCGGCGGCATCGACCCGGCGATCATCCAGGTCGAGCGTCAGCTCCACCTGCGGATGCCGGGCGAGAAAGGGATAGAGGGCCGGGCCGAGATGCAGGCGTCCGAACGTCACGGGTGCGGAGATGCGCAAGGGGCCGACCAACGTGCCGCGCCGCTCCGCAATGTCGGCCGAGGCATCCTCGACATCGCGCACGATGCGGGCGGCCCGTTCGAGGAACGCCGCACCATCCTCCGTCAGGGTCAGCTTGCGCGTGGTGCGATGCAGGAGGCTCGTTCCCAAGCCCCTTTCCAGTTCGGCCAACCGGTCGCTCACCACCGACTTCGACAGACGAAGGCGGCGCGCGGCCTCGCTGATCGACCCGGCCTCCGCGACAGCCACGAAGGTGGCGATGCCGTCGAGCTTCATCATCGTTCGGCTATTCCGAATTCGAATTCCGATACTTTCAGACTAATTCGAACAACCGCGGACCGCCACATTGGCTGGATCAGGACGCGGCGGCCATGGCAGCCGCCGTTCCGCCATCGGTGGAGATGATAGATGTCCCGGCTGTTCCTAGGCGCCCTCGGCGCGCTCGTGTTGTCGTTGCCGGCTGTAGCCGACATGCAGCCGTTTCCCGCCGGCTTTCGCAATCAGGAGATCCGAACTGACGGGGCGACCCTCCATGTCCGGATCGGCGGTCGGGGGCCGGCGGTCGTCCTCCTGCATGGATATGGCGAAACCGGCGACATGTGGGCGCCCATGGCGGCGGAGCTGGCACGTGATCACACGGTCGTCGTTCCCGACCTGCGCGGCATGGGACTCTCGTCCCGCCCGGAAGGCGGCTACGACAAGAAGACGCAAGGCCACGACGTCGCGCAGGTGATGGACAGCCTGAAGATCGCCCAGGCCGATCTCGTCACCCATGATATCGGCAACATGGTGGGCTATGCCTTTGCGGCGCAGTATCCGGAACGGGTCACCCGTTTCGTCATCATGGACGCACCGCTGCCGGGCGTCGGTCCGTGGGAAGAGGTCATCCGTAGCCGCGCCTTGTGGCACTTCTCATTCCAGGGCCCCGATGCCGAGCGACTGGTGGCGGGCCGCGAGCGCATCTATCTCGACCGGTTCTGGAATGAGTTCTCGGCCGACCCCAGGAGTTTCAGCGAAGCCGCGCGCGAGCACTACGCCCGGCTTTACGCGCTGCCGGGCGCCATGCATGCCAGCTTCAACCAGTTCGCGGCATTCGACCAGGATGCGCGCGACAACCAGTTGTTCGTCGCCAAGGGTAAGCTCGCCATGCCGGTTCTGGCGGTCGGCGGCCAGCAATCATTCGGCCCGACCATGGCGGTCGTCATGCGTGCCGCCGCCAGCGACGTGACGGAACTGGTGATCCCGAACTCCGGCCATTGGCTGATGGAGGAACAGCCGGCCGCCACGATCGCGGCCGTCCGCGCCTTCCTCGACCAGCGACGCTGAGCATTCCGGCCACCCTCGCCCGCCATCGGGCAAGGGTGGCCGGAGCCCTACTCGGCGGCGACGCGGACGATCAGCTTGCCGAAATTCTTTCCTTCCAGCAGCCCGGTCAGGGCTTCCGGCGCGGCTTCCAGGCCGTCGACGATGTCCTCGCGGTAGCGCACGGCGCCGGAGCGCACCCATTCGCCCATCTCGCGATAGAAGGATTTGCGCTGGTCGGCGAACTCCCGCTGGATGAAGCCGCGGATGGTGAGGCTCTTCGACAGCACGTCGCGCATCACCACCGGCAGCCGGTCCGGCCCCGGGAAGGACCCCGTGCTGTTGTACTGGGCGATGAGGCCGCACACGGGGATGCGCGCGAAGTCGTTGAGGAGCGGGAAGACCGCGTCCCACACCGCCCCGCCGACATTCTCGAAATAGACGTCGATGCCCTTCGGGCAGGCCGTCTTCAACTGCTCGGCGAAGTCCGGCGCGCGATGGTCGACGACGGCGTCGAAGCCCAGCTCCTTGCGGGCGAAGGCGCACTTCTCCGGACCGCCGGCGATGCCCACCGCCCGGGCCCCCTTCAGCTTCGCGATCTGCCCGACCGCCGATCCGACCGGCCCGCTGGCGGCGGCGACCGCGACCGTCTCGCCCGGCTGCGGGCGGCCGATCGTCAGCAGCCCGGAATAGGCGGTGAAGCCGGGCATTCCCAGGACGCCGAGCGCGGTCGTGACCGGTGCTGCCGCCGGATCGAGCTTGCGCAGGCCGGCGCCGTTGGACAGTTCATGGCTCTGCCAGCCGGAATGGGACAGCACGATGTCGCCGACGGCGTAGCCCTCGTGCCTGGACGCGATCACGCGGGCGACCGTGCCGCCCTCCAGCAGGCCGCCGATCTCCACCGGCTTGGCATAGGACCGCCCGGCATTCATCCGCCCGCGCATGTAGGGATCGAGGGACAGATAGAGGATCTTCAGCAGCACTTCGCCGTCGCCGGGTTCGGGAACGGCACCCTGCTCCAGGCGGAAGTCGCTCGGCTTCGGCCGTCCCTCGGGGCGGGCCGCCAGGAGGATGCGCTGGTGGGAGGACGCGTTCATGGGCTGGGGATCCTTCTGCGATGCAGCCCCATGTATAGCCTGCATCGCCCGCGCCGGGTCGAGTGACGCGTGGGGCTCCTACCTTGCCCGGGCACGCGCCATCTGCTCGCTGCCCTCGACGCCGCAGGCCAGCTCCACCGCCCGCCCGCCGGAGCGGATGGCGCCTTCGATGGTCGCCGGCAGACGGCTCGCCACCCAGTCGCCGGCCAGGAACAGGTTGGGCCAGCCGGTCCACGGGTTGGGGCGCAGCCGCACCTCGGCCGGGGTCTGGGCGAAGGTCGCCCGCCGCTCCTTGATGACCCGGCAGGGCGGCACCGCGCCCTCGATGCCGAGCGCCGCCCGCACGTCCTGCCAGAGGCGCGCCGCCAGCAGGTCGGCATCGGCATCCATGCCGGCATCGGCGGCACTGGTGGTGGTCGAGACGACATCGCCGCGGACGAAGATCCATTGCGCGAGGCCGCCGACGAGGCCGATCGGCCCCGGCGAGGTCGCCATTCCCGCCACCCGGAAATGGGCGTTGAGGATGGCGCGGGTCGCCTCCGGCACCACCAGGCCCGGCACGATCTCCGCCGCGGCCGGCGGCGGCACCGCCAGGATGACGACGTCGTCGCGGCCGAGCGGCACTTCACTGTCGGCGAAGCCGAGGCCGGACAGGCGCGCGCGCTCGAAGTGCAAGCCGCGCAGCCGCATGTTGAACTGCGGCCGCACGCCGCGACCGGCCAGCCACTTCAGCGCCGGCTCGACGAAGGTGGCGTCCAGGCTGCGCCGCGCCGTCAGCGGACGGCAGGCCCGGCCGCCGCGCAGGAAGGTTTCGCGCAGCACCGCCCCCAGCAACGCGGCCGCCCCTTCGTCGGGGGCCGCGTTGAGGACGGCGATGGCCAGGGGCACGATCAAGGGTTCGTAGAGCGGATGATCGTCAGGGACGATGTCGGCGACGGTCTGGTCCGGGCCGGCCAGCATCAGCTTCGCCAGCACGAAATGGTCGGCCATGATGGTCCTGGGCACCCGGTTGCGGGCCTGGAACAGCCGCAGCGGCAGGTATCCGCCCCCCATGTCCAGGCGCCAGCGGTCCCCCTTCGCAAGATCGATGAAATCGAAGCGCGCGGTCGGCGGCCCGACCAGTTCGGCGGTCGCCCCGATGGTGTCGACGAACGCCATGGTCGAGCGGTTGCCGCTCAGTACCAGGTGATTGCCATTGTCGAGCGTGCGGCCGAGCCCGGCGTCGAAATAGCTGCGGCAGCGGCCGCCGGCCTGGCCGGTCGCCTCGTAGATGCGGACATGGCGGCCGCGCTCCACGGCGCCGACGGCGGCGGCCAGCCCCGCCAGGCCGGCGCCCACGACATGCACGGTCATGCGCTGATGCCTTGGTCCCGATCAGAACCAGGAATGCCGCAAGGCCAGCCACAGGCGTTCGACGCGGCCGAGGCGCACCGGTTCGGCCAGGCGCGCGAAACCGCGACGCTCGATGCGTTCCAGCAGCCGCGAATAGATCGCCATCATGATCCGTGCCGGCCGGCTGCTGGCCCGGGGCATCGCAGCCAGCAGCGCCGCCGCCTCGTCGAATCGCCGGTGCGCAACCGCCGCGACCTCGGAACAGACAGCGGCCACCCGCGGATCGGCTGCCACCAGGGCGGGTGGGCCGGACGGCAGCCCATGCAGCGCCAGCTCCTCGCGCGGCAAATAAAGGCGGCCGTCGCGGGCGTCCTCGGCCACGTCGCGCAGGATGTTGGTCAGCTGCACCGCCTCGCCCAGCACGGCGGCCAGCCGCCGCCCCTCCACCTCGCCGGTGCCGAAGATGCGCACCGAGATGAGGCCGACGGCGCCCGCCACGCAGGCGCAATAGCGCCGCAACTCCGGCCAGGTGGGCGCCGCCATCATGCCCGCGGCATCCATCTCCATGCCGTCGATCACCGCCAGGAAATCCTCCTTCCGCAGGCCATAGCGGGCGACCGGCCCGGCCAGCGCGCGCGCGATCGGCTCGGTCGGCCGGCCGGTGAAGAGGTGCTCGATCTCCCGCCGCCAGCCGGCCAGGCCGGCCATCTTATCCGCCGGGGCCAGGGGGCCGTCGGCGATGTCGTCGACGACCCGGCAATAGGCATAGACCGCGTACATCGCCTCCCGCCGCTCGCGCGGCAGCAGGCGCATCGCCCAGTAGAAGGAGGTCCGCGCATTGCGCACGACCGCCAGGACGGCGACGTCGCTCATACGCCCAGCGCCTTGACCTTGCGCCCGCCCGGCCGGCCGGCCCAGGCGGCGACGATGCGGGCGACGCCGCTGGCGGCCGCGGCCAGATAGGCCGGCCGCCGGAGCTTCACCCGCCGTGCCAGCGGGTCCCCCGCACGCAGCGCTGCCGAGAGGCGCTCCGCGATCCCCTGGATGACCGCCGTCTCCAGGGCAAGCCGCCGGGATGTCATGGCCGGGGCCAACGGCCGCGAATGGCGCAGCAGATCGTCGACCTGGTCGAGGCAGCGATCCAGCACCGCCCGGAGTGCGGGCGAAGCAGCAGGCGCGCGCAAATCCGCCTCGGTCGCGCCGGCCGCCGCCAGCCACTCCGTCGGCAGGTACACCCGCGCCAGCAGCCGGAAGTCGTCGCCGCAATCCTGCAGGTGGTTGAGCACCTGGAGGGCGTTGCAGAGCGCATCCGCGGCCGGTCGCAGGGCGGCCGGTTCACCATGCAGGTCGAGGAGATAGCGACCGACCGGTGCGGCCGAGCGGTCGCAATAGGCGATCAGGTCGGCCCAGCCTTCGTAGCGCGCCTGCACCGCGTCCTGCCGAAAGGCGTCGAGCAGGTCGAATGCGTGCCGGGACGTGACGCCGGTCGCGGCCAGGCTGCGGCGCAGGGGGCCGGCGACCCCATCGTCGTCGGGGCCGTCGGCCAGCGCCGCCGCCAGCCCGTCGAGATGCCGCAGCTTCTCCGCCGCGGCGAGGTCGGGGGCGTCGGCGATGTCGTCGGCGGTGCGGGCGAAGGCATAGAAGGCGGCGACATGCGGGCGGACCCGGGCCGGCAGCAGCCAGGACCCGACGGGGAAGTTCTCGTCCCGCGCCCCCTTCCCCTTCCGTTCGTTCATGATGCCGACCGCCGCCCACCCGATCTCACGACCGGAACGACGGATCCTTCCGGTCCATCAGCCGCACCAGCGCATCGAACTCGAGCTCGCCATAGGTGGCGAAGCCGCCGGTGCGGAAGAAGTCGTAGCTCTTCTCGACGCTGTCCCGCCGGACCGCTTCCGACGGAACGACCAGCCGGCCGCCGCCACCCTGCGCCATCAGCTGGATCTCGCAGGAGCGTTGCAGGCGATACATGAAGAGGAATGCCTCGGGGATGCTGCGGCCACAGGTCAAAAGCCCATGGGTGCGCAGGATCAGGAGGTTGCGGTCGCCCAGATTGGCGGCCAGCCGCCCGCGCTCGCCGAGATCGAGGCTCGGTCCCTCGAAATCATGGTAGGCGACCTGGCCGTCGAAGCCGAGCGCGTACATGCTGATGGGCAGCAGGCCGCATTCCTGCGCCGCCACCGCCATGCCGGCCACCGTATGGGTATGCATGACGCAGAGCGCGTCGTGCCGCACGGCATGGATGGCGCTGTGGATGACGAAACCGGCTGGATTCACGAGGTGGGCGCCGGGACCGACCGGATTGCCGTCGAGGTCGATCTTCACCAGGTTGGAGGCCGTCACCTCGTCGTAGCGCAGGCCGTAGGGGTTGATCAGGAAATGGGTCTCGGGCCCCGGCACCCGCGCCGTGGTGTGGCTCCAGATCAGCTCCGCCCAGCCGAGATGGTCGACGATGCGATAGCAGGCCGCAAGCTGCACCCGGAGCGCCCATTCCTCCGCGCTCACCTGGTCCTGGATGCTGTGCGCCGAAATGTCCCGCGTCCCGTCCATGGCGTCCTCCTGGGCAAGGGGCGCCAGCCCCGGCGGCGGCCCCTTGGGGCAGCCTATCACAGGGGCGGCG
>CAZQOA010000086.1:19929-21470 GCA_964594715.1 uncultured Rhizobiaceae bacterium | reverse complement strand
GGTCAGGCCGTATTTCAGGCAATGCACGCCGCCCGAATTCTCGGCCACGTTGCCGCCGATGGTGCAGGCGATCTGGCTCGAAGGGTCGGGCGCGTAATAGAAGCCGAGATGGGCGACCGCCTGGGAAATGCCGAGGTTCGTGACGCCCGGCTGCACCACCGCACAGCGATTGTCGGGATCGATCGCGAGCACGCGGTTGAACTTGGCCATGCCGAGGAGGACGCCGTCGGCCAGCGGCAGCGCGCCGCCCGAGAGTGAGGTCCCCGCCCCGCGCGGCACCACCTTCACCTGGTTGGCCTGGCACCAGCGCAGCACGGCCGCGACCTGATCGGTCGTCTCCGGCAGCACCACCACCAGCGGAAGCTGGCGATAGGCGGTAAGCCCGTCCGATTCGTAGACGCGCATGCCCTCGGCACGATCGATCACCCCGCCGGGCACGATCCTCCCCAGGACGGACACGATCTCATCCCGCCGCGCCAGCGTCGCGCGGTCGGGTTCGGGCATCAGCATGAACGACCCCTCTCCGGCCCTTCGGCGAGGGCCAGCCTCACCCTCTAGATATGGACTGGCAAGGTAAAGGCTGGAGAGACAGGGTCAAGCGCGGGCGGCCGGGCGATCAGCCGGCGCCCGCTGGCCGGGGCGTCAGCCCTGGCGCGCCTTGAAGCGCGGGTTGGTCTTATTGATGACGTAGACGCGACCCTTACGCCGCACGACGCGGCAGTTCTTGTCGCGCTTCTTCATCGACTTCAGCGAGTTGACGACCTTCATCGCAATATCCTCGAGGCCCGCGCCAATGGCGGGCGGAAAAAGAGCGGCGGACCATAGTGACGCGGCCATTGTGAGTCAACGGCGCGCGACGCCGCGAATCAGCCACGGTGGGTCGGTCGGACGGCACACGGGACCTCCGGACGGAACCGCAGGGCGATTCCACTCGTTCGGCGCGGGTGGCGGAGCGATTGGTTAGCGACTAGATAGCGGTATGTCCATTTCCCTGAGCAGAGCAGTCATGCGATCCACGCACCGAACGGCCGTCGCGGCGACGGCCCTCCTCCTGCTGGCAGCGCCGGCCGTCATCTCCCCGGCGGCGGCCCAGCAGCGTGGCCAGTCCGCAGCACCGGCGGCCCAGGCGTTCGGCAGCTGGCAGCGCGGCTGCGAGCGTGCGGGGCGGACGGAGCTCTGCTCGCTGCGCCAGGCCGTCGGGCCGAAAGAGAACCCGCAGCAGCCGATCCTGATCATCGCGATCGGCCGCCTGACGCCGGACCGCAAGATGACCATGGTCATGAAGCTGCCGACGCAGATCGACCGCGCCCAGGGCGTCGCGCTGCGCATCGATGACGGCGCGATCACCACCATCCCCGTGCAGGGCTGCGACGCCGGCGCCTGCACCGCGGCCGTCGCGCTCGACGAGGACCTGCTGAAGCGGCTGCGCGGCGGCACCCAGGCGATCGTCGCCTTCCGTGGCCCCCAGGGCCAGGCAGCCGCCCTTCCCGTCTCCCTGCAAGGCCTGACGCGCGGCATCGCCTCGCTTAAATGAGGCCCGG
>CAZQOA010000086.1:0-19829 GCA_964594715.1 uncultured Rhizobiaceae bacterium | reverse complement strand
TAAATGAGGCCCGGCAAATGAGGATCGCCGCCCGCATCGGCGGGATGGCGGCGGCGGCCCTCCTGGCGCTGCTCCCTGGCCAGGCGGCAATGGCGCAGGCGCCGTCGTCGGAGCTGCTCTCACGCCTGCTGGGACCCCTCGCCCCCCAGGGCGTGGTCGGCCGGGCCGGCGACTGGGAGATGGCGGTAGCCGAGGATGGCTACGTCCTGGCCAACCGCGCCAGTTCCTACGGCGCCCGCTTCGTGTCGATGGTGCCACCCTCGGGGCCGCTGGCGCTGACCGCCGAGGTACGCAGCGACCCGGGCAATGCGCCGCCCGACGCCCTGGTCGGTGCCGGCCTGTTGTTCGAGGCGCAGGGCGCGGGGGCCGCCCGCCGCTTCGCCCTGGTCCTGGTCGAGCGCTCGGGCGAGATCGGCCTCTTCCGCGGCGACGCTACCGGCCTGAAGCGAGTCGAGGGGCAGAAGCTGTCGGGTGCCACCGGATTCGTGCGGCTTGCCCTCACCGAGGAGGCGGGCCAGTTCGTCATCACCGCCAACGGCATCCGGGTCGCCGGCGCGCCGGCCACGCCGACCGCCGGAACCCGCGTCGGCATCGCCGCCGTCGGCCCCGGCAAGTTCGCCTTCCGCTCGGTCCGCGTCGGCACCGACCCTGCGACGCTGGCCGCCAATCCGCAGCGCTTCGGCCGGGTCCACGCGCAGCTTCCCCCGGGTTGGAGCGGCCAGATGTCGGACGAGGGAGCACTGGCGGCCAGCGGGCCGGCCGATGCCCGCGTCGTCTGGTGGCCGTTCCGGCGCGGTGCGGCACTGGGCGATGCCGCCGCGCGTGAGCTGCTGGCGACCCTGGCCCGCGCCCAGGCGCCGGACCTGGCGCCTGCCGACATCCAGGTAACCGCGAACTCGGCCACCGCCGCCCTCACCCGCGATGGCCGGACGGTCGGGCGCGCCACCCTGCACCATGCCGCCGGCGACACCGGCACCACCGGCATCTTCGCCATGGCCTCCGCGGCCGACTGGACCAAGGACGCCGGCGCCAACGCGGCCGGAATCCTGGCATCCGTCCGCCTCGACGGCCCGGCGCCGGCCAGCCGACCGGAGGCCCCGAAGAGCCGTCGCTGGTCGGACCCGGCCGGCGGGTTCTCCGTCGAGGTACCGCAGGGCTGGACGGTCACCGGGGGCACCCAGCCCGGCCGCGACGGCGCCCCGGCCTGGATCGTGAACCTGCTATCGCCGGACAACGCCACCCGGGTCTTCCTCGGCGACCCCGACCTGCCCCTGTTCCTGCTGCCGACCGAGCGGCTGAAGGCGGCCGGCATGGAGGAGGGTGCCACCTTTCGTTATGGCGACGGCACCCCGGTCCTGGTCGCCCGCCACATGCCCGGCCTGGGTTTCGCCGAGGTCCACGGCATGCGCATCCTGACCGGTCGCTGTACGGACGAGCCGAAGGCGGAATACCGACGCCGCCGCGCCGACCTGGCCGAGGTCCTGGCCCGCGCCCTGCTGCCGGCCCCGACCCGTGCGGAGCTGGAAACGGGCGAGGTCGCGATGTCGTGCAATGGCCGCGACGGGCCGCTCGCCGCCTATGTCGTCGCCGCCACCGATGGCGGTGCCGGCAGCGCCAAGGGCGCCTGGTCGGCCCCGGTCGTCCTCGGCTTCGTCGCCCCGCGCGCGGCCGTGCCCACCGCCTTGCAGGCGCTGGGGTCCCTGGCGGCCAGCATCGCACCGAGCTCGCTGTCCCCGGCCGGGCGGATCGACGACGCGGCCGAGCGCTCCCAGGCCGCCGCCCGGGTCGCGGCCGCGCTCGCCGGAAGCTGGTGGTCGACGCACGGTCCCCGCGCCGCCGAGCCGAGGACGATCACGACCCTGGCCGACGCCCCGGCGCCGGTCGAAGGCGACCGCCTCCAGCGCTGGTTCGGCGAAGGCCCCGGCCCCGGCGCGGGCATCGACTGGCGCAAGGCGATGGCACCGGCCGCGCCGTAGCGCCCTCGACCGCCGGCGAGATGAGCTCGCCCATGCGACGGAGCCCGGCGCCTACCGCCGCCAGATGCCGTCGATGCGATCGTAGGTGCCGGCGAAGGGGCTGCCGCCGGCGGGCACGATCAGGTGCTTGGCCAGCTTGTTCGACGCCGTGCGCGGCAGGGATTCAGCGAAGGCGTAGTAGCGCGGGATCTTGAAGCGCGCGAGGTTGGCCTCGCAATGGGCGATGATGGTGCGCAACAGCCGCTCGTCGCCCGCTTCGGCCGGCGCCCGCTCGATGGTGATCCGCACCTCCTCGCCCCGGGTGTCGTCCGGCACCGGCGTCACCGCGGCGTCGATGATCTCCGGCAACTGCCGCACCACGCTCTCGATCTCGACCGCGGCGATGTTCTCGCCGGCGCGCCGGATCATGTCCTTGATGCGGCCGACGATATAGAAGAAGCCGCGCTCGTCCTGGCGGGCGAGGTCGCCGGTGCGGAACCATTCGCCGTCGAACGAGCGGGCGGTCGCCTCCGGCTTGTTGACGTAGCGCTTCAGCATCGACGGGCCGGTGACCTGCAGCTCGCCGGGCTCGCCCGGCGCCACCGGCCGGCCCTCGGCATCGCGGATGCGCACCTTGCGGAACATCGAGGGTGCACCGATCGAGCCGGACCCGACCATGTCCTCGACCTCGAACGGCATGAAGGTGCCGGGGCCGACCTCGGTCATGCCGAAGATCTCGCGCGCCGGCACCTGGAAGCGCCGCTCCAGCTCGACATGGCCGTCGCGGCTGACGGCGGCCATCGCCACCTCCATCAGGGCCGTGCGCCGGTCGTCGATGGCGCCCGGCTGCTTCAGCACCACCTCCGGGAAGATGCACCAGTTGGCCTCGTACTGCTTCAGCCAGCCGATGAAACGCGACGCGCTGGGCCGTTCCGCCATGTAGAGGGTGGCGCCGCGGTTGAGGGCGGTCAGCAGCAGGAACTGGGCGTTCATGTAGAAGAAGAGGTTCTGTACGAGCAGGCGGCGCACCGGCGAGAAGGTGCGCGCGCTGGCCGAGCGGCAGAGGACCAGCCAATAGCTCTGCGGCAACAGGCAGCCCTTGGGCAGGCCGGTGGTGCCGGAGGTGTACTGGATGCTGACCGGATCGTCGCCCGACACGGCCTCGGTCGGCTGGAAGTCGTCGCGCGCCTGGCCGAACAGCGCGGCCCACGACCGGGTGCCGGCGACCGGCTGGGTGCCGACGACGACGATCCGCTCGTCCGTCAGGTCGCCCGGCCGCTCCGGGGCGGCGAGGAAGGTCGGCAGGCAGGTGTCGTCGACGATCGCGAAGGACGCCTCGGCATCGGTCAGGGCATAGGCGATCTCACGCGGGGTGTAGCCGTTGTTGACCGGAATCATGGTCGCGCCGAGGCGGGCCAGCGCCAGCCACGCCACCGGATACTCGATCCGGTTGGGCAGCATCACCGCGACCCGGCTGCCGCGCCGGACGCCGATCGCGCGCAGTGCGTTGGCCGCCCGGTTGACGGCCCGGTCGAGCCCCGCATAGGTGAGCTGCTCGCCGCGCTCGAAGAAGACGATCGCCAGCCGATCGGGGTCGCGCACCGCCGCGGCGGCCACGAGATCGCCGATCGTGGCGTGGAACGGTTGCAGCTCGAGCTGCCGCAGCCGCTCCTGAACGGCGGCGATCACCGGGTGCATCATGGAAAACGCCTCGCGAGGTCGCGTGGGGGGAACCGGATCAGTCGAGGCCGAGCAGCCGGGCGGCGTTGCCGTGGATCCATTTCTGCGTCACCTCGGGCTTCAGCGGCAGCGCACGGACCTCGTCGAAGGCGCGGCCGACCGGCTGCAGCGGGTGCGAGGTGCCGAAGATGATCTGGTCCTGGAGGATGGAGTTGCCGTACTTCACCAGCGGCTCGTAGCCGGAATCCTCGGCCTCCAGGTATTTCGGCCGCACCGCCGAGACGCCGATGAAGACGTTCTTGTGGCGCCAGGCGACGCCGATCAGCTCCTGCACCCAGGGCCATCCGGGCGGGGCCGCGACCACCCGCAGTTCCGGGAAATGCACCATCACCTCGTCGAGCAGGATCGGCCGGCCATGCTCCATCAGGCATTCGGTGGAGAAGTTGATGCTGGAATGGACGGTGACCGGGATGTCCAGCTCGATGCATTTGGCGTAGAGCGGATAGAGCTTCTTGTCGTTGATCGCGATCTTGTGCTCGAAGCATTGCAGATTGAGGCCGCGCAGCCCCAGCTCCTTCACCGCATGCTCGAGCTCGCGGATCGCCGCCATGCCCTTGTGCGGGTCGACGCCGGCGAAGCCGATGAAGCGCGGGCCGTACTGGCGGCAGAAGCCGCCGACGAACTCGTTGGTGGTCTTGTGGCCGAAGGTGGTCTCGGTGTCCTTGGCCCGGATCACGACATGCTGGGCGTCGACCGCGTCATAGGCGGCGAAATAGGCGGCGAGCTTGTCCTCGCCCTTGGCGTCGGATTCGGTGGCGGCGGCCTCGCTCGACCGGTAGACCCGGCGATAGTTGGACAGATGGTCGACCCGGACCCCGAATTCGGGCAATGGCGGGCGGCTGGAAAAGTCGATGACCATCGGGGCTCCTTTGGGGAACAGACTGGCGAGGAACAGGCTGGCGGGGAAACGGCAGGCGGCCACCTGCCGGACACGATAGGCCGGCGCCGCAATCGAGAAAAATAGCGATTGGGTATGACGTGTTTCCTTTGCGGAATGGGTACGCGTCATCTCGCAACTGCAATATTTCCTCTCGTCATCTAAGATTATTCTTTTTTGGAAAGACCCCATAACCAGTTTGATACTTGACCACTTCTGGTTGGACATCGAACCTTCACCTTGCGCGAAGAAACGGAAGGCACGGGCAAAGCAAGGCATGAACCATTCCCCGGCATCGATGGTGACGACCTACCCGGCGGGCCGGCAATCCGACCTCCGGCGCCTCTTCGACCCGCGCACCATCGCGGTGGTCGGCGCCAGCGAGGACCCCGGCCGCAACGTCGCGCGGTCGATGCAGGCCACCATGTGGGCCGGGTTCACCGGGCGCCTGCTGCCGGTCAACCCGAAATACCGGTCGGTATTCGGCCATCCGTGCGTGCCGTCGATCGCCGACATCCGCGAGCCGATCGATATCGTGATGGCCTTCGTCGGCCCCGACCGCCTGCTCGACGTCTATCGGTCCTGCCGCGGTGCCGGCTTCTTCATCGCCGTCGGCGACCTGGTGCCGAAGGGTGCCGCCGATGCCGACCGCCTGGCGGCCGAGCTGCTGGGCATGGCCAAGGACGGCTGGCCCCGCATCGTCGGCCAGCAATGCGTCGGCATCGTCTCGCCCCACACCGGGGCCGCCGCCACCATCTCCACCGCCGTCGACGAAACCGGCCTGCCGCGCGGCCCGATCGGCATCATCTCGCAGAGCGGCGGCATCGTCTCGTCGCTGATCGAGCGCGCGCGCCGGATCGGCGGCGGCTTCTCGCACCTGGTTTCCAGCGGCGGCGAGTTCGACCTGACCACGCTCGACTATCTGCGCTTCATGATCGACGACGACGCCACCCGCGTCATCGGCATCTATGCAGAATCGGTGGCCGACTATGCGGGCTTCCTCGCGCTGGGCCGGCAGGCGCGGGCCCGGGGCAAGGCGGTCCTGCTGCTGCAGCCGGGGCGGTCGGCCGCCGGCGCCGCCGCCGCCCAGTCGCACAGCGGTCGCATCGTCGGCGACCGGCAGGTGAAGGACGCGGCCTACCGACGCAACGGCATCGTGGTGGTCGACGACGTCGACGACCTGCTGGTGGGCGGGATGCTGCTCGCCGACCACGGCCTGAAACCCGACCGGGGCGTGAAGCCCGGCAGCGGCATCGGCGTCGTCTCCCTGTCGGGCGGCTATGCCGCGGCCTTCGGCGACCGCATCCACGATCATGGCCTGAAGGCCGCCACCTTCTCCGCGGCCACCAACGCGCGCATCCGCGAAGAGACCAACCAGAAAAACCCGGCCAACCCGATCGACGCCGGCGGCCGCGGCCGGCCGCGCGCCGGCTACCTCGACGTGCTGCGCACGCTGGAGATCATGGATGCCGACGAGGATGTCGGCGCCACCATCTATGCCGAGACCTTGTTCAGCTACATGGAGGACATCGTCGAGGTCCTTCCCGCCTTCGTCCGCGACGCCGCCAAGCCGCACCTCGTGTGCTGGCAGGCAGGACCGATGGTGGAACCGGTGCTGGCAGCACTGCGCCGCGAGGGCGTGCTGACCTGCACCGATCCGCACACCGCGCTGAGCGGCCTGCGCGCGCTCTACGACCATGCGGGCCTACGCGCGCCGACGGCCGATGACGGCCACGCCACGGCGGATTTCCCCGAGGTCGCCTCCGGGGTCCTGGGCGAGGCCGATGCCAGGGCGCTGCTCGACCGGTTCGGCATCCGTTTCGTCCGCGAGGTGGCGATCGATGACGCCGGCGCCCTGCGCTTCCCGGTCGTCCTCAAGGGCGATCTTCCGGGATGCACGCACAAGTCCGACGCCGGCCTGGTCGCCCTCGGCCTGAAGGACCAGGCGGCCGTCCAGGCCGCCGCCGCCGGGATGGCCGCGCGCACGCCCGGCATCACCGGTTTCCGTGTCCAGGAGATGGTGGCCGATGGGATCGAGCTGATGATCGGCGTGAAGGTGGACGCCGATGTCGGCGCCGCGGTCATGCTGGGGTTCGGCGGCATCTATGCCGAAGCCATGGGCGCGCCCGTGGTCGAGATGGCCCCACTGAGCGCGACCGACGCCGACCGCATGATCCACGAACTCGACCGCAAGGGCATCCTGTCCGGCTATCGCGGCCGGGTGCTCGCCCGCGACCGGCTGATCGACCTGCTGGTCGCCGTCGGCCGCCTCGCCGCGGCCGGCCGCGGCGTCCTGCGGGAAGTCGACCTCAATCCCGTGATCGTGACCGCGGACGACGCGGTCGCGGTCGACGTCGTCGTCATTACCCTATGAAAACCCTGGCCCTATTAAACCCTTGGTCCCGCAAGGAGGCAGTCAGATGCCCGATACGAACCGCCTGACCCGGCGTGCTGCCGGACAACTTGCCCTCGGGCTGGCAGCCGGCTTCTTGCTGCCTGCCGGCCTGGCTGCACAGGAGCCGCCGAAGCCCAAGCAGATCGTCGTCAACGCGTCGATCGGCGACACGCTGGTGGCAACCCGCGAGATCTATTACGCCGAGTTCGAGAAGCGCTACGGCATCAAGGTCGTGGAGAGCGGCCCGACCAACCTCGCCAAGCTGCGCGCCATGGTCGAGAACGGCAATATCGAGTGGGCGATCTCCGAGGTCGGCGGCGAGGACGCGATCCGTGCCGAACGCCTCGGCCTGTTCGAGCCGATCGACCGGGCGATCGTCGGCATGGACGAGCTGCCGGGCGCGCTCGGCGAACGCAAGGTGACGCTGGCGCGCGGCATCTATTCCACCGCACTCGGCTATCGCAAGGACGCCTTCAAGAACGGCCAGTATCCGACGAACTGGGCGGATTTCTGGGACGTGAAGCGCTTTCCGGGGCCGCGCGCGCTGCGCGCCCGGGCCATCGACAACCTCGAATTCGCCCTGATGGCCGACGGCGTCGCGACCGACAAGCTCTATCCGATCGACGTCGACCGCGCCTTCAAGAAGCTGGACGAGATCAAGCCGCACATTGCCGTGTGGTGGACCACGGGCCAGCAGCCGGCCCAGCTGCTCATCGACCGCGAGGTGGTGATGACCAGCGGCTGGAACGGCCGCTTCTACAAGCTCCAGCGCGACGGATCCGGCATCGACGTCGCCTGGGCGGGCGCCATGGCCAAGGTCGGCACCTTCGGCGTGGTCAAGGGCACGCCGCATGCCTATTGGGCCCAGAAGATGCTGGCGATCATGAACGAGCCGAAGCTCCAGGCGGCCTATGCCGAGCGCGTCGGCTATCCCGGCACCCACCCGAAGTCCTGGGACTATGTCGACAAGGCCAGCTTCAAGTACTTCCCGACCTCGCCCGAGAACCTGCCCAAGGTCGCCTGGACCAGCGACGAATGGTGGGCGGCCAATGGCGCGGCGATCGAGGAACGCTTCAGCCGCTGGCTGCTCGCGCGCTGATCCGATGCCGCCGACCAGCGCTTCCCTGCCGCTTCACCTGACCGGGATCGAGAAGCGGTTCGGCCCGGTGACCGCGATCGGCGGCGTCGACCTCGCGGTCGAGGCGGGTGAGTTCCTCACCCTCCTCGGCCCGAGCGGCTCCGGCAAGACGACCCTGCTGAAGATCATCGCCGGCTTCGAGGCGCCGGACCGCGGCACCGTGCGGATCGGGTCGACCGACATCACCCGTGCCCCGCCGGGCCGGCGCAACATCGGCATGGTCTTCCAGAATTATGCGCTCTTCCCGCATCTGACGGTCGAGCGCAACGTCGCCTTCCCGCTGGCCGTGCGCCGCATCCCCCGCGCCGAGATCCAGCGCCGGGTCGAGGAAGCCCTTCGGCTCGTCGAGCTCGAGGGCTACCAGTCGCGCCTGCCGAACCAGCTCTCCGGCGGCCAGCAGCAGCGCGTGGCGCTGGCCCGCGCCATCGTCTTCAATCCGGGCCTGCTCCTCCTCGACGAACCTTTCGGCGCGCTCGACCGCCGCCTGCGCCAGCAACTCCAGGAGGAGGTGCGGCGCCTGCAGCGGCGGCTGCGGCTGACCGCCATCTTCGTCACCCACGACCAGGAGGAAGCCCTGCTGCTGTCCGACCGCATCGCGGTGATGAACCGCGGCGCGATCGAGCAGCTTGGCCCCCCGCACGAAATCTATGCCCGGCCGCGCACCGTCTTCGCCGCCGGCTTCATCGGCGAATCCAACCTCTGGGATGGTGCGGTGTCCGGCCAGGAGGGCGGCATCCTGCAACTGGCGACCGGCGACGCCCGGCCCTTGTTCGCGACCGCCGGCGACATGGCGCCCGGACGCCATGCGACGGCGCTGGTGCGCCCGGAACGGGTCCGCCTGCTGGCCGCGGGCGAGACCGCCGACAACGTCCTGGCGGCGCGGGTGGAGGAGGTCAGCTATCTCGGCCAGACGCAGAAATACCTTCTGAAGGCAGGCGGCCGGGACCTGACCGCGGTCTGGACGCTGGCGGCGGTGCCGGTGGGCGCGGTCAATCCCGGCGCCGAGATCGCGGTCGGCTGGTCGGCGGGCGACGTGCATGTCATCGCCCACTGAAGCTCTGTCCACCGGCAACGGGCTGGGCGGCATCGCGGGCGCCGTCGCCGGCCGCATGCCGGGCGGCCCCTTCATGCTGGGCCTGCCGGCCCTCGTCTTCCTCCTCGTCATCTTCGTCGGCCCGGTGGTGCGGCTGCTGCTCCTCAGCATCGAGGGCGGCAACCTCGCCGCCTACGAGAAGGCGCTGACCGACGGGCTCTATCTGACCATCTTCCGCGAGACCTTCGAGATCGCCGCGATCGTGACCCTGTTCTGCGCCGTGCTGGGTTATCCGGTCGCCTACTACCTGACCACCCTGTCCCGCACCGGGTCGGCGATCGGCTTCGCCTGCATCCTCATCCCGCTGCTGACCAGCGTGCTGGTGCGCACCTATGCCTGGATGGTGATCCTCGGACGCAACGGCATCATCAACCGCACGCTGATGGACTGGGGCCTGACCGACGCTCCCCTGCCCCTCCTCCACAACCTGCCGAGCGTCATCATCGGCATGACCCATGTGCTGCTGCCGATGTTCATCCTGCCGGTCTATGCGGTGATGATCCGCGTCGACCGCGAACTGTTGCGGGCAGCCGACGGGCTGGGCGCCAGCGGTTGGCAGACCTTCACCCGCGTCTACCTGCCGCTCACCTGGCCCGGCGTGCTGGCCGGCGGCACGCTGGTCTTCATCATCTCGCTCGGCTTCTACATCACGCCGGCCCTGCTCGGCGGTGGCCGCGTCATGATGATCGCCAACGTCATCGAGCACCAGGTGCAGGCGCTGCTCGACTGGCGCTTCGCCGGTGCCCTCTCGATGGTGCTGCTGGTGGCGACCCTGATCATCCAGGCAGCGTCGAACCGCGTGCAGGCGCCCCGTGGTTAAGTCGAACGAGGGGGCTGAGCCGCAGGCCGGGGCCATGCGGCCATGGCTGCGCCGGCTGCTGCGCGGCTATTCGTTCTTCGTCTTCGCGCTGCTGCTGACGCCACTCCTGATCATCGTCCCGATCTCGTTCAGCTCCGCCCGCTACCTGCAATTCCCGCCGCCCGGCTGGTCGCTGCAATGGTATGCCCGCTACTTCGAGAACCCGGCCTGGATCGAGGCGACCCTGGTCAGCGTGCGGGTGGCGGTGGGCGCCACGGCCCTGTCGCTTGTCCTGGGCACCGCGCTCGCCTACAGCGTCGTGCGCGGTCGCTATCGCGGGCGGGTCCTGGTGGAACGGCTCGGCACCGGCCCGATGATCGTGCCGCACATCGTCATCGCCATCGCCATCTATGGCCTCTTCGCCCGCATCCACCTGACCGGCACCGAGGCCGGGCTGATCCTGGCCCACACCGTGCTGGCGATCCCGTTCGTCCTGGCGGTGATGTCGGCGTCGCTGCGCACCGTCGATCCGACGCTGGAGCAGGCGGCGATGAGCCTCGGTGTCGGGCGGGTCGGCGCGATCGTGCGGGTGACCCTGCCGCTGATCCGGCCCGGCATCGTCTCGGCCGGCATCCTGGCCTTCCTGTCGTCCTTCGACGAGGTGGTGGTGGCGCTGTTCCTCAGCGGCACCACCAAGACCCTGCCCAAGCAGATGTTCGACAACATCATGAACGAGATCGACCCGACCATCGCCGCCATCTCCGTCCTCCAGATCGGCCTGGTGGTGGTGGCCCTGGTCCTGGTCGCACGGTTCGGCGCCAAGGCGGTGCCGCGCTGAACGTGCTTGGCGTGCCCGGCGAATTCGTGCTGCTCTTGAAAGCATGAACGTGCGGCAGCTTGAGGTTCTTAGAACGATGATCCGTACCGGGTCGGTCAGCGAGACCGCCCGGCGCCTCGGCATGTCGCAGCCGGCGGCCAGCAAGATCCTGGGGGCGATTGAGCAGGACCTGGGGATGACCCTGTTCAGCCGTGCCAACGGCCGCCTGCACACCACGCGCGAGGCGCAGGAACTGTTCCCGGAGATCGAGCGGATCTTCGGCGACATGGCGACCTTCCACCAGCGCGCCGCCGACCTGCGCGAGGGGCGCGCGGGCGAAGTCCGCATCGCCTCGGCCCCGGTCCTGGCGATCTCCATCCTGCCGGAGGCGATCCGGCGTTTCAGCGTCGAGAACCCCGCCGTCCGCTTCGACGCAAGGGTACTGCCGTCGCCGGAGATCATCGAGCTGGTGCGCAGCAACCAGGCCGACCTGGCGCTGGTCCAGGCGGTGTCCGACGACACCCTCATGGTGACCTCGCGCCTGTGCGACGGCCGCGTCGTCTGCGTCCTGCCGCCGGGCCATCGCCTGTCCGGCCGGTCGGCCATCACCCCGGCCGACCTGGCCGGCGAGCGCATCATCACCTTCTACCCCGAGGCACCGACCGGTCAGCGCATCCGCGAGGCGTTCCGCAACGCCGGCCTGCCGCTGGAGAGCACGGTCGACATCAACCAGGCCTTCTTCGCCGCCTCGCTGGTGCGCAACAGGGTCGGCGTGGCCTTGATCGATTCGTTCTTCCCGTTCGCGGAATACCTGCCCGAGCTGGTGGTGCGCCCGCTGGAGCCGGAGATCCGCTTCTCGCTCAACGTGCTGTCGTCGCGCCTGCGTCCGCTTTCTGCCGTGGCCCGGCGCTTTGCCGAAACGCTGAGCGCGGTCGCCACGGAACTGTCGGCCGGGCGCCCCGGGTTCCTACCCCTTTCGGCTGCTTGACAGGCCGCGCCCACGCCGCGCATGATTCGCATAAGGGGAAATTCCGCGATCGCCCCGTGAGGCCTCGGCTGAAATATCGCGTCCAACGCTCCCGCTGAAGAAGGGATGGACGCATCATGGCCGGACCCGATTTCATCACCCCCACCCAGTTCGCCCGTTTCGTCGGCACGCCCGAGATGCCGACCGTCATCGATGTCCGCATCGAAGAGGACCATGCCCGCGACCCGCGCATGGTGCCGACGGCAATGCGCCGCGACTTCCGCACGGTCGAAGCCTGGGCGCCCGACTACGCCGGACGCGCCGTGGTCGTCGTCTGCCAGCGCGGCCTGAAGCTGAGCCAGGGCGCGGTCGCCTGGCTGCGCCACGCCGGTGCCCGGGCCGAGACGCTGGAGGGCGGCTTCGAGGCATGGGCCGCGGCCGGCGGCCTGCTGGTGAAGCCCGACCGCCTGCCGTCCGGCCGCGATCGGGGACGCACGCTGTGGGTCACCCGCGCGCGGCCGAAGATCGACCGCATCGCCTGCCCCTGGCTGATCCGTCGCTTCATCGATCCCGGCGCAGTGTTCCTGTTCGTCGCCCCGGGCGAGGTGGCGGCGGTCGCCGACCGCTTCGGCGCCACGCCCTTCGATATCGAGGACACCTTCTGGAGCCATCGCGGCGAGGCCTGCACCTTCGACGTGATGCTGGAGGAGTTCGGCCTGCAATCGGAGGCCCTGCAGCGCCTGGCCCCGATCGTGCGCGGCGCCGACACCAACCGCCTGCACCTGGCGCCCCAGGCGGCGGGCCTGCTGGCGGCCTCGCTCGGCCTCTCGCGCATGTACCGCGACGACCTGGCCCAGCTCGAGGCCGCCATGGGCCTCTACGACGCCTTCTACCGCTGGGCCCGCGATGCCACCGGCGAGACCCATGACTGGCCGGCCCCCGCCCCCGCGGTCCAGGCCGGAGCCGTCGCGTGAGCGCGGACGGGACGATGCGGCCGGGCGCGGAGGTCGCCCCGCCGCTGCCGGGCTTCCGCGAGGCGGTCGCCGTGTGGCTGCGGATCGGGCTTCTCTCCTTCGGCGGGCCGGCGGCGCAGATCGCCCTCCTCCACCGCGAGGTGGTCGACGAGCGCCGCTGGGTTTCCGACCGTCGGTTCCTGCACGCGCTCAACTTCTGCACCCTGTTGCCGGGGCCGGAGGCGCAGCAGCTGGCGACATATCTCGGCTGGCTGATGCATGGCGTGCGCGGCGGGGCGGCGGCGGGGCTGCTGTTCGTGCTGCCGGGAGCGGCCGTCATGCTGGCCCTGTCGGTGGTCTATGCCACCCTGGGCGAGGTGCCCCTCGTCGCCGCCCTCTTCTTCGGACTGAAGGCGGCCGTCCTGGTGCTGGTGGTCGAGGCGCTGCTGCGCGTCGGCCGCCGCGCCCTGAAGGGGCGGGCGGCGTGGGTGCTGGCCTTCCTCGCCTTCGCCGCCCTCTATGCCTTCCAGGTCCCCTTCCCGGTCGTCGTGCTCGTGGCCGCCCTGGCCGGCTATGTCGCGTCCGACGCCTTCACCATCGGGTCCCACGGCAAGGAGAGGGCGGGGGAGCTGCCATCGGCACTCGACGCCGCGCTGGCGGCCGATCCCGGGCGGCCGGCGCGGCAGGCCGCCTCGGCCCGGCGCGCCGGCACCATCGCGCTTGCCCTGTGGCTGGCGCCGGTGGCGCTGCTCTACCTCGCCGGCGCCGGGGTCTTCGCCGACGTCGCCTGGTTCTTCTCCAAGATGGCGGTGGTGACGGTCGGCGGGGCCTATGCGGTGCTGGCCTATGTCGCCCAGGAGGCGGTCGAGAATCACGGCTGGCTGACGGCGCCGGAGATGCTGGCCGGCCTTGGCCTGGCCGAGACGACGCCCGGGCCGCTGATCCTGGTGCTGCAGTTCGTGGGCTTCCTCGGCGGCTTCCGCGAAGACGGCATCGTCGGCGGCGTCGTGGCCTCCGTCATCACCCTGTGGGTCACCTTCGCGCCGTGCTTCGCCTTCATCTTCCTGGGCGCCCCCTTCGTCGAGCGCTTGCAGGCGAACCGCAAGCTGGCGGGCGCGCTGGCCGCGGTCACGGCGGCGGTCGTCGGTGTCATCGCCAACCTCGCCTTGTGGTTCGGGCTGCGCGTGCTGTTCGGCGACGTCCGTGAAATACGCCTGGGACCGATGGCGCTCGATCTGCCGAACCTGGCGACGGTCGACCCGGCGGCATTGGCGATCGCGGTGCTGGCGGCCGTCTGCCTCTTCCGCCTCAAGCTCGGCGTCGTGCGCACGCTGGGCCTGGCCACGATCGCCGGTCTGGCCATCCGCCTCGCAACCGGTCCATCCTGAGGGGACCCACCACCAACCCGGATCGCCCCCTCATGTCCCCAGAAGTCCTCTCCCAGCTTGCGCCGACCGGCGTGCTGCGCGCCGCCATCAACATGGGCAACTTCCTGCTCGTCACCGGCCGCTCGCCGGCGGGCGAGCCGGATGGGGTGTCGCCCGACATGGCGCGCGCGATCGCCGACCGGCTGGGGGTTCCCGTGAAATATGTGGAGTTCGCCAAGCCGGGCGAGCTGGCCGATGCCGTGACGGCCGACCAGTGGGACATCGGCCTGATCGGGGCGGAACCGCAGCGGGCCGAGAAGATCGCCTTCACCGCCGCCTATGCCGAGATCGAGGCGACCTACCTGGTGCCCGCGGGATCGGCCATCGGCTCGATCGCCGAGGTCGACCGGCCCGGCGTGCGCATCGCCGTCACCGCCCGGGCCGCCTACGACCTGTGGCTGGAGCGCAATATCCGCCACGCCACCCTGGTGCGGTCCGACACCCTGGACAGCGCCATGCAGCAGTTCGCGGACGAGAAGCTGGACGTGCTGGCCGGCCTCCGCCCGCGGCTGATGGCCGACCTCGAAGCGCTGCCCGGCGCCCGCATCCTCGACGGCCAGTTCACCGCCGTGCAGCAGGCGATCGGGGCGGCGCGTGGCAATCAGGCCGCCGCCGCGTTCCTTGGCCAGTTCGTCGAGGAGGCGAAGGCGTCCGGGCTGGTCGCCGGCTTCATCGCGCGCCACGGCGTCCGCGGCCTGTCGGTGGCGCCCGCCGCCTGACGCCTAAGGAAAGTGGATCACCCGGACGCGCGTTGCCCCTGATGCGGCTCTGAAGCTAGGGTTGACGCTGCGGGTCCGCAACAACGTCCGGGTCATCTTCCCATGCATCGTATCGGCGTCGACATCGGGGGCACCTTCACCGACTTCGCCCTGTTCGACGCCGAGGGCGCTCGAATGGCCATCCACAAGCAGCTGACCACGCCCAGCGACCCGTCGGCCGCGGTGCTGGATGGGGTGGACGCGCTGCTCGCCCGCAACGGGGTGGGGATCGGCCAGGTCCACGACATCGTCCATGGCACGACCTTGGTGACCAATGCCGTGATCGAGCGCCGGGGTGCGGTGACCGGCATGCTGACCACCGCCGGCTTCCGCGACATCCTCGATATGGGCTACGAGAGCCGCTACGACCTCTACGACCTCCGCCTCAAATTCCCGCCGCCGATCGTGCCGCGCAGCCTGCGGGCGGAAATCGACGAGCGCATCCGCGCCGACGGCAAGGTGGAGCGCAAGCTCGACCGCGCCTCGGTGCGCGCCGCCGTCGCCCGCCTGGTCGAGGAGGGCGGAATCGAGGCGCTGGCCGTCTGCCTGCTGCATTCCTACGTCAACCCCGTCCATGAGCACGCGGTCGCCCGGCTGGTGCGGAAGGAGTTCCCCGGCCTCTACGTCTCCACCTCCGCCGACGTCTTCCCCAACATGCGCGAGTTCGAGCGCTGGACCACGACGACGGTCAACGCCTTCACCCAGCCGATGTTCGACCGCTACCTGAAGCGGCTGGAGGACGGGCTGTCGGCCAAGGGCTTCGGCGGCCGGGTCTACATCATGACGTCGAGCGGCGGCACGGTGACCACCGAGACCGCCCGCCTCTATCCGGTACGCGCGCTCGAATCGGGGCCGGCGGCGGGCGCGCTGATGTCCGCCCACCATGGCCGCAACCTCCAGATCGACAATGTGCTGGCCTTCGACATGGGCGGCACCACCGCCAAGGGCGCGCTCATCCGCGACGGGGCGCCGCTCAAGAAATACATGATGGAGGTGGCCCGCGTTCACGAGTTCAAGCGCGGCAGCGGGCTGCCGGTGCGCATTCCGGTCATCGACATGATCGAGATCGGCGCCGGCGGCGGCGGCCTGGCCGGGGTCGACGATCGCGGGTTGCTGCGGGTCGGGCCCAAGAGTGCCGGCGCGGACCCCGGCCCCGCCTGCTACGGCCGCGGCGGCACCGGCGCCACCCTGACCGACGCCAACCTGGTGCTGGGCTATCTCGATGCCGGCTTCTTCCTGGGCGGTACCATGCGCCTCGACCGCAAGGCGGCCGAGACGGCGATCCGGGCGGCGGTCGCCAAGCCCCTGTCGCTGACGCTGGCGCGGGCCGCCTGGGGCATCCACGAGATCATCAACGAGGACGTGGCCCGGGCCTTTCGCATCCATGCCTCGGAACGCGGCTTCGATTATCGCGCGGCCAGCATGGTCGCCTTCGGCGGCTCCGGCCCGCTGCACGCCATGGCGATCGCCCGCAAGCTGAAGGTACCACGCGTCATCTTCCCGGTCGGCGCCGGCGTCATGTCGGCGCTGGGCCTGCTCGCAAGCCCGCTGTCGTTCGAGGTGGCGCGGTCGAGGCGCGTCCATGTCGACGATCTCGACGGGCCCGGCTTCGCGGCCGAGTTCCGCCGCCTCGTCGACGAGGCCTCGTCCTACCTGCGGCGTGCCGGCACGACCGAGGCCGACATCCGGGTGACGCTGCGCCTCGACATGCGCTACCAGGGCCAGGGCCACGACATCGAGGTGACGCTGCCCGCCGCCGGCGACCTCGAGGCCCTGTTCGGCGACCTCCCCCGTCTCTTCGCGACCGCCTATACCGAGACCTACCTCGTCAGCTTCCTGGAGGAGCCGGTCGAGATCATCAACTGGAAGGTGGAGGCGGCCGGCCCCGCGCCCGACTTCGCGGCCGGCTACAGCCTGGGCGACCCGCCCTCGGGCGACGCGCAATCGGCGCTGAAGGGCACCCGCTCGGTCTATTTCGGCGCCACCGGCGCCTATGCCGACATCCCGGTCTATGACCGCTACCAGTTGGCGCCCGGCACCCGGCTGACCGGCCCCGCCGTGGTCGAGGAGCGCGAATCGACCTGCATCATCGGCCCCGGCGAACAGGCCGAGGTCGACCGCCACTACAATCTCGTCGCCGAGCCGGCGCGCTAGGGAGGGGATGATGGCCAAGGGCGCAAGGGAATCCTTCGACGCGGTGAGCCTCGGCATCCTCTGGGACCGGCTCATCTCGATCACCGACGAGATCGTCTCGACCTTGGTCCGCAGCTCCTTCTCGACCATCGTGTCGGAGAGCTACGACCTGTCCTGCGTGGTCCTCGACGCGGACGCGAACTCGATCGCCCAGGGCACCATGAGCGTGCCCATCTTCATCGCCAGCGCGCCCGTCACCGCGCGCCACATGCTGGACCGCTTCCCCGCGGAAACTCTGAAGCCGGGCGACGTCATCTTCACCAACGACCCGTGGCTCGGCACCGGGCACCTGTTCGACGTGACCATGATGCGGCCGGTGTTCCGCCATGGCCGCATCGTCGCCTACACCATGAGCATCACCCACCTGCCGGACATCGGCGGCATCGGCTTCGGCTCGTCGGCGACCGAGATCTACCACGAGGGCCTGCGCTTCCCGATCTGCAAGCTGGCCGAGTCTGGGAAAGTCGACGAGCGTTTGATCGAACTCATCCGCACCAATGTCCGCGTGCCCGAGCAGGTGGTGGGCGACCTGATGGCCAACGTCGCCTGCAACGAGGTCGGCGGCCGGCAGGTGCTGGAGTTCATGGACGAGTACGGCATCGAGGACCTGGCCCCCCTCTCCCGCGCCATCCGCGACCATGCCGAGCGCGCCATGCGCGAGCGCATCCGGACGACGCTGAAGCCCGGCACCTATCGCAACCGGATCGAGCTGGAGGGGCTGGACGGGCCGATCCGCTTTGCGGTGCGCATCGACATCGCGGACGACCGGGTGCATCTCGACTTCGACGGCACCGGGCCTTGCGTGCGCGCCGGCATCAACGTGCCCTTCTGCTACACGCGCGCCATGTCGCTCTATTCGATCAAGACCCTGACCCTGCCGACCATTCCCAACAATGGCGGCATGGCAGTCCCGATCACCGTGTCGGCGCCCGAGGGCTGCATCCTCGACGCCCGCGCGCCATTCGCCACCGGCGGGCGGCACGCCATGGGGCATTTCGTGGTGCCGCTCATCTATGGCGCGCTCGCCAAGGCGGCGCCCGACCGGGTGCAGGCGGATTCCGGCATGATGAACCTCGTGACCGTGCAGGGCCGCCACCGCAACGGCCGCGGTGTCTCGACCATCTACTTCGCGGCCGGCGGCTACGGCGCGCTGGACGGCACGGATGGGGCGCCGACGGTGCCGCACCCCTCCAACATGGCGGTGGTGCCGGTCGAGATCTGGGAGAACATCACCAGCACCACCATCGAGCGCAAGGAACTGCTGACCGACAGCGGCGGCCCCGGCCGATGGCGCGGCGGCCTCGGGCAGGAGGTGGTGCTGCGCAACGACAGCGGCTCGACCATGACGCTGCTCGGCATGGGCAACCGCACCCAGTTCCCCGCCCGCGGCCTCTTCAAGGGCGGCGACGGGTCGAAGCGCATCCACGCCATCGACGGCCGGCCGATCAACGCCAAGGCCAGGGTCGACCTCGCCCCCGGCGCCCGCCTGACGGTGCGCGAAGCCGGCGCCGGCGGCTTCGGCGACCCGCGCCGACGCGACCCGGGGCGGGTGCTGCTGGATGTGCGCGAGGGGCTGGTCAGCGCCAAGGCGGCGCTGCGCGACTATGGGGTGAAGGTGGACCTGCGGCGGGGGACGGCGGTGCGGGTGGCAGCGAAGACGGTCCAACCGTCAAAAAGAAAGCCGGCCCCCGCTACGCAGTGACCAGCTAGATTGCTCATGTAGGTCGGCCTGTTCGTCCAGTCAACGATGCCAGTACCCAGACGATTCCGCCGCCGGTTGTGAAAGGCCGACCACCCATGAATACCGCCGAACCTTATGGCGAATGGAGCGAGGACGTCTCCCGCCACCTCATGCGCTACACCAAGGGCTTCCTGCCGGGGATGATCACCCGGGCCGAGGGCTCCTACATCTATGATTCCGACGGCCGCGCCATCCTCGACTTCGCCTCGGGCCAGATGTGCGCCACCATCGGCCACAACCATCCGGCCGTGGTCTCCGCCATGCGCGACGCCACCGCCGAGCCCCTTCACCTCTACTCCAACATGCTGTCGCCGGCCGTGGTCGAGCTGGCGGTGGAGCTGGCCCGCCTGCTGCCGCCGACCTTGCAGAAGGCCATGTTCCTGTCGACCGGCAGCGAGTCCAACGAGGCCGCCATCCGCATCGCCAAGCTGAAGACCGGCGGCTTCGAGATCATCGCCATGGGCCATTCCTGGCACGGCATGACGGCGGCCTCCAACTCCAGCACCTATTCCGGCGCCCGCAAGGGCTATGGCCCGGCGATGCCGGGGACCATGGCCCTGCCGCCGCCCAACGGCTATCGCTGCCCGATCCGGCATTGCTCGGGCACCTGCGACACCACCTGTCTCGATGTCGGCTTCGAGATGGCCGACATGCAGTCGGTCGGCGCCTATGCGGCCGTAATGTGCGAGCCGGTGCTGGCCGCGGGCGGCATCGTCGTCCCGCCCGAGGGCTACATGCAGCGCCTGCGCGAGCATTGCGACCGCCGCGGCCTGCTGCTGATCTTCGACGAGGCGCAGACCGCCTTCGGCCGGCTCGGCTCACGCTTCGTCTTCGAGCAGCAGGGCGTGGTTCCGGACATCCTGACCCTGTCGAAGTCGCTGGGCGGCGGCCTGCCGCTGGCGGCCACGGTGACCAGCGCCGAGGTCGAGGAAGAGGTCCACGCCAAGGGCTTCCATTTCTACGCCTCGCACGTCTC
>CAZQOA010000085.1:0-21868 GCA_964594715.1 uncultured Rhizobiaceae bacterium | reverse complement strand
GAAAGCGAGCCCGACCTGCCATAGGGCCAACCGCGCCAGGGCGTCGAGCTGGGCGCCGGTGGTGCCGCGCGCGAAGAGCGCGGTCGCGATCGCGATATGGCCCTTCAGGACGCGGGTGAAGCGGTCGCGCATCTCGGCCGAGGGCGTGCCGATGGCGACCGTGCGGGTGACGTCGGTGGTGGCATCGGGATACTGGGCGCCGGAATCGACCAGATAGAGCTCGCCCTGCCCGAGGGTGCGGTTGGTCCTGGGCGAGGAACGGTAATGGACGATGGCGCCGTTCGGCCCGGAGCCGGAGATCGTCTCGAAGCTGCCGTCGCGATAGAGGTCGCTTTCCGCCCGGAAGGCGCGAAGCTGCTCGGCGGCGGCCAGTTCGTCGATACCGGACGCGGCCGCGGTCGCGAGCCACGCCAGGAAACGCGTCAGGGCGACCCCGTCGCGGCGATGGGCGGCGCGGAAACCGGCGATCTCCACCGCGTTCTTGCACGCCTTCGGCAGCAGGCAGGGATCGTCACCGCTGAGCGCCGTGCCGCCGGCGTCGCCGATGCGGTCGATCACCCAGGAGGGAACGGACGCCGGGTCGGCCATCAGGCGGGTCCCACCCTGCGCCAGCGCGTCGAGCCGCGGCCCGAAAGCGACCGGCGGCTGGACCGACACGCCATTGCCGAGATGGGATGCCATCTCCGGTCCCAGCTTGACCTCGTCGACGAACCAGTCGACGCAGCCGTCCTTGTGCAGGATGGCGAAGGACAGGACGAAGGGTGTGCAGGGCACGTCGCCGCCGCGCACGTTCAGCAGCCAGGCGATCGAGTCCGGCGCCGACAGGATGAAGGCGTCGGCCCCGCCCGCCGCCATCCGGTCGGCGATGCGCACCCGCTTCGCGGCCGCAGATTCGCCCGCATAGACCATCGGGTGCGGAACGGCGGGCGACCGCGGCGGCGGCGGCTGGTCCACCCACACGGCATCGAGGGGGTTGCCGTCGACCGCCACCAGCTTGCCGCCGGCGGCTTCGGCGGCGCTACGCAGGCGCGCCACCTGGGCCGGGGTGTGCAGCCAGGGGTCGTGGCCGACACGCCCGCCTTCGGGCAGAACCCCGGGCAACCAGTCCGCCAGCGGCTCCTCGCTGACGTGCCGCGGGGTCAGGAGGTCGGTCGGCACCTCGTCCCGCACCTGCAGCGTGTAGCGGCCATCGACGAAGATCGCGGCGGTTTCCGCCAGCACCACTGCCTGGCCGGCGGAGCCGGAAAAGCCGGTCAGCCAGGCCAGGCGCTGGGCGCTGGGCGGCAGGTACTCGCCCTGGTGCTCGTCGGCCAGCGGCACCACGAACCCCGCCAACCCGCGACCGGCCAGCTCGGCGCGCAGCAGGGCCAGGCGATCGGCCACCATGGCCCGCGAGGTCGGCTGCACAATGGGGGTATGGCGTGCCGCATCCGCGGGGACCTGATCCTGCATCGACTACTCCGAAACGCTGCGCGGGGCGACCTGACCCCGAGAAAAACTAGGGGTCTGCCCGCAGGGAAACAAGGCTTGCGGCAAGTGCATTGCTGCAATGCAGCATAAGCGGTGGTAAACGCGACAGGTGCACTTACCTTTAGCAGCATCAGAGAGGGGGAGCGCCATTCGCTCCCTGGAGGTCAGGATGAATAGGATGCAGTCAATTCAGGAGATTGAGGCCAAGGCCCGGCAGATACGGGCGGAAGCTTTCGGCGAGATGCTCTCGAGCGTCTCCGGTTTTTTCCTTGCTGCACCGCGGAAGATCGTCGCGTCGCTCCGCCATTGGGCGAGCCAGCGCCGGGCCTATGAGGAGCTGATGTCGCTCGACGACCGCCAGCTTCGCGACATGGGTCTTGCCCGCAGCGAGATCCCGGCCGTGATCGCCGGCGCGCTGGCGCCGGATTCGTTCCGGGTCGAGCCCCTGAACGGCGCCACCGACACGGCGAACAGCAACGACCGCAAGCCCGTGGCCCTGCGCCGGGTCGGTTGAGGTGAAGACCTTCGGCGCGCTGTTCTGGCTGCCGTCGCGCCTGCTGGCGCGGGCAGCCGGGACCGTCGGCTCGCGTCGTGCGACGACCGGGCACGGCCGGCCGGGGGCGGCCGCCAATGACAACATCGCGGTCCTGGCCGCGAAGGCCGCCAACTCCAACGTTCCACGCCACCTCGCCTGAACGGCGACCCGCTGGCGCAATATGACGGCCCGGCGCCGCATCAGCGGCGCAGGACCAGGGTATGCCAGCCGTCGATCGCGATCCGGCGATCGAGCCTCAGCCCCTGGCGCAGATAGGCGCTCAGCACCTGGCGTTCCTGCCAGGAGAGCAGTCCGGACAGCACCACCACCCCATTCTTCGCCAGCACCCGGGCGATCGGCCGCGCCATCTTGGCCAGCGGCCGGGCCAGGATATTGGCGAACACCAGGTCATGGCGCCCGCGCCCGCGCCAGCCGGACGGCGACAGGCCGTCGGCGGCGTCGATCCGGACCCATTTTGCGACGCGGTTGAGCCGGCTGTTGACGCGTGCCACCCGGACCGACTCGCGGTCGAGGTCGGTCGCCGCCACCGGCACCCGCCAGGCCTTGGCGGCGCCGATCGCCAGCACCCCCGTCCCGGTCCCGACATCGAGCGGCCGCCACCGCCGCCCGCGGCTCACCAGGCGATCGAGCGCGGCCAGGCAGCCGCGCGTCGTCGCATGCTCGCCCGACCCGAAGGCGGTGGCGGCATCGACCATCAGCGAGATCGCCCCCGGCGGCCCCGGCGGCAGGTGCGAGCCGTGCAGGTAGAACCGCCCGACGCGGATCGGCGGGAAGGATTCGCGCAGCCGCGACAGCCAGTCGACATCGGGCTCGCGCGAGATGTCCGGCGCCGGGATCGGCACGCCCGACGCCATCGCCGCCAGCTCCAGGACGGCATCCAGCGTGCCGCGGTCGGGCGCCTCCTCGGCATGGAGGACGAGGCGCCAGTCGCCGCCCGGCGACAGCTCGAATGCCGAAAGCGCCTCGCCCAGCGGCTCGATCGCCTGCGCCACCGCCTCGGCGGCGGCGGGCGGGACGATCAGTTCAACCCGCCAGGCGGTCGACGGCATGGGATGCTCCGAGTTGGGTGGCGAGGGTGGCGACGATGAGGTGGGCTGCCCGGCATTGCCGGTCGGCGGCCAGCGCGCCGGTTTCCGGCGGCAGCGGCGGCAGGTGGACGAAGCCGGCCGGCACCTCCATGCCGGCCAGCGCCAGCCGGTGGCGGACGACATAGAAGGCGTGATTGCACAGGAACGCGCCCGCATGGTTGGAGAAGCGCACCGGCAGGCCCTCGTCGGCCAGGGCGGCGCCGATCTCGGGCAGCGGCAGCGTGGTGGTGTAGGCGGCCGGGCCGTCGGCCACGATCGGGACGCCGCGGCGATGGGCCCCGGCATTGTCCGCGGTTGCGCTGTCGTCGACATTGACCGCGAAGCGCTCGAGATTGATCGCATCGCGCCCGCGGGCGAGTCCGAAGCAGACGATGGCGGCCGGCCGAACCTCGTCGACCGCAGCCACGAGATCCAGCGCCGCCGTCGCCCAGACGACGTCGACCAGGCGCGTCGCCAGCGCCACGCCCGGCACGCCCTTCGCCGCCAGGTGCTCGACGACGATGGCCGAAGGATTGTCGGCGAGGCCCGCGAAGGGCGTGAAGCCGGTCACCAGGATCGGCCTCATGCCCCGCCCGCCTCTTCCGCGCGCTGCACGAACGAATGGATCACCTGCTTGTCTCCGGCCTTGTCGAATTGGATCGCCAGCTTCTGGCCATCCACCGCGGTCACCTGGCCATAGCCGAACTTGGCATGGAACACCCGGTCCCCGACGCGGAACGGCACCTTGGGCGCCGGGCGCGGCGCCACCGCCAGGGCCTTGCCCTCCAGCACCATCGGGCGTGGGCGCGACGGCGCGAAGCTGGCCCGCGGTTCGTCCGCGCCATAGCTCCAGCGCGGCTCGCCGGCCCCCCGCCCCCTGGTATCATGCCCCCCGGTATCGTGACCGGAACCATAATTGCCCTGGCCGTAACTTCCGTGGCCACCGGACCCGTAGAGCCCCTGATCGGCCGAAACCTCGACCACGTCCTTCGGCAACTCGTCGATGAAGCGCGACGGGATCGCCGCGGTCCATTGATTATAGACGCGCCGGTTGGCCGCGAAGGAAAGGTAGGCCCGCCGCTTGGCCCGGGTCAGCCCGACATAGGCCAGCCGCCGCTCCTCCTCCAGCCCGCCGGCGCCGTTCTCCGCCAGGGCGCGCGGGTGGGGGAACAGCCCCTCCTCCCAGCCCGGCAGGAACACGCTGTCGAACTCCAGCCCCTTGGCGGCATGCAGCGTCATCAAGGTCACCATGTCGCCGCCGGCGGCCTCGGCATTCTCCATCACCAGCGAGACATGCTCGAGGAAGCCGGCCAGGGTCTCGAACTCGGCCATGGCGACCACCAGTTCCTTCAGGTTCTCCAGCCGGCCCGGCGCTTCCGGCGACCGGTCGGCCTGCCACATGCGGGTGTAGCCGGATTCGTCGAGGATGGTCCGCGCCAGGTCGGGATGCGGCGTCGTGGCCGACGCGCGCCGCCAGCGGTCGAGGTCGTCGAGGAACCCGGACAGGGCCTTGCGCGCGGCCGGCTTCAGCTGGTCCTCGCCGACCAGGCGCGATGCTGCGGCGGCCAATGACAGGCCGTCGGTCCGCGCCCGCCCATGGACGAGGCGCAAGGTCGCGTCGCCCAGCCCGCGGCGCGGCAGGTTGATGATGCGCTCGAGCGCCAGGTCGTCGTCGGGCTGGTGGACCAGCCGGAGGTAGGCCAGCGCGTCGCGGATCTCCAGGCGTTCATAGAAGCGCGGCCCCCCGAAGACCCGGTAGGGCACGCCCAGCTTCAGCAGCCGGTCCTCGAACTCGCGGGTCTGGAAGCCGGCCCGGACCAGGATGGCGATCGACGACAGCCCGTCGCCGGCGCGCTGGCGTGCCTCGATCTCGTCGCCGACCCAGCGCGCCTCGGCCTCGCCGTCCCACAGGCCGTGGATGCGGACACGGTCACCGCCGTCGGATTCGGTCCACAGGGTCTTGCCGAGCCGGCTGCTGTTGCGCGCGATCAGGCCGGACGCCGCCGCCAGGATCGGCGCGGTCGAACGGTAGTTCTGCTCCAGCCGCACGGTCCGGGCGCCGGGGAAATCCACCTCGAAGCGCAGGATGTTGCCGATCTCCGCCCCGCGCCAGCCATAGATGCTCTGGTCGTCGTCGCCGACGCAGCACAGGTTGCGATGCTCCTGGGCCAGCAGCCGCAGCCACAGATACTGGGCGACGTTGGTGTCCTGGTACTCATCGACCAGAAGGTAGCGGAAGCGCTTCTGGTATTCGGCCAGGACCGCCGGCTCGGCCAGGAACAGGGTCAGGTTGTGCAGCAGGAGGTCGCCGAAATCGACCGCGTTCACCGTCCGCAGCCGCTCCTGGTAGAGCTCATAGATGCGCAGCAGGCGACCGCCCGCGACCTCGCCCGCCTCGCCGGCCGGCGCCTTGTCCGGCGTCAGCCCGCGGTCCTTCCAGCGTTCGATGGCCGCCAGCACCAGGCGCGCCGGCCAGCGCCGGTCGTCGATGCTCTCGGCCTGGAGGATCTGCTTCACCAGGCGGATCTGGTCGTCGGTGTCGAGGATGGTGAAGTTGGATTTCAGCCCGACCAGCTCGGCATGGCGGCGCAGGATGCGGGCGGCGATCGCATGGAAGGTGCCGAGCCAGATCCCTTCGACCGCGTTGCCGATCATGGCGCCGACGCGCTCGCGCATCTCGCGCGACGCCTTGTTGGTGAAGGTGACGGCCAGGATCTGGCTGGGCCAGGCGCGGCGCGTCATCAGGATGTAGGCGAGCCGCGCGGTCAGCACCCGCGTCTTGCCGGTCCCCGCCCCCGCCAGCACCAGCACCGGCCCGTCCACCGCCTCCACCGCCGCCCGCTGGGCAGGATTGAGCGCCGTCAGCCAGGGCGGGGTGAAGGCCGCCATCGGCTCGGCCGGCGGGGCGATGGGAAGCGACTGTTCGACCATGTGTCCTCAAGGATATAGCACGGGGGGAGACGGCGCAGGCGGGCGTCGCTGGACCGAAACGCCCACCGGCAGCCAGCCTCCGTCACCCCCGGAAGCAAAGTTCCGGCAAGGCGTCGGCACCCTGCCACTCGCCACGGACCCGGTCGACCATGGCGTCGGTGAAGAAGAGCGCGATCCGTCCTTCTATATGGGCCGCCAGCGCGGGGTCGAGCCGGTCCGCCGACCAGGCCGGGTCATGGCGGGAGAGGACCCACCAGCGGGCGAACCAGCTCATCGAGCGCAGCCAGGTGAGCCGGCGCATCGGCCGCACCCAGGACCGCAGCCGCAGCGCCAGGTCGGCCGGCAGCGCCGCCAGCCAGGCCTGCTCGAACGCGACGATGGCGGCGGTATCGACCGGCACGGCGTCGGGCGCGCTCCACAACACGGAGGTCGGCAAAGTGACGTGGGCGGCATCGATCGCGGGCGAGCCGTAGAGCGCCTTCTCCAGATCGACGAAGATCGCGCGGCCGGCCGCGTCGATGACGAAGTTGCCGGGGTGGGTGTCGGTCCCGACCAGGGTGCGCGGCTGCGCCAACTGGCGCGACGCGGCGGCGAAGTCCGCGGCCCAGCCTGCCTCGTCCACCAGCGCCGAGCGCACACGGGCCGTCAGGGGTGCGTCGTCGAAATACCCCATCTGCCCCTGGATCACCGCCCAGATTCCCAACACCGGATCCGGATGGTCGCCGAGCGGCTGCCGGTCGGCGGGCAGCGGCAGGCAGTGGATCGCGGCCAGCGTCCGGGCGATCCGGGACAGGTCGCCGGGCACGCGGGCGGGGCGCCCGATAATCTCCTCCACCACCAGCGCGCCCATCGGCAATGCATCGCCGGGGTCGATCACGGCAGCCAGCCGCGGCACCCGGCCGCTCGGCGCCAGGCGGGCGAAGCAGGCCGCCTGGTAGGCGAGATTGTCGCGCGGCCCCAGCCGGAACTGGCTGACCCGCGGCACGCGCGCCAGCAGCCCGTGCCCACGAATGCGGACATGGTCGTGCGCGATGCCGCCGCCGGTCAGCGGATCGAGGTCGGTGCGGGCCAGCCCGCCCAGCCCGGGAACGGAGCGGAGTGCCTGGTGAAGCCGGTCGAGATCGACGATAAGCGGCACGATAAGGGCGCTGATGAACCTGAAGAGGGTGCGATATCCTTCGCCCATGTATGGTTCGCAAGCCAGCAGAGGCAACCGAATTCACTCGCCCGCCGAGGCTCCGCTCCGGATCGCCGTCGTCATCCCGACGCTCGATGCCGCCGCCACCCTGGCGGGGACGCTGGCCGCCCTGGCCCCGGCCCGGGCTGCCGGGGTCGTGGCCGAGGTGGTCGTCGCCGATGGCGGCTCGGCGGACGGCAGCCGCGACCTGGCACGGGCTGCCGGTGCGGTATCGGTCGACACACCACGCGGGCGCGGGGCCCAGATGGCAGCGGGCGCGGCCGCGACCATGGCCCCCTTCCTCCTCTTCCTTCATGCCGACACCGTCCTCGCCCCCGGCTGGATGCAAGCCGCCCAGGGCTGGCACGCGGCCGTGGGCGGGTCGGAGCGCGCGGCCTATTTCCGCCTGCGACTCGATGATGACCGCATCGCCGCCCGCCGCCTGGAACGCATCGTCGCGTGGCGGGCGCGCCGGCTGGGCCTGCCCTACGGCGACCAGGGGCTGCTGATCGGCCGGACCTTCCTCGAGGCCATCGGCGGCTATCCGGCGCTGCCCCTGATGGAGGATGTCGACCTCGCCCGCCGCATCGGCCGCCGCCGGCTCGACGCGCTCGATGCCGACGCCGTCACCTCGGCCGCGCGCTATCGCCGGGACGGCTATGTCCGGCGGCCGCTGCGCAACCTGCTCTGCCTTGGCCTCTACTATGCCGGGGCATCGCCGCGGACCGTGCAGCGTCTCTACGGCTGACCCGGCGACGATGCGGCGAACCCTGGTGATCCTGGCCCGCGCGCCCGAGTTCGGGCGCGTCAAGCGCCGGCTGGCGCGCGACATCGGCGCGGTGGCGGCGCTCGGCTTCTATCGCTTCGCCCTGGCCCGCCTGCTGCGCCGGGTCGGGCGCGATCCGCGATGGCGAACGGTCCTGGCGGTGACGCCGGACCGGGTGGTGCGTGGCAGACAATGGCCGGCCGGCTGCCGCCCCGTACCGCAGGGTCGGGGCGATCTCGGCCGGCGCATGGCGAGGGCACTGGCCGCCGCCCCGCCGGGCCTGGTCGTCTTGGTCGGATCGGACATCCCGGCGATCGACCGCGGCCGGGTCGCGGCCGCCTTCGACGGGCTGCGGCGGGCGGACGTGGTGTTCGGCCCGGCCGATGATGGCGGCTACTGGCTGGTCGGCTGCCGCCGCGGCAGCCGGCCGCTGCCGGCGGATTTCGGCCCGGTCCGCTGGTCCACCGCGCACGCGCTGGCGGATTCGCTGGCCGGCTTCGCCCGCGGACGCCGGGTGGCGCTGGTCGAAACGCTGGCGGATGTCGACGACGGCGCCGGCTGGCGCCGCTGGCGCGCCGCTAGGAGACCTTGACCACCAGATGCTCCTGCAATCGCGGCATCAGCTCGACCAGATTGCAGGGACGGTGCCGGTTGTCGAGCTGGGACCGGAGGATGCCTTCCCAGGCATCGCGGCAGGCCCCGGGCGAGCCCGGCAAGGCGAACAGATAGGTTCCGCCGGCGACGCCGCCGGTGGCGCGCGACTGGATGGTCGAGGTGCCGATCTTGTCGTAGCTGAGCCACCGGAAGAGCTCGCCGAAGCCGTCGATGCGCTTTTCGAACACTTCCTCGAATGCCTCGGGCGTCACGTCCCGCCCGGTCACCCCGGTGCCGCCGGTCGCGACCACCACGTCGATCTCCGGGTCGGCGATCCATTCACGGAGCTGGGCCACGATGGCCGCCCGCTCGTCGCGCACGATCCGGCGGGCGGCGACCCGGTGGCCGTCGCCCGCCGCCAGCTCCGCCAGCACGTCGCCGGAGCGGTCGTCGGCGGCGGTCCTGGTGTCGGAAACGGTCAGGATGGCGACATTGACGGCGAGAAACGGGCGCGTTTCGTCAATTCTGGGCACGGGACCCCTCGGTGCTGGCCACGGACGGGCGCTGTGCGCCCTCTACCGGTTCGGAGCCATACACCGGCCATTGCCCCGCAGCAACCGCCTCCAGGCTGGTCGGCCGGTCGCCCAGGCGCCGCTGGTAGATCCACATCGCCGCCACCACCCGCTCCACGAACTGCCGCGTCTCGGCGGTCGGGATCGCCTCCATGAACAGCAGCGGGTCGTCGTCGTAGCGGATCTCGGTCAACCAGCGGGACACCCGCCCGATGCCGCCATTGTAGGCCGCGACGGTGAAGATGATGTTGCCGCGGATCTGGTCCTGTTCCAGCAGATGGCGGAGATAGCGCTGGCCGATGGCGAGGTTCACGCCCGGGTCGTGCAGGTCGCGCCCGCGCATGCTCTCCGGCCCGATGAAGGCCGCCGTCTTGGGCATGATCTGCATCAGCCCCTGGGCGCCGGCCGGGCTCACCAGATGGTTCCGGAAGTTCGATTCCTGCTTGATGATCGCAAACATCAGCGCGCGGTCGACCTGGAACCCCCCTTCCGGCGCCCAGCGCGGCATCGGGTACATGGCGTCGTCGAAGAGGGCACCTTCCGCGTCGCGGATGGCGGCGGTGATGCGCGGCACCGCGCGGCGAAGGCCGGCGGTGCGGGCGAATGCCACCACCGCGTCGGCGATGGCGGTCGGCGCCGCCTCGGCCACGCCCACCAGCTCGGCGATCGCCAGCTCCGTTTCGTCCAGTTCCATCAGCGCGATGGCGCGCCGCATGGCCGGAATGACGATCAGCGTCTCGATCTCGATCTCGGGCCCGTCGCTGCCCTCGCCATAGGCGGCGAGGTCACCCAGCTGGCGGCGGGCCAACTGGCCGTAGAAGGTGATCGGATGTTCGGCCGCGACCCGGAGTGCGGCACCCGCGGCCTCCTGCGCGCCCAGCACACGATGGGCACGCGATGCCCAGAAGGCACCCGCCGCCGTCATCCAGCCGGACAGGTCGGGGGCCTGCGACACCGCCTCGAAATGCTGGCGCGCCGCATCGAACTGCCCCAGGCGCCACGCCGCCAGGCCGGCGAACCAATGTCCCGGCACGGCGGCCTCGCTGCCGGGTGGAACCAGCTCGAGCGCCCGCTCGTCACGGCCGGCGAAGAAGGCCGCGCGCGCCAGGTCGCCGCGCACCAGCAGCCGGTCCGCGTGTGGCAGGCCGCGCTTCTCGGCTGCCCGGGCAGCGCGGTCACCGGCATCGAAATCGCCCTGCTTCAGCAGCTGGCGGATGCGCAGCCGCGCCGACGACACCCGCCCGGGCGTCTCGCGCGGCCGTTCGGCCTCGGCGGCGGGGCGCGCATCGGCGCCATCGAGCAGCGCGCTCGAATCGAGAAGGTCGACCAGGCCGTCGACGACCGGCGGCTGGACGGCCGGCGGGGCCGGATTGCGGCCCCTGCGCTTGACCGCGAGCGCATGGATGGTGCGCGCCCCCGGCAGGTCGGCGTTGAGCTTCATCCAGTCGGCAAGTTCCTGGTAGGTCGACCGATGATCGCGATGCAGCAGGCGAATCGCCCGGACATGGCCGAGGACGAGGTTGTTGGCGATGAAAGCCGCGGCCTTTTCGGCTTCGGCGAAAGATCCATCGCGCATCAATGCAAAGGCCCGACGATAGAGCTGGACGTCGGCCGCCCCCAGAATTCGGGGAAGGCCGGCACCGCCTTTCCGCTCCAACGCATGCGGCGTCGAAGTGGCAGGCTGCTTATCATCCGGACGGGCGAGGACGCTCCCCGAGGAGATCAAGACACCGGCGGCCAGCGCGAACGCTGCCGTTTGCCGGTGCCAGCGGGCCGGGGGAGCCGCAGACAGGTAACCGGACATGGCCTCGGCAATACGGGACGGGTTTCCACCCGGCAAGACAAATCAACCCAGACCAAACGCGTTTTCTGTGGAAAACTCTCATAACTTATTGTTTTTCCGATATTTCAATCAGCGGTTCCGAGACGTGATGCGATAGCCAACAAATCACGCCACGCTTCTCGCTTTTGCCCTGGCGACCGCAACAGAAATGCTGGATGGAATATACATATGGCGTCGATCGTTTTATTGCCCGCGTCTGTCGGGTACTGATACCAGCGCCCGCGCAGCCTCATGATTCCTTCATTGCGGTCGAGCATGGAAGAAGCCGCCGTGCCGCCGACGAAGATCAGCAGGCGCGGCGCCACCAGTTCGACATGCCGGCGGACGAAGGGCAGGCACATGGCGATTTCCGCCGCCGTCGGCTTGCGGTTGCCGGGCGGTCGCCAGGGCAGGATATTCGTGATGTAGGCTTTTTTGCGATCGAGCCCGATCGTCGCCAGCATCCGGTCGAGCAACTGCCCGCTGGCGCCGACGAACGGCTTGCCCTGCCGATCCTCCTCCGCGCCCGGCGCCTCGCCGATCAGCATGACCGGCGCCGCCGGGTTGCCGTCGGCGAAGACGAGGTTGGTGGCGGTGCGGCGGAGCGCGCAGCCCTCGAAGGCCGCGACCGCCGCCGCCAGGGCCGCGATGTCGCCCGCCGCGGCCGCGATCTCCGCCGACGACGCGCCGGCCGGGGATCCGACCGGTGCCGGCGCGCGGATGGGCGTCACCCCATCGCGCATCAGGCCATCGCGCATCTGGACCGGGCGCACGCCCGGGGAACCGGCCGGCGGCGGCACGGGCGGCGGGGCGGCGTCCTTGATCGCGGTGCGATCGGATGCGATATCGCTGATCGCCTCATCGGCGCCGATGGCGATCTGCCAGCGGAGCAGGGCAAGTGCTTCTTCGGGGCGCATGGCGCCAGCCTAGCATTTGCCTTATTCCTGTGACAGAAGCCCGGCTTCGCCCACCTGTCGGAGAGCCCCTGAATGCAGCGCGAGGCGATGGAGTACGATGTCGTGGTCGTCGGTGGCGGGCCGTCCGGCCTGAGTGCGGCGATCCGGCTGAAGCAGCTATCGGCCGAGCGCGGACATGAGCTTTCGGTGTGCGTCATCGAGAAGGGGTCGGAGATCGGCGCCCATATCCTGTCGGGCGCGGTGGTGGAGCCGCGCGCGCTGGACGAGCTCCTGCCCGACTGGAAGGAGCTGGGCGCCCCCCTCAACACGCCGGCCAGCGACGACCGTTTCCTGTTCCTGACGCAGCGGTCGGCCTGGCGCCTGCCGACGCCGCCGCAGATGAACAACCACGGCAACTACATCGTCAGCCTGGGCAATGTCTGCCGCTGGCTCGGCCAGCAGGCCGAGGCGCTGGGCGTGGAGATCTATCCCGGCTTCGCCGCGGCCGAAGTGCTCTACGGCGACGACGGCGCAGTGGTCGGCGTGGCGACCGGCGACATGGGCGTCGGGCGCGACGGCAAGCCGACCGGCGCCTACGAGCCCGGCGTCGAGCTGCGCGGGCGCCAGACCATCTTCGCCGAGGGCGCCAGAGGCTCCCTGACCAAGACCCTGTTCGAGCGCTTCCAGCTGCGTGACGGCGTCGACCCGCAGACCTTCGGCATCGGCATCAAGGAGCTGTGGGAAGTCGACCCCGCCGCACACCGGCAGGGGACCGTCATCCATACGATCGGCTGGCCGCTCGACCCCAAGACCTATGGCGGCTCGTTCCTTTACCACCTGGAGAACAACCAGGTGTCGGTCGGCTTCGTCATCGGCCTCGACTACGTCAACCCGCATCTCAGCCCGTTCGACGAGATGCAGCGCTTCAAGACCCACCCCGAGATGCGGCCCCTCTTCGAGAGCGGCCGGCGCATCGCCTATGGCGCGCGCGCGATCAACGAGGGCGGGCTGCAATCCATCCCGAAGCTGACCTTCCCCGGCGGGCTGCTGGTCGGCTGCACGGCGGGCTTCCTGAACGTGCCCAAGATCAAGGGCACCCACACGGCGATGAAGTCGGCGATGCTGGCGGCGGAGGCGATCTATGACGCCTTGTCGGCGACGGACGGCCCGCGCGAGGTCGTGGCCTATCCCGAGAAGCTGCGGGCGAGCTGGATCTGGGAAGAGCTGCGCGGCGTGCGCAACATCCGCCCGTCCTTCCGCGCCGGGCTCTATGGCGGGCTCGTCTATTCGGCGCTCGACACCTACATCCTGCGCGGCAAGGCGCCCTGGACCTTCCATCATCACGCCGACAACGAAAGCCTGAAGAAGGCCAGCGAGCAGCCGCGCATCGACTACCCGAAGCCGGACGGCAAGGTCACCTTCGACAAGCTGTCCTCGGTGTTCGTGTCCAACACCAACCACGAGGAAGACCAGCCGGTCCATCTCCAGCTGCTGGACCCGTCGGTCGCGATCACCCACAACCTGGCGCTCTACGACGCGCCGGAGCAGCGCTATTGCCCGGCCGGGGTCTACGAGATCGTGCGGGATGGCGATGGCGGCGCGCCGCGCATGCAGATCAACGCGCAGAACTGCGTCCACTGCAAGACGTGCGATATCAAGGACCCTACCCAGAACATCAACTGGGTGGTGCCACAGGGAGGCGGGGGCCCCAACTACCCGAATATGTGAGGACCGATCCCGATGCCTGTTGCCTCGACGCCGAATGCAGGGAATCGCGCCATGACAGGGATGTGCCCAACCAAGGGGATGCCGATGCTGATCGGCGCGCTCCTGTGCGGGACGGCACTCGTCCTTTCGCCGGCGGCGCGCGCCTCCATCGATCCCGAGGTCACGATCGCCCTCGACGCGGCCAAGCAGACGCCCGTCCGCACCGCCACCGGGTCCTACCTGGCCGGGCTGCATGCCCAGCGCCAGCATGATTACGGCGAGGCCGCCGACTTCATCCTCCAGGCCCTGAAGGCCGACCCGGACGAGGGCGCGCTGCGGATGCGCGCCTTCCAGCTCCTGGTCAGCGAGGGTCGCGTCGCCGAGGCCCTGCCGCTCGCGCGCGGCATCGTCGGCGACAATCCGGGTAACGGCCTGGCCAACCTGGCGCTGTCCGTCGACGCGCTCGGCCGCGGCGACCCGGCGGCGGCCGAAGCCTTCCTGCAACGCATGCCCGAGGGCGGCGTCAACCGCCTCATCCTGCCGCTGGTGCGCGCCTGGATCCTGGCCGACACCGGCAAGACCGACGCCGCGCTGGCGGTCTTCGAGCCAATGCGCCAGCAGGCCCCGTTGCAGGCGGTGACCGCGCTCCAGAGCGCGCTGATCCTGGACCGCGCCGGGCGCGCCACCGAGGCCGCCGAGCGCTACAAGATCGCCGGCGTGACGGCCGCCGGCAACCTGCGCCTCACCCGCATGGTGATCAACTTCCATGTCCGCCAGGGCAACTTCGTGGCGGCCGAGGACGCGCTGCGCCGCTTCGCCACCGCTTCCGGCGAGCCGGATATGCTGGCGGCCGAGCGCGCCCAGATCACCGCCCGCAACCCCGCCGTCCCGCCGCTGGTGGCGGATTCCAAGACCGGCCTGGCGGAGGCCCTGTTCGATGTCGCGACCGCCGCCAACCAGCCGCAGTCGCGCGACCTGGCCCTGATCGTCGTCCGGCTGGCCCTGGCGCTGCGCCCCGACCACGGGCTGGCGCGGATGCTGCTGGCCGACCTGATGGAGGATTACGATCGGCCGCAGGCGGCGCGGAAGGTCTATCTGGAAGTGCCCGAGGCCTCGCCGCTGCACTGGTCGGCGCAATTGCGGGCGGCGACGGCGCTGGACCGGATGGATCGCACCGACGAAGCGGTCCGCGAACTGAAGAAGCTGGTCGACGCCCGTGCCGAGCGCCCCGAGGCTGCCCTTCGCCTGGGCGACATCCTGCGCGCCCGCTCCCGCTTCGGCGAGGCGGTGGAGGCCTACGACACCGGCATCGGGCGGATCGCCAAGGTGGAGCCCCGGCACTGGTCGGCCATCTATTCCCGCGGCATCGCGCTGGAGCGCACCAAGGCCTGGGACCGGGCCGAGAACGACTTCCTGGCGGCGCTCGAGCTGCAGCCCGACCAGCCCTATGTGCTGAACTACCTCGCCTATAGCTGGGTCGACCGCGGCCTCAACCTGGAGCGCTCGCTCGCCATGCTGCGCAAGGCGGTCGAGCTGCGGCCGGAGGACGGCTACATCGTCGACAGCCTGGGCTGGGTCATGTACCGCATGGGACGCTACGAGGAGGCGACGCAGCAGCTGGAACGGGCGGTCGAACTGCGCCCCCTCGATCCGGTGATCAACGACCACCTGGGCGACGCCTACTGGCGCACCGGCCGGCGGCAGGAGGCGCGCGTGCAGTGGCAGCGCTCGCTCAGCCTGAAGCCGGAAGACGACCAGGTGAAGCCGATCGAGCAGAAGCTGTCGGGCGGGCTGGAAGCGGCACCGAAACCGCCGAATGGCGGCTGACGGGACGAACCGGAGTTCGTGAACGAAGCGGCGCTTTGGATCTGGCGGCGTTGCGTCCTTCAACTGCGCCGCTACGCTGCGCGCTCGGGATGAGGCACTTTTCTTAGTGCAATCAAAGAGATACCTAGACAGAAGCTGCCATCGACGGCCGGCGAGATGTCATGGTTCGACAAGCTCACCATGAGGAAAATCCGGTGCTCTGGCCCTCATGGTGAGCCTGACGAACCATGAGCTCGCCCAGGCTCCCGCGGTTGATCCATGGCGGGCCACCGAGTGTGGTGGCAACGCGTCCTGAGCGGGTCATCCGCGAGGCTGCGCCGGCCAAGATCAATCTCTTCCTCCATCTCGTCGGCCGGCGGGCCGACGGCTACCACCTGCTGGATGGCCTCGTCGCCTTCACGCGCTTCGGCGATCGGGTGACGGTCGCCCCGGCCGACCGGCTATCGCTGGTCGTCGACGGCCCGTTCGCAGGCGAGGTGCCAGCCGATGGCGGCAACCTCGCGCTGGCCGCCGCCCTGGCCTTGAGGCAGGCGCTCGGCGATACGCCCGGAGCGGCCATCCGCCTGACCAAGCGGGTGCCGGTGGCGGCCGGGCTGGGCGGCGGTTCGGGCGACGCGGCGGCCGTGCTGCGTGGCCTCCGCCGACTGTGGCAGGTGCCCGCCGCGACCGACCTGTCCGCCATCGCCGGCGCCCTGGGTGCGGACGTGCCGATGTGTCTCGCCGGGCGGCCGGCGCGCATCGCGGGGATCGGCGCGGACCTGGCCCCCTGCCCGCTGTTCCCGGCGCTTCCCATCCTGCTGGTGAACCCGCGCATCGCACTGGCGACCCCCGACGTCTTCCGGGCGCGGACCGGGCCATGGCGTCGGCCGATCGCGGCCTTCGCGACGGACGACCTGGCCGCGGTCGTCGCGGCACTTGGCGATACGGGCAACGACCTGGCCCCGGCGGCGCAGTCCCTGGCGCCGCAGGTCGGATCGGTGCTGACGGCATTGGCGGAACTGCCGGGCTGCCGCCTGGCCCGCATGTCGGGCAGTGGCGCCACCTGCTTCGGCCTCTTCGCCGACACCGCCGCGACCGCCGCCGCAGCCCGCACCCTGCGCCGGCGGCACCCCGGCTGGTGGGTGGCTGCGACCAGCCTCAGGGCCCATCCCTGACCTAAAGGCCGGCCCTAACCTAAAGACCGGCGTTGAAATGCTCCACCAGCACCATCACGTGGGCCGCGTCATGGGCGGCGACCGCACGGGCCGCCATGGTCTGGGCCTCGGCGGCATCGATGAGGCGTAACCGCTCCTTCACCCGCGGCAGGCTGCCGGGCGACATCGACAGCTCGCGCAGGCCGAGCCCGAGCAGCAGGGCCGTATAGCGCGGGTCGCCCGCGATCTCGCCGCACAGGCTGACCGGGATGCCGCGCTCGCGGGCCGCCGTGACGGCGAAGACGATGAGACGCAGTACCGCCGGGTGGAAGGGGTTGTAGAGGCTCGCCACCTGGTCATCGCTGCGGTCGATGGCCAGCGTGTACATGGTCAGGTCGTTGGTGCCGATCGCGAAGAAATCGGACTGCGCAGCCAGCGCGTCGGCGCCCAGGGCCGCCGCCGGCGTCTCGATCATCGCGCCGACCGGCGGCAGCGGGTCGGCGATTGCCACCCCTGCCCGCCGGAGCCGGCGGGCGGTGCGCTGGATGATGCTCCGTGCCTGGCGCATTTCCCCGACCGAGGTCAGCATGGGCAGCAGGATGCGCACGGAACCGTGCGCACCGGCGCGCAGGATGGCGGCGATCTGCGCCTCGAACAGGCGCGGCATCTTCAGCGAGTAGCGGATCGCGCGCAGGCCGAGCGCGGGGTTCGGCCCCTCCGGGAAATGGGCCGCCAGCGCCGGTGCGCGCTTGTCGCCGCCGATGTCGAGCGTGCGGATGGTCACCGGGCAATCGCCCAGCCCCTCCACCACGGCGCGCAGCATTTCGTACTGCGCGTCCTCGTCCGGCAGGTCCTCGCGGTTCATGAACTGGATTTCGGTGCGCAGCAGCCCGACCCCGTCGGCGCCGAGCGCGCGCGCCTCGTCGACCTCGGCCGGCAGGTCGATGTTGGCATTGAGGGAGATCGCGACGCCGTCGTCGGTGACCGCGGGCAGCCCGGCAATGGCGACCAGCCGGCGGCGCTGGCGGACGAGCGCGGTGCGCCGGCGGCGATAGGCGATCAGCGTGTCCGGCCACGGGTCGAAAACGACCTTGCCCTCGACCCCGTCGACGATGACGATCGCAGCACCGGCCGCGCCGTCGAGCAGGCCACGCACGCCCAGCACCGCCGGCAGATGGAGGGCGCGGGCCATGATCGCGGTATGCCCCTCGACGCCGCCCATGGTGGCCGCGAAGCCGATGATGCGGGTCGGGTCCATCAGGGCCGCGTCCGCCGGCGTCAACTCGCCGGCCAGGACGATCGAGCCGGACGGTACCCCGGCGAAGGAGTGGTAGGCGGTCTGGGTCAGATGCCGCAGCACCCGGTGCCCGGCGCCGCGCACATCGTCCACCCGCGCCCGGATCGTCGCATCGGCGATGGCCGAGAAGCTTTCGACGATGGTCGCCAGCTCCATCTCCAGCGCGGCCTCGGCATTGGTGCGGGTCTCGGCGATGCGGCGGTCGACGCCGCGCACCAGCCGCGACCCCGACAGCATCTGCCGATGCACCTCGAGCAGTGCGACCGCCGCCTCCTGCGCCGGCTCGGGCAGCATCTCGGCCCGCGCGCGCAGCTTGTCGATCTGCCGCAGCGCCGCCCCGACCGAGCGGTGGAAGCGGGCGCGCTCGGCCTCCACGCCGTCGACGGCGATCAGGTAGGCCGATACCGGGACGACGCCGGGATCATGCAGGTGCAAGGGTCCGATCGCGATCCCGGGCGAGACCGGCAGGCCGGCCAGGGTCCGTTCCGACCGCTCAATCTTCATCGAAGCCGGCTTCGACCAGGCGCGCGAGCGCTTCCACGGCGGCGTCCGCGTCGCTGCCGCTGGCGGAGATCGCCAATTCCGTCCCGGGGCCGGCCGCCAGCATCATCAGGCCCATGATCGAGCTGCCGGCGACGGTGGTGCCGTTGCGGGCGACGCTGATGTCGGCGCCGAAGGTGGCCGCCAGCTTGACGAAGCGGGCCGCCGCACGGGCGTGCAGGCCCCGCTTGTTGACGATGACGACGCTGCGGCGCGCGGCCGTGGCGCCGGCCGTGCCCGTCACCGTCCCTCCGACAGGAGCTGCGAGGCGACGTTGATGTATTTGCGCCCCGCCTCCTGGGCGCTGGTGACGGCGGGCGACAATTTCGCGGTCGCCCGCACCGAGGCCAGCTTGATCAGCATCGGCAGATTGACGCCCGCGATCACCTCCACCCGGTTCGGCTCCATCACCGAGATCGCCAGGTTGGACGGGGTGCCGCCGAACATGTCGGTCAGCAGCACGACACCCGCCCCGGCGTCGACCTTGGCGATGGCGTCGATGATGTCCTGCCGGCGACGCTCCATGTCGTCTTCCGGCCCGATGCAGACCGCCGCGATGTTCGTCTGACGTCCGACGACATGCTCCAACGCAGCGATGAACTCGTCGGCGAGGCGGCCGTGCGTCACGAGAACCATTCCGATCATGAATTTCTTACCGTTGCACAGGATAGCGCGATGTCAGCCTGAACGATCGACATCGCGATGATGGATGCGGGCGGGGGAACCGGAGGCGGCGAGCCAGGCGGCCAGTCGCTCCGTCACATAGACCGATCGGTGCTTTCCGCCGGTGCAGCCGACGGCGATGGTCAGGTAGCTCTTGCCTTCCTTGGCATAGCGCGGGAGGAGCGGGGCCAGCCAGCCCGTCAGTCCGTCGAAGAAGGTAGCGAAATCCGGGTCGGCCGCGACCTTCGCGCCGACCGCGGCATCGCGCCCGGTCAGCGGCCGCAGCGCCGGGTCGTAATGCGGGTTATCGAGGAAGCGGACGTCGATCACCAGGTCCGCCTCGCGCGGCAGCCCGTGGCGGTAGGAGAAGGACATCACCGAGAGCGCCAGCCCGGGCACGGCATCGAGGGCGAAATGGCCCTCCAGGATCCGCTTCAGCTCTGCCGGCGGCAGGGCGGTCGTATCGATGACGAGGTCGGCCCGGCGGCGCAGCGGCCAGACGATCTCGCGCTCGCGGCGGATGCCGTCGAGAACCGGGCGGTCGGTCGCCAGCGGGTGGCGGCGCCTGGTCTCGGTGAAGCGCCGGCCCAGCACCTCGTCCTCGCAATCGAGGAACAGCAGCGTGGTCGTGCGCCCGCCCTCGGCGGCGATGCGGTCGAGGAGGGCGAGCGAGGTCGGCGCCGCGAAATCCCGGGTGCGCACGTCGATGCCGATCGCCATCGGGCGCGGCGCGGGGTCGTCGGCGTGCAGCAGGCCGGACAGCAGGACCAGCGGCGGATTGTCCACCGCCTCATAGCCGAGGTCCTCCAGCGCGCGCAATGCGGTGGTTCGGCCGGCGCCGGACAACCCCGTGACGATAACCACCCGGGGTCGTCCATCATCCGGACGCGGTTCCTCGGCACGGCGAATCTCGTCGTTCCGGGTCATGGAGAGGGCCGGCCCGCTCATGGCGGCGGCATTATGGTCAAGCGACGTTCGAGACGGCAAGTCGGACCTTGGCGGCCGCCGAAACCGCGAAGGGATCGAGGCGAAGCATCGGCAGCAAAAGCCCCAGGAGTGCCCGCGATTCCGGGGTCGGCAGCCGCTCCAGGGATGTGGGGGCAGTCGCCACCACGATCAACCGCAGGGCCACTTCAGGGACATGCGGCAGTTGGACGATGCCGAGGCCGCGCACTTCGAGCAGGCCCGCGATTGCGTCCGGCGCGCGCGCGAACAGCGCCTCGCCGCGGCGTTCGACCAGGGTCTGGTCGTCGGCGACGAGGCGGGCGCCGCCATCGATCAGGCGGAGCGCCAGGTCGGACTTGCCGCCGCCGCTCGGTCCCTCGATGGCGATGCCGACGGCACCGATCGCGACCGTCGTCGCGTGCAGGCGGATGTTCGATCGAGCGTCCATGGAGGCGCACTTTAGGCTCCCCGCCGGCGCCGGTCTTGCCCAATCGCCGCCACCCGCGCCTGGCGAAAACATTGACCCTGCCGTGGAAACCGGGCCGACTTGGGCGGGACGCGTCGTCCGCACCCCCATGGTCCCGCATGCGCGAGGTCCGAGCATGGTCCAGAAGTGCCCCGCTGCCGTCGTCCTCGCCCTCGCCGCCGCCATCCTGGCGCCGCGGCCCGCGGGCGCCGCCGACCTGGTCGCGATCACCGATCGCGGCGAATTCCTGCAATTCACCGCCGGCGATCCGCGCGAGACCATGCGCCGCGACCTGCAAGGGGCGGGCCTGCCCCTGGTCGGGATCGACGTGCGCCCGGCGGATGGCCGGCTCTACGGCGTCGACCGCGCCGGCGGCATCTACCGCATCGACTGGGCGACCGCCGTCGCCACCTTCACCGCCCGGCTGTCGGTGCCGTTGGCGCCGGCCGCCAGCTACGTCGTCGATTTCGACCCGGTGGCGGACCGGCTGCATATCGTGGGCGCGGATGGGCAGAACCTGCGCGCCGATGTCGCGACCGGTGCCGCGGCGGCCGGCGGGACGATCCGCGCGGCCGAGGGCGGGCCGCCGCCGCGCATCGTGGCCGGCGCCTATGCGAGCCCCGCCCCTGGGGCCGCGGCAGCGCCGTTCTTCGTCATCGACGCCGCCAACGGCATCTATGCCCGGCTGGATGCCGGCGACGACGGTCGCATCCGCCCGGTCAGCCAGTCGCCCGGCTATCGCGTCGATGGTGCCGACATCGGCTCCGACGGCACCCGCGACCAGGGCTATGCGGTGATGAACAACATCCTGCACGTCTTCGATGTCGCCACCGGTGCCAGCAGCGCGGTCCAGGCGATCGGCACCGGCGCCACCGGGCGGACCGGCCGCATCATCGACATCGCCGTCCTGCCGCCGCGGCGCTGACGTGACATGACAGGCGGGGGGCATGACAGCCGGCGCCGGGTTCGATAATCCTGGTCCGCACCACCGCACCAGGACCCGCAGACGATGACCGAGCCCACGCCCCTGCCCGACCGCTTCGATGATGTCGAAGCGCTGGAAGAGTTCATGACCCGGCCCAGCGCGGCGCTGGAGTCGGACCTCGCGCGGGCACCGGGGGACATCATGATCCTCGGCGTCGGCGGCAAGATGGGGCCGACCCTGGCCCGGCTGGCCAAGCGCGCCGTGCCGGATCGGCGGGTGGTCGGCGTGGCCCGCTTCAGCGAGCCCGGCCTGCGCCAGCGCCTGCAAGGCTGGGGGGTCGAGACGGTGGAATGCGACCTTCTCGAACGCGACCAGGTGATGGAGCTGGAGCGGCTGCCCAACGTCATCTTCATGGCCGGGCGCAAGTTCGGCTCTTCGGGGGCCGAGGACCTGACCTGGGCCATGAACGTGCTGGTGCCGGCAACCGTGGCCGAGGCCTTCCGCGGGTCGCGCA
>CAZQOA010000084.1:0-22057 GCA_964594715.1 uncultured Rhizobiaceae bacterium | reverse complement strand
TACATGTAGAGCGACATGTTCAACCTCCCTCGTTGCCGTGTGCGCTGTCAGCGGAAAGCTGCCGAACGGGGGCGGGGTGGCCGCCATTTCTGAATGGCCATTACCTCCCCGGCCGCAGCGCCCCGTCAATGTGCGCGCATCACTATCCTTTGGTCAAATATCGAATGCCGCTGTACAGAGTAATCACTTTGAAGGACCCATGGCAGGCGTGGAAAAGTGCTGTAATCCGTCGCCTGGAATGCCCGCTCCATCGAAACTATCCTCCGCAAAACGGCATGAATCCCTTCAGGCGACTTCCCTGGCCGCCGCTACCGCCGGGGTAGCTCGATCGCGTACTCGTCGAGCGGCGTCACGCTCTTGAGGACGCCGCGTTCGTGCAGGAATTCGGCGAAGCGCTGATAGCGCGCCCGGTCGAGCGCGCCGGGGCGGAGGGCGAATCGGGGCATGGTGTCGCGCCAGGCGCGGCGGTTCAGTTCGTCGTCCAGCTCCTTGTGACTGGCGACGAAAAGCTTCCAGCTGTCGTCCGGATGGTTGATCAGGTACTGGACGCCGCGCTCCACCGCATCGATGAAGGGACGCAGCGGCAGGCTGCCCAGGCGGCCGCGCTGGGCCACCAGGATCAGCTCGTCATAGGGCGGCACGCCCTCCTCCTCGAGAAAGAAGGCGCGGCCCTTCTTGCCGATCAGCTCCAGCTGCGTCAGCTCGAAGTTGCGATAGGCGCCGATGATGGCGTCGACCCGGCCGCTGGCCAGGGCCGGGGTCAGGCCGAAGCCGACATTGATCATCGTGACGTCGGCCATGGACAGGCCGTGGCGCGCCAGCATGGCGCCCAGCATGGCATCCTCGGTGCCCGAGGTGGCGAAGCCGACCGTCTTGCCCTTGAGGTCGGCCAGCGAGCGGATCGGGCTCGACTCCAGGACCACCAGGGAGTTGAGGGGGGTGGCGACCAGGGTGCCGATGCGGACCAGCGGCAGCCCCTGGCTGACCTGGATATGCAAATGCGGCTGGTAGCTGACGGCGATGTCGGCCTTGCCGGCCGCCACCAGCTTCGGCGGGTCGTTCGGGTCGCTGGGGGCGACCAGCCGGACGTCGAGGCCGGCCTCGCGGAAATAGCCCTTCTCCAGCGCCACCACCAGCGGGGCGTGGTCGGGATTGACGTACCAGTCCAGCATCACGTCCAGGTGCCGGGGCGCGCGCGCCGCGACCTGGGCCTGGGCGGTGGAGACGGCGGCGGCGAGCGCCACCAGGGCGGCGCAAATGTAGCGGGCGGCGCGCTTGGGGGTCATCGGGACCTTCCGAGGGTTTCCGGTTGCCAGGGAACGAGCCGGCGCAGGAGCGCATCCAGCCCGTAATAGAGGGCGATCGCCATCGCCGCGAGGACGAAGAGGGCGGCGAAGAGCAGGTCGATCTGCATCCGCCCGTTGGCGTGCAGCATCAGGAATCCGAGGCCGGCGCCGCTGCCGACCCATTCGCCGATGACGGCGCCGATGGGGGCGACGGCCGCCGCGATCCGCAGCCCCTGGGCCAGCGCCGGCAGGGCGGCCGGCACCCGCAGGTGGCGCAGGATGGCGCTGTCCTTCGCCCCCATGGTGCGGGCCAGCTCCATCCACCCGGTCGGCGTCGTGCGCAGCCCATCGAAGAAGGAGGCGGCAACGGGGAAGTAGATGACCAGGCTGGCCATCACGATCTTCGAGGCGAGCCCATAGCCGAACCAGAGGACGAGCAGCGGGGCCAGCGCGAACACCGGGATCGCCTGGCTGGCGATGACGATCGGCAGCAGCCAGCGCCGGGCGACGTTGGAATGGACCACCAGCAGTGCCGTTCCGACGCCGAGCGCCACGCCGGCGAGCAGGCCCAGCACGATCTCGGTCCCGGTGATGAGGGCGTGGTGCAGCAGGATCTCCCACCGTACCCACAGCGCCGTCGCGACCGACGATGGCGGCGGCAGGATGAAGTGCGGCAGCTCCAGGAGGCGCGTCGCCGCCTCCCAGATGACGAGCAGCCCGATCGAGGTGATCAACCCGCGGCGCATCGCTCAGTTCCCATCGTCGGCGAGGCGGCGGAGCAGCTCGCCCTGGAGGGCCAGGACGGCCGGGTCATCCACTGACCGCAGCGGCGGGCCGGGTGGCAGGATCGGGTCGGACAGGCGGGCCGGAAGCCCGGTCATGACGAATACCCGGTGGCCGAGGCGCAGCGCCTCCAAGGGGTCGTGGGTGACCAGCAGCACCGTGCGCCCGGCCAGGCGCTCCGCCGCCAGGGCCTGGAGCCGCAGGCGGGTCACCGCATCGACGGCGGCGAAGGGCTCGTCCATCAGGACGATCGGCCGGTCCTCCATCAGGGTGCGGGCGAGCGCCACCCGCTGGCGCATGCCGCCCGACAGCGCCGCCGGCCGCTGGTGTGCTGCCGCCGTCAGCTTGAGGTCGGCGAGGAGTAGGTCGGCGCGCGCCGGGTCCACCGGCTGGCCGCGCAGGCGGGCGCCGAGCATGACGTTGTCGCGGGCGTCGAGCCAGGGCAGGAGCAGGTCCTGCTGTGCCATGAAGGCGATGCGCGGCGCCACCGCCTGGCCGTCGTCGGCCTCGACCCGGGTGCCGGAGATGCCGGGCAGGAGGCCCGCCACCAGGCGCAGCAGGGTCGACTTTCCGACGCCGCTCGGGCCCAGCAGGCAGGTCCAGCGGCCGCCCTCGATCGCCAGGTCCAGGTCCTCGAACAACGGCACGCCGTCGAAGGCGACCCCGGCCTGGCCGAGATGAATGGTGGGAGCACGAGCGGTCAAGGTAACGCCTCTCCCTTCGCCGGCATGACCCGGATCAGGTTCGAGGGGTCGTTTCCCGCTGGTGGAAACCTCTCAGCCGGCCCCGGCCGGCTCCCCCGGGGGTGATCGCTGCACTATGGCCGGAACCCGGCCGGATAGGCAAGCGGGGGCCGGCGCTGCGGGTCAGGGGGACCTGGTTCCAGGCCCGCGCGGCGGCTTCCCGCCGCCCGGTGCCAGGGCGCGACCCTTGGCGATGGTGCCCGCACCGAGCCGGTCGCGCACCGCGTCGATGGCCTTCTCGACCTGCGCGGCGCGGGCCCGCCGGGGATCGACCAGGTCCGGCGGGTCGGCCTGGTCGTCGGGGCCGATCTCGGTGGCGCCGATGCCGATCAGGCGGAACCGCGTTCCGTCCGCCTCACGCTCCAGCATCGCCATGGCGGCGCCGAAGATCGTCTCGGCCAGGCGGGTCGGGTCGGGCAGCGAGCGGCTGCGGGTCAACAGCCGGAAATCCTCGGTCTTGAGCTTCAGCGTGATGGTGCGTCCGGCCAGCCGGGCCGCCTTCAACCGGCGCGACACCTTCTCGCAGAGCGGCCACAATTCGCGTTTCAGCGCGTCGCGGTCGGAGAGGTCGACATCGAAGGTGGTCTCGGCCGAGACGCTCTTGGCCGCGGAGTCCGGTTCGACGCGGCGGTCGTCCTCGCCCCGGGCAAGCCGGGCCAGGCGCTGCCCCAGCGCCCCGTGGCGGCGGATCAGCTCGGCCGCGGGCCGGCGCTGGAGGTCGCCGATGGTGCGGATGCCGTCCCTGGCCAGGGCGGTGGCGGCGGCCTGGCCGACGCCCCAGATGAAGGCGACCGGCTTCGGCGCCAGGAATGTCGCCGCCTCCGCCCGCCCGATGACGGCGAAGCCGCGCGGCTTGTCGAGGTCGGACGCGATCTTCGCCAGGAACTTGTTGGGCGCCAGCCCGATCGACACGGTGATGCCGACCTCGGCATGGATGCGGCGGGCGAGCAGGGCCAGTGTGCGCGCGGGCGGCCCGCCATGCAGGCGCTCGGTGCCGGAGAGGTCGAGGAAGGCCTCGTCGATCGACAGCGGCTCGACCAGCGGGGTCGTCGTTTCCATCAGCCGCCGCACCTGGCGGCCGACATCCCGGTACTTGGCCATGTCGGGCCGGATCACCACCGCCTCGCGGCAGAGCTGCAGCGCCTTGAACATCGGCATTGCCGACCGCACCCCATGGAGGCGCGCGACGTAGCAGCAGGCCGCGACCACCCCGCGCCTGCCGCCGCCGACGATGACCGGCCGCTCCGCCAGGGACGGGTCGTCGCGCTTCTCGATCGATGCATAGAAGGCATCGCAGTCGATATGGGCAGTGGACAGGCTGGCCAGTTCCGCATGGACGATGGTGCGCGGCGACCGGCATTGCGGGCAGCGACCCTCGACCATGTCGTCGAAGTGCCCGCAATCCCGGCAAAGGCGCGCCATCAGCCGGCCCTTTCGACCTCCGCCGCGACCGGTGCCGGCGGCCACAGCCAGGCCGCCCCGCGCACCCCGCTCGAATCGCCGTGGCGCGCGGGCCGGAGCGGGGTGGCGACCGTGTCGGAGAAGACATAGGCGCCCCAGCGCGCCGGCACGTCGCGATAGAGGCGCTCGATGCCGGACAGGCCGCCGCCCAGCACGATGGCGTGGGGATCGAACAGGTTGATGACGGTCGCCAGCGCGCGGGCGAGGCGATCGACATAGCGGTCGAGGGCGGCCGAGGCGGCGGCGTCGCCGATGGCCGCCGCCGCGACGATGGCCGGGCCGTCGAGCGGGCGTGGATCGTGGCCGGCGAAGTCGCGGCGCAGGCCGGGGCCGGACAGGAAGGTCTCGATGCAGCCGCGGCGTCCGCAATAGCAGGCGGGGCCCGGCCGTTCCGCGTCGGTCGGCCAGGGCAGGGGGTTGTGCCCCCATTCGCCGGCGACGGCATTGGGTCCGCGCAGCGGCCGCCCGTCGACCACCAGGCCGCCACCGACGCCGGTGCCGAGGATGGCGGCGAAGACGCTGGGGGCGCCGGCGCCGGCGCCATCGGTCGCCTCCGAGACGGCAAGGCAGTCGGCATCGTTGGCGACGCGGACCGGGCGGCCGAGGGCCATGGCGATGTCGCGGTCGAACGCCCGGCCGTTGAGGCAGATGCTGTTGGCGTTCTTCACCAGGCCGGTGGCCGGCGAGATCGCGCCCGGCATGCCGATGCCGACGCGGGCCCCGGGGACGATGGCGAACTCGGCCTCGATGGCCGCGACCAGGCCCACGATCGCGGCCAGGGTCGCGTCGTAGCTATCGGGCGGAGTCGCGATGCGGCGGCGCGTCCGTTCGACGCCCCGCCGGTCGAGGAGGATGGCCTCGATCTTGGTGCCGCCCAGATCGATGCCGATACGATGGTCGCCGCTCACCTGCATGGTCCGGGACAGCATAGGGCCGCGCCGATTCCGGCGACAGGGCAGGAAGAAGGATGGCCGAAAACGACAAGGGCCGCCCAAGGCGGCCCTCGCAGCGCAGGTTCGGTAGCGACCCTACTTGATCTTGCCTTCCTTGAAAGGCACATGCTTGCGGACGCGCGGGTCGTACTTGTTGAATTCCAGCTTCTCGGTGCTGGTCTTCGGATTCTTCTTGGCGACGTAGAAATAGCCCGTGTCAGCCGTGCTGATGAGCTTGATCATGATCTGGGCGGGCTTCGCCATGAGACGTGTCCTGAAATGAGGATTTGAAGGCGGAACTTAGCCATGGGCGCCCGCCTGTCAAGTGCTGCCTGCTTGCCGCGGCTCTACTGGCGCAGTTCGATCGCCCGCCGCCGGTCGGCGATGGCGCCGCCGCGTGGCGGCGCCACGGCCGCCTGCGACAGGCGCAAGGCGCGCTGGAACAGCCCGGCATCGGCCAGCAGGCGCTCCGCCAGCTTGACGTCGATGTCCTGCTCGCGGGACTGGCCGGTGCAGGTGGCGCGCAGCGTCCGCCAGCCGGCATCGTCGAGCTGGGCCCGGATGATGGTGCCGGCACCGTTCGGCGCCACCGCCCGCTGCTCGCGCTGCAACCCCAGGCGGAGGCTGGCGACGTCGTCAGCCAGGCCGTTGGTGCAGATGGTCGGGATGACGCCATGCTCGTGCAGGGCGTATCCGCTGGGTGACAGCAGGCGGGCCCAGGTGAGCGTCAGTTCGCCGTCATTGGGCAGGCGCATCACGGTCTGCACGGTACCCTTGCCGAAGGAGGCGCTGCCGACCACCACCGCCCGCCCGCGATCCTGGAGCGCCGAGGCCACGATCTCGGCCGCGGACGCCGAGCCGCCATTGATGAGCACCACGATGGGGATGCCGCGCGTCATGTCGCGGGCGCCCGCCTCGAAGGACTGGTTGCTGGCCGGGTGCCGGCCGCGCGTCGCGATGATCGGGCCCTCGCCGAGGAAGGCGTCGGCGACGCGCACCGCCTGATCGAGCAGGCCGCCCGGATTGTTGCGCAGGTCGAGGATGATGCCGCGGAGCTGGTTGGACCGATCGCCCATCAGCGTCTCCAGCGCTTCCACCAGCTTGCGGCCGGTCTGCTGGTTGAAGCTGAGGATGCGGATATGGGCGAAGGGCCCGACCTGGTCGACCTGGATGGTCGGCACCACGATCCGCTGCCGGGTGATCGGGATGTCGAGGAGGTCAAGGATGCCTGGGCGGGCGATGGTGACGCGCACGGTGCTGTCGACCCGGCCGCGCAGGTGGTTCACCACCTCGCGCTGGTCGAGGTTGGCCGTGCCGGTGCCGTCGATCGTCAGGATGCGGTCGTCGACCTGGACGCCGGCCAGCGCCGCCGGGCTCTCGGGGATGACCGATACGATCCGGACCAGGCCGTTCTCGACATTGATGGTGACACCGATGCCGCCGAACCCGTCGCGCGATGCCCGCTGCTCGCGGGCCACGTCCGAGCCGGCATAGCGCGAGAAGCGATCGAGACCGCCGACCAGGGCTGCCAGCACGGTGTCGTAGACGACCTCGTTTTCCGTCTCGGACACCGTGCGCGATCCGGCGCGGGCGGCGGTGACGGCGCGGGTCATGACGGTGGCCCAGCCGCTGGCGTTGCGTGAGGCCGGCGCCGGCAACTCGCCGATCGGCCCGCGCTCGCCGACGATGCGGACCACGTCGCCATCGCGGATCACCTGGAAGGACGGGTCGACCTTGCGCAGGCCGTTCAGGCCCGCCACCGCCAGCGTGCCCAGCTCGACCGGCTCGATATACAGATCGGCGATTTCCTGGAGGCTGGCGAGGAAGACGCGGTCCGGCCGCTCGTCGGCCAACTCCATGCTTGGCGGCGTCGCCTGACTGCACGCCGACAGGGCGACGACCAATACAAGCAACGCGCCGGCAAGACCGAATCGGCTCGACCGGGTACCAAAATGCTGCGTCGCAACGGGAACTTCCACGCCGCCATCGCACGCCAAAAGCGAACTAAACGAAGCGCTTGCCATCGCCCCAGCCCTTGCACCTGCGGGAAACGTCGTGCAGATGCGAACACCATGAACTGTATTGACGCGCCGGCCGGCGACAAAGGCAAATGCGCAAACGGCCTTTGCCCGGCTTTATTCCCGGCAGCGTCCTGGTATTTTTGCAACGAATCGCCGGAACTCAGGATCGTTTGCGCGGCCTCGCAGGGTAACGCCGCCCCCCGCGCGGCCGTTCCTGGACGCGGGCGGAGTCGCCGGTAGCCCAGCGTTCCTCGGGATCGAGGAGTGCCAGCACGAGTCCACCGGTCATCGGATCGGCCTCCATGATGCGTACCCGGGCCGGCTCGCCCAGGCGATAGGTACGGCCCCAGCGCCGCCCGACCAGGGCATGGCTGCGCGTGTCGTGGTCGTAGAAGTCGTTCGGCAGGGTGCTGACCGGCACCAGCCCATCGGCTCCGGTCTCTGCCAGATTGATGAACAGGCCGAAGCGCGTGACGCCGCTGATCCGCCCCGACACTTCGGTGCCGATGCGTTCCGACAGATAGGCCGCGGTATAGCGGTCCATCGATTCGCGCTCCGCCAGGGCCGCCCGCCGCTCGGTGCTGCCCAGATGGTCGCCCAGCTCGTCGAGCGCGCCCGGCTCCGGCCGTTCGCCGCCGTCGCCCAGATGCAGGGCCATGATCAGGGCGCGATGCACGACCAGGTCGGCATAGCGCCGGATCGGCGAGGTGAAGTGCGCATAGCGGCGCAGCGCCAGGCCGAAATGCCCGATATTGTCCGGCCGGTACTGGGCCTGGGCCTGGCTGCGCAGGATCAGGTCATGGACCATCGGTGCGTGCGGCGTGCCCTCGACCTGCTTGATGATCTGGTTGAAATGCATCGGCTTCAGGACCTGGCCGCGGGCGAGGCGCAGGCCGAGGCTGTCCAGCACCGGGCGCAGGGCTTCGACCTTGGCGGGGTCGGGGGCGTCATGAATGCGATAGAGGCAGGGCATCTGCCGGTCCATGGCCGCCTCGGCCGCGGCCACGTTGGCGGCGATCATCAACTCCTCGATCAGCCGGTGGCTGTCGTAGCGCCGACGCGGCACGACGCGGTCGATGTGCCCGTCGGGCCCCAGCAGCACCTGGCGCTCCGGCAGGTCGAGGTCGAGCGTGCCGCGCTGCTCGCGGGCATGGGAGAGCGAGGCATAGACCCCGTAGAGCGGCCGGATCACCGATTCCAGCAGGGGGCCGGTCATGTCGTCGGGATTGCCGTCATGGGCGGCCTGCACCTGCTCGTAGGTCAGGCGGGCGGCCGAGCGCATCAGGCCGCGCACGAAGCGGTGGCTCTTCAGCCGGCCGTCGGCGTCGATCCGCATATGGACCGCGACGCAGGCGCGCGGCTCGCCCGGGCGCAGCGAGCAGAGCTCGTTCGAAAGCGCCTCCGGCAGCATCGGCACGACGCGGTCGGGAAAATAGACCGAGTTGCCGCGCAGGCGGGCCTCCTGGTCGAGCGCCGATCCCGGCCGGACATAGTGGGCGACGTCGGCGATGGCGACGACGGCATGCCAGCCGCCCGGGTTCTCGCGGTCGGGTTCGGCCCATACGGCATCGTCGAAATCGCGCGCGTCGGCGCCGTCGATCGTGACCAGCGGCAGGTCGCGCAGATCCTCGCGGGCAGCCAGGTCGACCGGCCGCGCCGCCTCTGCCTGGGCCACGGCTTCGGCGGGGAAGTCGGTCGGGATCCCATGCGTGTGGATGGCGACCAGGCTGAAAGTGCGCGGGTTGGCCATGTCGCCCAGCCGCTCGACCACGGTCGCCTGGGCCAAGCCGAGGCGGCTCTTGGGCAGCACCTCCGCCGCCACCAGCTCGCCCGGCTGGGCGTCCTTGGTGTCGGTCTGGGCGACCCGGAACTCGGTCTTCTGGCGGCGGTCGGTCGGTACGATCCGGCCGGCGAACGCGCCGCCGCGGATGCGCTCGTCGGTCATGAACACGCCGATCACCCGTCCGGCGCTGCCCTCGAGGACGCGGATCGGCCTGGCGCTGTATTCGTCCGGCCCGGTGCGCGCCAGGCGCGCCAGCAGCCGCGTCCCGGCGGCCAGCGCCGGTGTTCCCTTGCGTTCCGGCGAGACATAGATGCGCACCGATGACGCAGCATCGACCGCGGCACCGACCGGCCGGGCCAGCAGCTCGCCGTCGGGGTCGATGCCGGTGACCTCGATCATGGTCACCTCCGGCAAGGCGTCGCGGGGGCCGAGGCGGCGGCCGGGGCCACGCTCGACGGCACCGGTTTCCTCGAGCTCCCGCAGCAGCGACTTCAGTGCGCCGCGATGCTCGATGCCAAGGTCGAACTTGCGGGCGATCTCGCGCTTGCCGACCGCCGTCGGGCTGGTGCGGATGAACTCCACGATCGTCGCCCGGTCAGGGAACTGGGCGGTCGTGCGATCACGCCGTCTGGCCAAGGCGGCCTAGCCCTCGTCCGCGGGGGCCGGCGTTTTTTTTGCCGGCGCCTTCGCCTTTGGCTTGGTCGCCGCCTTCCCAGCGGTGGCCTTCTTCGCAGCCGGCTTCTTCGTGGCAGCGGTCTTGACCGGAGTGACCTTGGCCGCCGCCGCGCTCTTCGTCGGTGCTACCTTTTTCTTCGCGGGCGCCGCCTTCTTGGCGCCACCGGTGGGCGCCCGGCGACCCTTGGACGGGGCCTTGGCCGCGCGCTCCGCCAGGAGCGGCAATGCTACCGCCACGGTGACGCTCTCCTGCTCCATCCCCTTGGGCAGGGTGGCGCGGACCTGGCCGTGCTGGACGTAGGGTCCGTACTGGCCGGAATGGACGGTGATCGGCTTGCCGTCCTCGGGATGCTCGCCGATCGGGCGGCCGGGCTGGCGGCCGCGGCCGGGGGCGGCGGCCAGCAGGTCGACCGCGCGGTTGAGGCCGATGGTCAGGACGTCGTCGCCCGAGCCGATCGATTTATAGACCGGCCCATGCTTCACATAGGCGCCGAAGCGCCCGATGCCGGCGATGATCGGCTCGCGCGTCTCGGGGTGGGCGCCGATCGTCCGCGGCAGGGCCAGGAGCGCCAGCGCCATGTCGAGGGTGACATCGGGCAGCGGCACGCCACGCGGAATGGACTGCCGCTTCGGCTTGGTGTCGCCGTCGGCCTCGCCGAGCTGGACATACTGTCCGTAGGGGCCCTTGCGCAGCCAGACGGGCAGGCCGGTGTCAGGATCCTGGCCCAGTTGCTTGGGGATGTTGGCGTCGCCCTCGGCCGAGCCGCTGCCGTCGCCGTTCTCGATGGCGAGCGGCCGCGTGTAGCGGCATTCCGGATAGTTCGAGCAGCCGATGAAGGCGCCGAACTTGCCCAGCTTCAGCCCGAGCCGGCCGTCGCCGCAGGTCGGGCAGGCGCGCGGGTCGCGCCCGCCCTCGCCGGCCTCGGGGAAGAAGTGGCGGCCGAGATCCTCGTCCAGCGCCGACACCACGTCCTTGATCGACAGGTCCTTGGTCTGGGCGATCTGGGCGCTGAAATCCTGCCAGAAGTCGCGCAGGAGCTGGCGCCAGTCGACCTTGCCGTCGGACACGGCGTCGAGCTTGGTCTCCATCTCGGCGGTGAAGTTGTACTGCACCAGCTTGTCGAAGAAGCCGGACAGGAATGCGGTGACGAGACGGCCACGGTCCTCGGGCACGAAGCGCTTGCGGTCGAGGCGGACATAGCCGCGGTCCTGCAGCACCTCGATGATCGAGGCGTAGGTGGAGGGACGGCCGATGCCAAGCTCCTCCAGCCGCTTCACCAGGCTGGCTTCGCTGTAGCGCGGCAGCGGCTGGGTGAAATGCTGCTCGGGCACGACGCCGGCGCGGTCGACCGGCCCGCCGTCGGTCAGCGGCGGCAGGCGACGGTCGCTTTCCTCGTCGTCGGAATCGTCGCGGCCTTCGCGATAGAGCTTGAGGAAGCCCTCGAACAGCATGGTCGAGCCGGTGGCGCGCATGGTCACCTGGCGGTCGCCGCTCAGGATGTCGGCGCCGACCTGCTCCAGGAGCGCGCTTTCCATCTGGCTCGCGACCGTGCGGCGCCAGACCAGCTCATAGAGGCGGCGCTCCTCGTCCGACAGGTGGGCCGCCACTTGCTCGGGAGCGCGGAACATGTCGGTCGGCCGGATGCCCTCATGGGCTTCCTGGGCGTTGCGGGCCTGGGCACGGTAGACGCGGGGCGCGTCGGGCACGAACTTCTCGCCGTAGCGGCTGTGGATCAGGCGCCGGGCCGACGCGATGGCCTCGCCCGAGATCTGGACGCCGTCGGTCCGCATGTAGGTGATGAGACCGACCGTCTCGCCGCCGATATCGACCCCTTCATAGAGGCGTTGGGCGGTGCGCATGGTGCGCGACGCGGTCATGCCGAGCTGGCGTGAGGCTTCCTGCTGCAGGGTCGAGGTGGTGAAGGGCGGCTGCGGGTGGCGGCGGACCTGCTTGCGCTCGACCACGCCGACATGAAAGGCGCGCGCTTCGATGGCGGCGACCGCGGCGGCGGCGGCCGCCGCCGTGCCGATGTCGAGCTTCTCCAGCTTGCGGCCGGCCAGGTGGGTCAGGCGGGCGGTGAACTTCTGCCCCTCCTCGGTGGTGAAGGTGGCCTCCACCGTCCAGTATTCCTGCGGCTTGAAGACCTCGATCTCGGCTTCGCGGTCGCAGATCAGGCGCAGCGCCACCGACTGGACGCGGCCGGCGGAACGGCTGCCGGGCAGCTTGCGCCACAGGATCGGCGACAGGGTGAAGCCGACGAGATAGTCGAGCGCGCGCCGTGCCAGGTAGGCGTCGACCAACTCTCGGTTGAGTTCGCGTGGATTCTTAAACGCTTCGACGATGGCCGTCTTGGTGATCTCGTTGAAGACCACGCGCTGCACGTCGACGCCCTTCAGCGCCCGGCGCTGCTCCAGGACCTCCCGCACATGCCAGGAAATGGCCTCGCCCTCGCGATCCGGATCGGTCGCGAGATAGAGGTTGGTGGCGCCTTTGGTGGCTTCCGCGATCGCCTTCAGGTGCTTCTCGGAGCGGCCATCGACCTCCCACAGCATGGTGAAGTCATGCTCGGGGTCTACCGACCCATCCTTGGCAGGCAGGTCACGCACATGGCCATAGCTGGCCAGCACCCGGAAATCGGGTCCGAGGTACTTGTTGATCGTCTTGGCCTTGGCCGGCGATTCGACGACGACGACATTCATGGGGATTTTGGTTGGCCTGTCCGAGGGCGAAATTCCGGTGTCCGGAACGGGTTCAGCGCAGCGACACCTTGTGTCCGGGGTGACGTTCGATCCGCCCTTCGAGCTCCAGCTCCAGGAGGACCGCCGCGACTGCCGCCTGGGACAATTGGCATTGACGCACGAGTTCGTCAACCGACAGCGGTGTCGGGCCCAGTTGCTCCAGGATGCTTCCGGCGGTTCCTTCGGGTTCGGCCGGGGCGGTCGGGAAGGGCGGCGGGGCCGGGGCGATACGCCGCGGCGGGGCGGTCTGCGGGCGCAGCGCGTCAATTACGTCGGCCGCACTTTCCATCAGCACGGCGCCGCTGCGGATGAGGCCGTTGGTGCCTTTGCAGCGCGCATCGAGCGGCGATCCGGGGACGGCGAAGACCTCGCGCCCCTGTTCGGCCGCAAGGCGCGCGGTGATGAGGGAGCCCGAGCGCTCGGCCGCCTCGACGACGACGACCCCGAGGGCAAGGCCGGCCACGATGCGGTTCCGTCGTGGGAAGTTCTCGGGCCGCGGCCCGGTGCCGGCCATGGCTTCGGCCAGCAGCAGTCCTGCGACTCCGATGCTGTCATGGAGAGCGCGGTTCTCGGTCGGGTAGGCGACGTCGATGCCGGTGGCGAGCACGCCGATGGTGCCGGTCGCGAGCGCGCCACGATGGGCGGCGGCGTCGATGCCGCGCGCCATCCCCGAGACGACGACGAACCCGGCCGCCCCCAGTTCGCCGGCCGTGCTCTCGGCGAACCGGCGGCCGGTACCCGACGCGTTGCGGGCCCCGACGATGGCCACGCCGGGACGATGCAGCAACTCGCGCCGCCCGCGCGCGGCCAGCACGATCGGCGGGTCGGCGATGGCGGCCAGGGCGGCCGGATAGTCGGGTTCGCCCCACACCAGCGACCACGCGCCGAGGGCGGCCAAGCCGGCCTCCTCGAGCTCGACGGCCGCGGCGGGTGCGACTGCCGGCGCCGCAGGATTGGCTGCGAGCGCGGCGATCGCGGCCATGGCGGAGCCGTGCTGCCCGATCAATCCAAGGCAGGAGAGGGGGCCGATCCGGTCCGTGCGGATGAGGCGCCAGCGCGCCAGTCGCTCGTCGGGCGCGAGCGGTGGGATTATCGGTGCAACCATGAGGGGCGACGGCTATGCCGCCCCGGCCTCGATGTCAACCGGGCGGCATCGGCCAGGGCCGGTCAGGCCCCGGGCCCGGAACGGCCGATGCGCGGCTCGGTGCCGGCCAGCAGGCGCCGGATGTTGCTTTCGTGGCGGAACATCACCAGCAGGCAGACCACCACCAGCAGCCATGTCCGCTCCGGGTGCGGGGCCAGGCCGGGAAAGTCGGCCAGCAGCCAGGAGACGACAGGGGCCAGGATGCTGGCGGTCAGGGCTGCCAGCGACGAGATGCGGAAGATCGCCGCCATCGCGACCCAGACCGCGATCAGCGCCAGGGCGACCGGCCAGGCCAGGACGAGGGTGACGCCCAGCGCGGTCGCCACCCCCTTGCCGCCGCGGAAGCCGAGCCAGGGGGTGAACATGTGGCCGGCGACAGCACCCCCCGCGGCCAGGGCGGCGGCCAGCGGGCCGAACGGGGCGGCCAGCACCACCGCCAGGGCACCCTTGCCGGCATCGAGCAGCATCGTCGCCAGGGCCAGGTCCTTGCGGCCGGTCCGCAGGACGTTGGTCGCACCGATGCTGCCTGAGCCGATCGAGCGGATGTCGCCCATGCCCGCGCCGCGGGTGAGCAGGAAGCCGAACGGGATGCTGCCGAGGACCAGCCCGCCCAGCAGGGCCAGGATCGCCACCGCGGTTTGCGACATGCCTCATGCTCCTCGCTGGATGCCCAGAAACAGATCGATGGCCTTCTCGAAGATGTGCGCGAGCGTCGGCCCGCCGCCCAGCGGCGATTTCCGCATCGAGGCCGGGATCAGCGCCCGCAACTGGCGCACGCCGGCCGGCTCGGCCGCCAGCTGCACGGCCTTGGCCACATACTCCTCGACATCGCCGGCCACCAGCTGCCGCTGTCCGATCAGCCCGAGGGCGGACGCGGCGTGGCGCCCGGCCAGGTTGGGCCCCGCGATGGTAACGATCGGCACGCCCATCGCCAGGGCGTCGAGCGTGGTGGCGATGTCGCCGGCGGGAAAGCTGTCGAGCGCCAGGTCGATGGTGCGCCATTGGCCGACGCGATCGTCGGGATCGGCCGGCGACTCGATCGCCAGGCGTTTCGGGTCGATACCGAGCTCGGTGAAGCGGTTGAGCACCCGTTCGCGGGCGTAGCCGACGCGCCAGTCGTCATGCAGCAGGCGCAGGACGCTGCCGTCCGCGCCGTTGAGGATGCGCCCCCAGGCATCGAGCGTGGCCATGGTGATGCGGGCGGCGGGGCCGCACCACCCGAAGGTGAAGGGGCGGTCCCCGGGGGCGTCGCGGCCGAGCGCGTCGGCCAGCGCCAGGGGTACCCCGGCCGAAATGGCGGTCACGGGGAAGTGCGCCACCCGCGTGTCGAGCATCCGGCCGGTATCGGGCGCGGCATGGCCGGGGTCGGCGATGATGTGGGTGACGGCCGGGTGCCCGGAGGGCCAGCCGGCCTCCAGCCACTCGACATGCGCCCGCGCCGGCCGGTGGTCGAGGACCCCCAGCATGCTGGGCTTGCCATGGCCGGCGAAGGTGACCAGCAGGTCGACGCCGTCGGCCCGGATGAGGTCGGCGATGGCGGCGTTGTTCCTGTTTCCCAGGACGGTCGTTTCTTCCGCCAGCGATGCCAGCTCGGCCCGCTCGTAGCGCTTTGTCAGGCCGCGGCCATAGAGCCGGGGGCGCCAGCGCGTGCGCTCGCGATGGCGCAGGATGTCCGTCATCAGGTATTCGGCCGCGCGGGCATCCTGGTGCCAGAGGAACCCCACCACCGGCACGGCTGGAGGCGGTCCCCGGTCGACCGCGGGGACCGTCCGCGCGGTGGCGGCGACCCGATAGGCGCGATGGGCGGTGCGCAGCAGGTCGAGGTCGGCGGAGGAGTCGGCCAACGCCCGCAGCCGGCAGGACAGGACGGCCGGCTCGTCGTCGCCGGCCGCGCCGGCGCTGTCCAACAGCCGCACCGCGCCCTCGGACTGGCCGGCCGACTGCAGGGACATGGCCAGCTCGATCGCTGTCCCACGGTCACCCGGCGCCAGGTCGAGGGCCCGGCTGAAAGCGAAGACGGCGTCGGACGGGCGGCTGAGCTGCGCGTTCACCCGACCGAACAGCCGGAACATGGCCGGGGTCGGGGCAAGCGTGGCCAGGACCTGCTCCAGCAGATCGCGGGCCTCCTGGGCCTTGTCGCCCTTGAGGAGGCGTTCTGCGGCGGCGGCCGAGGTCAGGGCCAGCCGCTGCTCGGCGGCGACGGCCTTCCGCCAGGTTTCCTCGCCGCGCAGGGCCGATGCCAGGGACGGCAGGTCGGGCGGTGGGTGCCCGGCACCGGCCAGGATGGCCTGGGCGTCGGCATGGCGATCATGGTCGGGCGGCGCATGGGTGGTCAGGATCGACAGCGCCACCCGCAGCCGTGCCCATTGCGGCTCGCCGACCGTGCTCGCCGCCGTTGCCGCTACGATCGCCGCCGCCCCCGCGACGTCGCCCGCCAGCAGCAGGCGCTCGGCGTCGGTCGGCGTCGCGGTCGCGTGGTCGCCCGCGATCATCGGGCTCACTCCGTGCTGCGATGAACGATCCGTCCGCCCAGCACGGTCATCAGTGCCTTGCCCTGGACGGGCCTGCCGTCGAAGGGCGAGTTCTTCGACTTGGAGCGGAAGCGATCGACCTCGATCCGCCAGGGCCGGTTCATGTCGATGAGCGTCAGGTCCGCCGGCGCACCGACGGCGAGGCGGCCGCCATCGAGGCGCAGGATGTCGGCCGGCGCGGCCGTCACCGCGGCCAGCGCGCGGGCCAGCGGCACCTCGCCCTGATGCACCAGCTCCAGTACCAGCGGCAGCAGGGTCTCGAGCCCGACGATGCCGCTGGCGGCGGAGCTGAAGGGCAGGCGCTTGGAATCCTGGTCATGGGGGGCATGGTCGCTGGCGATGGCGTCGATGGTGCCGTCGGCGATGCCCTCGACGACGGCGCGGCGGTCGCCGTCGCCGCGCAGTGGCGGCGAGAGCTTGGCGAAGGTCCGGTATTCGCCGACCGCCGTCTCCGACAGGGCGAAGTAGGGCGGGGCGGTGTCGCAGGTGACGGGCAGGCCGCGGCGCTTGGCCGCCCGGATGGCCTCGACGGCGCCCGCCGTCGACAGATGGGCGGCGTGGTAGCGCACGCCGGTCAGCTCCACCAGCCGCAGGTCGCGCTCGACCATCACGACCTCGGCTGCGGCCGGGATGCCGGGCAGGCCGAGCCGGGTCGCGATCTCGCCCTCGTTCATGCCGCCCGGATGGGACAGGCTCGGCTCTTCCGGATGCTGGACCAGCAGCAGGTCGAAGGTGCGGGCATAGCCCATCACCCGGCGCAGGATGCCGGCATTGGCGATGGCCCGGGTCCCGTCGGTGAAGCCGACCGCGCCGGCCTCGGCCAGCAGGCCGAGCTCGGTCAGCTCCTTGCCCTGCAACCCCTTGGTCGCGGCCGCGTAGGGGTGGATGTGGGCCAGCCCGATGTCGCGCGCCCGGCGGCGCACGAACTCCACCAGCGCCACGTCGTCGATCACGGGGTCGGTGTTGGGCAGGCAGATGATGGTGGTGATGCCGCCGGCCACCGCAGCCAGGCTGGCGCTGGCCATGTTCTCCTGGTGCTCGTTGCCGGGCTCGCGGAGCTGGGCACGCATGTCGACCAGGCCCGGGACCAGCGCATGGCCGCGGCAGTCGACGACCTCGATCCCCTCGGGCATGCCGTCGGCGAACAGGTGGGCGCCGCTGTCGGCGATGCGGCCATCGACGACGAGCAGGCTGCCCGGCTCGTCCCGGCCGGTCGCGGGATCGATCAGCCGCGCGTCGGTGAAGGCGAGCCTGCTCATCGGCCGGCCTCCGACAGGGTGCCGGCGTTGCTGCGGGCCAGGTTCTCCGCCAGGACCTCGAGGCAGGCCATGCGCACCGCCACGCCCATCTCCACCTGCTGGCGGATCAGCGAGCGGTCGATGTCGTCGGCGACCTCGCTGTCGATCTCCACGCCGCGGTTCATCGGGCCGGGATGCATGATCAGGGCGTCGTCCTTGGCGACCGAGAGCTTGGCGTAGTCGAGGCCGAAGAAATGGAAATATTCGCGGATCGACGGCACGAAGCTGCCGGCCATCCGCTCGGTCTGGAGGCGCAGCATCATCACGATGTCGGCGTCGGCCAGGCCGGCCTTCATGTCGTAGAAGACCTCGACCCCCAGCCGCTCGATGGCCGCCGGCAGCAGGGTGCGCGGCGCCACCACCCGGACCCGCGCGCCCATGATGTTGAGGAGTGCGATGTTGGAGCGCGCGACGCGGCTGTGCAGGATGTCGCCGCAGATCGCGACCACCAGCCCTTGCAGGTGACCCTTGCGGCGGCGGATGGTCAGTGCGTCCAGCAGGGCCTGGGTCGGGTGCTCGTGGGTGCCGTCGCCGGCATTGATGACGGCGCAGTTCACCTTGTCCGACAAAAGCTTGACGGCGCCGCTCTCGGGATGGCGCACGCACAGTACGTCGGGGTGCATGGCGTTCAGCGTCATCGCGGTGTCGATCAGGGTCTCGCCCTTCTTCATGGACGAGTATTCGACCGACATGTTGATGACGTCGCCGCCCAGCCGCTTGCCCGCCAGCTCGAACGAGGTGCGGGTGCGGGTCGAGTTCTCGAAGAAGAGGTTGATGATGGTGCGGCCGCGCAGCGACCCGCCCTTCTTGTCGGCGGCCTGATTCTGCGTGACGAACGCCTCCGCCCGGTCGAGCAGGTGGGCGATCTCGCCGGCCGACAGCCCCTCGATGCCCAACAGATGGCGGTGCGGATAGAGGCGCTGGACGACGGACGTGGACATTAAAGCGTTCCTATAGGGCGGGTCCGCGAGTCCGGGCAAGGCGGAGCTGGTCCGCCTTGCCCGGCCGGGAGAGTACGGGTGGCCGGGGCCTAAGCGTCGGTGGCCTAGTCGTCGGTGCCCGGCCGGCCGATGCGGTGGGGCAGCTCCTTCTCGCAGGCAAGGCGGAACACCACCTGGCCCGGGAAGGTGAGCTGGCCGTCGCGCCGGCGGCTGAACAGCACCCCCGGGGCCGATGCCTTGATCGCGGTCTTGCAGTTCTTGTCGAAGGGGTCGAGCGGATCGATGATCTCGCAGATCGTCTCGCCCGCCTTCACCTTCGACCCGCGGTCCTTGAGGTAGACGAGCATCCCGGCCTTCGGCGCGTAGGCGACGTCCATGCCCCAGCCGGGGGTGATCTTGCACTTGGGCTTCGGCAGCGCGCCCGGATCGCCCTCGACGACGCCGCGGCGCTGCAGGAACTTGAAGAGGGCGGTGCCGTCGCCCTTGCCGAGCGCGTGCGAGACGTCGGCCTGGCCGCGATATTCGATGGTGACCGAGAACGAGGTCTTCGGCAGGGCGGCGTCCGGGTAGGCCTTGGCCAGCTTCAGCCAGGGCGCGATGTTGCAGGCGCTGAAGCTCATCACCTGCGGGATCGCGTCGGGCCGGCCGACCGTCGTCGCCATGCTGCCGATCTGGGCCGACAGGTCGACCACCGCGTCGGCATGGCTGGCGCCGGCGAAGAGGTGGAGGGCGGCGTGGGCGTCGCAATGCAGGTCGAGGACGTAGTCGGCGTCGATCGACATGGCCATCAGCGTCTTCTTCAGGAACTGCGGCTCGTTCGGGGCCTCGAAGGCGTTCACCGCCTTCAGCATCGCCTTGCGGACGGCTTCGACGTTCTTCGCCTCGTCCTTGCCCAGCTTGCCCTTGATCTGGACCGCGACCTGGTCGCCGATATCCAGGTAGTTGCGGTTGTAATTCTCGCGCAGGTTGAAGTCATAGCGGCCGAGATGGTTGGCGTAGAGGTGCTGCGACATGCCGACCGGGTTGGCGGTCGGGACGACGATGATCTCGCCCTTGATCTTGCCCGCATCCTCGGCCGCCGCCAGCATCGGCAGGAGGTAGTGGAGCGCCATGACGCCGGGCAACTCATTGGCATGGATGGCGGCCTGGATATAGGCCTTGGGCCGCGCGCCGGCGGTGCCGAAGCGGTAGACGGTGAGGAAGCGGCTGGTGCCGGGGCTGTTCGACAGCAGGGGCACACGGGTGGCGCGGCGGGGCATCGATCGGGTCCTTCCCGAAGCGGTTGGCAGAGGCCGGAATCGGCCGGGGCGGGACCGTATTGATGGTGGGCGGCCCTGCGCCGTCAAGCTCGCTTGGCGGCTGGAGAGATTTACGTTTGCCCGGGCTCCGGCTCGTCCGGCATCCGGGCCAGGGCGTCGAGGGCGCCCTGGAGGATATAGGCGGCAGCCGCGCGGTCGATCTCCTCGGCCCGGCGCTTGCGGGTCATGTCGGCGGCGATCATCGCGCGCTCGACGGCGGCGGTGGACAGGCGCTCGTCCCAGAACGCGGCCGGCAGGTCGATGACGGCAAGGAGGTTGCGCACGAAGGCGCGCACCGACTGGCATCGCGGCCCCTCGGTGCCGTCCATGCCGACCGGCAGGCCGACCACCAGGGCGCCGACCTGGTGCCTGGCCGCGATCTCCGCCATGCGGGCGGCGTCGGCCTGGAACTTGCCCCGCCGGATGGTCTCGAACGGGGTGGCGATCACCAGCCTGGTGTCGGACAAGGCCAGCCCGACCGTCTTGGTGCCGACGTCGAGGCCCAGCAGCCGACGGCTTCCGGCGCGCAGGCGGGTGAGGGACTGGAGCGGGACTACCGGCATCCGCGGCACCATCGTCGTGGTTCTGCCGTGTTGCAAGGGCGGCGTCCCGCCGTGTTGCAGGGGCGGCGTCCCGCCGTGTTGCCCGGGCGGCGTCCCGCCGCGGGGCCGAGGGCGTCGGTTGCACCGGACGGGGGTGATTGCTAGGTTCCGCCGCCCATTTTCAGAACAGTCCGGTCATGGCCATCGATCCCGATACGGTCGCGCACATCGCGAGACTTGCACGCATCAAAGTCACCGACGCCGAGAAGGCCGCCCTCGCCGGCGAGCTGTCCACCATCCTGCAATGGATCGAGCAGCTCGACACCGTCGACACCAAGGGGGTCGAGCCGGTGTCGTCGGTCGTCGACGCCGTCCTGCCGCGACGGCCGGACGAGGTGACGGACGGTGGCCAGGCCGAGAAGGTGCTGGCGAACGCGCCGGGCGCGGTGCCGGGCTTCTTCGTGGTGCCGAAGGTGGTGGAGTGATGTCGAACCTGACCGATCTGACGCTGGCGGATGCCCGGGATGGGCTGGCGGCCAGGCGCTTCTCGGCCGTCGAGCTGGCGGACGCCCATTCGGCGGCAGTGGCCGGCGGGCGCCGACTCAACGCCTTCATCACCGAGACCCCGGATCGCGCCCGCGCCATGGCGGCGGACAGCGACCGGCGGATCGCCGGCGGCGAGGCGCGCCCGCTGGAGGGCATCCCGCTCGCCATCAAGGATCTCTTCTGTACCGAGGGGGTGCTGACCACGGCCGCCTCGCACATCCTGGACGGCTTCCGCCCGCAATATGAATCGACCGTCACCGCCAATCTGTGGAAGGCGGGCGCGGTCATGCTGGGCAAGACCAACCTCGACGAGTTCGCCATGGGTTCGTCGAACATGACCAGCTACCACGGCGTGGTGGAGAACCCCTGGCGGCGGCGGAGCGACAATCGCGCCCTGACCCCGGGTGGCTCGTCCGGCGGGTCGGCGGCGGCGGTCGCGGCCCGGCTGGCCCTGGGTGCCACCGGCACCGACACCGGCGGCTCGATCCGCCAGCCGGCGTCGTTCTGCGGCATCGTCGGCATCAAGCCGACCTATGGCCGCTGCTCGCGCTGGGGCATCGTCGCCTTCGCCTCCTCGCTCGACCAGGCGGGGCCGATGGCGCGCACGGTGCGCGACGCCGCCATCATGCTGACCCACATGGCCGGCCACGACCCCAAGGATTCGACCTCGGCCGCCATGGCGGTGCCGGACTTCGAGAAGGCGCTGGACCAGGGGGTGCGGGGCCTGCGCATCGGCATCCCCCGGGAATACCGGGTCGACGGCACCCCGCCCGAGATCGAGGCGCTGTGGCAGCAGGGCATCGCGTGGCTGAAGGACGCCGGCGCCGAGCCGGTGGAGATCAGCCTGCCGCACACGCGCTATGCGCTGCCGACCTATTACATCATCGCGCCGGCCGAGGCGTCGTCGAACCTGGCCCGCTATGACGGGGTGCGGTTCGGCCTGCGGGTGCCGGGGGCGACCTTGGACGAGATGTACGAGAACACCCGGGCGGCCGGCTTCGGCGCCGAGGTGAAGCGCCGGGTGCTGATCGGCACCTATGTGCTGTCGGCCGGCTACTACGATGCCTATTACCTGAAGGCGCAGCGGGTGCGGGCACGCATCGTCGAGGATTTCCGCAATGCCTTCGCCGAGGTCGACGCGATCCTGACGCCGACGGCGCCGTCGGCGGCCTTCGCGCTCGGCGACAAGATGGACGACCCGATCGCCATGTACCTGAACGACGTATTCACGGTGCCCGCCAACCTGGCGGGCCTGCCCGGCCTGTCGGTGCCGGGGGGGCTGTCGGCCGACGGCCTGCCGCTCGGCCTCCAGGTGCTGGGCCGCGCCTTCGACG
>CAZQOA010000083.1:10341-23091 GCA_964594715.1 uncultured Rhizobiaceae bacterium | reverse complement strand
TGCGCAGTTGTTCGGGCGTTTTCCTGGTCATGCGGGGGGCTTCTGGGGCAGGGAGTGTCGGAAGGGACCGGCAGCCTAAGCCGGCCCCCGGAACCGGTCAACGCGAGGGCGCCGGCTTTGTCGACAATTTATGGGCAGCGACTGGCTGTAGGCAGCCACTGGCAGGGGGTGCGGGCGATGCGTGACGGATGGAGGCGGGAACGGCCGCTATTGGCACCGGACCTGCCGACGGTGCGGCGGCTGGTCGCGGCGGCATTGCCGGGGGCGCCGGTGACGGGCGTGGCACCGGTCGCCGGGGGACTGGCCAACACCAACCTGCGGGTGGACCTGGCCGCAGCACCGCACCGGGTGCTGCTGCGCCTCTACCAGCGTCAGCCCATCCAGGCCGGCAAGGAGGCGGCGCTGCATCGGCTGGTCGCCGGCCAGGTGCCGGTGCCGCGTTTCCTGGCTCCGCCGATGCGCGCGGCAGAGGCTGACCTGTCCTTCGCGATCATGGAGTGGATGGAGGGGGAGCGGCTGGAGCAGGTGCTGCCGAGGCTGGGTTCAGCCGGGCAGGCGGCGATTGGCCGGACCGTCGGGCGCACGCTCGCCGCCATCCACGGCTTCACCTTTGCCGGCCCCGGCTTTCTTGCCGCCGATCTGTCGATCGCGGCCCGCCCGCGCGGCGGCCGGGACGGGTTGCTCGGCTTTCTCCATGGCTGCCTCGTCCAGGGGGCGGGCGGCGCGCGGCTCGGCGCCGAGGCGACGGACGCGGTCCTCGCCTTCGCGGCGCGCGAAGGCCACCGGGTGGAAGCCTGGGAGGGCCGGGCCTGCCTCAGCCATGGTGATTTCAACGGCTCCAACCTCCTGGTCGCGGATGGCCTTGTGTCGGCCGTGCTCGACTGGGAGTTCGCCTTCTCGGGAGGCCCCGCCTTCGACTTCGGCAACCTGCTGCGCCCGCCTTCCGGCGAGATGCCGGCCTTCATCGACGGCGTAGCCAGCGGCTATGTCGCCGCCGGCGGCCACCTTCCGCCCGACTGGCGGCGCATCGCGATGATCTGCGACCTCTATTCCTGGGCCGACTTCCTGGCCCGCCCCAGGATCGTAGCACCCGACGACAACCTGCTCCGCGACGCGGCGGCCATGATGCGGCGGATCGTGGCGAGCGCCTAGCGTCTCCGCTGACGACCGCTTGCTTGATGAAACGGCCTCCGAATAACCTTCTCGCGTACGGCGCGATGCCGGTCGAGCGTAAAGGACAGCGGAGCGGGCAACGTGTCGTGGATCAAAATTGAGATATGGCGTGCAGCCGGTAGCGCGGGCGGCTCCGCGGCAGATCGTCCATGTCCATCAGACGGTGGATAGCGGTCGATGACGACAGCCCACGGATCACCCATCCTTCTGGACAATCTTCACCAACCGATCAGCGCGGAAGTTCTGACCCGGGTCGTACTCAGCCCAAGGTCCAAGGGCGAGCAGCAGCACGACGAAGCATGGTTGCAGCGGCTGATCAGCATGCACCCCGAGACACTTCCCATCCCACAGATTACCCAAGGCTATGTCGGGTTGCGCTCGATCTGCATGGAGCTGCCGGTTGGCCGCTATGCGGCGGACCTTCTCCTGGCGACCGCCTCCGGCCAGCTTTGCGTCGTGGAAACCAAACTATGGCGCAACGCCGGCGCACGTCGTGAGGCGGTGGGGCAAATCCTTGAATACGCCGCGATCATGTCATCCTGGTCCTACGAGAAACTCAACGATGCCGTTCGTCGCGCGCTTCGGGTCGACGGTACAGGGTTGGGCGCCCCTTGGGGCTCCGTGGCGGACCCTTTGTACGCAAGGGCAAACAATCTCGACCTCGAACAATTGATAGGATCCGAGGGCGACCAGGGGCAGACGCAAGCCCAGGCGCAGTTCGTGGACGCCGTGTCACGATCGTTGCAAAGAGCCGAAATGCTGCTGCTGATCGTCGGCGATGGCATCCATTCAGAGACTCAGGGCATAGTCGATCTCTTGCGGCACCATGCGGGCAGGGCGTTCACGCTCGGCCTGGTCGAGATGGCGGTGTATTCCGACAGGGCGGGAAAGGCAGTTGTCCATCCGCGCGTCCTGGCACTGACGGAACGATGGCTGTTGCCGTCGCCAATCCCCTTGGACCCCTCCCAGATGCCCTCCACTCAAGCCACTGGTACCGTCGAAGAAGCAAACTTCTACGATGAGCTGGGACAGCTTGACGCGGCGCTCGCACCCCGTTTGCAAGCCTTCCTCGAAAAGTGCCGAGAAGCTGGGATCGAGCCAACCCTGCTGAAGACGTTCAATCTTTATGTGCCGGGTACAGATGGCCGGAAATGGAATCTGGGCGGCATCGAACGAAACGGTCGGGTTCTTCTATGGGGGCCAGCAGCGAACGACGACCGTTACGGCGTTCGCATCGGGGAAACCTATCTGCGTCAAGTCGCCGCGAGCATTCCCGGATTGGAGTTTGTCGCTCCTGGCGATGACAAGAGCGCGTGGCGCATCCGCATTCCGAATGGCCCCGTATACATGCCTCTGTCGCTGTTCCTGGACCACGAGGATGCCTGGATCGAGGTGCTGCGAAACGCGGCGTCGGAGATTCGGGAACTCGCGGTGGTTCCGTCTGGTACATCCAGTGTGGTGGTCCTGGCGGATGAGGCATAGGGGGCTGGAGTATCGCCGGCGTGGGGTGTGCCTGCGCGTTCGGCATCGACGGCGGCGCCCTGAATCCCAGACTGATTATTTGGTTGGTAGTATCGGCCGACGTGATGAATCGTCCGCAGATGGAGCGTTTCGATGCCTATGTCGCCAAGAAGAAAGCAAGGTAGCAACGAGGGTTTCTCGATGGTCGACGGCAAGAAGTCCGACGCGGCCTTTCATGCCGATGTTCTCGACGCACCGGGAGCTGGCGAAGCCGGTCTGCGCCAGACCCGTCAATGGGCGCGAGAGCAGGGTTGGTCGGAGGAGAAGATTGCGCGTCTCTATGGAGATGCCTGACCACGCGCGATCAATTGCGCGATTGGCCAGGGGTTGACACTCGTCGTACGGGAGTTACCGTTTCGCCCCTAAGGGGAGGGCGAAGATGCGTCTCGCGGGTTTGGCCGTTATTTCGTTGGCAGTTTGGTTGCTGGGCAATCCGGCACTTGCCGGTCCTGGTGAGGCCGACGCCAAGGCGGTGCTTTACTGTGAGGCCATTCTCAAGGGTCAGCTCAAATCTCCCGCGTCCTACCGTCGCGTGAACATCGGCGCAGGGTCTGATCCGATCACGGACTATGTGCAGTTCGTGCGGCTACTGGAGGGGCAGGCCAAGCTGACGCGGGGTCTCGACGACACTCAGGCTTCTAAGGCGGTCCACGAGTATGCGGTCGGCGATCGCGATGCCTATCGCACCCGCATGACCAAGGCCATCGAGGTGGGCCGCGAACGCTGGGCGGTCGTCGTCTATGACGCCCAGAACTCGTTCGGCGCCATGCTTCGCGGCAAGTTCCAGTGCGGGTTCCTCGACGAGAAGGGAGACGGCGGCTTCTCCGTCAAGGACGTGACTCAAGCTATTAAGCGCGACCGGTAGCACGCCTGCTACCACCCCCGACACCAGCTGTAGTGCTCATCTGAAGCGCCCCCTATAGGGGTGGCCGCACGACATTCCATGCTTTCGACGGTCGATCTTTCCCTGCCGAATTTCGCGACGCGACGATGCACCGGCTCACGCGTCATGAATGGTTACGCGGCCGCTACCAGCGCGCCCTCGAACTTCCCGGCACTGAACGACAATCTGCACCGCGACGCGGCGGTGATGATGCGGCGGATCGTGGCGACCGCTTGATACAGCAGCACGATAAACGCGCAGCCAAACGGCATCATTGACTTGTTTCGGAACGGCATAATATACGTGTAAGCGCGAAGCACAAAAAATTCCGCCAAGGCCATGGCTGCGCCGAACGAAAAACTCGCCGACTCCCTGAGCGTCCTTCAAAAGCTGCACGACGGGGAGCGGCGCATCTTCAAGTCGAAAGAAATAAGCCGTACTCACCGTGAACGGCTGATGCGACAAGGATTCCTGCGGGAAGTCATCAAGGGTTGGCTCATGTCGACCGGACCGCAGGTGCAGGAACAGGACACCACGCCCTGGTACGCGTCGTTCTGGGAGTTCTGTGCGCGCTATTGCAACGACCGGTTCGGCGATGCGTGGTTCCTCTCACCCGAGCAGTCCCTGCTTCTTCACGCAGAAGCCACAGCCATCCCGGCGCAGGTGATTGTGAACAGCCCCAAGGGGACCAATAACAAGCTGGACCTTTTGTTTGGCGCCTCGATCTACGATCTGAGGGTCAGGGGCATGCCAGCCGTGGGCGATCTGGCCGAGAAGAACAACCTTCGCGTCTATACCGCCGACGCGGCCCTCCTGAGGGTTTCTGAGCCCTTTTTCCAGCGCTCCCCCGTCGAGGTGCAGGTGGCGCTCAGTTCGATACGCGACGTCTCGGACATCCTTGGGCGGCTGCTCGACGGCGGCCACTCCACGGTGGCCGGCCGGATTGCGGGAGCATTCCGTCGCGTCGGCCGCGACGGGTTCGCGGAGGAGATCGTCAAGACCATGAAAAGCGCCGGCTACGATGTCCGGGAGAGCGACCCGTTCTCAGCGCAGCAACATGTTTCCGCGACCATCGCCAGCGTCCCGCCGATCGTTGCCCGCCTCCATGCGATCTGGGAGAGCCAGCGCCAGCCCGTCCTTGAAATATTCCCGAAAGCGCCGGGTCGACCGGGTAACAAGGACCGCTATATGAAGCTCGTGGAGGACATCTACGAGAGCGACGCTTATCACTCGCTGTCGATCGAAGGCTACAACGTGACGCCCGAACTCATCGACCGGGTTCGGCAAGGCGATTGGAATCCGCAAGCGGATGAAAGGGACCGACAGAGCCGTGACGCGCTCGCCGCGCGCGGTTACTGGCAGGCATTCCAGCGTGTGAAGGCGTCGTGCTCCACGATTCTCGACGGTGCGCCTGCCGGCGCCTTGGTGCGCGATCAGCACCGGGACTGGTACCGCGAACTCTTCGCCCCCTCCGTAACCGCCGGCATCCTCAGGCCAGGCGCGCTCGCCGGTTACCGCGGCCAGCCGATCTACCTGCGGGGATCGTCGCATGTGCCGCCGCGGTCCGCGGCAGTGCCCGAAGGAATGAATGCGCTCTTCGATCTACTGGAGAAGGAAAGCGAGCCCGCGGTGCGCGCGGTGCTGGGCCACTGGCTGGTCGGATTCGTCCACCCTTATCCTGACGGCAACGGCCGCATGGCGCGCTTTCTGATGAACGCGATGCTGGCCTCGGGCGGCTACCCCTGGACGGTCGTGCGCGTGGAGGATCGCAGCAAATATCTCGCTGGCCTTGAAACGGCGAGCGTGGAAATGGATATCAGGCCGTTTGCGGTCTTCATTGCCGAGCGGGTCCAGTGGTCGACCGAGAAGGCCCCCTGACAGCTACCTCTCGCGGCGCGGCATCACCGGCGCCAGCAGCGCGCCCTCGAACTTCTCCGCCCCGAAGCGCCAGGCGCGCAGCGTCGGCGACCAGTGGTCGCGAGGCAGGCCGGCCTTGGCCTTCAACTGGCGGACGAACTGCGCCGGCTCCGGCAGGCCGGCCCAGACATGGGGCAGGAAGAGGCCGCGCTTGCCCTGGTCCTGGAGGATGACCCCGTCGCGGTCCGGCTGGAGGGCGGCCACCAGCTCGTCCTCGCTGGCGAAGGGGATCGGGCGCGGCGTCGACAGGATCGAGACCGAGAGGTGGCAGCGCGCCAGCTCCGCCTCGCCCAGCTTCGGGAAGCGGGGGTCGCCGAAGGCAGCCTTCCAGGCATTGACGGCGATGTCCTCGGCCAGCGGCCGGTGTGCTACGACCGAGCCGATGCAGCCGCGCAGGCGGCCTTCCTGCTCCAGGGTGACGAAGGTGGCGCGATGGGCAGCGAGCGTCGCCGGCGCGTTCGCCCCGAACTGGATCTCGATCGGCTTGCCGGTGGTGATGCCGCGGCGGATCGAGCGCTGGGCGATCTCCAGCAGGAAGCGCCGGCGCAGGTCGGGCAGCCGGGCGGCGGCGGCATATTCGAAGGCATAGGCGCCATAGCCGACGACCCGGTCCTTGGGGCCGGCGGTGTCGCCGGAGTTGCGCAGGTCGATGGTGGTGGCGCGCATGTCGAGGCGGCGGGCGACCCGGATCAGTCCCTTGATGGCGGCGCGGCCGCAGGCCTGGTGGTCGGCGATGTCCTCCAGCTTCAACAGCTCGATCGCCTTGGAGCAGGCGCGGTCATGGCCGCGGGCGGTGTCGTAGTCGTGATAGTGGGAAAGGTCGGAGCTGACGATGATGGCGGTCTCCGGCCCGCCCCACACCGCGGCCAGGGCCGCCTCCACGCGCTCGGGCGCGACAGCACCGGCCAGGATGGGCACCAGCGTCACAGGGCCCAGCGCCTGCTGGATGAAGGGCAGGTGAACTTCCAGGCTGTGCTCGCGCGCGAAGGGGCGCTCGTCGACGGTGACGTCCGGCATGGCGAGCAAGGGCGCCATCGCCGGCCAGTCGAGCGGGATTTCGCCGAGCGGGGTCGCGAAGGCATCGGCGCGGGGTAGCGCCATGCCCTTCACCGCGACCCGGTGCGCCGGGCCGACCAGGACCACCCGCCGGATCCGCCCCCGGTTCGCGGCCAGCGCACGATAGGCGGTGGCGGCGACCGCGCCCGAATAGACGAAGCCGGCATGGGGGGCGACGATGGCCTTCGGGCCGGCGATCTCGCACCGCGCCTCGCCCAGCAGCCGGCGCACCAGGCCGGCCAGCGCGCCCGGGTCCGCCGGATAGAAGCCGCCGGCCACGGCCGGCTGTTTCACGATGCGGTCCATCGGGCGCGATCATAGCACCGGCTGCCGGTGTACCGTAGAATGTCGGGAACGGAGCCGACGATGACCAGGCCGGACGCGCTTCCGGCCGCGGGCGACCCCTCGGTCGTCCCAGGCCGCCATTGGCACCCGCTCGATGACGGGCGGCTGCAATGCGACGTCTGCCCGCGCTTCTGCCGCCTGGCCGACGGCCAGCGGGGGCTCTGCTTCGTGCGCGCCAACCAGGGCGGGCGCATGGTGCTCGCCACCTATGGCCGCTCCAGCGGCTTCTGCGTCGACCCGATCGAGAAGAAGCCGCTCTACCATTTCCTGCCGGGCACGCCGGTCCTGTCCTTCGGCACGGCCGGCTGCAATCTCGCCTGCAATTTCTGCCAGAACTGGGACATATCGAAGTCGCGGCAGGCCGACACCCTGGCCCACGCGGCATCGCCCGATGCCATCGCCGCGGAGGCCCGGCGCCTCGGCTGCCGCAGCGTCGCCTTCACCTACAACGACCCCGTGGTGTTCCTGGAATACGCGGTGGACACGGCCGAGGCCTGCCGCGCGCGCGGCATCCGCTCGGTCGCGGTCACCGCCGGCTACATGACGCCGCCCGCGCGGGCGGAATTCTATCGCCACATCGACGCCGCCAACGTCGACCTCAAGGCCTTCACCGAGGACTTCTACCGCCGCGTCACCAAGAGCCAGCTGGCCCCGGTGCTGGAGACGCTGGAATACATCCACCGCGAAACCAGTTGCTGGCTCGAGATCACCACGCTGCTGATCCCGGGCGAGAATGACTCACCGCCCGAGATCGAGCGCATGTGTGCCTGGATCATGGAGCGGCTGGGGCCGGACGTGCCGATCCATTTCAGCGCCTTCCACCCCGACTACCGGATGACGGACACGCCGCGCACGCCGCACGCGACGCTGATGACGGCCCGCCGGATCGCGGTAGAGGCGGGGCTGCGCTACGCCTATGTCGGCAATGTCCACGACCCCCACCGCGATGCCACCTGGTGCCATGCCTGCGGCGACCAGGTGATCGGCCGCGACTGGTACACGCTCGGCCGCTGGCACCTCGACGGCGACGGCCGTTGCCGCAGTTGCGGCACGCCGGTGGCCGGCGTGTTCGACGGTGCGCCCGGCAACTGGGGGCGCAAGCGGATGGCGGTGCGGATGGGGTAAGAGGCCAGCCGGTGCTATGATGCAAGCCGAACCGGAGCGCTCGCAATGGAACCCGATGCAGTAACGACCGAGGCCGTCCGCCGAAGTATTTTAGCGGCCTATTCGGCAGGGACCATCACCGCCATCGACGCGCGGCGGCGGCTTGGAAGCGCCACCTTCGGCGAGCTGTTGCGAATGCTGGCCGACGAAGGGCTGACCCTGCCGCGAACGTCGACGGCCGGGCGTGAGGAGATCCTTGCAAGGGCCCGCACCTGGCTGTTTCCCAAGCCAAGACCGAACCGCCGAACGCATGGCCAATAGGGTCACGATCTTCGTCGTCGACACGAGCCCGCTCATCACTCTCGCGGCGGCCCGCTCGCTCGACTACCTGCTCTATGTCGAGGATATCGACGTCGTGATCCCTGATGCCGTGCTGTACGAGGCGACCCATGATGCGTCGAAGCTCGGCGCCACCGATATCCTGGATTGGGTCAAACGGCATCGCACCCGGATCGAGGTGGCACCGACCAACGCCTACGTCGTGTTCGACGCAGCCCGGCAAAGCAGCCCCAATATCCGTCAGGTCAATCTCGGTGAGCAGGCAGCGGTCGAGGTGATCGAGGAGCCCGGCCGCCTGTCGGGTGACGAGCAAGGTATCCTGCTATGCGAGGAGACCGCCATCCTCAGGCGGGTAACGGTGCGGGACAAGGCCCGGATCATCGAGTTGAGCACCATGGATTTCCTCCGTTTGCTGGAAGCGGAGGGGCGCATCCAGTCGGCCGACGCGGTGTACGAGCTGGCGATCGAAGCGGGCAGGTCTCCGTCGACCGTCGAATATCTGCGTGCGCACGCCGACGAAGTGCGCGCGACCATCGCCGAGCTGGTCCGTCCGCGGCGCCATCCCGGCGTCGAATAGGGCCCCGGGTTCGATTGCAAGATGGCGGTTCGGATGGGCGTAGATGCTGACCTTCATTGACGAGGACGGTTCGGACGGTCATATTTTCGACCAGTCGAAATGACCAGTCGAGGCAGCTATGCGAGAGGTGCAGTCGTCCGACGCCAAGGCGCGTCTACCCCAGCTTCTGGACGAGGTAGAGCGGGGCGAGACGATCGTCATAACCCGACACGGCCGGCCCATCGCGCGCATCGTCCCGGAGGTTGATCGTCGTCGGGAGGAGGTCGCGCGTGCCATGGCCGACCTCAAGGCGCTTCGCAAGACGATGCCGAAGCTGACGGTCGAGGAGATCATGTCGGCACGTCACGAAGGGCATAAATACTGATGCCCTTCGTCATCGATGCATCGGTAACCGCGTGCTGGTTGATGCCGGACGAAGTGCATCCACTGGCTACGGCTGCCTATGAGGCGCTCGCGAAGGATCACGCCATCGTGCCGCGACTCTGGTGGTACGAGGTCCGTAACCTGCTGGTGGTCAACGAGCGGCGCGGCCGGTTAAGCGCCGACAAGACCGATCGGGCGCTCGGCGTCCTGCGGCGACATCCGATCGAGTTCGATCACGCGCCAGATGAGACGGCCGTGCTGGCCCTCGCGAGGCGGCATCGCTTGACGGTCTATGACGCCGCGTATCTGGAGCTGGCACAAAGGTTGGCGATCCCGTTGGCGACGCTCGATACGGCGCTTGCGGTGGCCGCGCGGGCTGAGGAGGTACCATCCTTCGCGAGCGTGTAGCGGGGAAGCCCCGGCGGGGTTAGCATCGGGTTCCACTCCCATCGAACTTCACGCCACGGAGGTTTCCCATGCCCGACTCTGTGATGCCGTCGGTTCCGACCGCACGCTATAGCGACCCCAGGGAAGCCCGGCAGGCGATCCGCCGCGGGCAGCACACCGGCCAGACGGCGAACGTCGCGCCGGGCTTCGTGCAAGGCAACCTGGCGATCCTGCCGGCCGACTGGGCGGCGGAGTTCCTGCGCTATTGCCAGCTCAATCCCAAGCCCTGCCCGATCGTCGGCATGTCCGAGCCGGGCGACCCGTTCCTGCCGCGGCTCGGGCAGGATCTCGACATCCGCACCGACGTGCCGAGCTATCGTGTCTTCCGCGACGGCGTCGTCGAAGGCGATGTCCCCGATATCAAGGATCTGTGGCGGGACGACCTGGTGGCCTTCGTGCTGGGCTGCTCGTTCTCGTTCGAGGCGGCGCTGCTCGATGCCGGGGTACCGCTGCGGCACATCCAGCGCGGCGAGGGCGTGCCCATGTACCTGACCAACATCGCGACGGAGCCGGCCGGCCGCTTCCACGGCAATCTCGTCGTCTCGATGCGGCCCTTCACCCCGGCCAACGCCGTCCGTGCGGTGCAGGTGACCAGCCGCTTCCCCAACGTCCATGGCGCGCCCGTCCATATCGGCCTGCCGCATCTGATCGGCATCCCCGACATCGACCAGCCCTGGGACGGGCCGCGGACCGAGGTGATGCCGGACGAGCTGCCGCTCTTCTGGGCCTGCGGGGTGACACCCCAGGCGGCGATCCGCATGGCCAAGCCGCCCTTTGCCATCACCCACACGCCGGGCCACATGGTCATCACCGATATCCGCAACGCCGCGATCGCAGCGCTATAGGGGCGGCGCTGTAGGAAAGGTCAGCCGAGCACCTGGCGATTGACGACGGTCAGCCCGTCGAAGCAGCCTTCCAGCCCGCGGAGGACGGCGTCGGCGCAGGCGACGCCGACTCGCTCCACGGCCTCCGGGCAGGAGGCTGCGACGTGCGGCGACAGGACGACATTGTCGAGGCCGAGCAGCGGGTCGGCCGGGTCGGGCGGCTCGTGCTCCAGCACGTCGAGGCCGGCGCCGGCGAGGCGGCCTGCGACCAGCGCCGCGGTGAGGGCGGCCTGATCGACGACGCCCCCGCGTGCGACATTGACCAGGAACGCCGAGGACTTCATGCGCGCGAGCGCGGCGGCGTCGACCAGGTGCCGGGTGCCGGGCGTCAGCGGCAGGGCCAGGATCAACGCGTCGGCGCGGACCAGCGCTGCGTCGAGCGGCGCGGTTTCGATTCCGTCCGCGGCGCCGGGCCCCGGGTCGACCACCAGGACCCGCATCCCGAAGGCCCGGGCCAGCGCGCCGATGCGCTGGCCGATCCGTCCCCAGCCGACGACGACCGCGGTCTTGTCGCGCAGCTCGACCGCGGCGACGCCGCGCGGCCAGGTGCCGGCCTTCACCGCGCGGTCGTAGGCGGGGCCGCGCTTGGCCAGGGACAGCAGCAGGTGGATCGCATGCTCGGCCACCGCATCGGCATTCGCGCCGCCGGTGGTGACGAGGGGGATGCCGCGCCGGGTCAGCTCGGCCACGTCGAAATTGTCGAAGCCGGCACCGTTGCGGCAGGCGAGCCGCAGCCGGGGTGCGGCCGCGATCATCGTGGCCGTCAGCGCGGGATGCTCGTTGACCAGGATCACGGCGTCGGCCGCCGGCATCGCCGCCGCCAGCGCCGCCTCGGTCGGGGCGGGCAGGACGCGGATGTCGACGGTGCCCCCGGACAGCCGCTGCATCCCGGCCTGCGGCAGCGGCTCGGTCAGGAGGACGAGCGGTGGGGGCGTTGGTGACATGCCGATGGAATGACATGGCCGGCGAACTTCAGGCAACCTTCGATCGAGCGGGGTGTCGGCGGCTTGCGCGTCGCGCCCGATCGATGCCAGCATTCCCTGGGAACGCCGCCGTCGCCGAACCTCACTGGCAGGTTGGCGCGGCAACAGGCTCGATCGTCCGATAAACAGGGGAGACATCAGGTGATGAAGCGAATTCTAGTGGCCGGGGCCGTGATGGCGCTGGCGGCGACTGCCTCGGCGCAGGACCTGCCGAAGGCGCAGTTCAAGGCGATCGGCCTCAATGGCCCGACCGTGGCCTCGACGGTGGACGAGATCCCGTTCTGGACCAAGACCATCCCCGAGGCGTCCAAGGGTGCCATCACCGTCGACATCACGCCGCTCGACCAGATGGGCATCGACGACAAGACCATGCTGCGGCTGCTGAAGCTGGGCGTGATGGATTTTGCCAGCATGGACATCTCCAAGATGGCCGGCGACGACCCGCGCTTCGAGGGCTGCGACCTCGCGGGCCTTACGCTCGATCCGGACAAGGCGCGTGCCGCCTGCACCGCCTGGGGCCCGGTCATCGACCGCCAGATGCAGAAGAACTGGAATGCCAAGCTGCTGGCGTTCGGCGGTAACCCGCCGCAGGTCTTCTGGTGTCGCGAGGTCCTGGGCGGCCTGGACGACCTGAAGGGCAAGAAGGTCCGCGTCATCAACAACACCATGCGTGACTTCCTCCAGGGCGTCGGTGCGACCGCGGTCAGCATGGCGTTCGCGGAAGTCGTGCCCGCGCTCAACAATGGCGTGGTCGATTGCGGCGTCACGGGCAGCCTGTCGGGCAATACCGCCGGCTGGACCGAGGTGACCAAGTCGGTCTATCCGATGTCGCTCGGCTGGAGCATCAATGCGCTTGCCGTCAACCTCACCACCTGGAACCGCCTCGATCCCAAGGTGCGGGACTTCCTGACCGCGCAGTTGAAGACCTACGAGGACAAGATGTGGGCCACGGTGAAGCAGGCCATCGCCCAGGCGGACACCTGCAACACCAGCCGCGAGCCCTGCACGATGGGCAAGCCCGCCAAGATGACCATCGTCCCGGTGAAGCCGGCCGAGGCGGCGATGCACAAGAAGCTGGTCGAAGGCGCGGTCCTCGCCAACTGGGCGAAGCGCTGTGGCGCGGAGTGCGTGAAGGAGTGGAACGACACCGTCGGCAAG
>CAZQOA010000083.1:0-10241 GCA_964594715.1 uncultured Rhizobiaceae bacterium | reverse complement strand
CACCTCGATCGGCGGTGCCGACGAACTGGCCGGCTACGCGCTCGCCATCGGCACGTCCTGGGGCCTGGGGGCTGCCCTCATCGAGCGCGCCCATATCCGCATCGATTCGCTCTACGTCCTGCTCCCGACGCCGATCCGGGTGATCCTGGACGTGGCCGGCCTGGTGCTCTTCGTCGGCTTCTTCGCGCTGGTGACATGGCACGGCCGCCTGGTCCTGGACCAGTCCTGGATCTCCGGTTCGCGCAGCCAGTCGGCGCTCGAGACGCCGGTGATCGTGCCGCAGGTCCTGTGGTTCGCCGGCCTGGTGCTGTTCTTCGTGGTCGGCGTCGTACTGCTGGTCGAGGCGCTGCGGCTCGTCTTCACCGGTAACGTGCCGGGTGCGGTGCACCTGATCGGCACGCGGTCGGCCGAGGAGGAGGTCGAGGAGGAAATCGCGGCGCTGTTGGCGGCCCGCAAGGCCGGAGACAAGAAATGATCTGGGCGACCCTTGGAATCCTCATCGGCCTGCTCGCCCTGGCGGTGCCGGTCGCGGCCGGCCTCGGCGTTCTCGGCCTGGCGCTGACCGAATTCTATTCGCGGATGCCGCTGTCGCTCGCCATGGGCGAGATGGCATGGGCGACCTCGAACAACTTCCTGCTCGTCGCCATCCCATTCTTCGTCCTGCTGGGCGAGATCCTGCTGCGTTCCGGCATGGCGGAGCGCATGTACAACGCGATGGTGCAATGGATGCCGTGGCTGCCGGGCGGCCTCATGCACTCCAACATCGCCGCCTGCGCCATGTTCGCGGCGACGTCCGGCTCCAGCGTCGCCACCGCCGCCACCATCGGTACGGTGGCGCTGGGCGAGGTCGAGAAGCGCGGCTACAACGAGCGTCTGTTCCTCGGCACCATCGCCGCCGGCGGCACGCTCGGCATCCTCATCCCGCCATCGATCAACATGATCGTCTATGGCGTGCTGACGGAGACCTCGATCCCCAAGCTCTATCTGGCGGGCATCATCCCGGGGCTGGTGCTGGCGGTGCTGTTCAGCCTCACCGTCCTGCTGCTGTGCCTGTGGCGCCCGGCCTGGGGCGGGACCCGTACGACCACGACCTGGGATGCGCGCATCCGCAGCCTGCCCGACCTGGTGCCGCCGCTGCTGATCTTCGTGGCGGTGATCGGGTCGATCTATGCCGGCCTGGCGACCGCGACCGAGTCCGCGGCGCTGGGCGTGCTGGCCGCGCTCGCCGTCGCCGCGTGGAACCGCCGGCTGTCCTGGCGGGTGCTGGTCCTGGCGTTCGAAGGGACGATGCGGACGACGGCCATGATCATGGCGATCCTGATCGCGGCCTATTTCCTCAACCTGGTGATCACCTCGATCGGCCTGACCGGCCAGGTGAACCGCTACATCACCGGCCTGAAGCTGACACCGGTCGAACTGCTGATCGTCATCGTCATCTTCTACCTGATCCTCGGCATGTTCATGGAGACGCTGTCCATGATGGTGGCGACGGTGCCGATCATCACGCCCGTGATGATCAACGCAGGCTATGACCCGGTGTGGTTCGGCATCCTGATCGTGCTGCTGCTGGAGACGGCGATGATCACCCCGCCGGTCGGGATCAACCTCTATGTGGTGCAAGGGATACGGAAGGGCGGGCGCATCGACGACGTCATCATCGGGACGGCGCCCTTCGTGGTCACGCTGATGCTGATGATCGTCGTGATCTCGGTATGGCCGTCGCTGGCCCTGTGGCTGCCGCGGATCACGGGCGGTTGACGGTGAGGGGCTGGTCAGCCCGTCTTCTTGTACGGATTGACCAGCCCCGCCACCACCTGGCACAGCACGGCGCGGATCTGATCCTCGTCGCAGCCCATCAGGACCGCGTCTTCCAGCGCGTCCTGGCAGGCACCGCGAATCTCCTCCAGGTTCTGGTCGAGAACCTTGATCTTCTCCAGGCAGCTGATCGGCCGCCCGGCGGAATCGACCCAATAGGAGCGGTTGGGAGCGGGGTTGGTGTCTTCGGTCGCCATCGGATCCCGTCGGCTAGCTGTTCGGCCATAAGATGGGGCGGCCGGGGCGGCTAGGGAAGGCCGATCTCCGCAGGGCGGGCTGTCATGGTCCGCCAAGCTTCGACACCCTGGATGGAAACGGTCATCGGCCGCTGGCGAACCATGAGCTCGACTGGGCTCAGCGTTTCATCCGCCGCGGGTCGCCAGGGGCGGTGGCAACTCAACTCCGAGCGCGAAGCCGGTACCCTGGAGACCAGGGCACCGGCTTCGTCCCGAGGGTTACTGCATTCGTTCGATGATCATGTTCCGGGCCGCGTCCAGGCTGGCCCGCCAGCCGGGAAGCACGACGCAGGTGGCGTCGTATTCCTCGACGATCAGCGGCCCGTCCATGGCCTGTACGAGGTCGGACCGGCGCACGATCGTGGTGTCGATCCAGCCATGGTCCGGCCCGAAATAGGCCGGGCGGGGCGGCGGCGCGTCGGGTTCGGCGCGGCTCGGCCGCACCTGGTCGGGAACCACGCCACCGTCGCGGATGCCGAGCCCGACCACCTGGATCGAGACCAGCTCCACCGGCTCGTCGGCGCCGGCGCGGTGGCCGTAGGTGCGCTCGTGCTCCTGGCCGTAGGCTTCTTCGAGGTGTCGCAGCGTCGCCGCCGTGATCGGCCCGTCCGGCACCGGCACGGTCAGGTCGAATGTCTGGCCGTGATAGTGCAGGGCGGCCGAGCGGACGATCTTGGCCGCGGCGCCGGTGAAGCCCTCGACCACCAGCTGGTCGCGGGCCTGGCCGGCCATGGCGTCCCAGGCTTCGTTCACCTCGGCCAGGTCCGCCTTGCGGGTCAGCCGCCGGAAGGTACGGGAATAGTGATACTCGACATCGGCGTAGAGGAGGCCGAAGGCCGAGAAGAGGCCGGGCGACGGCGGCACCACCACCCGCGTCATGCCCAGCGATTCCGCCATGCCGCAAGCGAACAGCGGGCCGTTGCCGCCGAACGCGAACAGCGAGAAGTCGCGCGGGTCGCGGCCGCGCTCGGTCGAGACCGAGCGGATGGCGCGGATCATGTTGGAGGCGGCGATCAGGTGTGCGCCATGGGCGGCCCGGGCGACCTCGATGTTGAGGGGCTTGGCCACCTTCTCCTCGAACGCGGCCCGTGACTTGGCCGCGTTCAGCTTCACCGCGCCGCCGACCAGGTATCCGGGGTTGATGTAGCCCAGGACCACGTTGGCGTCGGTCACGGTCGGCTGCTCGCCGCCCTTGTCGTAACAGACCGGCCCCGGCGTGGAGCCGGCGCTCTCCGGCCCGATCTGGAGCGAGCCGCCGGCGTCCATCCATACCAGCGAGCCGCCGCCGGCGCCGACCTCGGCCAGGTCGATGGCGGGCACCTTCAGCAGGTATCCCGCACCCGTCAGCAGGCGCGAGCCGACCATGATGCCGCCGCCGACCGAATATTCCGACGCACGCGTCACCTGGCCGTTCTCGACCGTGGCCGCCTTGGCGGTGGTGCCGCCCATGTCGAAGGTGATGATGCCCGGCAGGCCCTTCGCCCGCGCCAGGGCCTGGGCGCCGACGACACCGCCGGCCGGGCCGGACTCGATGATGTTCATCGGCTTCTCGGTCGCGGCCTCGGACGTCATCAGCCCGCCGTTCGACTGCATCAGCAACAGCCGCGCCGGCACGTTGGCGCGGTCGAGCCCGCCGCGCAGCGCGCGCAGGTAGCGGGCGACGATCGGCATCACATAGGCGTTGATGACGGTGGTCGAGGTGCGCTCGTACTCCTTGATCTCCGGCAGGACCTCGTACGAGACCGACAGCGGCACGTCCGGCGCCTTGCGGCGGACGATGTCGGCTATCAGCTTCTCGTGGGCCGGGTTGGCGTAGGAGTGGAGGAGGCAGATGGCGATCGCCTCCACCTTCTCGGCCAGGAGGGCATCGACCTGGGCCTCCGCATCGGCCGGGTCGAGCGCCTGCTCGACGGCGCCGCTGGCGGCGATGCGCTCGTCCACCACCCGGCGCAGGCGCCGCTCGACCAGCGGTGCGGGCTTCTCCCAGGCGATGTCGTAGAGGCGCGGCATGCGCAGCGTGCGAATCTCCAGCACGTCGCGGAAGCCCTTGGTGGTGATGAGGCCGGTGCGGGCGCCCTTGTGCTCCAGGATGGCGTTGGAGGCGACCGTGGTGCCGTGACGGATTTCCTCGATGATGCTGCCGGCCAGGCCGGTTTCCTCGAACACCTCGACCAGGCCTTCGACGATGGCGCGGGCGTAGTTGTCGACGCTGGAGGAGACCTTCTTGGTGTGGATGGTGCCGTCGCTACCGAGCAGCACGATGTCGGTGAAGGTGCCGCCGATGTCGACGCCGACGCGATAATTGATGGTCATGCCGGTCACTCCGCCGCCTGGGCCACGGCGGGCGCATCGGTCCTTTGCACGGTCGGCACTTCGGTCCAGCCGCGGCGGCGGCGGATTTCGCTCTGGGCCTGTTCACTGGCGGCCGCGTCGATCGTCCAGGTCTTGGTATCCACGATTACCCCGTAATCCTCTTTCGCCTTCGCGGGCGACAGCAGCTCGTTGCGCACGTCCCTCAACACCTTTGCCGGATCGCGCTCCAGCGGGTCACCCCAGCCGCCGGCGCCGGCCAGCACATGGCGAAACACGTCGCCCTTGCGGATGTTCATGGTCAGCTTCGATGGCAGGGTCTGGTTGGCCCCGTCGGGGTTGAGATAGTTCTCCGACGGCTGGCCCGGGCTGCCGCCATAGAGGCCGAACGGCCGGTGGGTACGACGGTCGGAACGGACCTGGAGGACGCCCTCCGTCTCCAGGAAGCGATAGTCGCGGCGGAAGGGCACGCCGCCGCGGAACTTGCCGGCACCCGCCTTGTCGGCCACGAACTCGTAGGCGAGGAGCTGGATCGGGTGCTCGGCCTCGGTCACCTCGATCGAGTGCGAGGCCATATTGGCGAACATGTGGCTGTTGCCGTCGAGCCCGTCGGCCCATGGCCTGCCACCCCAGGCGCCGCAGGTGAAGTCGACATAGATGAAGGGCTTGCGGTCGCTGTAGTAGCCGCCGATGGAAATGCCGGTGTTGCCGCCGTCGCCGGCCGCGCAGACCCGGTCCGGCAGCATCATGGCGAGCGCGCCGAAGACGCAGTCGGTCATGCGGAAGCCGGTGAGGCCGCGCGCCGCGCAAGCTGCCGGCAGTTCGCCATTGCCGACGGTGCCGGGCGGGCAGATCACCTCGATCGCGCGGAAGACGCCCTCGTTGTTGGGAATGCCCGGCGGCAGCACCGAGCGGACGCCGGTGTAGGAGGCGGCCTTGGTGAAGGAGAGCGTGTTGTTGATGGCGCCCTTCACCTGCGGGCTGGTGCCGGTCCAGTCGACCAGCATGTGGTCGCCCTTCTTCGTCAGGGTGACGAAGATGCGGATCGGCTTGCCGTATTCGACACCGTCGTCGTCGATCCAGTCCTCGAAGCTCCACTGCCCGTCGGGCAGGTTCGACAGGGCGGCCCGGGTCAGGCGCTCGGCGTAGTCGACGGTCTCGCTCATGAAGGCCTGGACCTCGTCGGCGCCATAGCGTGCGACCAGTTCCGCGAACTGCTTCTCGGCGATGTGGCAGGCCGCGAGCTGGGCCCGCAGGTCGCCGAACACCTGTACCGGCAGGCGGACGTTCTTCTCGATGAAGGAAACGATGGTCTCGTTGCGCCGGCCGCGGTCGTAGAACTTCAGCGGCGCGATGCGCAGGCCCTCGGCATAGATCTCGGTGGAGTCCGAGGCGTTGGAGCCGGCGACGCGGCCACCGACGTCGGTGTGGTGGCAGACGGTGGCGGCGAAGGCCAGCCGCTTGCCTTCATGGTAGAGCGGCTTGAAGAGGAAGATATCCGGCAGGTGCATGCCGCCGTCGAAGGGATCGTTCATGATGAAGACGTCGCCTTCGGCCATGTCGTCGCCGAAGTGCCGCATGATCGATTCCAGTGCGGTCGGGATCGATCCCAGATGCCCGGGCAAGGTCAGGCCCTGGGCCACCAGCTTGCCGTTGGCGTCGGCGAAGCCGGTGGAATAGTCCATGTTGTCCTTCAGCACGCCGGAATAGGTCGTGCGAAAGACGGTGAGCGCCATCTCGTCGGCGATCGAGAAGATGGCGTTCTTGAACAGTTCGAAAGCTATCGGGTCACGGACTGTGGCCATGTCGGGCGTGAACTCCTCCTGGGGGTGCCAAGGGCGCTCGGATCGGTCGACGAGCGCGGGCGCGGATACGCGATAGCGTCCATTGTCGAGCGACTGGCGCACAACCGCAACCCGCTTCGCGCCGGCAATCCGGTTCGCATTGGCAAGGTCCGGCGCATAGCTGGTTTGCCGTCTCCTCGGCTTCCGCTGCCGCGCCCGATCGGCTAACAAGGAGTCCAAGTATCTGCGGGAGGAGAGAACGTGATGTTGCGCCTGGAGCGGGAAGGGGCGGGGGTGGTCGAGACCACGATCCGCGATATCGTCGTCGGTGGCATGACCGCGCTCGATGAGGACGCGATCCACCACCACCTGGAGGAGATGAAGGCGATCGGCGTGAAGATGCCGGACACGTTTCCCTTCTTCTTTCGCATCTCCGCCGGCTTCCTGACCCAGGCGGATGCGGTCCAGGTGCTGGGCACCGACAGCTCGGGCGAGGTCGAGGCGGTGGTGGTTTCGCTCGACGACGAGCGCTGGCTGACCGTCGGTTCCGACCATACCGACCGCAAGGTCGAGGCCTATTCGATCAACGTGTCCAAGCAGATGTGCCCAAAGATCATCGGCCGGAAGGCATGGCGCTTCTCCGAGGTGTCGGGCCATTGGGATCGGCTGATCATCCGCTCCTGGACCACCACCGACGGCACCCGTGCGCTCTACCAGGAAGGCCCGCTCGCCTCCATGCGCCACCCGGACGACCTGACCCAGCGCTACCTGGGACACAAGGGCAAGCTGGCGTCGGGCACCGTGCTCTTCTGCGGCACCATCGGTGCCATGGGCCCGCTCGCCCATTCGGAGCGCTTCGAGATGGAGATCGAGGACCCGGTGCTGGGCCGCAAGATCGGCCATGCCTACGATGTCGAAGCCCTGTCGCGGATCGACTGAAGCCATGTTCCAGATGCGACCCATCGCCGATCTCGCCCGCGACCTCGCGGCCGGCCGCACCACCAGTGCTGCCCTGACCGATGCGGCATTGAGCCGCATCGCCGACCCGGCCGGGGAGGGTGCCAAGACCTTCATGGTCGTCCATGCCGACGCCGCCCGCGCCGCGGCCTCGGCGTCCGACCGGCTGCGGGCGGCGGGCGTGGTGCCGTCGCCGCTCGCCGGCATCCCGGTCTCGGTCAAGGACCTGTTCGACGAGCAGGGGCAGGTGACCCGCGCCGGGTCGACGGCCCTGGCCGACGCGGCCCCGGCCCTGGCCGATGCCCCGATCGTGGCCCGCCTGCGCGCCGCCGGTGCCGTCATCGTCGGGCGCACGAACATGGTGGAGTTCGCCTTCTCCGCCGTCGGTGCCAACCCGCACTACGGCACCCCGGCCGCGCCCTGGGAGCGGGCCACCACCCGGCGCATTCCGGGCGGCTCGTCCTCCGGTGCTGCCGTGTCCGTCTCCGACGGCATGGCGGCGGTCGCGATCGGGTCCGACACGGGTGGATCGGTGCGCATCCCGTCCGCCTTCTGCGGGCTGGCCGGCCTGAAGCCGACCGCGCGCCGGGTCCCGACCTCGGGCGCATTCCCGCTCTCGACGACGCTGGATTCCGTGGGCCCGCTGGCCCCCAGCGTGGCCTGCTGCGCCGTGGTCGACGCGATCATGGCGGGGGAGGACCCGACGGTGCCGGCCACTGCCGTGCTCGCGGGCCTGCGCTTCGGCCTGCCGCGCAACGTCGTGCGCGACGGCATGGAGCCGGCGGTGGCCGACGCCTTCGACCAGGCACTGTCGCGCCTGTCGGCCGCCGGGGTGCGCATCGTCGAGTTCGACTTCGACGAGCTGAACGAGATCCCGGCTGCCAACGCCAAGGGCGGCTTCACCGTGGCGGAGGCCTGGGCACTGCATCGCGAGCGGATCGCCCGCAAGGGTAACCTGTTCGACCCCAGGGTCCTGGTTCGCATCGAACGCGGCGTGAATGTGGAGGCCGCGGACTATATCGACCTGTTGTATGCCAGGGCCGACATCAACCGCCGGGCCGACGCCCGCACCGCGGCGTTCGATGCCGTGATCATGCCGACCTGCGTCGTGCTGCCGCCGCCGATCGCGGCGTTCGACGATGACGGCTATTACACGCGGACCAACCTCCTGATCCTGCGTAACACCGCGCTTGGCAACTTCCTCGACCGTTGCTCGCTGTCGATCCCGGCGACCCCGGCCGGCGCGCCGCCGGTCGGCTTCTGCCTGCTCGGCGCGCGCGGCGACGACCGCCGCCTGCTGTCGGTCGGCCTGGCCGTCGAGGCGGCCTTGCAGCGTTAACAAGGGTTGGGCGATGCGGCTCTTCAGCCAGGCGCGGAATTCCGCCGGCTGGCGCGTCCGCATCGCCCTCCATCTGAAGGGGCTGCCTTTCGACTATGTGGCGGTGGGGTCGCTGCCGGCGGGCGAGTATCGGCGCATCAACCCCCAGGGGCTGATGCCGGCCCTGGAGGTCGATGGCCGTGTCATCGCCCAGTCCGGCGCCATCCTGGAACTGCTGGAGGAGCTGCACCCGGACCCGCCGCTGCTGCCCGCCGACCCGGTGGCGCGGGCGGAGGTGCGGGCCTTCGCCGGGCTGATCGCCGCCGACATCCACCCGCTCAACAACCATCGCGTGCGCAAATACCTGGCCGGCCCGCTCGCCCGGTCGCAGGCGGAGATCGCCGGCTGGTACGCCCACTGGGTGGCGGTCGGGCTGGTCAGCCTGGAGGAGACGCTGCGGCGTCTCACCGGCGGCCCCTTCTGCTTCGGCGCGGTGCCGACCTTCGCCGACCTGCACCTGGTGCCGCAGCTCTACAATGCGCGGCGCTTCGCCTGCGACCTGGCATCCTATCCGCGGTTGCTGGAGGCGGAGGCAGCCTGCCGGCAGGTCGAAGGGTTTCGCGCCGCGGCGCCGGAGCGGCTGCCGGACTTCACCGGCGCGGAGCCATCCTGGATGCCGTGACCGCGGCTGCGTTCGAGAAACGAAGGAACGATCCGACCATGTCGAGCGATCAGCAGGCCGGAAGGCCGCGGGCGATGGATCTTGGCATCCCCTTCTCCGGCCCGACCGGGGCCTCCAACGCCATCACCGACGTCCCGGGCGTCCGGGTCGGCCACACGACCCTGATCGCGGGCGACGGCGCCCTGGTCGCGGGGCAGGGGCCGGTGCGGACCGGCGTCACTGCCATCCTGCCGCGGGCGGATGGCACGGTGCCGGCGCCGGTATGGGCCGGGATGCACTCGTTCAACGGCGCAGGCGAGCTCACCGGTTCGCATTTCGTCGCCGAATATGGCTGGTTCCTCGGGCCCATCTGCCTGACGGGCACGCACAATGTCGGCGTGGTCCACCAGGCGTCGCTCGACTGGTTCCTGGTGCGCCATGGCGCGGCGATGGGGCCGGGCTTCTGGCACCTGCCGATCGTGGGCGAGACCTGGGACGGCTTCCTCAACGATGCCCATGGCGGGCACCTGAAGGCACACCATGTCCAGGCGGCCCTGGATGGTGCCGCGCCGGGGCCGGTGGCCGAGGGCGCGGTCGGCGGCGGCACCGGCATGAGCTGCTACCAGTTCAAGGCCGGCATCGGCACCGCGTCGCGCCTGGTCGAGGCGGCTGGAAGCTGGACGGTGGGCGCCCTGGTGCAGGCGAATTTCGGCCGGCGCGAGGAACTGCGCATCTTCGGCCGTCCCTATCGCCCGCAACCGGGAAGCGGTGGCGATGCGCAGCCGGGCGAGGGCTCGATCATCGGCATCCTCGGCACCGACGCGCCGCTGCTGCCGCACCAGTTGCAGCGCCTCGCCCGCCGCGCGGTGCTGGGCATGGGCCGGACCGGTACCTCCGGCAACAACGGCTCGGGCGATATCTTCCTCGCCTTCTCGACGGCGAACCCGCTGCCGCTCGACGCCGCGCGCGGCGTCACGGCGCTGGACCACCTGCCGAACGAGCAGCTCAACCCGATCTTCGCCGGTGCCGCCGATGCGGTCGAGGAGGCGATCCTGAACGCCATCGTCGCCGCCGACACGATGGTCGGCCGCGACGGCAACCGGGCGGACGGGATCGACCGGGAAGCGGTGGCGGCGATGTTCCGGTGAACAGCCATCGGC
>CAZQOA010000082.1:18970-23355 GCA_964594715.1 uncultured Rhizobiaceae bacterium | reverse complement strand
GGTCGCCCAGGTCGCCGCGGAAGATGATCTCGACCGCGCCCTTCGGCCCCATCACGGCGATCTCGGCCGTCGGCCAGGCATAGTTCACGTCGCCCCGGAGATGCTTCGAGCTCATCACGTCGTAGGCGCCGCCATAGGCCTTGCGGGTGATGAGGGTGACCTTCGGGACGGTCGCCTCGGCATAGGCGAAGAGGAGCTTGGCGCCGTGCTTGATGATGCCGCCGAACTCCTGCGCGGTGCCGGGCAGGAAGCCCGGGACGTCGACCAGGGTGAGGATGGGGATGTTGAAGGCATCGCAGAAACGCACGAAGCGGGCCGCCTTGCGGCTGGAATCGATGTCGAGGCAGCCGGCCAGCACCATCGGCTGGTTGGCGACGATGCCCACCGTCGAGCCGCCGATGCGGCCCAGCCCGACGATGATGTTGGCGGCGAAATCCGGCTGGATCGGGAAGAAATCGCCCTCGTCGACCAGTTTCGCGATCAGCTCGCGCATGTCGTAGGGCTTGTTCGGATGGTCCGGGATCAGGGTATCGAGGGACGGCTCGTCGCGATCGACCGGGTCGGCGGTGGCCCGGACCGGCGGCTTCTCGCGGTTCGAGGACGGCAGGAAATCGATGAAGCGCCGCAGTTCCAGCAACGCCTCGACATCATCCTCGAAGGCGCGGTCGGCAACGCCGGAGCGGGTGGTGTGGGTGATCGCCCCCCCCAGCTCCTCCTGGGTCACCGTCTCATGGGTCACCGTCTTCACCACGTCGGGGCCGGTGACGAACATGTAGGAGCTGTCCTTCACCATGAAGATGAAGTCGGTCATCGCCGGCGAATAGACCGCCCCCCCGGCGCACGGCCCCATGATCATGGAGATCTGCGGCACCACCCCCGACGCCAGCACGTTGCGCTGGAAGACCTCGGCATAGCCCGCGAGCGACGCCACCCCCTCCTGGATGCGGGCGCCGCCGGAATCATTGATGCCGATCACCGGCGCGCCGACCCGCAGCGCCTGGTCCATGACCTTGCAGATCTTCTCGGCGTGGGCTTCGCTGAGGGCGCCGCCGAAGACGGTGAAATCCTGGCTGAAGACGAACACCAGCCGGCCGTTGACGGTGCCGTGGCCGGTGACGACGCCGTCGCCCGGCACCTTCTGGTCGGCCATGCCGAAATCCACCGAGCGATGCTCGACGAACATGTCCCACTCCTCGAAGGAGCCGGGATCGAGCAACACCTCCAACCGCTCGCGCGCCGTCAGCTTGCCCTTGGTGTGCTGGGCCGCGATGCGCCGTTCGCCGCCGCCGGCACGTGCCTGCCGGCGCTTCTCCTCCAACTGTTCGACGATATCCCGCAATCGAACCTCCAAACCGCCGCCGGTGCCATAGCACCTCGGGGTTTCCATGCCAAACGCCGCGATCGGGCCGAACGCCGCGATCGGGCCAAATACCGTGATCAGGTAGCGAGCAGGCGCAGGAATCGTTCCGCCGCCGCGAATTCATGACGCAGGGCCTCGCGGCGGGCGGCCGCCTCCGCATCCTCGCCCCAGCGTTCGATCTGGAATGTCTCGTCGAGCTGCGAGGCATCCCAGGCCGCCTCGGCATCGATGCGGCCCGCCACCAGGGCGAGCGCGATGACGGCCGACCCAGCCGCCGGCGTCGCCACCGCCAGGACCGCCAGCCGCCAGGGGTCGAGCCGGCCGACCGCAGAGCGCAGCGCCGCCAGGGCCGCCGGCGGCTGCGGCGCCGGCATCACCCCGTGGACGACGCGAAGCGCTGCATCATGGCTCAGGGTCGCCCAGTCGACCAGCGGCTGCCAGGTGGCCTGCTGGCGTTCCACCAGCGCCGGCGGGTCGGTGGCGCGATAGCAGACGAGGTCGGTTTCCGCGAAGCGGACGATCTCGTCGGCCATGGCGGCCGGGTCGGGCTGGATGCGGTCGATGGTGGTGGCCGCCATCTGGGTCAGCAGCATGGTCGCCGGCCGCACGGTCTGGCCCTGTGCGTCCCACTCCGCGGCCACCGCCGCGGCCAGGTCCGCATTGGGCAGGGCCAGCACGGCGCGGGCCGGCGTGCGCAGCGGCTTGCCATCCAGCCGGACCTGGTGTCCGCCCTCCTCCACCGTTACCGAAACGGCCTTATAGAAGCGACGCATCACGTTCCCCATCCACCAGGCCCGCCACCAGGCGCGGCAGCTCCGCCGCCATGGTCGCGATCCGCTGCGCGCCCACCTTCTTCAGCACCAGCGGCGAATGGTAGCCCCAGGCGACCCCGATGCTGTGGACCCCGGCATTCCCCGCCATCTCGATATCGAAGGTGGTGTCGCCGACGACGACCGTCGAGTGCGGATCGGCACCCATCCGCGACATGGCGGTCAGCACCATGTCGGGCGCGGGCTTGCCGGGGCCGTCATCCGCAGTGTGCAGGGTAGCGAAGCGGTCGGCCAGCCCGTGCCGTTCCAGCGTCGCCAGCAGGCCGCGGCGGGCCTTGCCGGTGACGATGCCGAGCAGCGCGCCGTCCGCCTCGATCCGGTCGATCGCGGCCCGGATGCCGGGAAACAGCGGCTCGTCATGGCCCGGCTGCTGGCGCAGGGTGTGGAAGATGCTTCGGTAGTGCGCCGTGCAGGCGTCGGCATGCAGGGTCGATCCTTGCGGCAGCAGCCGGCGCACGGATTCGCCCAACGGCAGGCCGATGACGGCGCGCACGGCACTGGCGGCGGGCGCCGGCAGGCCGACATGGGCAAACGCCGCCTCCATCGCCTCGACGATGGCATGCTGGCTGTCGACGAGGGTGCCGTCGCAATCGAAGAGGACGAGCCGAACGGTTTTCGAAACCATGCGATGGATACTAGCATCGGATTCGTCGCCGACATCTCCGGCAGCCCCCATTTAGGTCGTCATGAGCCAAGAACGCCGCAATCTGATCCTGACCGGTGCCAGTCGCGGCATCGGCCACGCCACCGTCGCCTACTTCATGGCGCGCGGCTGGCGCATCATCACCTGTTCCCGCGACGACGCGCCGGCCGAATGCCGGCGCGACACGAGCTGGAGCCACCATGTCGTGGCCGACCTGGCGGATCCGGCCGGCCAGGCAGCCTTCGTCGCCGAGGCGAACGCCATCCTGGGCGACACCCCGGTCCACGCGCTGGTGAACAATGCCGGCGTCTCGCCGAAGACGCCCTACAAGGAGCGGCTGGGCTGCCTGAACGGCGCCATCGACGGCTGGCGTTCGGTCTTCGAGCTGAACTTCTTCGCGCCCCTGGTGCTGGCGCGCGGCTTTGCCGCGGGCCTCCACCGCGGCCAGGGCGCGATCGTCAACGTCACCTCCATCGCCGGCCACGCCACCCATCCCTTTGCCGGCTCGGCCTATTCGACCTCGAAGGCGGCCCTGTCCGGCCTGACGCGGGAGATGGCGGTGGAGTTCGCGGAAATCGGCGTGCGCGTCAACGCCGTCGCCCCGGGTGAGATCGAGACGGCGATGCTGTCGCCGGAAACCGAGGTCCTGATCCCCCGCATCCCGCTCCACCGCCTGGGCCAGCCCGACGACGTCGCCGCCGCCATCCACTATCTGTGCAGCCCGGAAGCGAACTACGTCACCGGCACGGAGATCTTCATCACCGGCGGGCAGCATTTGCTGTAGGGGCGGCTACGGCGTCGAGCGCGGATCCTTCTCCAGAGTAATTGCGACGCGCATCCCAATTGCGGCTGCCGCGCGTTGAACGGTTTCCAGAAGAACCTTGCCATTGGCAGGGTCCAGAAGGCGGTCAAGCTGGCTGCGGCTCGTATTCATGCGCTTGGCCATTTCGCTCTTGCTGATGTGCTTCGCCTTCATCGCCTCGGCAACCTGCCATGCCAGCACCCGCTTGACGGCGTGCGCCGTGACCTCCTCGTGAATGCCCTCGTCCATAAGAAACTCTTCGAACGAGGTTCCGAGATGCTCGTTCTTCTTCATTGCTCGATGTCCTTCTTGCGTCTCATCGCGAGGTCCAGGTCGGCTTCTGGTGTCTTTTGCGTCTTTTTCACAAACGCGTGCAGGAGAACCATATGGCCGTCATGCAGGCAAAACAGGACGCGTGCGATACGGCCGCCCGTTAGCGTGCTCCGAACCTCCCACAAGCCACGACGCGCGGCGATAGGCCGACACACCGGCATCCCTACCGGCCATCCGAACTCCACTGTGGCGATATCGGTCCCCAATATTCGCCGGTCGTCCGGCGACAGGCGCTTCAGCCAGTCTCGCACCGGTTCGGCACCAGATGCGGCCCGGTAGAAGATCGCCGGAACACGTTTGACTTCCTGCGCTCCCGCCATCGTCGGCTTGCATCAACTCGCGCACAGTGTACCGCGCATAGTACAGCAACGTCGGCGTTGGTGCGACAGAATACCGTTCGTTCGGGACCCCGCCGGC
>CAZQOA010000082.1:9853-18870 GCA_964594715.1 uncultured Rhizobiaceae bacterium | reverse complement strand
ACCCCGCCGGCCCGGCTCCCTACTAAATCACTCTATCGAGCGCAGCCAGGCAATGCGGCGGGTCAGGTGGTCGATGTCGAGGTCGATCCAGCCGCCGAGGCAGCCCTGGCCCTCCTCCGACACCCGCAGGTCCGACAGGCGGTCGAGCTCGCGCTCCGCCGCGTCGATCATGCCGCGCAGCACCGCCGCGCGGTCGGCCGGGGCGAGATGGGCGAGGAAGCGCAGCTTCAGCCCGACCACGAGGCGGTTGAGGTCGCCCTCGGTCGCCCGCAGCGGCGCCGAGAGCAGGTCGCGCAGCGCCTCGCGGCCGGCGCCGGTGACGGTCAGGACCGGGTTGCTCTCGATCGGCGCGCCATCTTCGGCCTCGACCAGCCGTTCCAGGCGCAGCAGCTCGATCGACGGCCCCAGCAGCTCCACCGAGGGGCCGACGGTGCGGGCGATGAACTGGCGCACCAGGCCGGCCAGCGCCCCGTATTCCCGCGGCGCGTCGGCGAGGAAGCCCAGCGCCGCCAAACGAACGGCCTCGGTCGGGACGAGGGAGCGATCTCTGTACATGGGGCGAAGCTAGGTAGCCTGCGGCAGTTTGTCCATGGCCAATTAAGAATCGATCTCGGCGAACGGGTCCTCGTCATCGTCCCCGAAGCCGAAGAACGCCCAGGCCGGCTTCATGTGATCGGGCAAGGGCGCCGTTACCTGGATGACGCCGCCGCCGATCTTGGGCAGGCGGATGGAGCGGGCATGCAGGTGCAGCGGCGCCTTGGGGTCGAGGTCGGCGATGAAGGCGGACGAGCCGCCATACTTGGCATCGCCGACGATCGGCGTGCCCAGCACCGAGCCGCAATGGACGCGAAGCTGGTGAGTGCGGCCGGTGACCGGCATCATCGCGAGCCAACTCGCCTGCTTGCCCGCATTCTCCACCGTCGCGTACCAGGTGACGGCGCGCTGGCCGTTGTCCTCGTCCTCCTCCACCCGCTCGCCCTTGGCGGTCGCGCGCTTGGCGATCGGCGAATCGATCTTGCCGCGGCGCGGCTTCGGGGCGCCCACCACCAGCGCCCAATAGACCTTGCGCACCTCCTTGCCGCTGAAGGCATCGGCCAGGAAGCGGGCGGCCTTCAGCGTCCGCGCGACGACGAACACGCCGCTGGTGTCGCGGTCGAGGCGATGGACCAGCCGCGGCCGCTCGTCGGCGTCGAACTGCAGCGCCTCCAGCATCCCGTCGAGGTGGCGGGGCGTGCCCGTGCCGCCCTGCACCGCCAGGCCGGCCGGCTTGTTCAGCACCAGCACATGCTCGTCCTGATAGAGGACCAGCCCGCGCACCATGGCCGCATCGCGGGCGGGGACGGCGCGCGGCGCCGGGGCTTCGGTCGGCGCCGCGCCGATCGGCGGCACGCGGATCACCTGCCCCGCCTCCACGCGTTGGCCGGCGGTCGCCCGCTTGCCGTCGACGCGGACCTCGCCGGTGCGGAGGAACTTCTCCAGCCGGCCATGGATGAGTTCGGGGAAGTGCCGCTTGAACCAGCGATCGAGGCGAATCTCGGATTCGCCGGGATCGACGGTGAGAAGTTGGACGCCGGTCATCAGAACACCATTCGAGCAAGCCGCATGCCGGTCCATGCGAGGAAAAGACAACCGAGGACGCTTCCTGCCGCATAGGCGGCGGCCGACAGGGTCAGGCCCCGGTCCGACAGCAGCAGGGCGTCGGCCGCGAAGGCCGAGAAGGTCGTGAAGCCGCCGAGGAGGCCCACGGTGAGGAATGCGCGGAGCCACGGCCCCGGGCTCCAGGCGACCGCGAAGAGGCCGACCACCACCCCCATGACGAGGCAGCCGACCAGGTTCACGAACAATGTGCTCCAGGGGAACTGGGTCCCGGCCCAGTGGCCGACGGCGGCCCCCAGCAGGTAGCGGCAGACCGCCCCCGCGCCGCCGCCGACGAACACTGCCGCCGCATGCTGCCAGTTCATCGCCGGACCCTAGCGCCGCGCCCGCGTCCGCTCAACCGCCGCGCTCGGCGCGCAGCTTGGCCCAATAGTCGAGCCGCTTGCGGATCTCGCGCTCGAAGCCGCGCTCGGCCGGCTCGTAGAGGCTGCGCCGCGCCATGCCGTCGGGAAAGTAGTTCTGGCCCGAGAAGGCATCCGGCGCATCATGGTCGTAGCGATAGCCGGCACCGTAGCCGAGATCGCGCATCAGCTTGGTCGGCGCGTTCAGGATGTGGCCGGGCGGCGCCAGCGACCCGGTCTCGCGCGCCGCCGACCCGGCCGCCTTGTAGGCGGTGTAGGCCGCGTTCGATTTCGGCGCGGTGCCCAGATAGATGACGAGCTGGGCCAGGGCCAGCTCGCCTTCCGGGGACCCCAGCCGGTCATAGGCCTCCCAGGCGGCGATCGCCTGCGGCAGGGCGGCCGGGTCGGCCAGGCCGACATCCTCGACCGCGAAGCGGGTCAGCCGGCGAGCGATGTAGATCGGGTCCTCGCCCCCCGCCAGCATGCGCGCGAACCAGTAGAGGGCTGCGTCCGTGTCGGAGCCGCGCAACGACTTGTGCAGCGCGCTGATCAGATTGTAATGGCTCTCCTGGCCCTTGTCGTAGACCGGCGCGCGGCGCTGCACCACCTCCACCAGGCGGGCCTGGTCGAGCAACGGTTCGGCCGGCAGCCGGAACAGCTCCTCCGCCAGGTTGAGGAGATAGCGCCCGTCGCCGTCGGCCATCGCCCGCAGCGCTGCGCGCGCGCCGTCGTCCAGCGGCAGGCCGCGCCCCTCGATCGCCTCGGCCCGCGTCAGCAGCAGCTCCATCGCCGCATCGTCGAGCCGGCGCAGCACGAACACCTGGCAGCGCGACAGGAGGGCCGCATTCAGCTCGAAGGACGGGTTCTCGGTGGTGGCGCCGACCAGCGCGATCGTCCCATCCTCGACATAGGGCAGGAAGCCGTCCTGCTGGGCCCGGTTGAAGCGGTGGATCTCGTCCACGAACAGGAGCGTGCCGCGACCCATGCCGCGGCGCAGACGGGCTGCCTCGAAGACCTTGCGCAGGTCGGCCACGCCGGAGAACACGGCCGACAGCGGCTCGAAATGCAGGTCGGTACCGTCCGCCAGGAGGCGCGCGATGGTGGTCTTGCCGCACCCGGGCGGACCCCACAGGATCATCGACGCCAGCCGTCCCTGCCCGACCATGCGCCCGATCGGCCCGTCCGGCGTCAGCAGATGGTCCTGGCCCACCACGTCGGCCAGCCGGCGGGGTCGCATCCGATCGGCCAGCGGCCGCGGCGCCTGCGCCTCGAAAAGGGTCGTCATCCGCCGAGATTGGCCGTCAGGGTCTGATCGTCGCGGCGGATGGTGATGCGCCAGGGCGCCCCGCCGCGGGCCAGGGTGCGCTGGAGGCGCTGGACCGACGACGCCGCCTCGCCGTTCACATCCACGATCACGTCGCCCACCTCGAAGCCGCGCCGCTGGGCCATCGCCCCGGCCCGGACCGCGACGACGATGACGCCGCGCGGGGTGCCGGTGAAGCCGATCTCGTCGGCCAGCGCCGGCGACAGGTTGGCGACCTGCGCCCCGGACAGGGGGTGGCGGCCGTCCAGCAGGGTCAGGTTGCGCGGCGGGTCCTCCGGCGGCGGCGCCACGATGACCGAGACCGAATGTTCGCGCCCGTCGCGCAGATAGAGCACGGGCACGGTTCCGCCGGTGGGTGCGGTGGCGAAGCGGAAGCGCAGGGATTCCGGGTCGTCGACGTCGCGCGTGCCGACCTTCAGCACGATGTCGCCGACCTTGAGGCCGGCGCGCGCCGCCGGACCGCCGACGGTGACCTCGCCCAGCAGCACGCCGTGCGGGCGGGCCAGACCCATCGACTGGGCGATGTCGCTGGTCACCGCCTGGCCGGTGGCGCCGAACCAGGGCCGCACCACCCGGCCCCCGGCGGAGGCCCCATCGATCACCGTGCGCACCATGTTGGACGGGATGGCAAAGCCGATGCCGACCGACCCGCCGTTGCGCGAGAAGATGGCGGTATTCACCCCCGCCAGGCGCCCGTCCAGCGTCACCAGGGCGCCGCCGGAGTTGCCCGGGTTGATCGCGGCATCGGTCTGGATGAAGAAGCCGTAGTCGCCGATCCCGACATTGGTGCGCGCCAGGCCCGACACGATCCCCGTCGTCACGGTCTGGCCGACGCCGAAGGGGTTGCCGATCGCCAGCACCAGGTCGCCCACCTCCAGATCGTCCGAATCGCGCAATTCCAGGTAGGGCAGCGCCTCCCCGCCGGGATCGATCCGCAGCACCGCCAGGTCGGTGCTCTCGTCGCTGCGCAGCAGGCGCGCCTCGAACTCCCGCCGGTCGGACAGGACGACCGTGATCTGGTCGGCATCCTTCACGACGTGATGGTTGGTGACGACGGTACCGTCGGGCCGCACGATCACGCCCGAGCCCAGCGACTGCTGCACCCGCTCGCGCGGCATCCCCGCGGCCCCGCCATCGCCGAAGAAGCGGCGAAAGAACGGGTCGTCGAGGAGGGGGCTGCGCGCCAGCCGCTGCACGCGACGGGTGAAGACGTTGACCACCGCCGGAGCGACCTGGCGGACGACCGGCGCAAAGCTGAGCTGCACCTGCTCCTGGTGCTGCGGCAGCACGCGCAACTGGGCCGCGGCCGGCGGCACCGCTGCCAGCCCGACCGCCCCGGCGAAACAAAGATTGGCGAATGTCCGACGCATGAGATCGATGTAGGCAACCCATCCGCGAAAGGGAATATGGCCGCTCAAAACCCCGAAGGGGCGCGCAAACGAGAAGGGGCGGCCCTGGAGCCGCCCCTTCCGCAGAAACCTCCCGACGGCCGCGCTCGCAGTTACGCCGCCGCCGAAGCCTCTTCGTCGCCCGCCGTCTGGCCGCTGTCCTGGCCCTTGGCGGCCGGATCGCGGTCGACGAACTCGATCACCGCCATGGCGGCGTTGTCGCCGTAGCGGAAGCCGGCCTTCAGCACCCGGGTGTAGCCACCGGCGCGCGTCTTGTAGCGGTCGGCCAGCGTCGTCAGCAGCTTCGCCGTCATCGGCTCGTCCTGCAACGTCGCCAGGATCTGCCGGCGGGCATGCAGGTCGCCGCGCTTGCCGAGGGTCACCAGCTTCTCGACGAAGGGCCGCAGCTCCTTCGCCTTCGGCAGGGTGGTGCGGATCTGCTCGTGCTTCACGAGAGATGCCGCCATGTTGTCCAACATCGCCTTGCGATGGGTGCTGGTACGGCCGAGTTTACGGCCGGCGAGACGATGGCGCATGTGCCCTTCCTCCTAAAACCTGTTCGGGCGCTCAGTACGGCTCTTCGAGCCGCTTGGCGAGATCTTCGATATTCTCGGGCGGCCAGCCGGTGACCTCCATGCCGAGATGCAGGCCCATCTGGGCCAGGACTTCCTTGATCTCGTTGAGCGACTTGCGCCCGAAGTTCGGCGTGCGCAGCATTTCCTGTTCGGTCTTCTGCACGAGGTCGCCGATATACACGATATTGTCGTTCTTGAGGCAGTTGGCCGACCGGACCGACAGCTCGAGCTCGTCGACCTTGCGCAGGAGGTTCCGGTTGAACGGGAACTCCTGGGCCTTCACATCCTCGGAGGCCGGCTTCGGCTCCTCGAAATTGATGAAGATCTGGAGCTGGTCCTGAAGGATCCGCGCGGCCAGCGCCACCGCATCCTCCGGCGACACCGCCCCGTTGGTCTCCACCCGCATCGACAGCCGGTCATAGTCGGTGACCTGGCCGACGCGCGTATTGTCGACCTTGTAGGTGACCTTGCGCACCGGGCTGTACAGGGCGTCGACCGGGATCAGCCCGATCGGCGCGTCCTCGGGCCGGTTCTGGGCTGCCGCGACATAGCCCTTGCCGTTCTCGACCACGAACTCCATCGAAATCTTGGCGTCGCGATCGAGGGTGCAGAGCACCAGGTCCGGGTTCATCACGTCGATGTCGTGCCCGGCCTCGATCTGGCCGGCCTTCACCTCGCCCGGACCCGACGCCTTCAGGCGCATCCGCTTCGGCCCGTCACCGTGCATGCGAAGCGCCAGGCTCTTCACGTTGAGCACGATGTCGGTCACGTCCTCCCGCACGCCGGGAATGGACGAGAATTCGTGCAGCACGCCCTCGATCTGGATCGACGTCACCGCACCGCCCTGCAAGGACGAAAGCAGGACGCGGCGCAACGCATTGCCCAGGGTCAGGCCGAATCCGCGCTCCAGCGGCTCGGCGACCACCGTCGCCACGCGCTTCGGGTCATCACCCGGCTCGACGTTCGGCTTCTTCGGCTTGATCAGCTGCTGCCAGTTCTTCTGGATCACGAGCATGTTCCTCACGCTCTCTGGCGCCGCTCATGGCACCCGTTCACTGGTGACGGCCGCGGGGATCCGGGACCCCCGCGGCCATAACGCTTTCGAATGAAGGACGCCTGGGCGTCCCACGCCGGCAGGTGCCGGCGACCGCCCGGCGTCAGACGCGACGACGCTTCGGCGGACGACAACCATTGTGCGGGATGGCGGTCACGTCGCGGATCGACGTCACGATGAAACCGACCGTCTGCAACGCGCGCAGCGCCGATTCGCGTCCCGACCCCGGCCCCTTCACCTGGATCTCCAGGGTGCGCATGCCGTGCTCCATCGCCTTGCGCCCGGCGGCCTCCGCCGCCATCTGCGCGGCGTAGGGGGTCGACTTCCGCGAACCCTTGAAACCCTGGCTGCCCGAGGATGCCCAGGCGATCGTATTGCCCTGGGCGTCGGTGATGGTGACCATGGTGTTGTTGAACGACGCGCTGACGTGTGCCGTGCCCGACGTGATATTCTTTCGCTCGCGGCGCCGAATGCGCCCCGCAGGTGCCTTGACCATCGCTGCCCTTCCGCTTTCCTAACGCGTCCGCGTCACTTCTTCTTGCCGGCGATGGGCCGCGCCGGCCCCTTGCGCGTGCGTGCATTGGTATGGGTGCGCTGGCCATGCACCGGCAGGCCGCGACGGTGCCGCAGGCCGCGATAGCAGCCGAGGTCCATCAGACGCTTAATGTTCATTGCCACTTCGCGTCGCAGGTCGCCTTCCACCCGGAACTCGCGGTCGATGTGCTCGCGGATGCGCAGCACTTCGTCCTCGGTGAGCTGGTTGACCCGCTGTTCGAGAGGGATGCCGATCTTCGAGCAGATCTGCTTGGCCGACGTCCGGCCGATCCCGTGGATATAGGTCAGCGCGATTTCGACACGCTTCTGATTCGGAATGTTCACGCCAGCAATGCGCGCCACGAGATGCTCCTAGCAAACGTGCAAAAGGGTACGGACCGCAATTTGCGCCGGAAAGCCGCGCATTATAGTTGCCATCCGCAGAGAGTCAACGCCGATGTCCGACCGCGCCGATCGCGGTCAGTTCCCGGTCGATCGCGGCCGCGACCGTGTCCATTTCAGCCATGCCGTCCACCGAGCGCAGCAGGCCGCGTTCCCGGTAGTAGGGCAGGATCGGTGCCGTCTGGTTGCGGTAGGCGGCGAACCGCGTGCGCACCGTGTCGGCATTGTCGTCGACGCGGCGGACGAACTCCGTCCCGCCGCACCGGTCGCACACACCCGCGACCCGCGGCTGCTTGAAGCGGTCGTGGTAGCCGGCACCACATTTGGCGCAGGTGTAGCGGCCCGCGATTCGCTCCACCAGGGCGGCCTCGTCAACCGAGAGCTCGATCACCGCATGGAGCGGCAGCCCGCGCTGCGCCAGCATGGCGTCCAGCGCCTCGGCCTGGGCGACCGTCCGCGGAAAGCCGTCCAGGATGAAGCCGCCGGCACTGTCGGGGGCGCCGATCCGGTCGGCGATCATGCCGATGATGACCGCGTCGGGCACGAGCTCGCCGCGATCCATGGTCGCCTTGGCCTGGAGGCCGAGCGGCGTCCCGGCCGCGACCGCGGCCCGCAGCATGTCCCCGGTGGACAGCTGGACGATGCCGTAGCAATCCTCCAGCCGCTTCGCCTGGGTACCCTTACCCGCGCCGGGCGGACCCAGCAGGATGATGTTCATCAATGCCGTCCGCCGCCCTAATTGCGCCCGCGCAGGCGCGACTTCTTGATCAGGCCTTCATACTGGTGTGCCAGCAGATGCGAGTGGATCTGGGCCACCGTGTCCATCGTGACGCTGACCACGATCAGCAGGCTGGTGCCGCCGAAGTAGAACGGGACCGAATATTGCGAGATCAGGAACTCCGGCAGGAGGCAGATGAGCGCCAGATAGATGGCCCCCACCGTCGTCAGCCGGGTCAGCACATAGTCGAGGTAGTCGGCCGTGTTCTTGCCGGGGCGGATGCCGGGCACGAAGCCGCCATACTTCCGCAGATTGTCCGCCGTCTCAGCCGGGTTGAAGACGATGGCCGTATAGAAGTAGGTGAAAAAGATGACCATGCCGGCATAGAGCAGCATGTAGGCGGGCTGCCCGTGGCCGAGCCAGATCGAGATCTGTTGCAGCCACTCCGGCCCCGTCCCCGCGCTGAAGCTGGCGAAGGTCGCCGGCAGCAGCAGCAGCGAGCTGGCGAAGATCGGCGGGATGACGCCGGAGCTGTTGAGCTTCAGCGGCAGGTGCGAGCTTTCGCCGCCGAACATCCGGTTGCCGACCTGGCGCTTGGGATACTGCACCAGGATCCGGCGCTGCGCCCGCTCCATGAAGACGATGATGAGGACGACCGCGACCGACATCGCCAGGAAGAACACGATCAGGAAGGCCGACAGCGCACCCGTCCGCCCCAGTTCGAGCGTGTTCACCAGGGCGAAGGGCAGGTTGGCGACGATGCCGGCGAAGATGATGAGCGAGATGCCGTTGCCGACGCCGCGTGCCGTGATCTGCTCGCCCAGCCACATCAGGAACATGGTGCCGCCGACCAGCGTGATCACCGTCGAGATGCGGAAGAAGAATCCGGGGTCGATGACCGCCGACCCGGTCGGCCCGCTCAACTGCTCCAGCCCGACCGAGATGCCGTAGGCCTGCACCGATGCCAGCAGCACCGTGCCGTAGCGGGTGTACTGGTTGATCTTCTTGCGCCCGGCCTCGCCCTC
>CAZQOA010000082.1:0-9843 GCA_964594715.1 uncultured Rhizobiaceae bacterium | reverse complement strand
CCCTCCTTCTTCAGCGTCTCCAGGGTCGGCGACACCGCCGTCAGGAGCTGGATGATGATGGAGGCCGAGATGTACGGCATGATGTTGAGCGCGAAGATGGTCATCCGGCTCAGCGCGCCGCCGGCGAACATGTCGAACATCGCCAGGATTCCGCCGGAATTCTGGCGGAACACATCGGTCAATATCTCGGGATTGATGCCGGGGATCGGGATATAGGTGCCGAAACGGTAGACTACGAGCGCGGCCAGGGTGAACCAGATCCGCTTCTTCAGCTCCGTCGCCTTGGCAAACGCGCCAAAATTGATGTTCGCCGCTAGCTGCTCGGCCGCCGATGCCATCGTTGTGCTTCCTTGTCGCCGGCTGCCGTCAGGCAGCCGCCGCTTCCGCCACCGCGGGAAGAATGACCTTGCCGCCCGCCTTCTCGACCGCCGCGATCGCCGCCGCCGAGGCGCCGGTCACGGAAATCGTCACCGCCGACGTGATCTCCCCCTGCGCCAGGAGCCGGACGCCGTCCCGCACCTTGCCGATCACCCCGGCCTGGCGCAGCGCGCCCGCATCGATCGTCTGGGAGACGTCGAGCTTGCCGTCGTCGATCGCCTTCTGCAGGCCGGCCAGGTTCGCCACCTGGTAGTCCTTCCGGTTGGGGCTCGTGAAGCCCCGCTTCGGCAGGCGGCGATGCAGCGGCGTCTGGCCGCCTTCGAAGCCGGCCAGCGCCACGCCCGACCGGGCCGTCTGGCCCTTGCCGCCGCGGCCCGACGTCTTGCCCTTGCCGGAGCCGATGCCGCGACCGACCGCCTTAGCCTTCTTGCGCGCGCCCGGATTGTCGCGGATCTCGTTGAGCTTCATCTCGATTCCCCGATCAACCTCAAGCCGGCTCGACCCGGATGAGGTGCTTTACCTTGAAAATCATTCCGCGCACCGCCGGCGTGTCCTCGAGGACACGCGACCGGTTCAGCTTGTTCAAGCCGAGCCCGATCAGCGTCTCCTTCTGGTCCTTCTGACGGCCGATCGCACTCTGGATCTGGGTCACCTTGACCCGTCCCACGTCCGTTCCAGTCGATGCCGACATCACGCCTGCTCCCGTGCCTCTTCGCGGCGGCCCAGGATCTCGCTCACCTTCTTTCCGCGGCGGTTTGCGACCGAACGCGGCGAGCTGATGCCGGAAAGCGCCTCGAAGGTCGCCTTTACCATGTTGTGCGGATTGGAGGTCCCGACGGACTTCGCCACCACGTCGTGGACGCCCAGCGCCTCGAACACGGCGCGCATCGGGCCGCCGGCGATGATGCCGGTGCCGGCCACCGCCGCCCGCAGCACCACCTTGCCCGCGCCGAAATGCCCGCGCGTGTCGTGGTGCAGCGTCCGGCCCTCGCGCAGCGGGACCCGGATCATGCTGCGCTTGGCCTGCTCGGTCGCCTTGCGGATCGCTTCCGGCACCTCGCGTGCCTTGCCCGAGCCGTGCCCGACCCGGCCCTTGCCGTCTCCGACCACCACCAGTGCCGCGAACCCGAAGCGACGACCGCCCTTCACGACCTTCGCGACACGATTGATGCTGACCAACTTCTCGACGAGTTCACCTTCGTCGCCCCCGCGGTCCCGATCGGAACCGCGGTCACGGCCACGGCCGCCTTGCGCCGGCCGATCGCTCGACGAGGAACGTCCCGTGGTATTCCGTGACGTGGGAGTGCGTGCCATTTCGATTCCCGTCCTGCTCGTCAGAAAGAGAGGCCGCCTTCACGCGCGGCCTCGGCCAGCGCCTTGACGCGGCCGTGATAAGGGTAACCGCCGCGATCGAACACCACCTTGTCGACCCCTGCCGCCTTCGCACGCTCGGCGAGCAGCAGCCCGACCTCGCGTGCCGCGGCAACATCCGCGCCAGTCTTCACTTTCCCGCGCATATCCTTCTCGATGGACGAGGCGGCGGCCACGGTGCGGCCCTGCCCGTCATCGATGATCTGCGCGTAGATGTGCTTGCTCGAACGGAAGACGGACAGCCGCGGGCGGCCGGCCGACTTCATCCTGATTTCTGTCCGCGTCCGTTGCCGGCGGCGGGCAAACAACTCCTTGGTCGACTGCATCTGCCGGTCCTACTTCTTCTTGCCTTCCTTACGGCGGACGATCTCGGTCGCGTACTTGATCCCCTTGCCCTTGTAGGGCTCCGGCGGGCGATAGCCCCGGATCTTCGCAGCCACTTCACCCACCCGCTGCTTGTCGGCACCACTCACCTGGATGGCGGTCGGCCGCTCGCAAACGATCTTCACGTCGTCGGGGATCGGAAACATGACGTCGTGGCTGTAGCCGAGCTGCAGCTGCAGGACCTTGCCCTGAACCGCCGCGCGGTAGCCGACGCCGTTGATCTCCAACGCCTTCGAGAACCCCTCCGAGACGCCGCGCACCAGGGCGTTCAGCCGGTTGCGGGCGGTACCCCACTGGGTCCGCGCGCTCTGGCTGTCGCTGATCGGCGTCACCACGGCCTTGCCGTCCTCGATCGCGATCGAGACTTCGGGGTTGATGCTCATGGAAAGCTGACCGAGCTTGCCCTTCGCGGTCACCGTCTGTCCGGCCACCTGGAGGTCGACCCCGGACGGGATCGCCACCGGATTCTTACCAACTCGAGACATGGCCCGTCCTCAAAACACCTGGCAGAGGATCTCGCCGCCGACATTCGCGGTGCGTGCCTCGTTGTCGGAGAGCACCCCTCGCGGCGTCGACAGGATCGCCATGCCAAGCCCGTTGTAGTAGCGCGGAAGATCGCTGATCTTCGAATAGACCCGGCGGCCCGGCCGCGACACCCGCGCAATCGCGCGGATGGCCGGCTCGCCGTCGGTGTACTTCAGCTCGATATCGAACGCAGCAATACCCGGGCGCACTTCACGACGGGAATAGCCACGAATGAAGCCTTCCCGGGTCAGCACCTCGAGCACGTTCGCCCGGACCTTGGAGGCCGGCGACGTGACCACCGCCATCCGCGCACTCTGTCCGTTGCGGATGCGGGTCAACATATCGCCGAGCGGATCGCTCATCGACATTCGGGTAACTCCCTTACCAGCTCGACTTCACGACGCCGGGGATCTGCCCCGACGACGCGAGTTCGCGCAGCGCGATGCGCGAAAGCTTGAACTTGCGATAGACCGCCCGCGGGCGCCCGGTGAGGGCGCAGCGGTTGCGGATCCGGACCGGCGCGGAGTTGCGCGGCATCTCCGCCAGCTTGAGCTGCGCCGCGAAGCGGTCCTCTGGAGATGCTTCCCGGTCGGTCGCCACCGACTTCAGCCGTGCGCGCTTGACCGCATAACGCTTGGCCAACGCCTGCCGGTGCTTGTTCTTCTCGACGGCACTAGTCTTTGCCATGGAATGTCCCTCGCGCCCGGCTTAATTGACGAACGGCATGTTGAAGGCCTTCAGCAGGGCCCTGGCCTCGGCGTCCGTGCTGGCGGTCGTCACGATCGTGATGTCCATGCCGCGCGGCGCTTCGACCTTGTCGTAGTTGATCTCGGGGAACACGAACTGCTCCTTGAGACCCAGCGAGTAGTTGCCCCGGCCATCGAAGCTGCGCCCCGACAGGCCGCGGAAGTCGCGGACCCGAGGCAGCGCGATGGTGACCAGCCGATCCAGGAATTCGTACATCCGGTCGGCACGGAGCGTCACCTTGCAGCCGATCGGCATGCCCTCGCGCAGCTTGAAGGTCGCGATCGCCTTCTTGGCCCGGGTCACGATCGGCTTCTGGCCGGAGATGGCCGTCAGGTCCTCCACCGCACCCTGCACCTTCTTGGTGTCCTGCGTCGCTTCGCCGACACCCATGTTGATGACGATCTTCTCCAGGCGCGGCACCTGCATCGCGTTCTGGTAGCCGAACTCCGTGATGAGAGCCGGCTTGACCGTCGATTCGTACTGTTCTTTCAGACGCGTCGTCATGTCGGCACCCGTCAGACGTCGATGACTTCGCCCGAGCGCCTAGCGACCCGGACCTTGCGGCCATCTTCGAGATTCTTGAAACCGATCCGGGTCGGCTTGTTCGACTTCGGATCGACATGGGAAACGTTGGAGACGTGGATACCCGCCTCCTTCTCCACCACGCCGCCCTGGTCGCGGGCGGTCTGGCGCTGATGGCGCTTCACCACGTTGACGCCTTCCACGATGACGCGGAGCTCGGTCGGGATGGCGCGAAGCACCGTGCCCACCTTGCCCTTGTCACGGCCGGAGATCACGACCACGCGATCGCCCTTCTTGACCTTCATCTTCACGGTCATCGCTGCGGTCCTCACAACACTTCCGGTGCGAGCGAAACGATCTTCATGAACTTCTTCGCCCGCAGCTCACGCGTGACGGGGCCGAAGATGCGCGTGCCGATCGGCTCGTTCTGCTTGTTGATCAGGACCGCCGCATTGTTGTCGAAGCGGATGGCGCTGCCATCGGTCCGGCGGATCTCCTTGGCGGTGCGGACGATGACGGCGCGATGCACGTCACCCTTCTTCACGCGGCCGCGCGGGATCGCTTCCTTGACCGATACGACGATGACGTCACCGACCGAAGCGACCTTGCGCTTCGAACCGCCCAGCACCTTGATGCACATGACGCGGCGAGCGCCGGAGTTGTCGGCGACGTCCAGGTTAGTTTGCATCTGGATCATGACTGGTTCCTTACGCTCCGGCGCCGGCGGATGCGGCTTCTTCGGTCACGACTTCCCAGCACTTGCGTGCGGAGATGGGGCGGCATTCCACGATGCGCACCAGGTCGCCGACCTTGAAGTTGTTCGCCTCGTCGTGGGCCATGTACTTCTTCGAGCGGGTAATGAATTTCTTGTAGAGGGGGTGCATCACGCGGCGCTCGACCCGGACGACAATCGTCTTGTCACCCTTGTCGCTGACCACGACCCCCTGCATGATTCGCCTAGGCATCTTCTAAGTGCTCCCGCTAGGACGCCTTCTGCGCCCGCTCGTTCAGGATCGTCTTGATACGGGCCGCCTCGCGCCGCACCGTGCGGACGCGCGCCGTGTTCTCCAGCTGCCCGCTCGCACGCTGGAAGCGCAGGTTGAACGCCTCCTTGTGCAGCGTCTCCAGCTGGGTCGCCAATTCGTCCGCGGTCTTCGTGCGCAGGTCGCCTGCCTTCACCGTGGCCATCACTCGCCTCCTTCACCGACGCGGACGACGACGCGGGTCGCGATCGGCAGCTTCGCCGACGCCAGCTCGAACGCCTCGCGCGCTACCGTCGCCGGTACGCCGTCGAGTTCGAACATGATCCGGCCCGGCTTCACCCGGCACATCCAGAACTCCGGCGTGCCCTTGCCGCTACCCATGCGAACCTCGGCCGGCTTCTTCGACACCGGCACGTCCGGGAACACCCGGATCCACACCCGGCCGACGCGCTTGATGTGGCGCGTGATCGCCCGCCGCGCGGCCTCGATCTGGCGCGCCGTGATACGGCCCGGCTCGACGGCCTTCAGGCCGACCGAACCGAAGTTCAGCAGGAAGCCGCCCTTGGCCAAGCCATGGACGCGACCCTTGTGCGCCTTGCGGTATTTGGTCCGCTTCGGTTGCAGCATCGCTCTGCTCTTTCTCTACGCTCAGCGGATCGAAATCAGCGGCCGGTCGTCGACTCGAGGGCGCGCTTCTCGTGCGCCATCGGGTCGTGAGCCATGATCTCGCCCTTGAACACCCAGACCTTCACGCCGCAGGTGCCGTACGTGGTCTTCGCCGTGCCGATGCCGAAATCGACGTCCGCGCGCAACGTGTGCAGCGGCACCCGGCCCTCGCGATACCATTCCATCCGCGCGATCTCCGCCCCGACGAGACGGCCGGAGCAGTTGATGCGGATGCCCTGGGCGCCGAGGCGCATGGCCGACTGCACCGCCCGCTTCATCGCCCGGCGGAACGCCACCCGGCGCTCGAGCTGCTGAGCGATGTTGTCGGCGATCAGCTTGGCGTCGATCTCGGGCTTGCGGATCTCGACGATGTTCAGGCTGACTTCGCTCTGGGTCATCTTCCCCAGCTCGCCGCGCAGCTTGTCGATGTCGGTACCCTTCTTGCCGATGACCACGCCCGGACGTGCGCTGTGCAGGGTGATCCGGGCCTTCTTGGCGGCCCGCTCGATGATCACCCGCGCCACGCCCGCCTGGACCAGGCGCTTCGTCAGATAGCTGCGAAGCTTCAGGTCCTCCTGCAGGATGTCGCTGTAGTCGCGCTTGGCGAACCAGCGCGAATCCCAGGTGCGATTGATCCCGAGTCGGAGCCCGATCGGGTTTACCTTCTGACCCATCAGGCCTTCTCCTCGCGCTCACGCACGATCACGGTCAAATTGCTGAACGGCTTCTCGACGCGGGACGCCCTGCCGCGAGCGCGGGCATGGAACCGCTTGATCGTGAAGGTCCGTCCGACGGTCGCCTCTTTCACATAGAGACGGTCGACGTCGAGCTGGTGGTTGTTCTCCGCATTCGCGATCGCGGATTGCAGCACCTTGCGAACGTCGATCGCGATGCGCCGATGCAGGAAAGTCAGGCGGGCGATGGCCGCGGAGCAATCGAGCCCACGGATGCTCGCCGCCACGAGGTTCAGCTTGCGCGGGCTCGTACGCAGCACCCGGGCGATCGCCATCGCCTCGTTTTCCGCGACCCGGCGCGGTGCCGACGGCTTGCTCATCGCCTCAGCCCCTCTTCGCCTTCTTGTCGCCGGCGTGACCCTGGAAGGTCCGCGTCGGCGAGAATTCCCCGAACCGATGGCCGATCATGTTCTCGTTGACCAGCACCGGGATGAACTTGTGACCGTTGTGAACGCCGAACGTGAGTCCAACGAACTGCGGCAGGATGGTCGAACGACGCGACCAGGTCCTGATGATCTCGTTACGGCCGCCTGTCCGCGCCTTCTCCGCCTTCTTGAGCAGATAGCCGTCGACAAAGGGGCCTTTCCAAACCGAGCGCGCCACGCCTGGCCTCCGTTACTTCGCGTGCCGCCGGCGAACGATCAGCCGGTCGGTCTTCTTGTTGTTCCGGGTCTTCTTGCCCTTCGTGGGCTTGCCCCACGGGGTGACCGGATGACGACCGCCGGACGTACGGCCTTCGCCGCCGCCATGCGGATGGTCGATCGGGTTCATGGCGACGCCACGCACGCCCGGCTTACGACCGAGCCAACGGGCCCGCCCCGCCTTGCCGATATTGATGTTCGACTGGTCCGGATTGGATACCGCACCGATCGTGGCCATGCAGTCGGAGCGCACCATGCGCACCTCGCCCGAGGCCAGCCGCAGGAGCGCGTTGCTCTGGTCGCGGCCGACGAGCTGGGCATAGGTGCCGGCCGAGCGTGCCATCTGCCCGCCGCGCCCGTTCTTGAGCTCGACATTGTGGACGATGGTGCCGACCGGAATGCCACGCAACGGCAAGGCATTGCCCGGCTTGATGTCGACGCGTTCGCCGGAGACGACCTTGTCGCCGACCTTCAGGCGCTGCGGCGCCAGGATATAGGCGAGCTCGCCATCCTCATAGCGAATAAGCGCGATGAAGGCGGTGCGGTTCGGATCGTACTCGAGCCGCTCCACGGTCGCCGCCATATCGAACTTGCGCCGCTTGAAGTCGACCAGGCGATAGCGCTGCTTGTGCCCGCCGCCGCGCCACCGGACGGTGATGTGGCCGTGGGTGTTGCGCCCGCCCTTGGACGACTGCCCCTCGGTCAGCGTCTTGACCGGCTTGCCCTTGTACAGCTCCGCCCGGTCGACGAGGACGAGTTCGCGCTGCGAGGGCGTCGTCGGGTTGAATGACTTGAGTGCCATCGCCTCAGACTCCCGTCGTCACGTCGATCGTGTAGCCGGGCGCCAGCCGCACCATCGCCTTCTTGAAGTCGGAGCGCACGCCGACCCGGCCCTTGAAGCGCTTCTCCTTGCCGGCGACGCGCAGCGTGTTGATCGCCACGACCTTCACGCTGAACAGCCCCTCGACCGCCGCCTTGATCTCCGGCTTGGAGGCCGTCAGCGGGACGCGGAACGTCACCTGGTTGTGCTCGGACCCCATGGTCGCCTTCTCGGTGATCACCGGGCTGGAGACCGTGGCGAACATCTGCTCGCGGGTGAGATTGACCTTCACCTTGCTTGCAGGGAAATAACGGAAGCGGCTCATTTCAGGCGGGCCTCCAAGGCCTCTACCGCGCCGCGCGTCAGGACCAGCGTGTCACGGCGCAGGATGTCGTACACGTTGGCGCCCTGCTGCGGCAGCACGTCGACATGAGGCAGGTTGCGGGCGGCCCGGGCGAAGCCCTGGTCGATCTCGCTACCGCCGATGAAGAGCACCGACGACCAGCCGAGCTTGCCCAGGCGCTGCACCAGCGCCTTGGTCTTGGCTTCGGGCAGCTTGGCGTCGTCGATGACGATGAGCTTGCCTTCGGCCTGCTTGCTCGACAGCGCGGTCTTCAGCGCCAGCGCACGGATCTTCTTGGGCAGGTCGTAGCCGTGGTCGCGGACCACCGGCCCGAAGATCACCGCACCGCCACGCCACTGCGGCGAGCGCATGCTGCCCTGACGGGCGCGCCCGCTGCCCTTCTGGCGCCACGGCTTCTTCGACGTGCCGGCGATCTCGCCGATCTGCTTGGTCTTGTGCGTCCCGGCACGGCGCTTGGCGAGCTGCCAATGCACCATGCGGGCCAGGATGTCGGCGCGCACGGGCATACCGAACACCGCCTCATCCAGCTCGATCGTCCCGGCTTCACCGGCGTCGAGCGTCGTAACGTTCTGCTGCATCGTCATCACTCGGACTTTGCGGCGCGAACGGCTGCCGGGAACGGCAGGCCGTCGGGCGCCTTGCGCTTCACGGCGTCGCGCACCAGCACGAAGCCGCCCTCAGACCCCGGGATCGCTCCCTTGATCAGCAGCAGGCCGCGCTCGACGTCGGCCTGGACCACCGTCAGGTTCTGCGTGGTCACGCGGACATTGCCCATGTGACCGGCCATCTTCTTGTTCTTGAAGGTCTTGCCGGGATCCTGGCGACCACCGGTCGAACCCAGGCTGCGATGGCTGACGGAGACGCCGTGCGTCGCCCGCAGGCCACCGAAATTGTGCCGCTTCATACCGCCGGCAAAGCCCTTGCCGATGCTGGTCCCGGTCACGTCGACCTTCTGCCCGACCAGGAAATGGTCGACGGTGATCTCCGCCCCCACTTCGACCAGGCCCTCGGCGTCGACCCGGAACTCCACCAGCTTACGCTTGGGCTCCACCTTCGCCTTGGCGAAGTGGCCGCGCATCGGCTTGGTGACGTTCTTCACCTTGGCCTGGCCGATGCCGATCTGCACCGCGGTGTAGCCATCGGTCTCTTCGGTCCGCTGGGCCACCACCTGACAATTCTCGACCTGAAGTACGGTCACGGGCACATGCTCGCCGGCGGCGGTGAAGACCCGCGTCATGCCAAGCTTGCGTGCGATCATTCCAGTGCGCATCGACCCGCCCTCAGAGCTTGATCTCGACGTCGACGCCGGCCGCGAGATCGAGCTTCATCAGCGCGTCCACGGTCTGCGGCGTCGGGTCGACGATATCGATCACCCGCTTGTGCGTGCGGATCTCGAACTGCTCACGCGACTTCTTGTCGATGTGCGGCGAGCGGTTGACGGTGAAGCGCTCGAACCGGGTCGGCAGCGGGATCGGCCCGCGCACGCGCGCGCCGGTCCGCTTCGCCGTGTTGACGATCTCGCTCGTCGACTGGTCGAGGATGCGGTGATCGTAGGCCCGAAGGCGGATGCGAATGTTCTGGCTGTCCATGACTTAAAACCCGTTCGGCGCGAGCGCCTGTTGTCGGCTAGGTGCCGCCCAAACTGTTCCGATACTCAGGCGATGATTTTGGCGACGACACCGGCGCCGACGGTGCGGCCGCCTTCGCG
>CAZQOA010000081.1:0-23384 GCA_964594715.1 uncultured Rhizobiaceae bacterium | reverse complement strand
CCGGCGAGAGCAGCTTCTGCGCCACCGGCGCCAGCAGCGGCACGATGATGAAGGCGATCTCGAAGAAATCGAGGAAGAACGCCAGGAAGAACACGAAGGCGTTGACCGCGATCAGGAAGCCGGCGACGCCGCCCGGCAGGCCCGACAGCATGTGCTCGATCCACAGCGAGCCGTCGACCCCCTGGAAGACCAGGCTGAACACCGTCGAGCCGACCAGGATGAACACCACCATGGCGGTGAGGCGCATGGTGGTGTCCATCGCCTCCTTCACCAGGGGCCAGGTCAGCCGGCGGTTCGCCGCGGCCAGCGCCAGCGCGCCCACGCCCCCCATGGCGCCGGCCTCCGTCGGGGTGGCGAGGCCGAGGAAGATCGTCCCCAGGACCAGGAAGATGAGGACGATGCAGGGCACCATCCCCTTCATGACGCGCAGGACGAGCGGCCAGCCGCGCGCGGTCCTGGCCTCCGGCGGGATCGGCGGCATCCAGGCCGGGCGGAAGACCGCGACGCCGACGATGAACAGCACGAACAGCAGGACCTGGAGCATCGATGGGCCGATCGCGCCCAGATACATGTCGCCGACCGAGCGGCCGAGCTGATCGGCCAGCACGATCAGCACCAGCGACGGCGGGATGAGCTGGGTGATGGTGCCCGACGCGGCGATGACCCCGGTCGCCAGCCGCATGTTGTAGCCATAGCGGATCATCGCCGGCAGCGAGATCATGCCCATGGCGATGACCGACGCGGCCACCGTGCCGGTAATCGCCCCCAGCACCGCGCCGACGATGATGACCGCGATGGCGAGGCCGCCCGGGATGCGGCCGAACAGCTGCCCCGTCCCCTCCAGCAGGTCCTCCGCCAGCCCGCACCGCTCCAGGACCGCACCCATGAAGGTGAAGAACGGGATGGCCAGCAGCAGGTCGTTCGACATGATGCCGAAGATCCGCAGCGGCAGGTTCTCCAGGTAGTGAAAGGTGAACAGCCCCATCTCGATGCTGATGAAGCCGAAGAACAGGCCGGTCGCCGCCAGCGAGAAGGCGACGGGAAACCCGACGATGAGGAACAGCACGAGTCCGCCGAACATCAGCGGGGCCATGAAGTCGAGCGGCGCCATCGGTTCCAGCCTTCCCTTGATCCGATCCGGCGTCCGCTACTGCAGCGGCTTGTGGTATTCGGCGGCGAGCGGCACGTGCCCGCGCAGTGCCGCGATGCGCTTCACCAGTTCCGACAGGCCCTGGAGGGTCAGGAGCCCGAAGCCGATCGGCATCAGGATCTTCACCGGCCAGCGCAACAGGCCGCCGGCATTGCTCGACCACTCGTCGCGTGTCCAGGAATCGAGGAAGTAGGGCCAGGTCATCCAGGCGAGGATCGCCATGGCCGGCAACAGGAAGAAGACCAGGCCCAAGATGTCGATCCACAGGCGAGCCTGCGGCGACACGGACGCGAACACCAGGTCGACCCGGACATGCCCGTTCTGGCGCAACGTCGCCGCCGCGCCGAGCAGGAAGATGCCGGCGAACATGTACCACTGGATTTCCAGCCAGGCGTTGGAGCTGAGGCTGAAGGCATAGCGGCTGGCGGCATTGCCGGCGCTGATCAGGCAGGCCAACAGCACGAGCCAGGACGCGATCTCGCCGACGGCGTCGCTCATCGCGTCCACGCCGCGGCTCACGCGCAGCAGCAGTTTCATCGGGCAGCGGCTCCTCGGACGAGCCCGGAACCGTCCACCGACGGTCCCGGGACTGCGGCCCACCTGCCAGGCGGGCAACAATGGTCGGCCGCTCAATATCCGTACCTGCCGCCGCTTAGCAATCCTTCCGTGCCATTAAAGCGCGTCAAACGGGCGGCGGATGCCTCTCATGCGGCACGCTTGGGCATCGGGCCGGCATAGTGCGACTGCGGCCGGATGATGCGCCGGCTCTCCTCCTGTTCCAGCACGTGCGCCGCCCAGCCGCCGACGCGGCCGACGGCGAACACGGTCGTGAACAGCGCCCGCGGCAGGGCCAGCGCCTCCAGCAGCAGGGCGGTATAGAACTCGACGTTGGTATCGAGGCCGCGGCCCTGCTTGCGCCGGGCCAGCAGGCGGATGGCCGTCGCCTCCACCTGTTCTGCAAAGCGGATGCGGTTGGTCTCGCCGCGCAGTCCGGTCACCACCGCCTTCAGCACGTCGGCGCGCGGGTCGCGCACCCGGTAGACCCGGTGGCCGAAGCCCATCAGCCGGTCGCCGCGATCGAGCGCGGCCAGCAGCCACGGCTCGATGTTGGCGGCGTCGCCGATGGCGTCCAGCATGTCGAGCACCGGCCCGGGGGCGCCGCCATGCAGCGGCCCCTTCAGAGCGCAGACGCCGCCGACCACGGCCGACAGCAGCCCCGCCCGCGTCGAGGCGATCACCCGCGCCGTGAAGGTGGAGGCGTTCAGCCCGTGATCGGCGACGGCGACCAGATAGGTGTCGAGCGCGCGGACATGGCCGTCCGGCGCGGGCGTCCCGCGCAGCATCCGCAGGAAATCCGCGGCGTGGCCGAGGCCGGCATCCGGCGCCACCGCCACCCCGCCCGCCGCCCGGCGTCCGGCCAGCGCGGCCAGCACCGCGGTCGCGCCGGTCGCCAGCAGGTGATGGGGTGTCGCCGCATCGTCGGGCAGCATGGACAGGCCCGCGCGCAGCGCCTCGATCGCGCTCAGGCCGTCAAGCGCATGCAGCTTGGGCTCCAGCATCTCGAAGGCGGCGACCCGGGCCGCACCCAGGGCCGAGGCAAGGCCCGCGGTCGGCACGAAGCCGTCCCACAACAGCGCCAGGACCTCCTCGAAGGTCCGGCGGCCAGCCAGTTCCTCCAGGTCGAAGCCGCGCAGGACGAGCCGCCCCGCGGCCCCGTCCACATCGCTCAACACCGTTTCCGCCGCGACCACATCATCCAGACCCATCGCCATGGCGCTCACCCTATGGTTCGAACTTCGGAGGCCCCGATGTCGCGCCGCTGGCACATATCGTCAATATTGATTAATGTCGTCAACATGAAGGTCTCAGCACAATTCATCGACGCGGACGAAGCAGTGGAACGGCTGGGCGTGCGCCGGGCGACGCTCTATGCCTATGTCAGCCGCGGGCTGGTGCGGGCAGAGCCGCAGGCGGACGATCCCAGGCGCAGCCGCTACGCGGTCGAGGACATCGAGCGCCTGGCCGCCGGCCGCAAGCGGGGCCGGAGCCCGGGCAAGGCCGCGGCGGCGACGCTCGACTGGGGCCTGCCGGTGCTCGATTCCGCGATCACGCTGATCGAGCGCGGCCGGCTCTATTATCGCGGCCTCGACGCCGTGGACCTGGCGGAGCGCGAGGGGCTGGAGGGGACCGCCCGCCTGCTGTGGGATTGCGGCAGCGTCGATCCCTTCTCCGAGCCCGCCCCCGACGCCGGCGCCCATCCAGGCGGCCCCGACAGCCTCGTCGCCCGCTGCATGGCGCGGCTGGCCCTCGACGGGCTGGCGGAGTCCGAGACCTGGGCGCGCGACCCGCGGCGGCGCTGGACGAGTGCGGCCCAACTGCTGCGTCGGATGACCGGTGCGGCCATCGACCGCCCGCCCGCGGCCGCACCGATCGCCGGGACCCTGGCGCGCCATTGGCGGGCCGACCCGGACACGACGCGCCTCGTCCGCATGGCGCTGGTCCTGGTCGCCGACCATGAGCTGAACGCATCGACCTTCTCGACCCGGGTGGTGGCGTCGACCGGCGCTGCCCTGGCCGCGGCGGTGATCGGCGGCTTGGCCGCCCTGACCGGCCCGCGCCATGGCGGCATGACCTTGCGCGTGCAGGCCCTGCTGGAGGAGATCCGGGGCCAGCGGTCGGTGGAGGCCGCACTCGCCCGGCGCCTCCGCCGCGGCGACCGGCTGCCAGGCTTCGGGCACCCGCTCTACCCGGTGGGGGACCCCCGCGCCGCGGCCCTGCTGGCGCGCACCCGCCTCGACCCGCCGACCCGCGAGACCATCGCGGCTGCCGCCCGCCTGACCGGCGAAGCCCCCAATGTCGACTTCGCCCTGGTGGCGCTGGCGCATTGCCATGGGCTTCCGGCGGACGCCCCCTTCATCCTATTCCTGGTCGGCCGGACCGTGGGCTGGCTCGCCCACGCGCTGGAGCAGCAGGCGACGGGCGGGTTGATCCGCCCGCGGGCACGGTATGTCGGGCCCGAGATCGAAGGAGGCGCCCGGCGATAGGGGCCGGGCTCGCGCGTTTTTCAACCCAGGCGGTTGCGGAACATCCAGGCCGCGAACGGCAGCGTCACCGCGGCGATCGCGACCAGCGCCAGCATCTCCGGCGCCAGCTGGCGCAGCCCCGCACCCTCCAGGTAGATCTGGTGGGCGATGCTGATGGCGTAGCGGAGCGGATTGATCAGGGTGAAATATTGCAGTTCCGCCGGCATGTTGCTGATCGACGAGGTCAGGCCGGACAGCAGCATGAAGGGCATCAGCAGCACGAACGAACCGATCATCGCCTGCTGCATGCTGCGCGCGATCGACGAGATGAAGAGACCGATCCCGACCGACGCCGCCACGAACAGGGCCAGGCCCAGATAGAGCATCGGGTAGGACCCGGCGAAGGGGATCCGGAACCAGAGCTGGGCCACCAGCAGGATGAGCGTCGACTGGGTGAGGCCGACCATCATCGCCGGCATCGCCTTGCCGATCATCACCTCGGTCGGCCGGAACGGGGTAACCAGGAGCTGGTCGAAGGTCCCCTCCTCGCGCTCGCGGGCGACCGACATGGCGGTCAGCATCATGGTCATCATCATGGTGATGGTGCCGATCAGCGACGGGATCATGTGCCAGCGCGTCTCCAGGCTGGGATTGTACCAGGCGCGCGTGGTGACCTGGACGGCAGGACCGGGCAAGCCCTGCGCCGCGCGCCATTCATTGCCGAAGGTGGCGACGATGGTGCCGACATAGCCCTGGGCGATGCCGGCCGTGTTGGAGTTGCGGCCATCGGCGATCACCTGCACCTTGGGCATGGTGCCGGCGTGGAGGCCGCGCTCGAAGCCGTGCCCGATGGCCAGGACCAGGAGGACGCGGCGATCGTCGATGTAGTCGGCGATCTTCGCATTGCGCTGCAGCGTCGCCACCCGCGTGAAGATGCCCGACCCGTCGAGCTTCGCGACCAGCGCCCGCGAGGCGGCGCTGCGGTCCTGGTCGAGCAGGGCATAGGGCACGTCGTTCAGGTCATAGCTGGCGGCATAGCCGAAGATGAGGCACTGAAGGATCGGCGGCGCGATCAGGCTGAAACGGCTCTTCGGGTCCTTGAGGATCGCCAGCAGCTCCTTGCGGATCAGCGCCGCAATGCGCAGGAGGGATGCCAGCACGGGCGCGCCCTCACCCGATCCGCTTGCGCGTGGCGCGGACCGCCAGCGTCATCAGCAGGATGCCCATGACCGCCAGGACCGCGGCGTTGGGCAGGATCACGGCCCAGATGTCGCCGGCCAGGAAGATCGTCTGGAGCACGCTGACGAAGTAGCGTGCCGGGAAGATATGGGTCACCACCTGGATCGCGGCCGGCATGCTGCGGATGTCGAACATGAAGCCGGACAGCATCATGGCCGGCAGGAAGGTCGCGACCAGGGTGATCTGGCTGGCGACGAACTGGCTCTTGGTGACGGAAGAGATCAGGAGGCCGATGCCGAGCGCGACCACGAGATAGAGCATCGAGGCGGCGACCAGGACGGCAAGCGAGCCGCGGATCGGCACCTCGAACAGGATTTTCGCGCCGGCGATCGACAGGGCGAGGCCGACCAGCCCCAGCACGAAGTACGGCACCGTCTTGCCGAGCAGGATCTCGCCGGGCCGGACCGGCGTCACGAACAGCGCCTCGAAAGTCCCCCGCTCCCATTCCCGGGCGACGACCAGCGCCGTCAGCAGCGCCCCGATCAGCGTCATCACGAGGACGATGAGGCCGGGGACGAGGAAATAGCTGCTGTCGTTGGCGTCGTTGAACCACATGCGGTTCTCGACGCCGATCGGCGCGCCGGCGATGACCCGGCCCTGGACCGCCTCGCGCGCCAGCCAGATGCCGATGGCGCCCTGGGCATATCCCAGCGAGATGCGCGCATTGTTGGCGTCGGCGCCATGCACCAGGACCTGGATCTCGGCGTCGCCGGCCTCGACCCGGCGACCGAAGTCGGGCGGGATGCGGACGATCGCCTTCACCGTCTGGTCGAGCAGCAGCCGCTCGGCCTCTGCCATCGTCCGGACCGGCGTCACGTCGAAATACTCCGACAGCTCGAACGCCGAGGCGGCGCCCCTGGCATCCGCGGAGGCGTCTTCCAGGACGATCGCCACCGGCACGTTCTTCACGTCGAACGACAGGCCATAGCCGAACAGCACCAGCAGCATCATCGGCAGGACGATGCCGACGGCGATGCTGCTGGGATCGCGGAAGACCTGGTAGGCCTCCTTGCGGATCAGCGCCAGGATGCGGACGAGGGCCGGGCTCCGCCACCGGCCGCCATGGTCGGCGCCCACGGCGCTCATGCGGCCGGCCTATGCGTCCAGCGCTCGCTGCGCGATTTCTCGACGATGGCGATGAATGCGTCCTCCATGGTCGGATCGGCCCCGCTTGCCGTCGCATGGGCGCGGATTTCGGCCGGCGTGCCCTCGGCCAGGGCGCGCCCGGCATCGAGGATGACGATCCGGTCGCAATATTCGGCCTCCTCCATGAAGTGGGTGGTGACGATGATGGTCACCCCCTGCTCCGCGAGCCCGGTGATGCGGCCCCAGAATTCGCGCCGCGCCATCGGGTCGGCGCCGCTCGTCGCCTCGTCCAGGAACAGGATCTCGGGCTCGTGCAGCAGTGCGGCCGCCATGGCCAGCCGCTGCTTGAAGCCGCCGGGCAGCTGGCCGCTGGCCAGGCGCTGGAACCGGCCAAGCCCGAACTGCTCCTTCGCCCAGGCGATACGCGCGGCCTTGTGCCGCCCGCGCAGGCCATAGGCGGCGGCGAAGAAGTCCAGGTTCTCGTCAACGCTCAACTGGCCGTAGAGCGAGAATTTCTGCGCGACATAGCCCAGCTTCTGCCGCGCCTCCGCCCGCGAGGTCCGAAGGTCGGCGCCGGCCACCCGCAGCGTGCCCTGGGTCGCCGGCAGCAACCCGCAGAGCATCCGGAAGGTGGTGCTCTTGCCGGCCCCGTTCGGGCCGAGCAGCCCATAGATCTCGCCCCGGCGGACCTGGAAGCTGACATGGTCGACGGCGGTGAAGTCGCCGAACCGCCGCACCAGGTCATGGACCTCGACCGCGACCTCGCCGGTACCGGCCGGGCGCGGCCGGTCGGGCGACACGGCGCCGCGGCGCTCGCCGCCGGCGACGGCATGGAACAGCACCATGAAGCCGTCCTCGAAGCGCGGCGCGACCGGACGGGGCGCCGCGGCGCCACCAGGCACCGATGCGGCGGTACCGTGGGCGGCGAGCACGACCCGCACCCGTCCGGCCTCCGGCACCGCGTCGATCACGCCCGACTGCTGGAACAGCCGCGCCTGGAGCCAGCGCGCCGGCACCCCTTGCGGCGGGTCGACGATGAAGGTGCGGTCCTTCGCCTCCGCCGTGATCTCGCCCGGCCGGCCCTGCGCCAGCACCCGGCCGGCATGCATGACCACCGCATGGTCGCAGCGTTCCGCCTCGTCGAGATAGGAGGTGCTGACGACCACGGTCAGGCCCTCGTCGCGCACCAGCTTCAGGACGATATCCCACAGCTCGCGGCGCGACAGCGGGTCGACACCGACCGTGGGCTCGTCGAGCAACAGCAGTTCCGGCGAGCGGACCAGGGTGCAGGCGAGACCGAGCTTCTGCTTCATGCCGCCCGACAGCTTGCCCGCCAGGCGCCCGCGGAAGGGGTCGAGCTGCGTCATCTCCATCAGGCGCGGATAGATCTCCCCGCGCCTCGCGCGCGACAGCCCGTGCAGGTCGGCATAGAGGTCGAGGTTCTCCTGGACGCTCAGGTCCTCGTAGAGCCCGAACTTCTGCGGCATGTATCCGATGCGGTCCTGGACGGTCTGCGGATCGGCGGCGACCTTCACGCCCACTACCTCCAGGTCGCCCTCGTCCGCCCTCATCAGGCCGCAAATCAGCCGCAGCAGGGTGGTCTTGCCCGCGCCGTCCGGCCCGACCAGGGCGGTCAGGGTGGCGGCCCGCGCCTCGAACGACACCCCGTCCAGGGCCGCCACCGCCTCACCGGTGTCGCGGCGGAAGCGCTTGTGGATGTTCCGTGCCGCAACCGGGGCCGCGACCGGGAATGCAGGTGCCGGCGTCGTCATGGTCGCGTCCTGGCGCCCTGGCCGGCGGGTGCCGCGGCAGTGGCACCGTCCCCGACCGGCTTCGATTCGGCAGCGGGGCGCAGCCGGACGGTGGCCGGCATGCCGACCCGCAGCCGGTCCTCGGGGTCCTCGACGAAGACGCGGACCTCGTAGACGAGGCTGGTGCGCAGATCCTCGGTCTGGACCGCCTTCGGCGTGAACTCGGCAACCGGCGAGATGAAGCCGACCCAGCCGTCGAGCGGACGGTCGGGGAAGCTGTCCGAGACGATGGTGGCGCGGGTGCCGGATCGAATATGGCCCAGGCCGGGCTCGGAGACGTAGGCCCGCACCCATTTCGTGCCCCGGGTGGCGAGCGAGAGGACCGGCCGGGTCGGCGACGCCATCTCGCCCGGCTCCATCAGCCGCGAGCGGACCACCGCGTCGAACGGGGCGACCAGCTCGGCATCCACCAGTTGCTGGCGGATCAGCGCCAGTTCCGCCTCGCCGCCGCGAAGCTGCGCCTCGGCCTGGGCGATCTCCTCGGCACGCGGGCCGGCGACGGCCAGGTCGAGCGCGCTTTCCGCCACCCTCACCTTGGCGGCGGCCACCTCCGCCGCCGCGCGCGCGATATCAAGGTCCTGGCGGCTGCCGGCCGAACTCGCCGCCAGGGCGCGACGCCGGGCGTACTGTGCCTGGGCGTTCTCGGCATCCGCCTTCGCCGACGCCAGGTTGGCGCGCGCCTGCGCGATCTCCTCCGGCCGGCTGCCGTTCTTCAGCTGCAGCAAGGCGGCCTGCTGGGCCGCGACCCTGGCCCGGGCCTGCGCGACCTGCGGCTCGAGCCGGCTGGTGTCGAGCCGGGCCAGCACCTGTCCCTTGCGGACCAGGCTGCCCTCCTCGACCAGGACGGCGGCGATCCGCCCGACATCGTTGAACGGCAGGGCGGCCTGCCGCAGGTCGACATTGCCATAGAGGACCAGCGGGTCGTTCGTGGCCGGGCGGTGCGTGTACCACCAGATGCCGCCGCCGATACCGGCCAGGACCAGGAGGGCGACCACGATGCGAAGGGGCTTCATCGGCGAAACCTAGGAACCGGGCACGGCACTTGTCAAATCACGATTTCAATTTCTGCTTTTAAACAGCTTCGCCACGGGTTATCGTGCCGCGATGAAACGCAAGACACCTCGGCGCCTGCCGGGGCGGCGGGAGGATGGGGCCGCGACCAGGCTTCAGGTCCTCGAAGCGGCGGGTGAGGTTTTCGCCGAAAAGGGCTTCGACCGCGCCACCGGCAAGGAGATCGCGGCCCGCGCGGCCAGCAACTCGGCCGCGGTGAACTATTATTTCGGCGGCATCGCCGGGCTCTATGCCGAGGTGCTGGTGGAGGCGCATCGCCGCCTCCTGACCTACGACCAGCTCCTGGCACTGGCCGACGGCCCCGGAGAGCCGCGGGCCAAGCTCGAGCGCATCATCGGCATGGTCGCCCGCATCATCATCGGCCCGACCTCGTCGAGCTGGGCCTTGCGCGTCCTCAGCCGGGAAATCCTGTCGCCGTCGGCCGCATTCCCTGTTCTGCTGGAACGCGAGGTCCTGCCCAAGAAGCGCCTCGTCGCCGGCATCGTCGGCGACATGCTGGGCCTGCCGCACGACGACCCGGCGGTCGCGCGCTGCTGCCTCAACATTGTCGCCCCCTTCGCCCTGCTCCTGCTCGGCAACCGGCAGATCCTGGGCCAGGTGCTGCCGAGCCTCGGCGCCGAGGCGGCAACCGCGGACGCGATCATCGAGCATTTCCAGCGCTTTGCGCTGGGCGGCCTCAACGCCACGGCGGCCGCGATCGAGGCGGCGAAACCCTAGCGCGGGCAGGCCGTCAGCCCCTCCGCCGACGCTGGTCGCCCATGTCGAATCCGCAGGGCTCCACGGGTGGCACGAACCGGGCTGCACGGTATGTTGCAGTGCGAGAGAATCCAGTTGTCCCTGCTTCAGGTCCCCATGCCACCCAGCCAGCCTGCGGGCGAACCCGCGCCCAAGACCCACCGCGAGATCCGCTCGACCATCGTCGGGCTGATGATGGCCATGATGCTGGCGGCGCTGGACCAGACCATCGTCGCCACCGCCATGCCGACGATCGGGCGCGACCTGGGCGACTTCCAGAACCTGCCCTGGGTCATCACCGCCTATCTGATCGCGGCCACCGCCGTGGTGCCGCTCTATGGCCGGCTGGCCGACACCCATGGCCGGCACGTCACCATGCTGTCGGCCATCGCCATCTTCGTCATCGGTTCGATCGGCAGCGCGCTGGCGCCGTCCGTGGCCGCGCTCGCGGTCTCGCGCGCCGTGCAGGGCCTGGGCGGCGGGGGGCTGGTGGCGCTGGCCCAGACCATCATCGCCGACGTCGTGCCGCCCAAGGAGCGCGGGCGCTACCAGGTCTATATCGCCAGCGTGTTCGCGGCGTCGGGCGTGGCCGGGCCGGTGCTGGGCGGCTTCATCGCGGAGCACCTGCACTGGTCGGTGATCTTCTGGATCAACATCCCGGCCGGGGCCACTGCCCTCTTCATGACCAATTCGATTCTGCGCCGGATGCCGCATCATCACCGCCGCCGGCGCATGGACTTTGCCGGCGCCGCCCTGATGGTGGCCGCCACGTCCAGCCTACTGCTGGCGCTCAACTGGGGCGGCGCGCGGCTGCCCTGGTCCTCGCCGGTCATCATTGCCCTGCTGGCGACCTCGGCCATGCTGTGGGCCTTGTTCGTCACCCGCATCCGCACCGCGGCCGAACCGCTGATCCCGCGCGAGCTGCTGCGCAACCCGGTGGTGGTGATGGGAATGACCACGGCCGGCCTCGGCATGGGCACCTTCATGGGCCTGACCTTCTTCGTGCCGATCTACCTCGAGCTGGTGGTCGGCCTGTCGGCCAGCCAGTCCGGCCTGGCCCTCATCCCGCTGCTGGTCGGTACCGTCAGCGGCGCCATCACGTCCGGCCATACCATGGCCCATGTCCGCCACTACAAGCGCCTGCCGACGGTCGGGCTGGCCGTCTCGACCATCGCACTGACCACGCTCGCGATCTTCCCCTACGGGCTGCCGCTGTGGGGGCTGGAGGTGATCTTCGCCATCGCCAGCTTCGGCGTCGGGACCTCGTTCCCCGTCACCACCGTGGCGATCCAGAACGCCGTGCTGATGCACATGATGGGCAGCGCGACGGCGACCATGCATTTCTTCCGCCAGCTTTCGGGTGCCCTGGTGGTGGCCGGATTCGGCGCCATCGTGCTCGGCAGCGGCGTGGTCGCGATGCGCGGTGCCGGCACCACCCTGGCCGCCGGCGCCACCGCCAGCCTGGTCGGCAGCTTCCAGTGGGTATTCTTCGCGGCGGCCACCGGCGTCGCCCTGGCGATGGTGGCGTTCGTCCTGATGAAGGAGCTGCCGCTGCGCGACCGGGTATCGACCGGCCCGGCACCGGCTCCCGCCGCCGGCGACTAGGGGGTTCGCCCCTTAAAGCTTCATCCCGCCCGCTCCGACTGCTATCGAGGCGGGCGGACGAAGGAAAGCGGCCCTGATCGCAACAGGCGCCGCAAAGGAAACCCGCCTTAGAGGAAACCCATGGCGACGCCCGGCTGGCGAGAGCTTTTCGGTGGCGGGCATGGCGGGCGCGCGGTTGCGCTGGCCGCCGGCGTCACCCTGCACGCGATCAACGTCTTCGTCGCCACCACGATCATGCCGTCGGTGGTGGCGGAGATCGGGGGGCTGGCCTACTACGCCTGGAACTCGACGCTCTTCATCGTCGGTTCCATCATCGGCTCGGCCATGGCCTCGGAACTGCTGGCCAGGCGCGGCGTGCGCGGCGCCTACCGGATCGCGGCCGCCGCGTTCGCGGTCGGGACACTCGTCTGCGCGCTCGCGACCTCGATGCCGATGCTGCTGGTCGGGCGCGGCGTGCAGGGCCTGGGCGGCGGCATGCTGTTCGCCCTGTCCTATGCCCTCATCCGCCTTGTGCTGCCGCAGCATCTCTGGTCGCGCGCGATCGCCCTCATCTCCGGCACCTGGGGGGTGGCGGCCCTGTCCGGCCCCTTCGTCGGCGGCGTCTTCGCCGAGATCGGCTATTGGCGCCTCGCCTTCTGGACCGTCCTGGCCGCTACGGCGGCCTTCGCCATCCTGTGCTGGCGGGTACTGCCCCCGGCCACCGATGCGTCGGCCACGGCATCGCCGCCGCGTTTCCCGAGCCGCCGGCTGGCGCTGCTGGCGGGGGCGGCGCTGTCGATCTCCGGCGCCAGCGTCATCCCGAGCCTGACCGTGAACGCGACCGGGATCGCCGTCGCCATCGTCCTGCTGGCGATCATGGTACGCCTGGAACGCGAGGCGGCCATCCGCCTGCTGCCGGGCGACGCCCTGCGGCCGGCGACCCCGCTCGGCGCGGTCTACCTCACCATGGCGTTGACCACGGTCGGCACCAACGCCATCGTCTTCGTGCCCCTGCTGCTGCAGACGCTGCACGGGCTGACGCCGCTGGGTGCGGGCTACCTGACCGTGCTGCAGGCGCTGGGCTGGACCATGGGCTCGCTCCTGTCCGCCGGGGCCAGGGAACAGCACGCCGGCCGCGCCATCGTCCTGGGGCCCGCCGCCATGAGCGTCGGCCTTGCCCTCCTCGCCTGGCGGATGCCGATCGCCAGCGACGGCGATCCGGCCGCAGTCGCGGTGCTGGGCCTGCTGCTGGCGACGGTCGGCATCGGCATCGGCTTCAGCTGGCCGCACCTGCTGACCCGGGCGATGACCGTCGCCGTGGAGGCGGAGCGCAGCCTCGCCTCCTCCTCCATCTCGACGGTGCAGCTGGTGACCAGCGCCTTCGCCTCGGCCCTGGCCGGGGTCATCGCCAATCTGGCCGGCATCACCGACCCCGGCGGGGTGGCCGGTGCATCCAACGCCGCGCTGTGGCTGTTCGGCCTGTTCGCGCTGGGGCCGCTGGCGGCGGCCAGCGCCGCCGCCTTCCTGATCGGGCGCGGAATCAGGTCCGCACGAACAGGATCATCGACACCGCCACCAAGGTCAGGCCCAGATTGACACTCCACCAGCCCTGGCGCCGCCGGTCATCGGGCAGGCTGCGGTCGCACAGGCGCTGGATGCCGTACCACACCAGGAGGCCGGGTGCCGCGGTGGGCGATATCGGCCACCGCGGCAGGCCGGCATCGTCGACCGCACGCCGGTCTATCCGCGCGAGGTCGTAAGACGGGCGCTGGAGTGCGGCGCCCCCTCGATCATCATGGTCCGCGAGAGGCCCACTCGAAACCCCGCTCTCCTGCCCCACGCCACGGCGCGCGCGAAACGCATGCGCCCATGACGTCGCTCCGGAAACGTTGTACTCCGCCCAGGGTTCTTCTCCGTTTCCCGCCGCTCGAACATTCGACGGTTCTTTTCGTCAGTAATCATATCCAAAAAACGCAAATCGCGCCTCGGCGCTTTAGGGACAATATTGCTTGGGCCGGTCGGGTGGTAAGTTCCGCCGCGAGCGCTCGACTTTCCGCCGGATCGTCTGCGCATGGAGGGGGATGTGACAAGTAACGTCCGCGATGATGGAACAACTTGTCCGGACAATCCCTCCGACAATCCGCCGGCCACGAAGTTCACTCACATGAGCGGCCTCCCCACAGCACGGTCCATGCAAATGATTTCCACTCCTACGAGGAAATGCTCTTCCACCTCTACGGTCCGCCCAAGCCCTGGTTCGACAAGAGCTGGCACAGGGGTGAGATAGATTTGGTGGCATAAGTAAATCATTCGGCCGCGGCGACAGGAAAGCGGCGTGTTCTGGGCGGCCGGTAAATTAATCCGAGAACGGCAAACGGCAGAGAAAGACACGACGGTGAAAACAAACACCATCCTCGCCTCCTTGGGCATCGCGCTCACTCTCTCTGCCGCCTCCGCATGGGCACAGCCCACGCCGGGCTACAACAACCCAATCCCTGCGGAAATCATGACGCCGGATACTGTGGAAACGCGTATCGGCCCGCTCCGATTCTTTGATGGTTTTCCCACCAAGGAGACGGTTCAGAAGGTCTATGACAATCTCGACTTCATGCGCGGCGTCGAGGTGTTCCTCAATTTCGTTCCGGCAGCCTCCATCGAAGGGATGCGCCGGGGCATGGTAGAAATGGGTGCGACGAAGTCGAACCAGATCGTCATTTTCGACCAGTTGCTGGACTCGAACCCGCTGTTCCTCACGGGCAACACCGATACCGTTTACGTTTCGGCTATCTTCGACCTCGAAAAAGACGGACCGACGGTCGTGGAGATTCCGCGGGGGTCCGGACCTGGCACCGTGAATGATGCCTTCTTCCGCTTCGTGGTGGACATGGGCACCCCGGGACCCGACAAGGGGAAAGGTGGCAAATACCTGATCCTCCCGCCCGGATACAAGGGCGCGGTGCCACCCGGCTACTTCGTGGCCCGATCCCCCTCCTATGTAAACTGGTTGATTCTGCGCGGGTTTCTGGTCGATGGCAAACCGGATGCCGCCGCAAAGAATTTCAGGGACGGCGTGAAAGTGTATCCGCTCGCGCAGGCGAAGAATCCGCCGACCATGCAGTTCATCAATGGATCAAAGAAGACCTTCAACACGGTCCATGCGAATAGCTACGCGTTCTACGAGGAACTGGCGCACGTGATTGCCAAAGAGCCGGTTGGCTTCATCGATCCGGAATTGCGCGGCCTCGCCGCCAGCATTGGCATCCGCAAAGACAAATCCTTCACGCCGGACGCGCGTATGAAGGCCATCCTGACCGAGTCCGTCGCCGTAGCCAACGCAACCGCGCGGGCGATCGTCTTTCAAACCCGCGAACCGGAAGCCTACTACTACGACAATAGCCGATGGAAGACGGCGTTCGTCGGCGGGAATTACCAGTGGTTGACGGACGATGGTATGGGCGGCCGGAATCTGGATGCACGCCTTCTCTTCTTCTATCAAGCCACCGTAAATACACCGGCGATGGTGTTGAAGATCCCGGGCGTTGGCTCGCAATATACCTATACAGAGCAAGACAAGGATGGAAATTACTTCGACGGTGCGAAGAACTACCTACTGCGCATCCCTGCCAATATGCCCGCCAGGGACTTCTGGTCGGTAGTGCTGTACGACCCGCAAACGCGCTCCGAACTCCAGACTTCACAGCCCTTTCCCAGCAAGAACAGCAGGCGGGACGCCCTCGTCGCGAATGCCGACGGCTCGGTGGACCTCTACTTCGGTCCAACGGCTCCGGCCGGTAAAGAGAACAACTGGATTCAGTCTGTGCCCGGCAAAGGCTGGTACACCGTCCTGCGTCTTTACGGCCCGCTCGAACCATGGTTCGCCAAGACCTGGCGGCCGGGTGAGGTCGAGTTGGTCCCCTGAGCCAACGCCGGTCCGCGGCCATTCCGCGGAGGTGCGGCCGCCTTCGTCATCGGGCGTGGAATCAGGTCCGGGCGAACAGGATCATCGACGCTGCCACCAGTGTCAGGCCCAGATTGACACTCCACCAGCCCTGGCGCCGCCGGTCGTCGGGCAGGCTGTGGTCACGCAGGCGCTGGATGCCGTACCACACCAGGAGCGCCCCGCCCCCGGTCGCCAGCCCCAGCAGCATCCCCAACGATCCGGGCGGCATCGGGGCTCAGGCCTCGACCTCGACGGGCTGGTCGCCCAGCGCCACCATCATCGCCTTCACCGCGTCGGTCGCCGATGCCAGACGGTCCACATCGGTCGAACGCAGGACGATCGAGGTGCCGGCCTTGCCCATGCGGAAGAACGGGTAGCTGCCGATCTCCACCGTCGGGTAGCGGTCCTGGATGGCGCCCAGGTCCTGGGCCATCGCCCCTTCGGGCAGGCCGCTGGTGACGGTGCGCGACAGCATCGGCAGCCCGCCGACCAGCCGGTGCTTCACGCCCTCGAACATCGCCTGCATGATCGAGGGCACGCCGGCCAGGACGAAGACATTGCCGATCTGGAAGCCGGGCGCGATCGAGATCGGGTTGTCGATCAGGGTCGCCCCCTCGGGCGTGTTGGTCATGCGCAGGCGGGCCTCGTTGAGGCCGCCTGGCGGATAGTGCGCCTGAAGCCGGCGCACCGCGTCGGGATGGCGGACCAGCGGCAGGCCGAAGGCCGCCGCCACGCATTCCGAAGTGATGTCGTCATGGGTCGGTCCGATGCCGCCGGTGGTGAAGACATAGTCGAACCGGCCGCGGACATCGTTCACCGTGTCGATGATCGTCTGCGGCACGTCCGGGATGATCCGGGCCTCCATCAGGCGCACGCCGGCCTGGTTCAGCCGCTCCGCCAGGAAGGGAAGGTTGGCGTCCCTGGTGCGCCCGGAGAGGATCTCGTTGCCGATGACGAGAACGCAGGCGGTGACGGTTTTGTCGCTGTCGGCCAAGGTATTTCCCTCCGGAGGTTGTCGCGGGCGGAACCTAGATTGCCGGAACCTAGATCGCGGGGCCGCTTCGTGCCAAGACGTCACCATGCGCTTTCCGGTCCCGCTCGTCCCCGCCACCCTGATCCGGCGCTACAAGCGCTTTCTGGCCGACGTGGTGCTCGGCGACGGCAGCGAGGTCACGGTTCATTGCCCCAACCCCGGCGCCATGCTGGGGCTGGCTCGCCCGGGGGCCGAGGTCTGGCTGTCGCCGGCGCGCGCCGGGTCCGGCCGCAAGCTGGCCTTTGGCTGGGAACTGGAACGGGTAGCGGATGGGCTGGTGGGAATCCATACCGGCCATCCCAATATCCTGGTGGCGGAAGCGGTCGCCGGCGACCGCATCCCCGAACTGGCCGGCTATGCCGCGGCGCGGCGCGAGGTCGCCTACGGGCGGAATTCCCGCATCGACCTGCTGCTGACCGCGCCGGATCGGCCGCCCTGCTGGGTCGAAGTGAAGAATGTCCACCTGAAGCGCCAGGGCCGGGCGGAGTTCCCCGACTGCGTGACGCTGCGCGGCGCCAAGCATCTGGAGGAGCTGGGGGACCGGGTGGAAGCGGGCGACCGCGCGGTGATGGCCTATGTCGTCCAACGCGGCGATTGTGCCGGCTTCGCCGTTGCCGCGGACCTCGACCCCGGCTATGCCAGGGCCCTGACGCGGGCCCGCGCGCGCGGGGTCGAACTGTTGTGCTACGCTTGTGACGTGCGGACGGACGGCATCGACATCGTCCGGCCGCTGCCCCTCCTCCTGGACGATCCGGCCCTGGAGGACCTTGGGGCGCATTCGATGGAAGAGGTCTGGACATGAACCGAGACGTCGCGGTCCGCGAGGACGCCGAGACGCGCAGCATCAAGATCCACGGGCCCGACGCGTTCGCGGGAATGCGCCTGGCGGGACGGCTGGCGGCGGAAACCCTCGACTTCATCACCCCCCATGTGCGGCCCGGCGTCTCCACCGACGAGCTCGACCGGCTGTGCCACGACTTCATCGTCGACCACGACGCCATTCCGGCGCCGCTGAACTACAAGGGCTTCCCCAAATCGATCTGCACCTCGATCAATCATGTCGTCTGCCACGGCATCCCCGGCGACAAGCGGGTGCTGGACGGCGACATCATGAACATCGACGTGACCGTGATCCTGGACGGCTGGTACGGCGACACCAGCCGCATGTACCTGGTGGGCGAGAAGGTGCCGCTGCGCGCCCGCAAGCTGGTCGACGTCACCTACGATGCGATGATGCGCGGCATCGAGGTGGTGCGGCCCGGGGCGACGGTGGGCGACATCGGCCACGCGATCCAGAGCTTCGCCGAGGCCCAGCGCTTCTCGGTGGTGCGCGACTTCTGCGGCCACGGCATCGGCCGCATCTTCCACGACGCGCCCTCGATCCTGCATTTCGGCCGCCCCGGCCAGGGGCCGGTGCTGCGGCCCGGCATGTTCTTCACGGTCGAGCCGATGATCAACGCCGGCCGCTACGACGTGAAGATCCTGGCCGACGGCTGGACGGCGGTGACCAAGGACCGCTCGCTCTCGGCCCAGTTCGAGCACACGATCGGCGTCACCGAGGCCGGGTTCGAGATCATGACCTTGTCACCGACGGGCCTCGACCGCCCCCCCTACCAGACGATCTGAGGCCGGCCGGCAGATGGCACGCGCGTCGAACCGTCCTGGGCTCGACGATGTGGGCCTGCTGCCGCTGGAGCCGTCCGACTACGAGGGCCATCGCGAGCGCCTGCGCGAGCGTTTCCTGGCCGGGGGCGGCGACGCGCTCGCCGACTACGAGCTGCTGGAGCTGGTCCTCTTCCTCGCCATCCCGCGCCGCGACGTGAAGCCGGTCGCCAAGCGGCTGATCCAGCGCTTCGGCGGCTTCCACGGGGTGCTGGCCGCCGAGCCGGACCAGCTCGCGACGGTGAAGGGCATCGGCGAGGCGACCGCGGCCGCCATCAAGACGATCCACGCCGCAGCGATCCGCTTCGCCCGCGAGGCGATCATCGACCGGCCGGTGATGAGCTCGTGGCAGAAGGTGATCGACTATTGCCGCGCCGCCATGGCGCACAACGAGAAGGAGGAGTTCCGCATCCTCTATCTCGACGCCAAGAACGGCATCATCCACGAGGAACAGCAGCAGGTCGGCACCGTCGACCACACGCCGGTCTATCCGCGCGAGGTCGTCAAGCGGGCGCTGGAGCGCGGCGCCTCGTCCATCATCATGGTCCACAACCACCCGTCCGGCGACCCGACGCCGAGCCGCGCCGACATCGAGATGACCAAGGAGGTGGCCCGCGCCGCCGCCACGCTCGGCATCGCCGTCCACGACCACATCATCATCGCCCGCGACCGCCATGCCAGCCTGAAGGGCATGGGCCTGATGTGAAGGCTTTGACACTGCGTGGATCTGATGAGACGGGCTATTCGCATGGCTGCCAGCGTGCGACGATCTGCGGGCCGTGCCACGGCGTGGCGTGTTAGAATTGCATTGCAGTTTGAAACCAGAGCCGCGTTTCGTCCTGTGGAGTGACGCCTTCGGGAAGCGTAAGAACTCGGGTGAGCGCAACCTCGACAAGGAACCTTCCTTGCAGTGTCCGCACGCCGAGCGAGACGCTGGACCAGCGGTCACGGCTGGCCGACAAAAAGGCGTTGGCATTGTCCCGGACATATCCACCGTCGATGCCCAGAAACGCCTGCGTCCTCCGGATCTTTCGGTCTCCGGGTGAGGGCCGCTGGAAATCATAGGCCAATTCCACCCGCCCGCCGAGGCAGCGATCGCCATTGATGTAGCCCTGATCGAAGCCGCGCGAATAGTTGTTCGTGCCGTAGCCGCACCGCTGCGACAATGGCAGGCTGTCATTGCTCCACTGGCCGATAATCCCGGCGTTCATCAGGAAATTGCCGTGCAGCGGGATCGAAGCTTCGACACTCGCCGCGACGCGGAGAAAATCGCTGGTGACGCCCGGGGCGGAAGATTTCGGGTTCGCGGCCGGCGAAGCCCCGAGGCCGGGCAATCCTTTGGTTATCGACAGGGCGAGACGGCTCTGGAAGCTATACGGCAGACCCTGCGACTGCACCACGGCGAAGCGGAGGAAGCGCAGGTCCTCGTGAACGACGTCGGCTCCGGTGATTTCGGCTCTCTCGCGACGAGCGGTGAACTCCAGGCTGCCGGTCAGTGCACCGGGTCCGGAAGACCAGGTCTGTCTGGCTCCGAACGTGGCATTGGCATACGTGCCCCGCGCCTGCAGTGGCAGCAGATCCTTCGTGCCCAGCTCAAACCAGCCGAAGTCGACGTTGGCATAGAGGGTGGGTCGGGCATCGCCGAGCGCCAGCCGATAACCGGCGCCACCGGCCGCCAGCTCCAGCCCCGCCGCGGCCGATGGCCCCCCGATCACGGCGACCACATCCAGCTGATCCCGTTCCAGCGCGAGGTTCGGCAAGGAATAGCCGATCGAGCCGATATACGGGCCGATCGGCTCGGCGCCGATCGACGAGAAGGTCGTGAAGCCGGTCGGCTTGCCGATCGCGCGGATACTGGATGTAGATCCCCGATCAACGCCCGTCGCCGGATCGGTGACCAGTGTCGTGAAAAAGGACTGAGCCTGCGAAACACCGGCACTCAGGCACCAGAACAGCGCTATGAAAACTGCTGATATCCCCCGGATCTGCAGTGTCCTCCCCCTCACGGCAACTCTCGATGGAGAACAGTCGTCAGTCAAGCGGCAGGCCGATCCTGTCGGGTTTCGATAAGCTCCAGACGGCAGGTCGGATTGGTGTTGCCATCGACGCGCCATGGACTGTCGAAAATATTCTGTTAACTTGGATCCTGGGTACGGGGGGACGACGACATAGGCGAAACCGAGAAATTTGCCAACGTAAGGTTGGCGCCGGATTTTTCATTCGCCGAGACACCGGGTGGCGAAAGGGTGGCATTCACGCGCTCGGAAAGGCGCGCTCTGGCGGTGCTGGCACAGCATCCGAACCGTCTGCTGACCCGCGACCAGATCCTCGATGCGCTCACCGGACCGGGATCGGACAAGAGCGACCGGAACATCGATTTCCTCATCAATCAGCTGCGCCGCAAGTTGTCGGACGATGCTCGCAACCCGCGCTACATCGCGACGCGCTATGGGGAGGGCTATGTCTGGATCGGCCGCACCGCGGGCGTCGACGCCGACTATGCCAATGCGTACCTGATCGTCGGCCCGCTGCGGGGGCTCGACAATCTTGCCGGCAGCCGTGGCCTCGCCGAACGGTTCGCGGCCGATCTGCACGGATCGCTGCGGTCCGAACTGCCGCCGGAGCAGCAGGTGGCGCTGGCGCCGGACTGTCCGCCCGCGACCGACTTCACCGACGAAATGCCGACCCTTTCAATCGAGCTGACATTCTTTGAGGAATGCGGCGTGGTGAACTGCGTTGCAACGGCACGGGAGTTCCGCTCGGGCCGAATATTGGCGGTGCACCGGGTTGCGGTGCCCGGAGACCGGCTGGTCGATGCAATGCGATCCGCCGCCGCGGTCGCAAGACTCCTTCTGGACGGGACATGGCGGGTGCTGGCGACGCAGACCGAGGCCGGCGTACCGCTGCCGGTGCTGATGCACCTGGCCTCGACGCAACCGGACCACGCGCACGGCTCGCTGGCCGACAGCGACAGGCGTCTGCGAAAGCTCGAAGCGCTTCACGAAAGCAGGTATGTGGCCGCATGGAAAGAGAATGAGGCGCGGCTGAGGGGCCTGCTGAAGGCAACCCCGGACGATGCCGCCCTCAAGATCGTCTATGCCACGCAGATACATTCCAAATACATCAGTTTCGGTCACATCCTGTTCCAGAAAGGCATCGACGACCGGACGCAGGACGAGGACGACATCGAGTCGCTGGTCCTTGCCGCGTTGCCGCACGTCCAATCCCAGCCGGAATATGCAATCATGGCGGCAAAGCTGCTGCATTTTCTGGATCGTGGATATTACGAACTCGCGCGCAACCTGGCCGAGGAGGCATACGGTGCCAGCGTCTCGGCGGCGGGCTCACTTAGCGTTATCGGCCAGCTCCGGGCCTTCGCGGGCGAAACCGAGGCCGCCTTGCGCTGCATCGATCAGGCGCTGAACCTCGTCACGCGAGGTTCGAAGGCGCATCTCTATATCCTCACCCTCAAGATGCAGGCCCTGCGCGCAGTGGCGGATTTCGATCGTCTTGGGGACGCCAAGCGGGAATTGTACAGCGTATCGGCCGCCAGCATGTTCCTCTACGAGCCGATGTTCGCGAACCCGGACAAGCTCTCGATGCGGGCGAAGGCGGTGGTGATGATGCTTTCACGCGAGAGGGCGGCGGCGCTGCTCAAGATGAACAATTACGTATCCGCCCGGCTGTTCCGCGCCCCGGAGCGTCGGGCGAATTCCATTCTCACGCCGTTGGCGCTGGTCGTCAGGCGCTTCGGAAAAGCGGCCGTGCCCGAGGAGGTCGTGGCGACGCATCCGGGACTGCTCGACCGGTTTGCCTGAAGCGGTGGGGTCCGGCTGCCGGCTCCACGATCCGGAATCCCGGAGAAGGCGTGAGCCTTTCTAACAATCCCCAAAGAATCGGCTTCCATCCTTTGCGCATGCCGTGCCGCAAGCCGCCGAGCTGCGGACCTTGGCGACGGCAACGAAGGGGAAGACGCCCATGTCCGATCGCTGTCCGCATCCTGACCCAGAACTATCTGCGCAATCTTGTCGCTCGCGATCCGATTGGAGGCCAACTGTAATGGCCTGGCTGCTTCGGCTCTTCGCCAGATGGTGCGCCGCGCGAAACGCCACCCGTACGAGACGCATCCAGGACATCGCCAAAAAAGGACTTTTTGCCATCGAGTGACGATGGTGTCGAGGTCAGGGGGCCATCACGCGAAAGACCTGGTGCAACCGCAGGCATTACCTCGTCGTGCTGACCGGTGTCGGCGAGGCTCGGGCCGCGAACTGGATCGTCATGAGCGTGTCTGATCCCGCCGCCTATCTCATCCTCAGCGCTGGCGTCTTTGCCGGCGCTGTGGTCTCGGGCCTCGCAGGGTTCGCGTTCTCGGCCGTGGCGGGAGCGGTCCTGCTACACGTGCTGCCGCCGACCGAGGCCGTGCCCCTCATGATGGCGTGCAGCCTCGTGCCTCAGGGCGCCTCGCTGCTCGCCCTGCGCGGCACCGTAAAGTGGCGCGGCAACCTGGTGCTGATCGCAGGCGGTGCACTAGGCATTCTGCCCGCGCTCTACCTGCTACATCACGTCGATGCGCAGACCTTCCGCACGGGGTTCGGCGTGTTTCTGGCCGCCTATGCGGCCTGGATGCTGCTTCGCCCGCCGATGCCTCCCATACGAGAGCGGTCAGACCGGCTGCGTGATGCGGTCGTCGGCTTTGGCGGCGGCCTCGTCGGAGGGCTCACGGCAATGCCGGGCGCGCTGCCTACGATCTGGTGCGACCTGCGCGGCATGTCGAAGTATCAGCGACGCGGCGTGGTGCAGCCCTACATTGTGGCGATGCAGCTGTTCGCACTGCTGCTCATGCTGTCGCGCAATGGCCTGTCGACCAAGGCCATGCTGGATCTCACCATCAGCCTGCCGGCTCTCTTCGCCGGCACGGTCTTGGGCGTCGCTCTGTTCGACCGGATCAATGATGCCTTATTCCGGCATGTCGTACTCGCGGTGCTGCTGATCGCCGGGCTCGCTTTCGTCATCTAGCGATCTGGGCCTCACTCAACTGCGCCCCGACGGC
>CAZQOA010000080.1:0-23545 GCA_964594715.1 uncultured Rhizobiaceae bacterium | reverse complement strand
GCAAGGCGGTGGAGACGCCCGTCACCCGCGCCTATGGCTGCACGATCAAGCTGGCGCAGGAGGCAAGCTGATCCTTGCCGGCAGCTAGTCGTTGTCCCCCATCGCCGCCGAGCGCCGGGCGTGCATGTCGGCCGAGGTCGCACCGAACAGGCGGGGCCCCAGCCGTCGCAGGTCCTCCATGTAGAGGAAGATGACCGGCGTGATGAACAGCGTCAGCACCTGCGAGAAGAGCAGCCCGCCGACCACGGCGACGCCGAGCGGCTGGCGCAGCTCGGCGCTGGCGCCCTCGCCGATGGCGATCGGCAGGGCGCCCGCCAGGGCCGCCATGGTCGTCATCATGATCGGCCGGAAGCGCTTCACGCAGGCCTCGTAGATCGCCTCGCGCGGCGGCAGCGCGCGTTCGCGCTGCGCCTGGAGCGCGAAGTCGATCATCATGATGGCGTTCTTCTTCACGATGCCGATGAGCAGGATGACGCCGATGATGGCGATGACGCTCACCTCCAGCCCCATCACATGCAGCCCGACCAGGGCCCCGATCGCGGCCGCCGGCAGGCCGGACAGGATGGTGATCGGGTGGATGAAGCTCTCATAGAGGATCGCCAGGATCATGTAGATGACCAGGACCGCCGCCCCCAGCAGGATGCCCTGCCCGGCCAGCGCCGCCTGGAACACCTGGGCCGCCCCCGAGAAGCCGGTGGTGACGCTGGCCGGCAGCGCCAGCTCGCGCTCCAGCGCCAGGACGGAATCGACGGCATTGCCCAGCGAATGGCCGGGGGCGGTGTTGAACGAGATCGTCACCGACGGCAACTGCGCCTGGTGGTTGACCGTCACCGGCCCCGCCTGCCGGCGGATCTCGGCAAAGGCGTCGAGCGCCACCAGCTGGCCGTTGGCGCTGCGCACCCTAAGCTTGGACAGCGCCTCGATATCCTGCTGGAAGCGTGGCTCCACCTCCAGGATCACCTGGTAGGAGTTGGACGGGGTGTAGATGGTCGACACCTGGCGGGTGCCGAACGCGCTGTAGAGGGTGGTGCGGATCTGCTCCGAGGACACGCCGAGGCTGGCCGCCCGGTCGCGGTCGATGTCGATCAGCGCCTCCGGCCCGCGGATCTGCAGGTCCGTGGTCACGTCGCGCAGGCCCGGCAGCGCGCGCATCCGCCCCTCCAGGATGCCCGCCCAGCGATAGAGTTCCTCCGTCGACGGGCTCTGCACCGTGTACTGGTAGAGGCTCTTGGTCGCCCGCCCGCCGATATTCAGGTTCTGCGTCTTCTGGATATAGACGTTGATGCCGGGGATCTCGGCCAGCTTCGGGCGCAGGCGCCGGATGATCTCGTCCGCCCCCGGCCGCTCGCTGCGCGGTTTCAACCCCGCGAAGAGCCGCCCGACATTGACCGAGTTGCTGAAGCCGGTGGCCCCCGCCGACACGTTCACCTGGGCGACCGCCGGATCGTCGAGGAAGATCCGGCCGATCCGCTGCTGCAACTCGGCCATCGCCGGGAACGAGATGTCCTGCCCGGCCTCGGTGGTGACCGAAAGCTGGCCGGTATCTTCCAGCGGGAAGAACCCCTTGGGCGCGATCATGAAGAGGTGGGCGGTCAGCACCACCGTCCCGAGGGTCAGCAGCAGGACGACCGGCCGGAAGCGCAGAACGAGTTTGAGGCAACGTTCGTAGCCGCGGACGAGTGCTTCGAAGGCCCCTTCGGCGACGCGGTGGAAGGTGCTCTGCTGCTCCTTCGGCGGCTCCGGGCGCAGCAGGCGGCTGCACAGCATCGGCGTCAGGGTCAGCGAGACGAAGGCCGAGATCAGGATGGCGATGCTGACCACCACCGCGAACTCGAAGAACACCCGACCAACCACCCCGCCCATGAAGAAGATCGGAATGAACACCGCGACCAGGGAGAGCGTGATCGAGATGATGGTGAAGCCGACCTCGCGGCTGCCCTTGAAGGCGGCCGCCCACGGGCTCATGCCCTCCTCGATGTGGCGGACGATGTTCTCCAGCACCACGATCGCGTCGTCGACGACCAGGCCGGTGGCGAGCGTCATCGCCAGGAGCGAGATGTTGTCGATGCTGAAGCCGAAGAAGTGCATGCCGCCGAAGGTCGCGATCAGCGAGATCGGCACCGTCACCGAGGGGATGAAGGTCGCGGCGGCGCGGCGCAGGAAGAGGAAGATGACCATGATCACGAGCGCGATGGTCAGGCCCAGCGTGAACTCCACGTCGTGGATCGCCTCGCGGATCGGCCCCGACCGGTCGATCAGCACCTCCAGATTGACGCTGGGCGGCAGGATCGCGCGGAACTGGGGAAGCTGCCGCTTCACACCGTCGACGACGTCGATGGTATTGGCACCCGGCTGCTTCTGGATCGCCAGCACGATCGACCGGGTGCCGTTGAACCAGCTTGCGGTGCGGTCGTTCTCGACGCTGTCCACCGGTCGCGCAATGTCGCCGAGGCGGACCGGCGCGCCGTCCTTGTAGGCGACGATCAGCGGGCGATAGGCGGCGGCCCGGGTCATCTGCCCGGTCGCCTGGAGCGTCACCGATTGGGTCGGCCCGCTCAGGCTGCCGATCGGGGTGTTGGCGTTGGCGCTGGCCAGCGCGCGCTGCACGTCGTCGATGCCGATGCCGCGGGCGGCCAGCTCGTCCGGGTCGACCTGGACGCGGACGGCAAAGCGCTGCGGCCCGTAGATCTGCACCTGGGCCACCCCGGCCAGGGTCGATACCCGCGGCGAGATGATGGTGTCGACATAGTCGGTCACGGCCGACAGCGGCAGCACCGGCGAACTCAGCGTCAGCAGCAGCACCGGCTGGTCGGCCGGGTTGACCTTGCGGAAGGACGGTGGCGTCGTCATCTCCGGCGGCAGGCGGCGCTGCGCCCGGGAGATGGCCGACTGCACGTCGAGGGCGGCGGAATCGATGTTGCGGTCGAGATCGAACTGGATGGTGATCTGCGACTGGCCGAGCGCACTCGACGAGGTGATCGAGCTGATCCCGGCGATGGTCGAGAATTCGCGTTCGAGCTGCGTCGCCACCACCGCGGCCATGGTATCCGGGTTGGCGCCCGGCAGCAGCGCGGTCACGCTGATGGTGGGGAAGTCGACCTGCGGCAGGGCCGAGATCGGCAGCGAGCGATAGCCGAACAGCCCACCCAGGACCAGCGCCAGGGTGATGATCGTCGTCATCACCGGCCGGCGGATGCAGATGGCGGAGATATTCATCGGTCGCGACCTCAGGAGGTCGGCGCTCGGGGCGCCGCCGTCGACTGGCTTCGATCCCGGACCCGGCTTCCTTCCGTCAGCCGAAGCTGGCCCTCGACGACCACGCGCTCGCCATCGGCGAGACCTTCGCGCACCACCGCCCGGTCGCCGATGATACGCGCGACCTTCACCGGACGTACCGTCGCCGTCATGTCCGGCTTGACGACATAGAGGTAATCCCCGGCCTGCCCGACCTGGAGCGCGGCCGAGGGCACCGTCAGGGCGCCCCGCTCCACCCGCAGGGTGGCAACGACGTTGACGAACTGGCCGGGCCACAGCCGGCTTTCGGCGTTGGGCATCGTCGCCTTCAGCATGATGGTGCCGGTGGCGGCGTCGATGGCGTTGTCGACGAAGGTCACCCTGCCCGGCAGGGACGGCCCTGCATCATCGGGGATGGCGACGGCCACTCCGATCTCCGCCTGGTCGTCGGCGCGCCGGATCTGCGCCAGGTCCCGCTGGGTCGCGGTGAAGGAGACGTAGATCGGCCGGATCTGGGTGATGGTGACCAGGGTCCCGGCGTCGGCCGCGCGCAGCACGTTGCCCTTCTTCAGCGCGACCGCGCCGGTGCGGCCGTCGATCGGCGCCCGGATCGTCATGTAGCTCAGGGTCAGCCGCGCGGTCTCGACCGCGGCCTCGCTGGCCCGGACGATGGCATCCTGCACCGACGCCGTGGTTTCAAGCTGGTCGAAGCGCTGCCGGGAGACGAAGTCGCGCTGGGTCAGCTCCGACACCCGCCGCACCTCCGCCCGGGCCTGTGCCGCCTGGGCGCGGTCGCGGGCGAGGTTGGCCTCCGCCGCGCGCAGGTTCGCCTCGGCACTGCGCCGGTCGAGCACGAACAGCACGTCGCCCGCCTTGACGTCCTGGCCCTCACGGAACGCGACCTCGGCAATCTCGCCATCGACCCGCGGCTTCACGCCGACCGTGGCGATCGCCTGCACCCGGCCGATGGTCGCGACCTGGACCGGCATGTCGCGCGCCTCCACGGCCGCCATCACCACCGGCTCGGCGCGCATCGGCGCGGCCGGCGCGGCTGCGGTCTGGGGCGTGCCCGGCCCCATTCCGGCGATGCGCGCCAGGTCGGCACGCCAATGGTATGCCGCGGCCCCGGCCGCCACGACACACACGAACAGGACACCGCGATTCACAAGAGTCATCCCCCAGCACATGACGGGGCCGCCATCGTTCTGTCTCGCGGACGCAATATGCAGACCAGAATGGTGCGGGTTACGGGGGAAATTACCACAAAACAGCGCCGGGGGTAGGGCCCGGCCGACGGCGGCGGCCGGGCCATCACCCCGTCAAGTGGGCCGGATCAATGGGTGACGCGACCGCCCGCCACCGGCAGCGAAATGCCGCTGACCCATTTCGATTCGTCGCTGCCGAGATAGAGGCAGGCATAGGCGACGTCGTCCGGCTCGCCCAGGCGGCCCAGCGGATGCCCCGCCAGCATCTTCTCCATCTCTTCCGCCGACATGCTGTCGATCAGGCCGGCCGTCAACGGCGTGCGGATGAGGCCGGGCGCCACCAGGTTCACCCGGATACCCTTCGGTCCCAGGGTCAGTGCCAGTTGCCGCGTCATGCCGATCATGCCCGCCTTGGCGGTAGCATAGGACATGCGGTTGGCCGACCCCATCATGCCGGCAACCGAGCCGATCATGACGATGGAACCACCCTCGCCCATCGCCTTCAGCGCCTCCTGGACAACGATGAAGGTGCTGGTGGTGTTCAGCTCGATGGTCTGGCGGAACCCCTCCAGGGTCACCCCTTCCACGTTCCGGCGCTCCGGGTTGCCGCCGGCCGAGTGGACGACGATGTCGATCCGCCCGAAGGCCTGGACGACGCGTTCGACCGCGGCCCGCATCTGCTCCACCGACGTGGCGTCGCCCGGCACGTCCAGGGTGTCGGGACCAATCTCCTTGGCAGCCTTGGCCAGGACATCGGCCCGCCGGCCGAGGATCGCCACCCGCGCGCCCTCGCGGTGATAGAGCTTGGCGGTGGCGAGGCCGAGCCCGGTGCTGCCGCCGGTAATGAAAACTACCTTGTCCTTGACCCGCATCGATTTCCTCTCCTCCATCGGGAGGCGGAGTATGCGGGTCGAACGGAGCGGAGGCGAGGGTTGGTCATGGAATTCCGGCGGCTCGGCGACAGCGGGCTCGAGGTCTCGCGCATCTGCCTAGGCACCATGATGTTCTCGCAACCGACGGAGGGGCCGGAAGCGGAGCGCATCGTCGCCATGGCGCGCGATGCCGGCGTCAACTTCGTCGACACGGCCGACTTCTACGGCGGCGGCGGCTCGGAGCGGATGCTGGGCCGGGCGCTGACAGCCGACCGCGACCGCTGGGTCGTCGCCACCAAGGTCGGGCTGGCCATGGGCCCGGGGCCGCACCGTTCCGGCCTCAGCCGCAAATGGATGCTGCGCGCGATCGACGACAGCCTGGCGCGGCTCGGCATCGACCATGTCGACATCTGGTATCTGCACACCGACGACCGCACCACGCCCCTGGAGGAGACGCTGTCGGCGGCGGGCGACGTGCTGCGGTCCGGCAAGGCGCGCTATCTGGGCCTCTCCAACTTCGACGGCTGGCGGCTGGTGGAGGCGGTTCGCCTGGCTGCCCGGATGGGATTGCCGAAGCCGGTGGTGAGCCAGCCGCTCTATAATCTCGCGACCCGGGTCGCGGAGGCGGAGCACCTGCCGGCCGCGGCCGCCCACGGACTGGGGGTGGTGACCTACAGCCCGCTCGCCCGCGGCGTGCTGACCGGGAAATATCGCTCCGACACGCCGCCGCCACTCGGAAGCCGGGCCGGTCGCGGCAACAAGCGCCTGCTGGAAACCGAGTTCCGCTCGGAATCCTTCACGCTCGCCCAGGCGCTGGCGGCCCGCGCCGCCGGCAAGGGCATCCAGCCCGCGGCCTTCGCCGTCGCCTGGGTACTGCGCAACCGCCTCGTCAGCAGCGTGCTGGCGGGGCCGCGCACGGTCGAGCAGTGGCAATCCTACCTGGCTGCCGCCGCCGTCGAGCTGGACGCCGAGGACGAGGCCTTCGTCGACCGCCTGGTGCCGCGCGGGCACGCTTCTACGCCCGGCTACACCGACCCGTCCTTCCCGGTGCGCGGCCGGGCACTCTGAGCGCTACATGCGGCGGTGCAGGCGCTGGTCGAGCGCCAGCATGGCGGAGTTGACGATGATGGCGACCGTCGCGATCAGCAGCGTGACGGCGAAGATCACCTTCACGTCATAGACGTTCACCGCCCGCATGATGAGGAAGCCCAGCCCGCGCTGCGAGGCGAACAGCTCGCCGATGAGCGACCCCAGCAGGGTCAGCGAGAAGCCGACACGAAAGCCGGTGACGATCTCCGGCAGGGTGGCCGGGATGAGGATGCGGGTCGCGACCTGGGCCGGCGGCATGCGCATGGAGCGCGCGGCGCGCAGGTAGACCGGGTTGAGCGAGCGCACCGCATTCATGGTGAAGATCGCGACCGGGATGATGCCATGGATCGCCCCGAACGCCACCTTGGCGGAAATGCCGAGACCGAAGATCAGGAGGATGACGGGGTAGAGCGTCACCTTGGGCACGGAGTAGATCGCGACCAGGATCGGCTCGAACACCTGCCCGGCCGGCCGCCAGCCACCCAGCACCAGGCCGATCGCCAGCCCGCCCGAGAGCGCGATCGCCAGCGCCTGGACGAAGGCCACGGTCGTTTCGCGCGCGTGAAGCCAGAACTCCTCCGTCGCCATCATCTCCGACAGCTTGGCCACCGTCTCCAGGGGCGAGGTGATGGCGATCGAGCCGGTCACCCAATGAAGGGCCTGCCAGATCGCGAAGACGAACAGGATCAGGGACCCGATGCTGACGAGCCGGTCGCGCATATCGCCCTACCCCCTCGACCGGCGCCGCAGCAGGCGCTGTTCGTAGTTCCACAGGCTCATGTTGATGATCGTCACCAGCCCCAGGATGAACAGCAGCAGGCCGTACATCGTGCGGTTGTCGAAATTGTCGTAGGCGTAGGCGATCTGGTGGCCGATGCCGATGCCGGACAGGATGAACTCGCCGGCGATCACGCCGATGAAGGAATAGGCCACCGCCAGCTTGATCCCCGTGAAGAGGTAGAGCGCGGTCGAGGGCAGGACGATGAACCAGGCCGTGCGCACCGGGTCGAGCCGGTTGGTCCGCGCCACCTTCAGCAACACCCGTGGAATCCGGTCCAGGCCATTCAGCGTGTTGATGATCATCGCCACCACGGCGAAGAGGAAGCCCAGCACGATCAGCGGCACCCGGGTCATGCCGAAGAGCACGATGAAGACCGGGTAGAAGACGAAATGCGGCACCGCGTAGTAGGCGGCGAACAGGGGGTCGAGCAGCCGCCGCAGCGGCCCCGCCCGATGCAGCAGGACGCCGACGACGAAGCCGACCGCGACCGCCGACACGAGTGCCGCCCCTACCGTCGTCAGCGTCGCCCAGATGTCCTCGTTGAGGCGGCCGCTCACCAGGATATCCACCAGCGCCTGCGCCATCTCGGTGGGCGGGATCATGGTCGTGCGCTTGATCACGCCGAAGCGCGACAGCCCTTCGAGCGACCCGAAGAATCCCAGGATGATGCCCAGGCGAATCCAGCCGTACCGGCTCATCGTCACCGCCGAAATTGCCGAGGAATGAACGGAGGGGCCGCCAAGAAGCGGCCCCTCCGGGGGTCAGCTGCGCAGGTCGGCCGGCAGCAGCGAGCGGTCGATCAGCTTGTTCCAGTCGGGATCGCTCTTGATGGCGTCGACCAGCTTCAAGCCCTTCACCATCTCGTTCATCGAGGCGACGTCGAGGGTGCCCTGGCCCCAGAACTTGGTGGCGGCCATGTTCTTGACGGCGCTGATCGCGATCTTCTCGTCCAGCCCGTAATGCTTGGAGAGGATCTTCCCGGATTCCTCCAGGTTCGCGTAGACGTAGTCGACCGCCTTGGCCCGGCCGCGGATGAGCGCGGCCAGCTTCTGCGGCTCCTTCTTGATGAATTCAGGCGTGGTGACGCCGACCGTCTGGGTCACCGGCGGCAGGATGTCCGCGGCCGCGAAGGCGATGCGATACCTGCCGGCATACATCGACGCCTGCGGCTCGCTCGCCAGCGTCGCATCGACGCCACCGCTCTCCAGCGCCGTGAAGCCGGCGCCGATGGCACCGGTCGAGACGAGGTGCACCTTGTCCCGGGGCATGCCGATCTTGTCGAGGATCATGAACATGGTGGTCTGGCTGACCGACCGTGGGCTGGTGAAGCCGATGCGCTTGCCCTCGATGTCCTTGATCGACTTCAGCGGCGAGTCGAGCTTGGTCATCCAGATGTTCGAATGGGCGACGGTGCCGGCATGGATGATGCGCAGGTCGAAGCCTTCGGCAGCGGCGGCCACGGCCGCCGGCAGCGCCACCTCGCCATAGGGGAAGTCGCTGGCGAAGACGTTGCGCACGGTCGTGCCGCCACCCTTGGACGTGAGGACGCCCGAGACCTCGACGCCGGCCTCCTTGAAGAAGCCCTTCTCCATGGCGACCGCATAGGGCAGGCCATAGAGCTGCGAGCCCCAATGGGTGACGGAAATCTGGATACCCTGCGCGTGCGCAGCAGGGGCATAGGCGACGGTGGCAGCGACCGCGGCAGCCACCGCTCCGACAGCCATTGATACGATCTTGCGCATGGACTCTCCTCCCGGGACCGGCGTTAGAATGACGGCCTCAACAGATAAAATATACCGAATGGAGGACCGATCCAATGGCTGGGCTGAATGGCCGGCGCTCCCTCGCTGCGCGCCTGAAGGAAAAACGCATCATCGTCGCCCCCGGCGTCTATGACGCGGTCACCGCGCGCATCGCCGACCGGATGGGGTTCGAGGCGCTCTACATGACGGGATACGGCACCGTCGCCTCGCACCTCGGGCTGGCCGACGCCGGGCTCGCGACCTACAGCGAGATGGTGGCACGGGTGGCGGTGATCGCGGAGAACACCACGACCCCGCTGATCGCCGACGCCGATACCGGCTATGGCGGGCTGCTGAATGTCCGGCGCACGGTCCAGGGCTACGAGGCGGCCGGGGCCGCCGGCATCCAGATCGAAGACCAGGAGATGCCGAAGAAATGCGGCCATACCCCGGGCCGCCGAGTCGTCGCGCTGGAGGAGATGGTCCAGAAGATCCAGGTCGCGGTCGACGCGCGGCGCAGCGACGACACGTTGATCGTCGCCCGCACCGACGCGCGCACCACGCTCGGCATCGATGAGGCACTGCGCCGGGGCGAGGCCTTCGCCAAGGCCGGCGCCCATGTCCTCTTCATCGAGTCGCCGGAGACCGAGGAAGAGCTGGCGATGATCGGCCGCAGCTTCGACGTGCCGGTGCTGTGCAACGTGGTGAACACCGGCCGCACGCCGGAGCTGCCGTCGAAGCAGCTCGAGGCGCTGGGCTTCCGGGTCGCCATCTATCCCGGCATGGCGCTGAAGGCGGCGGCCCAGGCGGTCAGCGCGGCCTATGGCTATCTCCATGGCCAGGGCACCACGCTCGGCATCAACGTGCCGCTGATGGACAGCAAGGAGATGCACCAGCTGATGGGCTTCCCCGATGTCTGGGAGTTCGAGAAGCGCTGGCATACCGGGACCGGCGCGGCCGATTAGAGAGGACCCGACCATGGCGACCCCCCTGCCCAACCCACGCACCATCCCCAACCCTCGCACCATCATCGACAAGATCTGGGACGCGCACGTCATCAGCGAGCAGAACGGCGAGACGCTGCTCTATGTCGACCGCCATTTGCTGCATGACGGTTCCTTCCACGCCTTCGACGCGCTGAAGGCCGAGGGCCGCAAGGTTCACCGGCCGAGCCAGGCCCTGGCCACGCCCGACCATTACGTTCCCACCACCGGTCGCGGCCATGGCATCCCGGTCGCGGACTACCGCAACCTGGTCGAGGGGCTGGTGGCGAACACCGCGGCGGCCGGCATCACCCATTTCGGGATGAACGACCCGCGCCAGGGCATCGTCCATATCGTCGGCCCCGAACAGGGCTTCACCCAGCCCGGTATCGTGCTGGTCTGCGGCGACAGCCACACCTCGACCCACGGGGCCATGGGGGCGTTCGCCTTCGGCATCGGCGCGTCGGAGGTGAAGCATGTCCTGGCGACCCAGTCGATCTGGCAGCGCCGACCCAGGACGATGCGCATCGACGTCGAAGGGACGTTGCCGGCGGGCCTCGGCGGCAAGGACATCATCCTGGCGATCATCGGCCAGATCACCGCAGCCGGCGCGTCCGGCCATGCCGTCGAATATGCCGGCAGCGCCATCCGCGCGCTGTCGATGGAAGGCCGCCTGACGGTGTGCAACATGTCGATCGAGGCCGGCGCCCGCGCCGGCCTGATCGCCCCCGACGACACCACCTTCCAGTATTTGTCCGGGCGCCCCTTCGCCCCCACCGGCAAGGCGTGGGACGCGGCGCTCGCCTTCTGGAAGACCCTGCCGACCGACGACGGCGCGCAATACGCCAAGACGGTGACGGTCGACGTCTCCGGCCTGCGGCCGATGCTGACCTGGGGCACCAGCCCCGAGGACGCGCTGCCGATCGACGGGCGGGTGCCCGACCCGGCGGCCATCGACGATCCGGTGCGGCGCGAGAGCAAGACCCTTGCCCTGCAATATATGGGGCTGAAGCCCGGCACGCCGTTGGAGGATATCGCCGTCGACCGCGTCTTTATCGGCTCCTGCACCAACGGTCGCATCGAGGATCTGCGGGCCGCGGCCGCGGTCGCCAAGGGGCACAAGGCGAAGGTGCCGGCCCTGGTGGTGGCCGGGTCCGGGCTGATCAAGGCCCAGGCCGAGGCCGAGGGGCTCGACCGCATCTTCATCGAGGCCGGCTTCGAGTGGCGCGAGCCCGGCTGCTCCATGTGCGTCGGCATGAACGGCGACACCATGGCGGCCGGCATGCGCTCGGCCTCCACCTCCAACCGCAACTTCGAGGGGCGTCAGGGCAAGGGGGCCCGCACCCACCTGATGAGCCCGTCCATGGCGGCTGCCGCCGCCGTCGCCGGCCACTTCACCGACTTCCGCCGCCTGTCGGCGGCCTGAGGGGCGCATCCCATGGAGAAATTCAAGACCCTCACCGCCGTGGCGGCCCCGCTGGAGGTCGCCAACTGCGACACCGACCGGATCATCCCGGCGCGCTTCCTGAAGGCGCGCCGCAGCGACGGCTACGGCCAGAACCTGTTCCGCGACGTGCGCTACGATTCCGACGGCACGCCCAAGCCCGACTTCCCCTTGAACAATCCCGCCTACAAGGATGCGAAGATCCTGGTTGCGGACATCAACTTCGCCTGCGGCTCGTCCCGCGAGGCCGCGGTCTATGCGCTCCACGATGCCGGCTTCCGTGCCGTCATCGCGCCCAGCTACGGCGACATCTTCTTCAACAACTGCTTCAAGAACGGCGTCCTGCCGATCGTCCTGCCGGCCGAGCAGGTGGCGGCGATCCGCACCGCGCTGGCCGAGCAGCCGGGCAGCACGCTGACCGTCAACCTCGAGGACCAGACCGTCACCCGCGGCAACGACGTGTGGAGCTTCGCGGTCGACCCGCAGCGCAAGGAGTGCCTCCTCGAGGGGCTCGACGACATCACCCTCACCCTCCAGCACGAGGACGCGATGACCAAGTTCGAACAGAATTACCGGGCCGATCGGCCCTGGGTGGCGTGACCGGCATGGCGCGCAACGTCCTCTTCATCCCCGGCGACGGCATCGGCCCCGAAGTGATGGCCGAGGCCCGCCGGGTCATCGACTGGCTGAACGCCCATCGCGGCACCGGCATCACGCTGACCGACGGCGAGATGGGGCTCGCCACCTGGAAGAAGACCGGCACCCCGATGTCGGACGAGACGATCGCAGCCGCCAAGGCGGCCGACGCCGTGCTCTTCGGTGCGGTCGGCGGCGACGAGGAGATCCCCCGCCAGCTGCGCCGCGAACGCGGCCTGCTGGCCCTGCGCCGGGCGATGGGGCTCTACGCCAACCTGCGCCCGGTGAAGGCCTACGAGGCCCTGCTCGACGCCACCAGCCTGAAGGAGCGGGTCGCCCGCGGCGTCGACCTGGTGGTGCTGCGCGAGCTGTCGAGCGGCGTCTATTTCGGCGAGCCGCGCGGCACCGAGACGCTGGCCAACGGCAAGCGCCGCGCCGTCGACACCCAGGTCTATACCGAGGAGGAGATCGAGCGGGTGGCGCGCGACGCCTTCCTGCTGGCCCGTACCCGGCGCGGCCAGGTGGCGTCGGTCGAGAAGAGCAACGTCATGGAGACGGGCCGCCTGTGGCGCGACGTCGTCACCGCCATGCACGCGGCCGAATTCCCCGACGTGGCGCTGCGCCATGTGCTGTCCGACAACTTCGCCATGCAGATCATCCGCGACCCGCGCCAGTTCGACGTGGTGGTGACCGACAACCTGTTCGGCGACCTCCTCTCCGACGCCTCGGCGATGATCGCGGGCTCGCTCGGCATGTTGCCGTCCGCCAGCCTCGGCACCGCGGACGCCAGCGGCCGGCGGCCGGCCCTCTACGAGCCGGTCCATGGCTCGGCGCCGGACATCGCCGGCAAGGGCATCGCCAACCCGATCGCGGCCATCCTCAGCGTGGCCATGATGCTGCGCCACTCGTTCGCGCTCGCGGCCGAAGCCGACCTGATCGAGAACGCGGTGGCCGCGGCCCTCGACGAGGGTGCCCGCACCTCCGACCTCTACATCCAGGGCGGGGTCCAGCCGCTGACGACGGCTGGGATGGGCAAGGCGGTCCTGGGCAAGCTGGAGGCGCTGGCCGCCTGATCCGCACTGCCTCAACGGCCGGCGACGTCGACCACCCCCACCCGGATGGTCGCGCGCTGGCCGTTGCGCAGGACGGTCAGCCCGACCGTGCCACCGACGCCGGCGCGCTCGACCTCCGAGGCCAGTTCGCCCAGGGTCTTCACCGGCCGGTCGTCGACCGCGATGATCACGTCGCCCAATGCGCCTGAGCGCATGTCGGCGCCGCGCACGCCGGCCATCGCGGCCGGGCTGCCGGGCAGGACCCGGTCGACGGCAATGCCGGGCAGGCCGGGCACCGCCTCCTCCGGCAGGGCGACGATGCCGATGCCGGGCCGGGGCACGCGCCCGTCGCGGATCAGGGCCGGCACCACCCGGTTCACCGTATCCACCGGCACCGCGAAGCCGATCCCGGCCGACCCGCCGCTGTCGGAGATGATGGCCGTGTTCACCCCGATCAGCCGACCCGCCGAATCCAGCAGCGGGCCGCCCGAATTGCCGGGATTGATCGCGGCGTCGGTCTGGATCACGCCCGCGATCTCGCGATGGGAGGCGGTCGGCAACCGGCGGTCGAGGGCCGATATCACCCCGGTCGTCAGCGTCCGGGCCAGCCCGAACGGGTTGCCGATGGCAAAGGCGAACTGGCCGACCTTCAGGTCGGCGGAGGTGCCGATCGGGATCGGGCGCGGCATCGTCCGCGTGTCCGACAGGCGGATGACCGCCAGGTCGTGATCGGGGGCCGCCCCCACCACCCGCCCGTCGACGGTGGTGCCGTCGAACAGCCGGACCCGCACCCGCCGCGCCTGGTCGACGACATGGAAGTTGGTGACGACGTGCCCGACCGCGTCCCAGGCGAAGCCGGTGCCGGTGCCGCTCTGGCGCGCGCGCCCCTGGGGGGTGGAGACGATCGCCCCTTCGGTGATGATGTAGACCACCGACGGCGCCGCATTCTCGAACAGCGCGATCGTGTGCTGCTCGGCCGGCGCCAGCTCGCCGCGCGGCGACACCACCCGCGGCTCGTCGCCCACCAGCCAGAGATCGCGGACCAGCCGATCGCCGATATAGACGGTCGCCAGGACCAGAACCCAGATGATCGCGTAGCGTACGAATCGTCCCTGCATCCCGCATCCTCGACGAGCTGGCCAGCCGGCCCCTTTAGCATGGCGCGATGGCGTCCCGCGCGGGCTTGATCCCGGGGCGCGCCGGTCCCATGCTCGCGACTCCTACCCTGGCCGCGATCCCCACGCCGGCCCCGCCCGGAGAGGCGAATGTCCCAGCAAGAATTCGACTATATCGTCGTGGGCGCGGGTTCGTCCGGCTGCGTGCTGGCCAATCGCCTGTCGTCGAACGGCAGCAACCGCGTCCTGCTGCTGGAGGCCGGCCCCAGGGACACCAATCCGTGGATCCATATACCCGTCGGGTATGTGAAGAACATCCGCAACCCGGCGGTGAACTGGTGCTACGAGACCGAGCCGGACCCCGGCATCGACGGGCGCCGGTCGTTCTGGCCGCGCGGCCGGGTGCTGGGCGGCTCCAGCTCGATCAACGGCCTCATCTATATCCGCGGCCAGCGGGAGGACTACGACCACTGGCGCCAGCTCGGCAATCGCGGCTGGAACTTCGACGACGTCCTTCCCTACTTCACGCGCGCGGAGCGGCAGGAGCGCGGCGCCTCGGAGCTGCATGGCGCGGACGGGCCGCTCAGCGTCGAGGACCTGCGCCAGAAGCACGAGCTGTGCGAGGCGTTCATCGAATCCGCCCAGGCGCTGGGCATCCCACGCAACGACGACTTCAACGGCGCCGAGCAGGAGGGCGCCGGCTACTATCAGCTGACCAACCGCAACGGGCGGCGATGCAGTGCCGCGGTCGCCTACCTGCGCCCGGCCAAGGGCCGCGCCAACCTGCGCATCGAGACGAACGCGCTGGCCGCGCGGATACTGCTGGAGGGCCGTGCCGCCGTCGGGGTCGAGTATCGCCAGGGCGGTGCGTTGCGCCAGGCCCGGGCCCGGCGCGAGGTGATCCTGTCGGGCGGCGCCATCAATTCCCCGCAGCTCCTGCACCTGTCGGGGATCGGGCCGGGCGAGCATCTGCGCCAGCACGGGATCGCCGTCCAGCATGACCTGCCCGGCGTCGGGCAGAACCTGCAGGACCATTTCCAGGCCCGCATCGCCTATCGCTGCGTCCGCCCGATCACCGTCAACGACGATGTCCGCAGCATCTGGCGGCGCATGCGCATGGGCATCGAATATGCCACCCGCCGTACCGGGGCCATGACCATCGGCGCCGGCCAGGCCGGGCTCTTCGCCAAGACCCGGCCGGAGCTGGCGACGCCGGACGTGCAATACCACTTCATCCTGTTCAGCTCCGACGGGGCGGGCCTTACCCCCCACCCCTTCCCCGGCTTCACCAACTCGGTCTGCCAGCTCCGCCCCGAGAGCCGCGGCACGGTGCTCCTGCAGAGCCCCGACCCGGGCACCCACCCGGCCATCCGGCCCAACTATCTTTCGACCGAACTCGACCGGCGCACGATGATCGACGGGCTGAAGCTGGCGCGCCGGCTGGGCGAACAGGCGCCGCTGCGGGCGTACATCGCGGCCGAACATATTCCGGGACCCGAGGCGGCGTCGGACGACGACCTGCTCGCCTTCATCCGCGCCACCGGGTCGACGATCTATCACCCGAGTGGCACCTGCATGATGGGCCAGGGGCCGAAGGCGGTGGTCGACGACCAGCTGCGCGTGCACGGCATCGGCAAGTTGCGCGTGGTCGACTGCTCGATCATGCCGACCGTGGTGTCCGGCAATACCAACGCCCCCGCCATCATGATCGGCGAGAAGGCAAGTGACATGATCCTCGCGGCGAAGGCCGCGTGAACTGGTTTCTGGAGGGAGTGAGACGATGAAGGCAGCGTTGGCAATCGCCGAGATATTGAAGCGCGAGGGCGTGGAGATGATCTTCGGCTACCCGGTAAACCATCTCCTCGAATACGCGGCCCATATCGGCATCCGCCCGATCATCGTCCGTCAGGAGCGCATCGGCCTGCACATGGCCGATGCCTATTCCCGCCTGTCGCGCGGCAAGAAGATCGGCGTCTTCGCCATGCAGCACGGGCCGGGGGCGGAGAACGCCTTCGGCGGCGTCGCCCAGTGCTTCGGCGAATCGATTCCGGTCCTGGTCATCCCGATGGGCTATCCGGCCCGCATCGCCCATGTCCCGCCGAACTTCAGTTCGGTGCTGAACATGAAGCACATCACCAAGAGCGCCGAGCCGGTGACCTCGCCGGCCGAGATCCCCAACGTCATGCGGCGCGCCTTCACCCAGCTCCGCAACGGCCGGTTCGGGCCCTGCCTCGTCGAGGTGCCGACCGACATGTTCAATCAGGAGGTGGCCGAGCCGATCGCCTACGAGCCGGTGATGACCACCCGCTTCGGGCCCGACCCCGAGGCGGTACGCAAGACGGCCGACATGCTGCTGGCCGCCAAGCGGCTCGTCCTCCATGTCGGGCAGGGCGTGCATTGGGCAGGCGCCTGGCCGCAGCTGAAGCGCCTGGCCGAACTGCTGGCGGCCCCCGTCATGACGACGTTGCAGGGCAAGAGCGCCTTCCCCGAGGACCACATGCTGTCGCTGGGCGCGGGCGGGCGGGCCTATTCCAGGACCATCGACCATTTCCTGAAGCAGTCCGACGTCATCTTCGGTATCGGCTGCAGCTTCACCGAGACCAATTTCGGCACCGCGATCCCGCACGGCAAGACGATCATCCATTCGACGCTCGACCCGCTCGACGTGAACAAGGACGTGATCGCCGCCCACGCCATGATCGGCGATGCCGGCCTCACCATCGATGCCCTGATCGCGGAGCTGGAGCCGCGCATCAAGACGCCGCGCGACCCGTCCGCGGTCGCCGCCGAGATCGCCTCCATCCGCGCCGAGTGGCTGGCCGAATGGATGCCGAAGCTGACCTCGAACGACGCGCCCTTGTCGCCCTACCGGGTGCTGTGGGACCTCGCCAACACGGTCGACCGGGCCGAGACCATCATCACCCATGATGCCGGCAGCCCGCGCGACCAGCTTTCGCCCTTCTGGCAGGCGACGACGCCGCTGTCCTATCTCGGCTGGGGCAAGACCACCCAGCTCGGCTACGGGCTGGGCCTGGCCATGGGCGCCAAGCTCGCCTGCCCCGACAAGCTATGCATCAACGTGTGGGGCGATGCGGCGATCGGCTTCACCGGCATGGATTTCGAAACCGCCGCGCGCGAGAAGCTGCCGATCCTCTCGATCCTGCTCAACAACTCCGCCATGGCAATCGAACTCGACGTGATGCCGCAGGCGACTGAGCGCTACCGCGCGACCGACATCTCCGGCGACTACGCTGCGTTCGCCCGCGCGCTGGGTGGATACGGCGAGCGCGTCGAACATCCGGACGCCATCGCATCCGCCATCCGCCGCGGCATCGCCGCCACCGAGGCGGGCCAGCCGGCACTCCTCGAATTCATTACTGCAAAGGAAAAACGCGCCAGCCGTTTGTAGTTACGGCTCCCCTCCTCGCTGGCTCGTGATGTGCTGCTCTGTCGACGACGGTGCCGGCGCTAGCGGTTGCCTTCGTCGCACGTGTTTTGGGTGTTCCAGGGAGACTTCTAAGATGACTGCCTTGCTCTTGGGGCAATACACCTTTTCATCTGTGAGAAACGGGTGAGCGTTGTGCGCAAACGTGGTGCAAGTTAGAAAAGCGTGCGCAATCTATTAGATGCAATTGCTGTGGCAAGGCATGCGTCAAGAATTACATGATAAAAAAACGGAGGGGGTATGAATTTGCATCGCGTTAGTCGTGTTGGGTATTCGGCGCTGCTGATCGCGGCCATGGCGGCCTCGACTGGAGCATTCGCTCAGGAAGCGAACTCGTCAGGCGCCCCGGAGGCCAACGCCGAGGGCCAGAACCCGGAGATCATCGTCACGGCGCAGTTTCGGCAGCAGAACCTGCAGGACACGCCAATCGCCATCACCGCCGTCAGTGGCGAGATGCTCGAGGCGCGCAGCCAAACGGAGCTGACGGACATCACCAACCAGGCGCCGAACGTCCTGTTGGTGCAGAATACGCCCGCCTATGGCCCGTCGATCGCGGTCACGATCCGCGGCGTGGGCTCGTCGGATTTCAATCCGGCGCTTGAGCCGGGGGTCGGCATTTACGTCGATGAAGTGTACTATGCGACATTGACCGGGTCGATTATGGATCTGCTCGATCTGGATCGGGTCGAGGTGCTTCGTGGTCCTCAAGGAACGTTGTCTGGCCGTAACTCGATCGGCGGCGCGATCCGCATGTTCTCGAAGAAGCCCGGCAGCGGCGATCCTGGGTATGTGGAGGCGACATATGGCTCGCGCAACCGGCTCAATCTGCGGGCCGCGGCGGACTTCAATCTCGCCGATGGAGTTGACGTTCGTCTGGCCGGTGTAAGCAAGCGCCAGAAAGGGTACATCAAGCGGATCGATTTCGGATGCCGCTATCCCGCAGGGGAGTACCCAGACATCAACCCGGCGAATGGCGTGCCGGCGATGTTGCCTTCCGCCGGCGGCGACTGCGAGCTGGGCGCCGAAGGGGAGGTCAACACCTCGGCGGTTCGCGGGCAGGTCCGTCTGCGTCCGACCGACACGATCGATATCAACCTGATCGCGGATTACACGTACGAGAAGCATGAAGGCGGCGGCGAAGTTATAGTTCCGATCTATGACGACAGCGGAAATCTCATAAGCCCGAATACGGCCCCCAACCCGAATATCAATCCGTTTGGCTATGTCTTTCCTATAGATAGCCGGTTTATCTGCGGCAAGTACTGCAACTATTCGAACTTCTATAACCCGGCTTCCGGCCGTTTCGGGACGTTCCAGACTGACCCCGACACCATTTTCGAAGGGTGGGGCGTTTCCGGCCAGATCGACTGGGATCTCGCGGATCGCATGTCGCTGACATCCATTACTGCGTATCGCACGTACCATTCGAAGTTTACGAATGATGACCTGCTCCCACTGGCCGAACACCTGGGACTGAGCATTCTCGACTTTCGGTTCTTCAGTGAGGAACTGCGCCTGAGCGGCGCGCTCGGGGCGAACGACGAACTCCAATACACCCTCGGTGGCTATTACAGTGACCAGAAGTCCATCTACACGGCGCGGCAGGAGTTCCGCGATTCGATCGGGGCCTTCTATCAGCGCGATCCGGTTCCGCTGACGACGAAGGCGGTGTTCGGGGCCCTTTCCTACTCGCCCATAGAAAACCTGACGTTCAATCTGGGCGCGCGGTACACCCATGAAGACAAGACTTACACGTTCGTTCGCCTGACCCCGGATGGCCAGGTACACCCGATCCTGGGAGCATTGAACAATGCAGTGGGCGCCTACAACGCGGGCCAGTTCGACTACCGGGCCAACGTCCAGTATCGTTTCTCGGACAACGTGATGGGTTACGTGCAGGTCGCGACGGGATACAAAGGAGGTGGCATCAATCCTCGCCCGTTCCTGCCGGCGCAGGCCGTGTCGGTCGGTACCGAAAAGCTGATCAACTATGAAGTGGGGCTGAAATCCGACTTCTTCGACCGCCGGGTGCGGCTTAACCTCGCTGCGTTCCTGCAGAAGTACAAGGATATCCAGCTGCAGACGAACGTGTGTCCGCCGGAGTTCGGCACTCCTTGCCTCATTGTGGCGAACGCGGGTGATGCCGAGATGAAGGGGTTCGAGGCGGAACTGTCGGCAGAGCCGATTGACGGGCTTCTCTTTGACGCGTCCCTAAGCCATCTGGACTTCGACTACACCCGTCTGGGTGCGGGCGTAACCGGGACGACCGGCCCCCGCCTCGAGGATCAACGTCCGTTCACGCCTGATTGGAAGTGGTCGGTCGGCGCGCAGTATCGTATCGAGCTGGGTCAGCTGGGTTCGCTCACGCCGCGCTTCGACGTGTCGCATCAGGGGCGTTCGTATTTTACCCTGCGCAACGATCCGATCACCGAGATCAAGCCGTTCACGTTGGCCAACGCGCGTTTGACGTGGCGCAACGCAAGCGACGATCTCGACGTGGCCCTCGAAGTTACCAACGTCTTCGACAAGTACTATTTCACGACCTCGGGTGGGTCGGTCACGGATCCGACCGGCAGGTATATCGGAACCCCGGGGCGTCCACGTGGATGGGCTCTCACGGTGAAGAAGGAGTTCTGATCGAATGGCCGGCCAGACCCTGGCGATGGAATGCCGGGGTCCGGCCGGCGTGACGAATGGCGCCGCGATCGGAGGTGCAATGCCGGTCAGTAACAATTGGAGAGGGGCAGATGATGGCAGGTAGAACGAGGGTACTGACCGTTGCATTGGCAGTGGCAGCATTGAGCCTTGCGTCCACGCCGGCTGCGGCGCGCGATCTGCCTACCGAAACGATCGCTCAAGGCGGGCTTTCGCCGGAGGGGGTTGCCCGGCTGGATGCGGGAATGGAGGGCTTTGTGCGGTCCGGGAGCATTCCCGGCGCCGTCGTCCTGCTCGCTCGCAACGGCCGCGTCGCCCACTACAAGGCCTTCGGCGTTTCCGATCGCGATACCAAGCGGCCGATGCAAGTAGACGATATCTTCCGCATCTATTCGATGACGAAGCCGGTCATAGCGGTCGCGTTGCTGATGGAATACGAGAAGGGGAAGTTCCGTCTCGACGATCCGCTCGAGAAGTACCTTCCGGCCTTCAAGGACGTAATGGTCTACGCGGGCGAAAAAGACGGGAAAATGCTTCTCGAGAAGCCGAAGCGCAAGCCGACCATTCACGATGTCCTGCGTCATACCAGCGGCATCGGTACCGCTGGCGGGCCGCCGCTCATGGCGAAGGCCTACTACGACCAGCATCTGTGGCTGTCGACGATGGACTCGCTTGATGAGGAAATGAAACTCCTCGGCAATGTCCCCCTCTACTTCCAGCCGGGCGAGGCCTGGCTATACGGGTACAATGTCGATGTGCAGGCCGCCCTGGTTCAGCATTTCTCGGGCATGAAGATCGATGATTATCTTCGCACCCAGCTTTTCGAGCCGCTGGGGATGGACGATACAGGCTACAGCGTTCCGGCTGACAAGCGTGGCCGGATTGCCCGATTGCACGACGTTCCCGAAGGCGATCCGCCCATGCCGGCCATGGACATGCGGCCGTCAGTCTACGAGCGGTTCGGCCAGCATCCCTTTGGCACCATCGGCCTGTGGTCGACGGCCATGGACTACGCGCGCTTCGCGCAAATGCTCGCCAATGGCGGGAGCCTGGACGGGAGGCGCATCCTGAGCAGGAAGACGGTGGAACTGATGACGCAGAACAACCTGCCGCCGGCCGTGGGGGACATCGCTGCCGGAGATGCGATCGGCAGGGGATGGGGCCTGGGCCTGGCGGTGTCCGTCAACCCCGGTCTCGAAGGCATGCTCGGCACGGCTGGCGCATTCGGCTGGGACGGTGCGGCGACGACGAGGTTTATCGTCGATCCGAAGGAGCACTTCGTGGCGGTTTTCATGGGCCAGAAGGCTCCCATGGACGGAAACCTGCTCGATCTGTTCCAGGTGCTGGCTTACCAGTCTATTGGCGATTGAGGTTTCGAACCAACGGGCGACAACCCGCTGATGAAGACGACAAGCGAAAGTCGGGAAAGACGATTGTTCAGCCATCATAAAGATGAAAACACTTATATTTTCAATGTGATGCAGGAATATTGTGTCTGAATTTACGCCGAAGGTGTGAGACAATTATTTGGAGTTAAACGATGTTTCGCAAGCCCGCTCTCCTGATCGCCTGCCTGGCCGCTGCGGTGGCGCCGGTGGCAGCATCGGCCCACCACTCGTTCGCCGCTTTCTTTAACGCGGATAAGCTGATCAAGATTCGTGGGACCATCGCGTCTTTCCGCTTCGGCAATCCCCACGGAACGATCGTCGTCGACGTGAAGGACAAGGCGGGCCAGGTGCATAAATGGCGGATCGAGACGAATGCGCCCGTGGGGCTCCAGCAAAAGGGCTGGACGCGCGATACGCTGAAGCCCGGCCAGAAGGTCATCGCCGAGGGATGGCTGGCGCGCAACGGACAGCGCTATATGCGTCTCCGCCAGGTCTATAATCTCGATGGCTCGCCAGTGGTTCGGGAAGCGTTCACGACGAAAGAAGACTAAGCCGGGGAAGCCGGCAAGGCGGCAATCCGGAAAAAGACGGAGCGCGGGCGGTGGATCGTTCGCCGATAACGGGAGACTTGGTTTGAAACGCATGATCTTCGCCGCGCTCTTCGGCGCCGCCGCCTTGTTGCCCTTGCAGGTCCATGCGGAGGCCGGCTCGGGCAAGGCCGGCCCGCCGGATTTCTCGGGGAACTGGACGCCGGCCCGCAATCAACATCCTGTGAACGAGAGCATGGTTGCCGAGCTCCCGGCCAATACCGTCATGCTGGACGATGCGAGTGTCGCGGAGTTCCCGATGAACGAATACGGTGGGCTGAAAATAAAGCCGGAGGCGGCGGCAAAGGCTGCGGAATGGCGCCCGGCGGATGCCATGACCTTGTCGAACGTCTGCGCGGTCCCGTCAGTGATCTACAGCATGCAGGGTCCGTTCCCCTTCGTCATCTATCAGCTTCCCCAAGTCATCATCATGAAGATGCAGTACTTCGATCAGGTGCGCCTGATCTGGATGGACGGACGCGAGCATCAGCCGGCGAGTACGCCGCATACCAAGCTGGGCGATTCCATCGGCCACTGGGAAGGTGACGAACTGGTTATCGACACCACCAACATCGCGCCCTCGACCCTGACCAACAATGGCCTCGATCACACGGACGATGTCCATTTCGTCGAGCGCTATCGGCTGAGCGCGGATGGTCAGCACTTCGAAGGGACGCAGTGGTTTTCCGACGCCAACGTGCTCGACAACAACGGCGCGCGCTACATGAAGTTCGACAAGCGCCCCTCTGATTCCGTGATGTATCCCTACGAATGCGACCCTTCGTTCGCGGAGGACTACAAGCACGTCGAGCAGGGAGCGGTGGGAGATGATGGCGAGTTCGAGGTGCTCGACGACGAAGGTAAACCCTGACGCCCGGCCCAGGTGAGTGCCCGATCCCACGCAACGTCAGACGTGAGGGGGCGCATCAGGATTTCTACGGAAGCCGGCCCTGACGGAAATGATGATGAGGTCTGGAATGAATCTTGCCAAGTTCGCTCTGATTGCAGGCCTTGCGGTGCTCTCCGGCTGCAATCAGACGTCGAAGCAAGCGGCAGACGTACCCGAACCCGACTATCTGCGGACGCACTCGCTTCGGCAGCTCATGGCCGGTGTCATCGATCCCACGGCCGACATCTACTGGGATGCCAGCGGATGGATTATGGACGAGCACGGCACGACAGATCTCAGTCCAAAGACTGACGCGGAGTGGAATCAGGTTCAGGTCGCCGCTGCCACGCTGACTGAACTGGCCAACCTCCTGATGACGGAACCCTACGCCAAGGGACGCGGCAGAGATTGGATCGACCACGCGCGCG
>CAZQOA010000079.1:1471-23644 GCA_964594715.1 uncultured Rhizobiaceae bacterium | reverse complement strand
CGCCCTGGCGTCCTCCTTGATCATGTCGGCGGCCTTCTCGGCGATCATGATGGTGGCGGCATTGGTGTTGCCCGACACCATCACCGGCATGACCGAGGCGTCGACGACGCGGAGCGCCTCCAGCCCATGCACCCGCAGGCGCGGATCGACCACCGACATGCGGTCCGGCCCCATGCGGCAGCTTCCGACCGGGTGATAGACGGTGGTGCCGTTGCGCCGGGCATAGTCGAGCCATTCGTCGTCGGTGCGGACGCCGGCGCCCGGATGCTTCTCGCCGGCATTCCAGCGCGCGAAGGCCGGCGCCTCCAGGATGGCGCGGCTCATCTTCAACCCGGCCACGGTCACCATGCGGTCGGTCTCCGACGCCAGGTAGTTCGGGCGGATGGCCGGCGCCTCCAGCGGATCGGCGGACTTGATCATCACCGACCCGCGGCTCTCGGGGCGGAGCTGCCAGCCGCCGAGGGTAGCACCCGGCTCGTCGTCAAGCTGGCCCAGCACGCCGTCCTTGAAGCTGGCGGCGGCGAACGAGAGCTGGAAGTCCGGCCCCTCCAGGCCGGGGCGGGTCTTGATGAAGGCGCAGCCGTTTCCGGCCGAATAGGTCAGGATACCGCGCCCGAAGGCGGCATATTTCGCCGCCTCGACGACGAGGCGCCAGCCGCGCGACTTCTCGTTGATGCTGGCGATGCCGCGCATGCGGTGGACGATGCGGCTGACGAAATGGTCATGCAGGTTGATCCCGACGCCGGGCAGGTCATGCACCAGCTCGACGCCGGCCTGCCGCAGATGGTCGCCGGGGCCGATGCCGGACACCTGCAGCAGCTGGGGCGAGTTGATGCTGCCGCCCGACAGGATGACCTCGCGCCGCGCCCGGGCCACCCGCTCCTGCCCGCCGCGCCGGTAGGCGATGCCGGCGGCGCGCCACTTCTCCATGACGATCCGGGTCGCCATCGCGCCGGTCTCGACCAGCAGGTTGCGGCGGCCCATCACCGGCTTCAGGTAGGCCCGTGCGGTCGACGCGCGGAAGCGGCCGCGCCGGGTCTGCTGGTAGTAGCCGACCCCTTCCTGGTCGCCCGAGTTGGTGTCGGGATTGAAGGGCAGCCCCACTTCCTGCCCGGCCTTCACGAAGGCATGGGTCAAAGGGTGGTGGTCGGCGAATTCGTCGACGGTCAGCGGGCCGTCGGTGCCGCGATAGGAGGGGTCGCCCTTGGCCTTGCGCTCGGCCTTCCGGAAGTAGGGCAGGATCTCGTCATAGGACCAGCCGCGATTGCCGGCCTGGGCCCATGAATCATAGTCTTGCGGCTGCCCGCGGACATAGAGGAGCCCATTGATCGAACTCGATCCGCCAAGCACGCGACCACGCGGGAACAACATCGCGCGATTGTTGGTGCCAGGTTCCGGTTCGGTGCGGTACACCCAGTTGACCCGCTTGTCGTCGAGCATCTTGACGAAGCCCACGGGGATGTGGATCCACGGAAGTCGATCCTTCGGCCCCGCTTCGAGCAGGAGCACGGTGACGCCCGGGTCCTCCGATAACCGGTTGGCCAGCACGCAGCCGGCCGACCCCGCACCGACGATGACGTAGTCGAATTCCATGCCCTTCTCCCCACGCCCCGCCCGCTTCCCCGCCCGGCGCTACCTGGCCCGGCGATTCGCCCGATCGGCGATTCTAGCGGTAGCGGGCCTCGCGGGTCTAACGGCTCCATGGCCGGCGGCGCCGATCGCCGCGGCGGCGGAGCCGGCCGGCTGGTATGGCCGCGTCGATCTCGGCTGGGAAAAGGGCACCAGCGCCGCCTTCCGGGACTGGAACTGCACCGGGACGGACCCGGCCGCGGTGCCGCTTTATGGCTGCCTTGCCCGTGGCGACGGCGAGTTCGGCCAGTCGGTGGCGATCGGTGCCGGCGTCGGCTATCGCTTCGACGATCGCTTCCGGGTCGACCTGACGCTGGGCTGGCGCCCGCAGTTCCGCTTCGGGGGACAGGCGGATTTTCCGGTGGCGGGCGATCAGTCGGTCGACGGCGACGTCGCCGCATGGACCGGGATGGTCAACGGCTATGTCGACCTGGCGTCGTTCCTGCCGGTCGACCTCGGCCCGTTCCAGCCCTTCGTCGGCGCCGGGGCCGGGGTCTCGCGCAACCGGCTCGACCGCACGACCCTGTCCTTTCCCTCGATCCCGCAGATCGTCGCCACGCCCGGGGGCACGACCACGAATTTCGCCTGGATGGTCACCGCCGGCACCGGCATCCGCCTGGATGACGGGCTGACGCTGGAGATCGCCTACCGCTATACGGATTTCGGCAAGGTCGAGAGCGACCGCGGCGCGGCCACGCGTTTTCGCCCCAGCGGCGCCACCGCGCTCGCCATCGACGGGACCGAGGCCAACTTGCGCAGCCACGGCATCTCGATCGGCCTGCGCCATGCCTTCTAAGGACGAGGCTCCCGAGGCTCCCGCTGCCCTCGCCGGCGGCCTCGGCTACAACCCGATTGCCGCGGCGAAGTACGATCAGCCGCCCTTCCGTGGTCAGCGGCGGTTCTACATGATCGCGGAAAGCCCGCGTTCGGGCAGCCAACTCCTGGCTGACCTTTTGTGGCGGACCGGCCGGATGGGCTCGCCCGGCGAATATTTCAACCTCGACTGGACCGTGCCCACCTTGTCCGAGCGGCTCGGGTCCGGGCCGTTCGACACGCCGGAAGGACGGCAGGCCTATCTGCGGGCGGTGATCCGGCATCGCACCACGCCCAACGGCGTGTTCGGCGCGAAGGCGCATTTCGACCAGCTGCGTCCCTTCCTGGCCGACGAGACGACGCGCGCCCTGCTGCGCCGCAGCCGGTTCGTCTGGCTGCGGCGGCGCGACCTGCTGGCGCAGGCGATCTCGTTCGTGGCGGCCCTGCGCACCGGGCAGTGGCGATTGATGCGGGGCGGCGATGTCCAGGCGCTGAAGGCGGTATATTCGCGGTCGCTGCTCGAACGTGCGATAGGGACCGTTGCCAGCGACGAGCGCAACTGGCAGATCGCCTTCGAGCGCAACCGGATCGAGCCGCTGGAGGTCTGGTATGAGGACCTGGTCGCCGATCCCGACCCGATCTGCCGCGGCATCTGCAACCTGGTCGGGATCGAGGATGCGGGGCCGCCCTTCCGCCTGTCCGATTCCGCGCTGGAGAGGCAGGTCGACCCGCTGAAGGAGCAATGGCGCCAGCGCTACGCCGCCGAGCTCGACTGGACGTCGGACCGGGTCGCGACGCGCGCTGCCGCACCCCCGGTGCCGGTCCCGCCGGCACCGGGCCGGCCGGAAGCCGGGCTTTAGGCCCTGGGGCGCAGCGCCACCAGGAAGATACCGCCGACCAGGGCCGCGACGCCACCGATGATGTAGAACATGGTGCCGTCGGTGAAACGTCCGGTCAGCGTGTTCACGACTTGGTCGACCGGCGCGTTGGACGCTCGCCAGGCAAAGACCAGGAGCACCGCCCCGACGCACAAGAGGACTATTCCGAGAATTCCACTGGACCGCATGTTCCCCTCCATTTCGACTGCGGACGGAAACGACGGGATCGGCATGGAGGTTCCGGCTTCTCCCTGCTGCCTGGCCCCATGGCACCTCGACCGGCGCGCCGCAACCGCCGCCCTGGCGATTCCTCCTGAAATTTTCGCTGGACTGCCTTATATAGGGGCGGTCAACTAGTGTTGGGTTCGGCCGTCATGCTGCTCGACAGAGCGCCGACCCGGTCCTCCTCCAATACGATTGTTGTCCCGCTGTGCATGTCGCGCGCCGGAAACGAGGATGTGGAGAGGGCCCATGGCAGTCGGTACCGTCAAATGGTTCAACAGCACGAAGGGCTATGGTTTCATCCAGCCGGATGACGGCCAGAAGGATGTCTTCGTGCATATCTCGGCGGTCGAGCGTGCGGGCATTTCGAGCCTGAACGAAGGCCAGCGCGTCAGTTACGAACTCGAAAGCGGCCAGCAGGGCAAGGTCGCGGCCGTCAATCTCAAGACCGTCTGATAGGGGGGCCGGCGACCGGCCCGCCACCGACCCACGGTTTCGCCCACGACGCAGGAGGCTACGTGTCTAAGGAAGATCTGATTCAGTTCGAGGGCGTCGTCCTCGAGATGCTCCCCGAATTTCGCTTCCGCGTCCGTCTGGACAGCGGCCATGAGATGCTCGCCTACACGGGCGGGAAGATGCGCAAGCATCGCATTCGTATTCTTGCCGGCGATCGCGTGACGGTCGAGATGACGCCCTATGACCTGACCAAGGGCCGCATCACCTTCCGCCACAAGGACGAGCGCGCGCCCGCGGTATCGGCGGCACCCCGTCGGCCACAGTTCCAGCGCCGTCGCTGAGGCCCGGACCCGCTGAGGCCCACACCCGCTGAGGAACGCCCGCTGTAGAAGACGCAGGCCCCGCTGTCGCTGAACCGGCGTCATGTCCGGACGCAGGTTCGGCGAATTTCCTCGGAAGCTTCTCCCTTTAGAATTGCCGCGCGCGCTCTGGTCAAGGGCGCGGACCGTCGTTATGGTCGCGATTGGTAACAATCGGCGATAAACGCCGAAGGCATCGGTGGGCCTGGCCTGCCTTGGGAGGAGCCATCTATGGACTGGAAGCGTTTCTTGGGCGCCGTGGTCACGGTTGCCGGGCTCGGCGTGTTCGCCCCGGCGGGCGCGCAGACGATTACCCTCAGCGGGGCTTCGCAATTCAACGACGACCATGCCTTCACCAAGGCCCTCGTCCGCTTCGAGGAGTTGGTGAAACAGTATTACGGCAAACCGATCCAGTTCACGCTGCATAAGAACAGCGAGCTGGGCCTGGAGAAGCAGTATTTCGAATACATGGCGCAGGGAAAGGCCGTCGACTACGGCATCGTCTCCCCCGCGCACATGTCGACCTTCTCGCGTGCAGCCCCCTTCATCGACGCGCCGTTCCTGTTCCGCGACCTGGACCATTGGAACAAGGTGCTGGATGCCGACCTGCTGAAGCCGATCGCCGACGAGATCGCCCAGAAGGCCGACGTCATGCTGATCGGCTATGCCGGCGGCGGCGTGCGCAACATTTTCGTTAACAAACCGGTCCACAACCTGGCCGAGATGAAGGGCCTGAAGGTCCGGGTGCAGGGTGCGCCGATCTGGAGCCGCGCCTTCGCCGCCGCCGGCCTGTCGCCGACGGTCATCGCCTACAACGAGGTCTACAACGCCATCCAGAACGGCGTCATCAGCGCCGGCGAGAACGAGGCGGCCGGCGTCGAGCAGATGAAGTTCTTCGAGGTCGGGCCGAACCTGTCGGTCACCGAGCACGCCATCACCATCCGGCCGATCTGCTTCTCCGGCAAGACCTTCAAGAAGCTGCCGCCGGACCTGCAGCAGGCGGTCCTCCGCGCCGGCAAGGAAGCGGGCGCCTATGGAAGGAAGGTCGAATCCTCCGAGGATTCGGCCAAGCTCGACGCGCTGGAGAAGGCGGGGAAGTTGAAGCGGATCCCGTTCGCGGATCGCGACCAGATGAAGAAGCTGGTCGACCCGGTGATGGCGGCCTACGCCAAGGACATCGGCGTCGACAAGATCTTCGAGCAGATCAACGCCACCAAGTGACGTGACGCGTCCTTCCCGCGGGGCCGGTCGCGGCCTCGCGGGAAGGGTCTGGTCCCAGGTCCTTCGAGGAGACCTCGTGTGAGCGGTGCTTCCGGCCTCTGGCGCACGCTGACTGCGGCGTGCCATCAGCTTCTGTCCTTCCTGCTCGCGTTTTCCGTTCTCATCCTGGTGATTCCGGTGACGCTGCAGATCTTCTCGCGCTTCACCGAGATCATCCCCCACTACATCTGGACCGAGGAGATGGCCCGGTTCCTCTTCGTGTGGATGGTGATGATCGGCGCCATGGTCGGCGTGCGCGAGAGCGCGCATTTCGATGTCGACCTGTGGCCGCGCGGTTCGCCCCGCCTGACGGCCGCGGTCAACCTGATCTCGCGCTTCGCGGTCCTGATCTTCGCCCTGACTTTCGTCTTCGCGGGCTGGGAATTCACCCAGTTCGGCTGGAACCGTATTTCGGAACTGGCGGAACTGCCCTTGTGGATGATCCATGTCGCCTGGCCCCTGACGGGGGTGGTGTGGATCATCTTCCTGGGTGAGCAGGTCCTCGACGATCTTCGCGTGTTGACGGGGAGGTCGTTCTGATGGGTGCCGCGGTCCTGACGCCTGGTTTCGCGGCGCTGATCCTGTTCGGCCTGTTCTTCTCGCTGATGGCGCTGCGCGTCCCGATCGCCTTTGCGCTCGGCCTCGCCTGCCTGCCGATCCTGCTGATCGAGCCGCATTTGTCGACGATGACGCTCGTGCAGGAAACCTTCAACGCCTACAACTCCTTCATCCTCCTGGCGGTGCCGTTCTTCCTGCTGACCGCCAACCTGATGAATGTCGGCGGCATCACCGACCGGCTGATGACCTTGTCGCGCACCATGGTCGGGCACTTCCCGGGCAGCCTGGCGCAGATGAACGTCGTGCTGTCGATCTTCTTCGCCGGCATCTCGGGCTCCTCGACCGCGGATGCGGCCAGCCAGTCCAAGATCTTCATCGAGGCGCAGCGCCGCGAGGGCTACGATGACAGCTTCTCGGTCGCGATCACCGCCGTCTCCGCGGTCCTGGCGGTCATCATCCCGCCTTCGATCCTGATGATCGTGTGGGGCGGCATCCTCACCGTCTCGATCGGCGCCCTGTTCCTGGCCGGCATCATCCCGGGCCTGCTGATCGGCCTGGTGCAGATGGCGACCGTGCATGCCTATGCGAAGATGCGCGGCTATCCGACCTACCAGCGCTCGACCTGGCGGGCGCTGGTGTGTGCGCTGTTCGTCTCGATCCCGGCCTTGCTGACGCCCGGTATCATCATCGGCGGCAAGATCTTCGGCTGGTTCACGGCCACCGAATCCGCCTGCATCGCCGTGCTCTATGCCGGCGTCCTGTCCTTCTGCGTCTATCGCGAGATGGATACCAAGACCTTCTACAACGCGCTGCTCGACACCGGGCGGCTGGCCGCCGTCGCGCTCTTCTGCGTCGGCACCGCCAGTGCCTTCGGCTGGCTGCTCGCCTATTACCAGATCCCCAAGGCCATCCTGGCCGGGGTGCAGGCGTGGGAGCTGGGGCCGATCGGCGTCGGCTTCCTGGTGGCGGGCGTGTTCCTCGTGGTCGGCTGCTTCCTCGACGCCATCCCCGCCATCATCATCGTCGGCACCATCCTCGATCCGGTGGCACGGACCTCGGGCATGGACCCGGTCCATTTCGCGATGGTCGGCATCGTGTCCCTGGCCTTCGGCCTGGTCACCCCGCCCTATGGGCTCTGCCTGATGATCGCGTGCTCGGTGGCGGGATTAAGGGTGATCGACGTCATCAAGGATACCATGATCATGCTGCTGCCGATGCTGGGGGTGCTGATCCTGGTCATCCTGTGGCCGCAGGTGTCCCTGTTCCTGCCCAGCCTGATCTCGCCGGAATTCCTGCGCTGAAGGGGAGGGGCTCGATGGCGACCGTCACTCCGCCGACTATTACGCCACTGTCCTCGGTGCTCGGCTGCGAGGTGTCCGGCATCGACCTGTGCTGCGACCTCGACGACGCCCAGTTCCGGACGATCGAGCAGGCGCTGCATGACCATCTGGTGGTCGTGCTGCCGGGCCAGGCCGGGCTCGACCCCGCCCGCTACCTTGCCTTCGCGCGCCGTTTCGGCCGGCCGGAACCGCACGTCATCGACCAGTTCCATCACCCGGCCGACCCCGACATCCTCATCCTCTCCAACGTCGTGGTCGACGGCAGGCCGACCGGCCTGATGGATGGCGGCACCTATTTCCACACCGACTATTCCTACCTGGCCGTCCCGGCCCGCTGCACCATGCTGCACGCGATCCGCATCGCCGACAGCGGTGCCGGCACCAGCTTCGCCAACCTGCGCCGGGCCTGGGAGGACTTGCCGGACGAAACGAAGCGGCGGATCGACGGCCTGGTCTGCCGGCACCATTACGGCAACCGCGACGACCTCGACGAGCGCTCGCGCACCGCCGCTTCGCCCCTGAGCGGCGACCAGAAGGCGAAGATGGACTGGGTGCGCCATCCGCTGGTCCGCCGCCATCCCCACACCGGCCGGCCCACCCTCTATGCCGTGTCCGGCAGCTCCTTCGGGATCGAGGGCATGGGCGAGCGCGAAGGGGTGGCGCTGCTCGACGAACTGAAGGCCCACGCGACCCGGCCCGAATACCGCTTCACGCCCCGCTACCGCGAGGGCGACGTGGTGATCTGGGACAATTGCTGCCTGCTGCACTCCGCCCCGCTGGCCGACCCGAGCCAGCCGCGCACGCTGTGGCGGATCACCGTGAAGGATGCCGGCCCGACCTGTTGATCGCCGCCGGCTGCCGGAGACTTCATGGTGGTGGGAGTTTGGGGAAGCTCATGTTCGTCAGGCTCAGAGCCTGTGAATGCATCGGAGCTTCAGATCGCGTGGCGTTGCGTTCTTCGACTGCTCCGCTTCGCTGCGCGCTCAGGGTGAGGCACATTTCTTAGTGCAATCAAAGGGATACCGTCATCCCGAGCGCGCAGCGGTCGAGGGACGGAACGACCGCAGTGCAGTGTTCTGTTCCTGCACGGACCATTGATCCACAAGCTCTCACCATGAGGACCGGGATACCGGATGAGGGCCGGGGCGCCAGCTTCTCCTCATGGTGAGCTTGTCGAATCATGAAATCTCTCCGGCAGCCGATGGCCGTTTCACGGCGTCGACAGCCCCATGGCGCTGCCGCCCTTCGACGGCCGCTCGAGCGGCCCGCTCGTCAGAACGCCGCGATGTGGCGGACGATGATCTGCTCGAGGGCGTCGGCGTCGCGCCGCGCGATGGCGTCGACCATCTGGCGGTGCTCGGCGCCGCTGGCACGCAGGCCGTGCTCGCTGCGCCAGCGCCCGGTGGTGCCGAAATGGCTGCGCTCGCGCAGGGACTGGACGGTTTCGACCAGGACGGGATTGCCGGTGATGGCGAAGAAATAGTCGTGAAAGGCCGCGTTGGCGGCCGCCTGCAACTGTCGGCCGGCGCTGTCGACGGTGCCGTCGAAGTCGGTGGCGAGCCGCTCCAGGGCCGCCAGGTCGTCGGCGCCGGCGCGCTCCACCACCAGGGCGGCGGCGCTGCGTTCGATCGCGGTGCGCACGAAATAGAGCTGCTCGCGCTCGACCGGGTTCGGGGTGGCGACGCGAAAGCCGTGATTGGGGCGGTGGTCGACCAGGCGCTGGGACTTCAGTTCCACCAGCGCTCTACGGATGTCGAACTGGGTGGCGCCGTAGCGCTGCTGGAGGTCGATCAGCTTCAGCCACTCGCCATGGCTGAAGCTGCCGAACTTGATGTCGTTGCGAAGCCGCCGGACCAGCTCGTCGAGCCGGCCGGCGGAGGCGTGGGACTTCGCCATCCCGAGGGTTACTTCTTGGGCGGCGGGGCCGTGGCGGCGAAGGAGGGGCGGGCCAGCATGGCGGCGTGCCAGTCGGACAAGGCAGGCCGGCCTTGGTGCCAGTCGCTGCCGGTATCGAGTCGCTCGAAATAGGCCAGCCCGCAGGCCAAGGTCACCGGCCCGAAGGTGGCGGTGCGCGCCAGCGTGCCGGCCTTGGCCTCGAGATGGTCGAGGCAGCGCTGGGCGCGTGCCACCTCGCCGTCGAAGATGACCGCGGAGCGCTTGTCGGCCGGTCGGCCCAGTTCGCGGCCATAGGCGATGGCGCCGTCGAGGAAGCCCATCGCCAGTGCCTCGAAGGCGCGCTCCGGCCACAGGGTCGGGCCGCCATTGGGCAGGAAGCGTGGGCCGACATGCAGCCGGTCGAGATAGTCGCAGATGCTCCTGGTGTCGCTGATGGCGATGCCGTCGTCGGTTACCAGCACCGGCACCCGGCCGAGCGGAGATACCGCCAGGACGACGCTGGCGGGGTCGCGCAGCGTGGCCGCCACCTCCTCGATCCGGCCAGCCAGGCCCAGCTCCTGGGCCTGCACGCGGACGATCCGGGCGTAAGGCGAGCCCGCCGTCATGTAGAGACGCATCTGCTTCATTCTCCTTCGGTGGCCCCGGAAACCTGGTCTGTCCCGAAAACGCGGGCGAAGATCGTGTCGACGTGGCGGATGTGATAGCCGAGGTCGAACTCGGCCCTGATTTCGTCCGGCGACAGGTGCCGCGTCACCTCCGCGTCGGCCAGCAGCAGGTCGAGGAACTGGCCGCGGCCGTGCCAGGCCTCCATCGCGTTGCGCTGCACCAGGCGATAGGCATCCTCGCGGCTGACCCCCTTCTGGGTCAGGGCCAGCAGCACGCGCTGGGAATGGACGATGCCGCCGCCGGTTTCGAGGTTGGCCAGCATCCGCTCCGGATAGACGATCAGGCGGTCGACCACATCGGCGGTGCGGGCAAGCGCGAAGTCGAGCGCGATGGTCGCATCGGGCGCGAACACCCGCTCGACGCCGGAATGGGAGATGTCGCGCTCGTGCCACAGGGCCACGTTCTCCAGGGCCGGCACGACGGCGGCGCGGACGATGCGGGCAAGCCCGGTCAGGTTTTCGGTCAGGACCGGGTTGCGCTTATGCGGCATCGCCGACGAGCCCTTCTGGCCGGGCGCGAAGAACTCCTCCGCCTCGCGCACCTCGGTGCGCTGGAGGTGGCGGATTTCGATCGCCAGGCGCTCGATGCCGCTGGCGACCACCCCCAGCACCGCGAAGAACATGGCATGGCGGTCGCGCGGGATGACCTGGGTCGACACCGGCTCCACCGCCAGGCCGAGCTTGGCCGCGACATGGGCTTCGACCCTGGGGTCGATGTTGGCGAAGGTGCCGACCGCGCCGGAGATGGCGCAGGTCGCGATCTCGGCCCGGGCCGCCACCAGCCGCTCGCGGTTGCGCGCGAACTCGGCATAGTGCCCGGCCAGCTTCAGCCCGAAGGTGGTCGGCTCGGCATGGATGGCGTGGCTGCGGCCGATGCAGACGGTGTCCTTGTGCTCGAAGGCGCGCCGCCGGAGCGCAGCCAGGACCTGGTCGACATCCTCCAGCAGCAGGTCGCATGCCTGGGTCATCTGCACCGCGAGGCAGGTATCGAGCACGTCGGACGAGGTCATGCCCTGGTGGATGAAGCGGGCGTCGGGCCCGACATGCTCGGCCAGGTTGGTGAGGAAGGCGATGACGTCGTGGCGCGTCTCGCGCTCGATGGCGTCGATGCGCTCGATCTCGAAGCGGCCGCGTTCCCACACCGCGCGCGCGGCCTCGGCCGGGATGACGCCCAGCTCCGCCTGGGCGTCGCAGGCATGGGCCTCGATCTCGAACCAGATGCGGAACCGGTTCTGCGGCTCCCAGATGGCGGTCATGCGCGGTCGGCTGTAACGGGGGATCATTAGGATGGGTCCCTGTCTCTCGGTGGGCGCAATCTAGCAGAAGGGGGCGGGCGAGGCGCCCACCCCCTGCCGCCCGTTCGGCGCAATCTTCAGTTTTCGGGCTTCAGTTTTCGGGCTTCAGCGTGCGGGCTTCAGTGCGGCGTGACGATCTTCAGGCCGACGATGCCGGCGACGATGAGGGCGATACAGGCCAGCCGCGCCACATCCGCCTGCTCCTGGAACAGCATCATGCCGAGGAGGGCGGTGCCGACGGTGCCGACGCCGGTCCAGATGGCATAGGCGGTGCCGAGCGGCAATGTCTTCAGCGCCAGGCCCAGCAGGCCGAGACTGATCACCATGGACCCCACCGTCAGCAGGGTCGGGACGAGGCGCGAGAAGCCTTCGGTGTATTTGAGGCCGACCGCCCAGCCGATCTCGAACAGGCCGGCGGCGAGCAGAACGAACCATGCCATGAGGGAAACTCCACCCTTGCGGGCGGGGTCGTCCCCGCCGGTCGCCCCGCATGGCCGATGGGGTCGTCCCCACCGAGGAGGCAGTGCCGTCCAGATAGTCCCGTCCGGTGTGGGGTTCAACTGCATTGACGCTCGATCATCGGATCGAGGGGCGTGGACAGGCCGGGCGTCGGCTGGCTACGGTAACCCCCACAAGCTTTCTGGCGCCCTTCCATTCCCCGCGGGTGCCTGCCTGGAGGTTCCAATGGAAGCCAATCGAGGATTGAACGCCGATCTGGATTCGGCCCTGGCCGAGGCGCGGACGGAATTCGCCGCCCGTAACCCGAAGAGCGCTGCGCGCCAGACCGAAGCGGCCGCGGTGATGCCGGGCGGCAACACCCGGACCGTCATTCACTACCCGCCGTTCCCGCTGGGGATCGTGAAGGGCGAGGGGGCCCGCATCTGGGACCTCGACGGGCACGAATATCGCGACTTCCTCGGCGAATACACGGCCGGTCTCTACGGCCATTCCCACCCCGCCATCATGAAGGCGATCCGTGGCGCGCTGGACGGCGGCATCGCGCTGGGCGGCCCCAATCTCGTCGAGGCGAAGCTGGCGAAGCTCGTCTGCGACCGCTTCCCGTCGATCGAGCGCGTCCGCTTCACCAATTCCGGCACCGAGGGCAACCTCTTCGCCATCTCGGCGGCGCGCGGCCACACCAGGCGCTCCAAGGTCATGGTCATGGAGGGCGGGTATCATGGCGGCGTCTTCTATTTCTCCGGCCCGACGCCGCTGAACGTGCCGTTCCCCTTCGTCTTCGGCCGCTACAACGACATCGAGGCCACCGCCAAGACGATCCGCGAGCACGCCGCCGACCTGGCCGTCGTGATCATCGAGCCGATGATGGGCGGCGGCGGCTGCATTTCCGCCGACCAGGCGTTCCTCGCCATGCTGCGCGAGGAGACCACCAAGGCCGGCGCGGTGCTGATCTTCGACGAGGTGATGACCTCGCGCCTATCGCCCGGCGGCATCCAGGCACTGTCCGGCATCACCCCCGACATGACGACGCTCGGCAAGTATATCGGCGGCGGCCTGACCTTCGGGGCCTTCGGCGGGCGGGCCGACATCATGGATCATTTCGACCCCTCGCGGGCGGATGCCTGGCCGCATGCCGGCACCTTCAACAACAACATCCTCACCATGTCGGCCGGCGTGGCCGGCCTGACCGACGTCTATCCGGCGGAGGTGGCGGTGTCCTTCAACGCCCGCGGCGACCAGGTGCGCGAGCGCCTGAATGCGCTGTGCCGGGACAAGGGCCTGCCGGCGCAGTTCACCGGCCGGGGGTCGATGATGAGCGTGCATTTCGGCTGGACGCCGGTGCGCGGGCCGCAGGATACCAAGCAGACGCCACAGGCGCTGCGCGACCTCTTCCACATGGACCTTTTGACCCGCGGCATCTATCTGGCCCGGCGCGGCATGATCAACCTGTCGGTGCCGATGACCGACGGTGACTTCGACGCGCTGGTGGCGGCGGTGGACGAGGTGCTGACGGTGCGGGCGCCCGTCATCCTGGCGACCTTCGGCGCGGCCAAGGCCGCCGCCGCGGAGTAGACGAAGAGAGCCCGGGCGACGGCTCGCCTGCCGCCGCCCGGGTTGATGTCAGCGATTGGTGCCGAGATAGGCGAAATCCATCGTGCGCGCGCTGTCGCGCCGGGTACCGCCGCCGGCGATCTGCTCCCATGCCAGCTCGTGGAAGTAGAACTTGGTGGTGTTGACGGTGACCTGGAGCAGGACCAGCAGGCCGGCCGCCCAGGGCTGGCCGATCCAGTAATAGTCGATCCAGACGTTGGCGAACGACACCATCGGCCGGTAGCTGAGGGTCTTGTAGAGGGCCACCGTCGACGGATCGGTCACCTCCGACCCTGGATCGAGGCCGCGCTCGAGCAGGCGGGCGATCTGGATCCGGTGCTGCCTGGCGTCGATGGCGCCGCTACGCAACAGGTCGTCGACCGCGGCCACCCGCTGTTCGATGACGTCGCGCGCGTCCTTGGCGCGGGCCGTGGGCAACGGCAACGGTGCTGCGGGATCGACCCGGTTCTTGATGCCGGCCTCGACGAGGCCGCTGAAGCGCACCCCCCATTCGGTCAGCGTGCGGGCCACTGCCAGGCGTTGTGGATCGCGCTCCAGCCGCGACACCGACCACGGACTGTCCGCCCAGGTGCCGTTGCCGCCCGCCGGCAGTCCCCAGGATTCGGGCGCGAAGTGGAAGCGGGCATCGACGATGTCGCTGCGGTTGGCGACGCGGAATCCGGCGGTCAGCCATTCCCCCGCCATCGCCAGCCCGCGACCGGCGGCAAAGCGCGTCGCCGCGGTCCAGGCTTCCGGTTCCTTCTTGGACCTGGCCGTCGTGTGGGCCAGGAAGAAGCAGGACCCATCCCAGCCGGCCTTGTAGCGGATGGTCGCCAGCGGCAGGTCGGTTCGCGAGCAATCCTGCGAGATGCCCCACCCGTCGGTGACCGGCAGGGCGTTGACGTGCAGCTCCAGCACCGTGCCGATGCGGCCCTGCTCGACCTGCAGGAGCACGATGTTGTGGATCGAGCCATAGGCGCCGATACGCTCGCCGCCGCCATAAGGGATGAGCGCATGGCCGGCCAGGACCCACGGGCCGGCCGGCAGGGGCACCTGCTTGCCCGCGACCTTCATCGCCCCCTCGACGACGGCGCCGATCGGGGGCGTCCCGGCCTCGGCCGCCGTGCCGAAAAGGACGGCAAGGAAGCCCAGCGCTGCGCGGGCGAGGCGGTGGTGCGTCCGCATGGCTGTTCCCCCGACCTCAGTTCGTCGCGCCGACATAGGCGAAGTCCACGACGCGGGCCGCATCGCGCGTCGATTTCCGGGCGAAGTAGTCTTCCCAGTAATTGTCGTTGAGGACGAAGATCACCGAATGGATGCTGACGATGGTGGCCGTGATGTAGGCCGACAAGGGCGAGCTCAAGGTGACGATGAAGGCCAGGATATAGTCCACGGACGAGCCGAACACGCGGAACGAGATGTTCTTCTGGACCGAGAGCGGTAGCCCGGTCGGGTTTTCCACGACGCTGGCGACCTCCTGCAAGGCCAGGCGCTGCTGCGCGACATAGTCCGCGGCACGGAGGCCGCCGGCGCGGTAGAGGCGTTCGAGCGCCAGCAGCTTGCCATCCACCTGCGGCGTGTCGCTGCGGAACTGGGCCCCGTTCGGCATGTCCGCCGCCTCGCCCGAAAGCTGGTTGCGCAAACCGCGATCGACCCAGCCGTCAAAACCGATCGCCCAGATCGACAGTGCCTCGGTGGCCGCCAGCTTGGCCGGATCGGCCCGCACCGCGTCGGCGGTCCAGCCTTGCGCGTTGCCGGCCGAGGCAGCACCGGGCGTGATCACGGCCGGATCGAAATGATAGCGGGCATCGACGACGTCCTGGCGGTCGCTGATGCGGAAGCCGGCGGTCAGCCAGAAATCGGGCAGGGCCAGCCCGTCCTTCGCCGCCGCGCGCCGCGCGTTCCGCCATGCGGCAGGGCCGTTGGCTTCGCCGGCGCTGGCCGTCGTCTGCACGAACAGGCAGGACAGATCCCAGCCGGTGCGATAGCGCGTGACCAGCAGGTACTGGTCGCCACGCTGGCAGCTCCGGGTGCGGCCCCAGCCGTCATTGACGGGCACCGAGTTGACGTTGATCTCGACCATCGCCACGACGCGGCGGCCCTCGTGCTGCAGCAGCACGACGTTCTGGATGGCACCGAATGCACCGATCTCCGGCATGTCGAAATCCTGGACGCCGACGCCGGCGACGGTCCAGGCTCCGGCCGGCAGCGGCACCTGCTTCTGGCCGATCGCCAGGTGGCCGCGCACCGCCTGGCCGATCGACACGGCGTCTGCCGGGGCCGAAACACACAGCAGGCTTCCGAAGGCGGCGGCTGCGAGGATCAGGCGTTCGCCGGCGCTGCGGACCCGATCCCATCCGGGTCGCCACCGATCCGGTCCCGACGCCGCGACGTGTCGCGTGCAGCCCCCTGCATTCGGCACTGACATCATTCCCCCGATTATTTCCCGATGCCCTTCCTGGCGAATAAGATATACGAATAATCCATTGGGATTAAGCGTTTCGAGTAGTCGCGAAGAATTCGCAATGGCGATTCACTTCGCCGCCATCGGATCGGGGGGTTCGTGGTCGTGTTCGTCCGTCACCTGCAAACTGATGCTGCAATCCGGTCGCTGCGCGCCTGTCTGATGGTCGTGTGCGGGCTGGCGGCGGGCGGCGGCACCGTCGCCGCCGAAGGCCCCCGGCCGATGCTGATCGCGGATCCCACGGTGGCGGCCATCGCGCGCCGAGTGCCGATGCCGGCCGGCCCGGCGGCCTGGGCCGAGCTGGCGGCCGGGGACATGGCCGAGGCCGTGTGCCGCAACGGTGGCGCATCGGCGGGCTGGGTCGGCCTGTCGGCGAGCCCGCCCGGACGGGCGTCGCGCGCCGGCTGCCCGGCGGAGCGCGCGCTGCGTCAGGCGACGATGCCGGTCGGGCGCGAGGTCGGGGTCTTCGCCACCTCGGCCGCCGCGCCGCCATTCCCCCTCGCCATCGCACAGCTCCATCGTGCGGCGGCACCGCAAGCCACGGGGCGGGGCCAGGGTGCCGGGCGCTGGCGCGAACTCGACCCGGCCCTGCCGGACGCCGAGATCCGCCTGCTGCTGCCGGCCGCGGGGACGCCGCTATGGCACCTCCTGGCGAGCACGGTGCTGGAGACGGGGTGCCTGGCGGACCCGGCCTTGCGGCGCATCTTCGACGCGGCCGAGCGGCGCCGGCAGTGCGGGACCATGCGTAGCGACGGGCCGGTGCAGCGGCGCGACGACAGCGCCGACCCGGTCGCCTGGCTGGCGGCCCGGGGTGCGGGTGCCGTGGCCTTCCTGTCCTACAGCGAGTTCCTGAAGGCCGGCGGCGCGGTGTCGGCGCTGCCGCTGGACGGCGTGCTGCCGACCTTCCAGGCATTAACCGCCGACCGCTACCCGGCGGTGCGGGTGATCTACCTGTCGGTCGGGCTGCCGGCGGCAGGCGGCGACGATGCCCTGCAGGCCGCCATGGCGACGGTCGCGGAGGATAGCATCGGACCCTACGGCGCCCTCTCGTCGCTGGGCATCGTGCCATTGTCGGCCGTGGAGCGGGTCGACATCCGAGAGAAGCTGCTGGCAATGGGGGGAGCACGGTGATGCGACGGCTGGGTCCATCGGCCAGGATGGCGGAGACCGCCGGCCGGCGCGGTTTCCGGTTGGGTCTGGCGGCCGGGCTTGCGTTCGCTGCCTTCCTGGCGGTTCCGTCAGCCAGGGCCGAGATGCAGCCGGCGACCGAGGCCGGCGACGGCGTCGTGCGCTCGTCGGTGCGGGTGCTGGAGAGCGCCTGGTCCGGGATGCTGGATGGCGCGTCCTGGATGTGGGGGGCGACCTCGGCCACGTTCCTGCCGGCCCCGCCCAGCGACTACCTGCCGGACCAGTTGGACCCGCGGACGCGCGCCTTCCTGGACCTGATGGAACTGGCCGGCTATCGCCTCGCCTCGCTGGAGACCGGCGGCATGATCCTCTCCCATGCCAGCTATCGCTTCGTGCAGGAGCGCCTGCTGACCACGGAGGATGCGGAGCGGGTGCGCCGGGGCATCGCGCAGCATCGCGGCCGCCACAGCGGGGTGTCCGCGGCGGTCCATCGCTGGATCGCGCAATCGGTGCTCGATGCCACGGCGTCGAAGGAATACCGCGTGGCCGCGGTCGACATCACCATGCGGCCGCTGCCGAGCCTGACCTTCCAGGTGGTCGCGCTCGATCGACCGCTCGGCGATTCCGAACGGCGGCTGGTCCAGGAGCTGCGGCCACCCGGGAATGGCGGCGCCGCGCACTGAGGACGGGCAAGGCCGCCAGCGACATCGTCGGCGTGACGGCGCTCGGCGGCTACAGCTTCGGACCTATAGCGATGCCCCCCGCGTCGTCCCGGTCTGCCGCCGCAGCGCCCGGCCGGGCCTGGCGCCGGTGGTGACGCCGTCGCTCCACACCGTTTCGCCATTGACCATGACGCGGGCGATGCCGGCGGCCGGCTGCTTCGGCGAATCGAAGGTGGCGCTGTCGGCGACCGTGCCGGGATCGAACACCACAAGGTCGGCATAGGCGCCCTCGCGCACCAGGCCACGATCCTTCAGGCCGAACTCCGTCGCCGGCAGGCCGGTCATCTTGTGGACCGCCTGCTCCAGGGTCAGCAGCCCCTGCTCGCGCGCATAGCGGCCGAGCACGCGTGGGAAGGTGCCCCACAGGCGGGGGTGCGGGAAGGCGTCCCACGGAATGCCGTCCGACCCGATCATGGAGCTGGGGTGGGCCACGACCCGGCTGACATCCGCCTCGTCCATGCTGAAATAGATGGCGCCGGCCGGGATCAGCGCCTTGGCGGTTTCGACGCGATCGAGGCCGAGTTCGCGACCGACCTCGTCCAGGTCGCGGTTCGCGAACTCCGGCCGGCCCTTGCACCAGGTGATGTGGACGCGGTCGGCGCGCTCGACGATGCCCGGCAGCAGGGCAGTGGAGGAGGCGACATAGGGATAGACGTCGAAGCCGATGCGCTGGGTCCGGCGCAGCTTCTCGATCAGCGGCAGCGACTGCTCCGTCTTGCCGAAGTTGGCGCGCCCGGAGGCCTTGTGGTGCGACAGGATCACCTGCACCCCGGCGCGCCGGCCGATGTCGGCTGCCTCCTCGATCGATTCCAGCAGCCGGTCGCCCTCGTCGCGGATATGGGCGGTGTAGATGCCGTCATCGGCCCGCATCTCCGACGCGATCTCGGCCACCTCCTCGGTCGTCGCCTTCTGGGCGCCGGGATAGAACAGGCCGGTCGACATGCCGATGGCACCGGCATCCAGCGCCTCGCGCAGCTGGCCGCGCATCAGCTTCACCTCGGCGTCGGTCGCCGCCCGCTCCAGGTCGTCCATGCAGTTGAAGCGGAGCGAGCGATGGCCGACCAGCACCGCGGCGTTGATCGCCGGCCGTGCGACGTCGAGCGCCTCGAAATACTGCGCGGTCGACGGGAAGCGCCAGCGCGGGTCGTCCAGCATGGCCGACGCCGTCTTGGGCAGGTCCGTCCGCGTGTAGGGGGCAAGCGACGAGCCGCAATTGCCGACGACGACGGTGGTGACGCCCTGGCTCGCCTTCGCCGGCACCAGCGGCTCTTCCAGGAGGTAGCGGTCGTCATGGGTGTGGACGTCGATGAAGCCGGGGGTGACGACCAGGCCGGTGCAGTCGACCTCGGCGTCGGCGGTCATGCTGCCGAGGTCGCCGACGGCGACGATCCGGTCCCCTGCGACGGCCACGTCTGCAGCGCGGCGCGGGGCGCCGCTGCCGTCGATTACCTGGCCGGCGCGCAGAATGAGATCGGGTCGAGACATCGGTCCTCCGGATGGGGCAGGGCTGGGAAGACGGGTATCTAACCCGCGATCGCGCCTGACATCCAGCGTGCCGAGCACCAATCGGGGCGGCCCGTCAGTTCGGCGGTGCCTTGCGTGCCTTCGGCCGGCCGTTCGCCCGCTCCCAGGCGTCGGCGGTGGCGAGTTGCTGGCGGAAGGCATCGCCGTTGGCCAGCAGCGCCTGGCGCAGCGACGGCGGCAGCGGCCGGGGGTCGTTGTAGTCGTCGACCGGCATCTTGTTCATGCGGACCTCGTCCAGCACCGCGTCGATGCTCGCGGCGGCGTGCATCGGCGTCTGCAGGAGCGTCAGCTTGTTCATCTTCCGATGCCCATCCGGGGCGTGGCAGACGGTGCAGTCGGCGTCGCGGAAATTCATCGCCATCCGACGATAGGCGGCATCGAGGGCGGTCAGGTGCGGGTTGTCCCGGCTGTAATATTCCGAGAACAGGGTCGCCACCGGCTGTGCTGCGCCGCGATCGTCTGGCCACATCCATTCGCCGAGGAAGGGCGGGCGCTCGACCCGGCGGTAGGGGCCGCGATTCTCGTCCGAGCCGATGTCCGCGCGGTAGGCGAACATGACCCGGCCGTCCTTGGCCACCCGGAAGCGGAGCTGGTTCGACTTCTCGTAGGCCTCCCATTTCCGGTCGCTGTGCCAGAACGGATAGGGATAGCGGCCGGGCGGCAGCTCATTGCGGAAATAGGCCTGGAGGGCGATCACCTTGAGGCCGTCCGGCGCCGCCGAGACGGCGAACTTTCCGGTGTACATGTAGAGCGACATGTAGAGGTCCTGGAACAGGTCGCCGCGGAAGACCGAGGTCTTCTTCTCCTTCAGCCACAGCCCCTGCTGCTGCCCGCCGAACAGGAAGGAGTACCCGCGCATCCCGGCCTCCACACCCTGGCCGATGTTGCGGCGGCATTCCTCGTGGGCCGCAATATCACCGGGCGCGGCCATCGGGCAGGCTTTGGACAGCGAGGCTGCCAGTTCGGCCGCGTACTTCTCGACGTCGAAGGGCGCTTCGGAGCGGGCGTCGGCCGGGAGCAGCGCGAGAAGGGCGACCGTCAGGGCGATCCGGCCGCGCCGGAAGCGGCGCGGCACCATCGAGCGCAGCACCCCGTCGCGGCGGATCCAGGAATGGTAGCCGATGGCGGCCGCGGCATGGGCCAATATGAGCGCGAGCAACCCATAGGCCGCCCACTGCTTCAACCAGTAGACCGACATCGCCAGCTCGCGGTCATAGTAGGTGACGCTGGGCAACTCGAAGCCCAGCAGGGCCAGCTCCATGCCCTTGGCGTCGACATAGAGCCAGCCCAGCATCGGCGTGACGAGCAGCAGCGCATAAAGGGCCAGGTGTGCGCCCGTCGCGCCGAGGCGGAGGAGCAAGGGCTCGGCCTGCATCGTCTGCGGCCTGCGGGCGCCGAACAGGCGCCAGGCGATGCGCAGGGGAACGATGATCAGCACCAGCAGCCCGAGGGTCTTGTGAAGGGCGATCGAGCCCTTGACGATCCCGGGGAACAGCGAGAGCAGGAACAGGCAAAGGATGAGCAGGACGGTGGTCCAGTGCAGTGCGATGCTTACCGCGTCATGGGTCTCATCCGCCGATGCATGCCTGTTCGTTCGCAAGGCCCCCTCCGTCGCCTGCCGCACCGTGAGATTGTACAATATGGACCGGCACGACCACAAATAGATGATGCCGGAGGCAGGCCTTCGGGTACCTGTGTTCAAGACATTGTAGCGAAAGGGTCCCGGTGAACGAGCAACCGCCACATAGCGAACTCGATCCGCGCCCCGGTGGGCAGCGCGAATGGAGCGACGGACAAGGCACCCCTGCGGAGGTGTTTCGCGTCTTTCTGCAACTCGGCGTCACTTCCTTCGGCGGCCCGATCGCCCATCTCGCCTACTTCCGGGACGAGCTGGTGGTGCGTCGCCGCTGGCTCGACGAAGGTGGATATGCCGAGCTGGTGGCGCTGTCCCAGTTCCTGCCCGGACCGGCTTCGAGCCAGGTCGGCTTTTCGTTGGGTCTCCTGCGTGGCAACGGCCTGCTCGGCGGCTTCGCGGCATGGGTCGCCTTCACCCTCCCGTCCGCCCTGATCCTCTTCGCATTCGCGCTGGGGGCCGCGTCGTTCACCGGGCCGCTCGCGGAAGGAATCCTGCACGGCCTCAAGCTGGTCGCGGTCGCGGTGGTGGCGCAGGCGATCTGGGGCATGGCCAGGACACTGGCACCCGACCGAATGCGGGCCGGTATCGCCCTGGCGGCGATGGCGATCGTCATCCTGCATGGCGGATCGCTGGGCCAGGTGGCCGCGATCGTCCTGGGCGCGGCGATCGGACTGCGTCTATGCCGGGGCGAGGCCGGATCGGTGTCGGGACATCTCCGCTTCCCCGTGTCGCGCCGCGGCGGCGCGGTGGCCCTGACGCTGTTCGGGCTGCTGTTCCTGGTGCCGCCCATCCTGGCGGATATCACGGGGCACCAGGGGGTGGCCCTGTTCGACGCCTTCTATCGCTCGGGCGCGCTCGTCTTCGGTGGCGGCCATGTGGTGCTGCCTTTGCTCCAGGCGGAAGTGGTGGGTGCGGGCTGGGTTGCCAACGATGCCTTCCTGGCCGGCTATGGCCTGGCCCAGGCGGTGCCGGGGCCCTTGTTCACGTTCGCCGCCTACCTGGGCGCGGTGTCCGCGCCTGCGCCGAACGGCATCGCCGGGGCGGCGATCGCGCTGGTGGCCGTATTCCTCCCCGGCCTGTTGCTGGTCTATGGAATGCTGCCCTTCTGGGACGCCCTGCGGGCGCGCCCTGCCGCCCAGGCGGTGATGCGCGGGGCCAATGCAGCCGTCGTCGGGATCCTTGGTGCCGCGCTCTATGATCCGGTCTGGACCAGCGCCGTCGTCACTCCACGAGACTTCCTGCTGGCGCTCACCGGCTTCCTGCTGCTGACGGTCTGGAG
>CAZQOA010000079.1:0-1371 GCA_964594715.1 uncultured Rhizobiaceae bacterium | reverse complement strand
GCCGCCGCCATCCGGGCGATCTCGGCCAGCTTGGCCTGGAAGCCCGACCAGTCGTCGTGCTCGGCGATCGGCGCCCAGATCGCCTCGACCTCGTCGATCCGCATCGTGCAGGGCGAGGTGCCGGCGAAGTAGGGATGATCGAGCCCGGCGCCGGGTGCCGGCGCGAACCCTTCGAGTGCCTCCTTGACCGGCAGGAATTCCGGCGTGGCATAGAGCTCGGCCGAAGGGCTCCGCGCCGCGCGGGCGGCACTGGCCGTGCCGCCACGCCAGTCGAAGAAGGCCTGCTCGAACGGGGCCTTCGACTGGGCGAGGAAGGTCCACCAGCGCTCGGTCAGGGCCGCGTCGGCCTCGTCGCCCGCCGAAGCCAGGCCCAGCCGGCGCAGGACCGCGGCGGACAAGTCGCGATGGAAGGCGGGCCAGAAGACCTCCAGCGCCTTCTCCAGCTCCGCCTCGCCCGCCAGTTCCAGCAGGCACCCGGCCAGGCGCATCAGGTTCCATGCCAGCGCCTCCGGCTGGCGCCCGAATGCGTAGAGGCCGGCCCGGTCGAAATAGGCGGCCGTGAAGTTGGGGTCGCAGGTCGGCAGGAAGCGCCAGGGGCCGTAGTCGAAGCTCTCGCCCGTGACATTGATGTTGTCGGTATTCAGCACGCCATGCACGAAGCCCGCGGCCGTCCATTGCGCCCCCAGCCGGGCGACGTTGCGACACACCTGCTCCAGGAAGGCGACGGCTCGGGGCCCCTCGTCGTCCCGCCACTGCGCCGGCATGTAGTGGCGGATGGTGTGGTCGAGCAGCCGGCGCAGATTGTCCGGCTGGCGCAGGAATGCCACCCGCTGGAAGGTGCCGATCCGGATATGCGAATGGCTGAGGCGGACCAGGACGGACGAGCGGGTGGGGGAAGGCTCGTCGCCGCGGTGCAGGCTTTCCCCGGTCTCGATGAGGCTGAAGGATTTCGAGGTCTCGACGCCCAGCGCTTCCAGCATCTCCGTCGCCAGCACCTCGCGCACCCCGCCCTTCAGCGTCAGGCGGCCGTCGGCGCCGCGCGACCATGGCGTCTGGCCGCTGCCCTTGGTGCCGAGGTCGAGCAGGCGCCCGTCGACCGGATCGCGAAGCTGCGCAAACAGGAAGCCACGCCCGTCGCCCAGGGCGGAGTTGTAGGTGCGGAACTGGTGGCCGTGATAGCGCAGCGCCAGCGGGCGTTGCAGGTTGTCCGGCAGCGGCGTGAAGCGGCCGAAATGGTCGAGCCATTCGGTGTCGCCAAGGCAGCCCAGCCCGACCCGTTCCGCCCAGTGCTGGTTGCGGTGGCGCAGGACGTGCCGGGGAAACGCCGCCGGTACGACGACGTCGTGGAAGTCGTCGCCCAGTTCGGCCTGG
>CAZQOA010000078.1:2461-23842 GCA_964594715.1 uncultured Rhizobiaceae bacterium | reverse complement strand
CCCCTAGTCGTCGAGGAAGCTGCGGAGCTTTCGCGAGCGGCTGGGGTGCTTCAGCTTGCGCAGCGCCTTGGCCTCGATCTGGCGGATGCGCTCGCGGGTGACGGAGAATTGCTGGCCGACCTCCTCCAGCGTGTGGTCGGTGTTCATGCCGATGCCGAAGCGCATGCGCAGCACGCGCTCCTCGCGCGCGGTCAGGCTGGCCAGCACCCGGGTCGTGGTCTCGCGCAGGTTGGCCTGGATGGCGGCGTCGAGCGGCAGGACGGCGTTCTTGTCCTCGATGAAGTCGCCGAGATGGCTGTCCTCCTCGTCGCCGATCGGCGTCTCGAGGCTGATCGGCTCCTTGGCGATCTTCAGGACCTTGCGCACCTTCTCCAGCGGCATACCGAGCTTTTCCGCCAGTTCCTCGGGCGTCGGCTCGCGGCCGATCTCGTGCAGCATCTGGCGGGACGTGCGCACCAGCTTGTTGATCGTCTCGATCATGTGCACCGGGATGCGGATGGTCCGCGCCTGGTCGGCGATCGAGCGGGTGATGGCCTGCCGGATCCACCAGGTGGCATAGGTCGAGAACTTGTAGCCGCGGCGATACTCGAACTTGTCCACCGCCTTCATCAGGCCGATGTTGCCTTCCTGGATCAGGTCGAGGAACTGCAGGCCGCGGTTGGTGTATTTCTTGGCGATCGAGATGACGAGGCGCAGGTTCGCCTCCACCATCTCCTTCTTCGCCTTGCCGGCCTCGCGCTCGCCCTTCTGCACCGTCTGGACGTTGCGGCGGAACTCCAGCACCGGCAGGCGCACGGCGGTCGAGATGCGCGAAATCTCGGCCCGCGCCTCGGCGATCTGGGTGGCGAACTTCGGGCCCGCGAACGCCTTCCAGCCGCGGCCGGGCAGCAGCGCCACCCGCTCCATCCAGTTGGGGTCGTGCTCGGTGCCGGGATAGTGGCGCAGGAACTCCTCGCGCTTCACGCCGCAGCCCTCGGCGGAGCGCAGCAGTCGACCCTCGAAGGTGATCAGGCGGCGGTTCAGGCCATAGAGCTCGTCGACCAGCTGCTCGATCCGCAGGTTGTTGAGGCGGACCGACTTCATGAGGTCGATCACCTCCTGCTTCTGCTTCTCGTAGCGCTTCTCGACGGGCTTGGGCACCTCCTCGCCCTTCTGGAGGTGGCTGAAGCGTTGCTCCTGGGCCTTGTGCAGCTTCTTCTGGGCGGCCGCGATCTGATCGAGCGTGCCCAGGATCACCGGCTTCCATTGCTGCTCGAGCTGGGACAGCGACAGGGCCGCCTCCTCGGACTCGAAGTCGCCTTCCTCGGCCTCGCTGGCCTCCTCCTCGCCCTTGGCCGCGGCACCGGCGGCGGGCGCCTCGGCACTGGCGTCGGCTCCGGGCGTGGCACCGGACATGGCGTCGAGATCGACGATGTCGCGCAGCAGGGCCTTGTTGGCGATCAGCGCATCGCGCCATTCCATCAGCGCGCGGACGGTGAGCGGGCTTTCGCAGATGCCGCCGATCATCATCTCGCGGCCGGCCTCGATGCGCTTGGCGATGGCGATCTCGCCCTCGCGCGACAGCAGCTCGACCGACCCCATCTCGCGCAGGTACATGCGCACGGGGTCGTCGGTGCGGCCGACATCCTCGTCGTCGAGATTGCCGCGGGCCTCGGCCTCTTCCTCGTTCTCGGGCGCCGGGGCCGGCTCCTCGGGCTCCTCGCCCTCGACAACGTTGATGCCGAGGTCGGACAGCATCGCCAGCACGTCCTCGATCTGCTCCGAGGAAAGCTGGTCGGCCGGCAACACGGAATTGACCTCGTCCAGCGTGACGAACCCGCGCTCCTTGCCCCGCGCGACCATGCGCTTGACGGCCGCCGTCATCGTGTCGATGAGGGGGGCCTCGGAGTCCTCGCGATTGTCGACCTGGTCCGCCGCCGTGCTTGCCGCCTTCGTCGCCATCTCGATCCCGTCCCCTAGTACCGTTCCTGGTCCTGGCACCGTTCCTTGGGCCCCAATACCATTACTTGAGTGCCCGCAAGACCGCCGGCGCTCACAATCTACCCGAGTCAGACTGTCTCAGCGCGTCCAACTCACCGTCGAGTTCCTCGCGATAGCGGAGAAGTTCAGCTCTTTCCGCCGCCAATCGCACCAGCCGCATCGACGGGTCGACCGGCTCCAATTCAGAGAAGTTGCGCTCCGCCTGCGCAGTCTCACGCTCTATCTCGTCGAGTTGCCAGGCGATCTGCGAATGTCGCCAATGGAACAGCGCTTCCTCGGGAGAAGACTCGGAACCAACGCAGGCCCAACCTCGCCGAGCCTCCGAGCCGCGCAGCCGTTCCAGGGTCGGGCCGTGGCCTAGGTCCGTCAAATGGCGCTCGATCGTTCCGGAGTCAAGCCGTTCCAGGGTCAATGCATCCACCAGGTCGCGGCGAAACGCCTCAAGTGCGGGGTTGCGGAATGCCATGCCACCCAGCCCCTCGGCGATCTCGGCCAGTTGCGGCCCGTCGCGCAAGGCCAGCAGCAGCAGCCGGCTTTCATGCACGCCCCAATGGTCGGGCACCGGCGGCGGGGCCTGTTCCGGCAGGCCGGGCATGAACGGCCGGCCGGAACGGCGCCCCGCCCCGCCCCAATTGCCCGCTGGCCAACCGCCCGCGCCCCCCTGGGCCGGCCGGCCGGACGACGAGCGCGGCGTCCAGCCGCCGCGATCGCGGTTCTGGCGGCCACGGCCGAAGGCGTCGTCGCAGGTGCGGGCGAACTCCTCCTGGTATTCCTGCTGCGTCTCACGGTCCTCGATCCGCCCGGCCATCGCCCGCAGGCGCTGGCGCAGGCCGGCCCGGCGCTCGGGCGTGTCGAAGGGCTGGCCGGCGATCTCGCCCTCCAGCAGGACGTCGCGCAAGGGCCGGGCCGCCGCCAGGATCTCGCGGATCGCGGCCGGCCCGCGGTTGCGCACCAGGCTGTCCGGATCCTCGCCCGCCGGCAGCATGGCAAAGCGCAGCGAATGGCCGGGCTTCAGCATGGGCAATGCCCGCTCGGCCGCCCGCGCCGCCGCCCGCTGCCCCGCCGTGTCGCCGTCGAAGCAGAGGATCGGCTCCGGCACCAGGCGCCACAGGAGTGCTATCTGCTGCTCGGTCAGGGCCGTGCCGAGCGGCGCCACCGCGGTCTCGATGCCGGCCAGATGGAGCGCGATCACATCCATGTAGCCCTCGACCGCCACGATGTCGCGCGGGGCCCCGCCGCGCGGGCCCCGCAGCGCTGCCGCCGCCAGGTCGTGGCCGTACAGCAGCCGGCCTTTCTGGAAGATCTCGGTCTCGGGCGAGTTCAGGTATTTCGGCTCGCCGTCGCCCAGCACGCGCCCGCCGAAGCCGACGATGCGGCCGCGCGGGTCGCGGATCGGGAAGATGACGCGGCTGCGGAAGCGGTCGTAGCTGGCGCCGCCATCCTCGGGCCGCCCGAGCAGGCCCGCCTCGACCAGCAGGTTCTCGGGGTAGCGCTGACCCAACGCTTCCTTCAGGTGGTTCCGTCCGGCCGGCGCATAGCCGATGCCGAAGCGCCGGATGGCGGCCTCGTCGAGCCCACGGCCGGCCAGGTACTCCCAGGCGACCGATCCCGCCCGACGGTCGGCCAGCCGGTCCGCGAACCATTCGGCCGCCGCCTGGAGCACGTCCTGCAAGGTCGTGCGACGGTCATCCCTCGCCCGCGCCTCCGGGGTTTCCTCGGGCAGGGCCAGCCCGACCTCCTGCGCCAGCCGCTCGACCACCTCGCGGAAGCCCAGATTCTCGGTGCGCATGACGAAGTCGATGGCATTCCCGTGGGCGCCGCAGCCGAAGCAATGGAAGGTGCCGCGGCGCTCGTCGACCGTGAAGGACGGGGTCTTCTCCTGATGGAACGGGCACAATCCCTTGTGGACGGTGCCGGCGCGGATCAGCCGGACGCGGCGACCCACCGTCTCGGCCACGCCCAGGCGGGACTTCAGTTCATCGATGAAGGCGGGCGGGATGGCCAGGAGTCGTTCTCCTCATGGACGACCGCGAGCCGGCGGCAGCGCCAGCCGCATGACCCTGGCCCGACCCTGGCTCGGGCCAGGGTCATGCGCTGGGCCGGGGTCATGCTCTGGGGGTGAGCGCTTCCTTTACCATGGCACTCGCCCGGGTGAAATCCATGCGCCCCGCAAACCGTTCCTTCAGCAGCGCCATGACCCGGCCCATGTCCTTGATGCCGGTGGCGCCCGCCTCGGCGACCAGGCCCGCGATGGCCGCCTGGGCCGCCGCCTCGTCCAGCTGCTGCGGCAGGAAGCGCTCGATGATGGCGATCTCGCCCGTCTCCTGGTCGACCAGGTCGGCGCGGCCGCCGCGGGCATAGAGCTCGATGCTCTCGCGGCGCTGCTTCACCATGGTCTGGAGGAGCTGCAGGATCTCCGGATCCCCGATGCCCTCGCTGTTGCCGCGCCCGCGCGCGGCGATGTCGCGATCCTTGAGGGCAGCCAGGACCAGCCGCACGGTCGACACCGTGGCCGGGTCCCGCTGCAACATGGCGGCCTTCAGGGCCTCGCTCAGCCGCGCCCGCAACATCGCCTGGATCCTCCGTTCGCGCAGAAATCACGCGCGACGGAACCTAACGGAACCGTCGCTGCCGTGCAATTTTACCGCCGGCGCGATTCTACCGCCGACCTGGCACCGATTGCCGGCCGGGCGGGCTAGTATCGCCGCCGCCCTTGATGTGGAGTGACCCTCGTTGAACGTCCAGGTCCTGGTGATGGCCGGCGGCCGCGGCAGGCGGCTCGACCCGCTGACCGCCTTTCTGCCCAAGCCGCTGGTGCCCGTCGGCGACCGCCCGATCCTCGAGCATGTGCTGGCGGGGCTGTCGCGCCACGGGGTGGCCGAGGCGACCCTGGCGGTGGGCCATCTGGCCGCGCTGGTGGAAGCCTATTTCGGCGACGGCCGGCGGTTCGGCCTGCGCCTCCGCTACCTGCGCGAGGAACGGCCGCTCGGCACGGCCGGGGCGGTCGGGCTGCTGGCCCCGTTCGACGGGCCGCTCTTCGTCACCAATGCCGACATACTGACCGACCTGGAGCTGCCCGCCATGCTCGACCGCCATCGCCGGGCCGGGGCCGCCGCCACCGTGGCCGCGGTCGAGACCCGCGGCCGGCAGCCGACGGCGGTCATCGAGACCGACGCCGAGGGCCGCATCGTCGGCTACGCGGAGAAGCCGGAATTCACCCGCCAGGTGGCGATCGGCTCCTACCTGCTGGAAGCGCCGGTCCGCACCCGCATTGCCCGGGACGTGGCGGAGGACCGGCCGATCGACATGCCGGACGTCATCCAGCGCCTGCTGGCCGACGGCCTGCCGGTCCACGCCTACCTCCATCCCGGCGACTGGATCGATGTCGGCCGCCCGGAGGACCTGGCCCGTGCCCAGGCCCGGGTCGGGTTCACGCCGGAGGAAGCGCCGTGACCGCACGCGCAAGGGAAATATTGCCCAGGAAGGCATTGGTGACCGGCGCCGCCGGCTTCATCGGCAGCCATCTGGTGGAGGCCCTGTCCACCGCCGGCTGGCAGGTCCGGGCGTTCGTCCATTACGGCGCGGAGGGCCGCCTGGGGGCGCTCGCCGACTTTGCCGTCCAGGCCGGGGACGGGCTGGAAATCCGTCGCGGCGACCTGCTCGACGGGGAATGCGTGGCCGAAGCCGCGACCGGCATCGACACCATCTTCCATCTCGGTGCCCGCATCTCCATTCCCTATTCCTACGAGGCGCCGCGCGACACCTTCCAGGTGAACGCGTTCGGCACCCTCAATGTGCTGGAGGCCGGGCGCCGCACCGGAATCCGGCGCCTGGTGCATGTCTCGACCAGCGAGGTCTATGGCAGCGCCGTCGCCATCCCGATGGACGAGGGCCACCGCCTGCGGGCGCAGTCGCCCTATGCCGCCTCCAAGATCGCCGCCGACAAGCTGGTGGAGAGCTTTGCCTGCGCCTTCGGCTTTCCCGCCGTGACGGTGCGCCCCTTCAACACGTTCGGACCGCGGCAATCGCCGCGCGCCGTCATCCCGGCCATCATCCAGCAGGCGTTGGCCGGCGGCCCGGTGCGCCTGGGCGCCCTCCACCCGGAGCGTGACTTCACCTTCGTCGGCGACACGGTGGAGGCGATCCGCCTCGCCGCCGATGCCGACGCGGCGCTGGGCCGGGAGATCAACCTCGGCACCGGCCGGGCGATCTCCATCGCGGCGCTGGCCGAGGCGATCATCGCGCTGGTGGGCAGCGGCGGCCCGGTAACCGGCGACGACAGCCGGGTGCGCCCGGCCGCCAGCGAGGTCGACCGCCTCTGCTCCGACAACCGCCTCGCCCGGGAGCTTCTCGGCTGGCAGCCGGCGACGACGCTGGAGGAGGGGCTGGCACGGACCGTGGCCTGGTGGCGCTCGGGCGCGGCCGGTTTCGGGTGGGACGGCTACGCCCGATGACGGCCGACGGGTCCGATCCGCACCCGGGCGCGGGCCTGGTCGACCCTGCCTGGTACCTGGCGACCTATCCGGATGTCGCGGCCGCCGGCGCGGTGCCGGAACGGCACTATCTCCAATATGGCTGGAAGGAACTGCGCGACCCCAATCCCTGGTTCTCCACCCGGGACTATCTCGCCGCTCACCCGGATTTGCGCGATCGCGATATCTGCCCCGCCGACGATTTCATCCAGGCGCATGGCAGCGTCGGGGTGCGGGTCCATCCCGAATTCGATGCCGACTGGTACGCTGGCCGCCATCTCGGCACGGCCGCGCGGGCGGCGGAGGCGGCGGCGCATTTCGTCCGCCAGGGTGCCGCCATGGGCCTGGCCCCCCACCCCACGCTCGCGGCCTCGGGTAACTTGGAAGCGTTCCGTGCCGCCGACCCGTCCACCCGCTACGGCCTGGCCTGGACGATGCTGGACCGGATCGGCGACGACCTGTTCCAGGCACTGGTGGACGGCTCCTGGTATGTCCGGCGCTACGGCGTCGGCCTGCCGGACGCGGCCGACGCCGCCCAGCACTACCGCCGGCACGGCTGGCGCCAGGGCCACGACCCCTGCCGCTGGTTCTCGACCCGCTACTATCTTCGCGGCAATCCATCGGTCGATCCGGAGCGCTGCCCGCTCGATCATTTCGTGCAGGAGGGCGCCGCACGGGGACGGCGGCCCCACCCGGCCTTCCACACCACCTGGTATGCCGGGCGCCATCTGGCCGGCGCCCGCCCCAGTGCCGAGACGCTGCGCCATTTCCTGACGATCGGGCTGGATGCCGGGCTGGCGCCGCACCCGGCGATCGACGGCGCCGAGGTGACCGCACTGCTGCGCGGCACCGCGCCCGACCAGCGCGAACCGGTCATCCGGCAGCTCTATCGCCTGGCGCTGCTGGCCCAGGCGACGGCGGACAGCCAGGGCGAGGCCGGCCGCGTGCCCGTGCCCGTGCGCGTCGCCTGGATCGCACGCGGAGTGCCGGCGGACGCCACCTCGGTGCTGGTCCTGGCCGCGGCCGAGGCCGCGCCGGCATACCGCGCGATCCGGACAGCCGCGCGCCTGCTGCCGCCGCACGAAACGCCGCTGGTCGGGCTGTTGTCGGCGGATGGAGGGATCGCCCTGGCACCCGCCCATCTCGGCCCGCGGTCGGCCATGAACTTCGCCCTGCCCCGCGACGGCCCGTCGCTGCGCTTCGTGTTGGCTGCCCTGCGCTGCCGCCGCGCCACGGCCCTCAGTGCCCTGGGCGATCATCCGACCGTCGCCGCCCTCCGCGATCTGGGCCTGCCGTTCGCGATCCACCGGCCGGCGCCGCCGGCGCCATGACCCCGCCGCTGGTGTCGGTGGCGCTTCCGGCCGGCGCGGGCGGCCCGCCGCTGGCCCGGACGATCGAAAGCGTCCTCGACCAGGCCTACCCCCACCTGGAACTGCTGCTGGTCGATCACGGACCGGGCGGCGGGGTCGCGGCCGCAGCCGCGCGCTACGGCGACCGGCTGCGCTACCTCCGCGCCGGCGAATGCAACGTCGGTGCCGCCCTTGGTCGCGCGACCGCCGCGATGCACGGGGACCTGTTCGGCTGGCTCCTGCCCGGCGAGCGCTATTTGCCGGACAAGCTCGAGCGCCAGGTCGCCGCATTGGCAAGCTTCGGGGGCGAGGCCGTCGCCGTGGGCGACTGGACGATGCTCGATGCCGCGGGGACATCGCCACGCGGCATCGACCGCCTGGGCGTGCTGGCGCGCCCGCTCGACCTGATCTTCCGCCACCAGGTGCCGGGTGCGGCACTGCTGGTTCCGCGGACGCTCCTGGACGGCGTGGGCGGCTTCGACGCCACGGTTCCCGCGACCGGCGGATGGGATCTGCTCCATCGCCTGGCCGGGAACGCGCGCTTCATCCATGCGCCCGGTGCGGCGACCGAAGCCTCGGCACCGGACCCGGTTCCGGCCGGCTGGCTGCTGGCCCACCTGCTGCGCCACACGCCTGCCGGCATGATGCGCGCCTATGACGGCACGCCCCTGGCCTTCCTGGAGAAGCTGGCCCACCCGCTGGATGGCATGTCGATCGCCCGCGCATGGCTCGACGCCAGGATCGCCGAGCTGCGGAAGGCGCCACCGCCGCCCCTGCTGACGCCGCCCCCACCGAGGTGGCCCGGGCCGACCTCCGCTTCCGGGATCCCGACCATCCTGTTCCTGACCCATCGCCTGGGCGGCGGCACCGACACCCATCTGCGTCGGCTGGCAGCCGCCCTGGCGCCGCATGCCCGCCTGCTGTTCGGCTATGGCGGCACCGAGAGCGCCGAGGCTGGCGCGGGGCTGGCGATCCGGGACCGGCCGGTGATGGAATCCCCGGGCCCGGACTTCCCGCTGCCGGCCGGGATGGACCAGGCGGTGGCCTATATCCGGGCCGTGGGCGTCGACCGGGTCGACGTGCTCCATGCGCTGGGGTTCGAGGCGGAATGCGAGGCCCTGCTGGCGGCGCTGGCCCTTCCCCACGATGCCACGCTGGTCGACTATCACCCGTTCGCGACGGCATTCCATCTCTGCGATGCCGCCGGCCGCTTCATCGGCGACGACGCGCTCGGGGACCATCTTCGCCCGGAGCCGCTGGCCTATATCCGCCAGGCCGCCAGGGTGATCGCCATCTCCGAGGATCTTGCCGCCCGCGCCGGGCGCATCGCGGCCGGCCTGCCGATCGTCTGCGCCCGACCCGACCCGGCGCCGCCCGGGGCCGCGCGCGAGGTCCGCGTCCCGCGGATCGCGCCGGCCGCCCCCTTGCGCATCCTGGTCGCCGGGCTGCACGGCCCGAGCAAGGGTTCGACCCTTCTGGGGCACGTCGCGGCCATCGCGGCCCGGCGGCGGCTTCCCCTGCGCTTCCACTCGGTCGGCGCGCTCGATGCGTCGGTGGCGCACGGCGCCGATTCCTGCATCACCGATCACGGCCCCTTTCCGGAGGGACGGTTTCACGAGGCGGTGGCCATGGTCGACCCGGACCTGGCGTGGCTGCCGTGCCAGGCGCCGGAGACCTGGTGCTATGTCCTGAGCGACCTGATGGATGCCCTGCTGCCGATCGCGGCCACCGCCATCGGCGCCCTGCCGGAGCGTTGCGCCGGCCGCGCCGCGACCTGGCTCCTGCCATGGCGGACGACGCCGACGGCCTGGGTGGATTTCTTCCTGCGCCTGCATGCGACGGGGCTGGCATTGCCACCCGTCACGCCGTCGCCGGCCGCCTCGTCCCCGGCCGGCCCGCCCTTCTATCCGGACGCCTACCTGGCGCCGGTGCGCGCGCAGATCGCCGGGCGCTGAGCCGGATGGCCGCGGACGATCGGGCTGGTGCCGGCGGCGATGGGCGGCCATGATCGATGGCAGCGGCCCCTCGTTCCAAGGAATCCCCCCCGTGACCACCGTCCTGTCCGACCCGCCGGTCGCCGCCAACCATGCCCCCGCCACCGAGGCCGAGGCGCGCCTGCATCTCGCCGCCCTGTACCGGCTGCTGGCCCATTACGGCATGGACGACACCATCTACACCCATGCCTCGGCGCGGGTGCCGGGCGAGCCGGACGCCTTCCTCATCAATCCCTACGGCCTGCTGTTCGGCGAAATCACGCCCTCCAGCCTGGTGAAGATGTCCCATGACGGCCGGGTTCTCGGCCCCTCCAACTACCCGGCCAATACGGCCGGCTACGTCATCCACAGCGCCGTGCTGCAAGCCCGGCCGGAGGTGGGGTGCGCCGTCCACACCCACACCCGGGCGGGCGTGGCCCTGTCCTGCCTGGAGGAGGGCCTGCTGCCGCTCAACCAGTTCTCGCTCGAGTTCTTCGGGAAGATCGGCTACCACGATTATGAAGGGGTCGCGCTCGACCTTGACGAACAGGCACGGCTCGGTCGCGACCTGGCCGACTTCCCGGTGCTGATCCTGCGCAATCATGGGCTGCTGACGGTCGGTCACACGCCCGCCGCCGCCTTCTACCTCATGTACTACCTGGAGCAGTCGGCCCGCATCCAGATGGACGTGCTGGCCAGCGGCCGGCCCTACCGTCTGCCGTCGGAGGAGCTGGCGCGCCACACCGCGGCCCAGTTCTCCACCACCACCGACCCCGCGAAGACCGGCCAGCGGCTGTGGCCGGCGATGCTGCGCCTCCTTGACGAGAAGCAGCCCGGCTGGCGGAGCTGACCGCACGGGCACAGGTCGGCCGGGCGCCGGCGGCTTTCGCCGGGTGCGGATGGTGCGCCCCGAAGTTGGACAGTCGCAGGCTTGTCCTGTAATCACCTTCCGAATGGGGTACCTCGGAAAGTAGCTGGCATGCGGACAATGAATGTCCGCGTGCGCCGCTGCTTCGCCCGTGCCCCACTTTGCGCGAAGGGCCTTCAGTCAACAGTGGCATCGATCGTGAGCATCAGCGCAGGTTTCGCCCGAAGGAGCGACCGGTGAACGAATATCCGGCAGACCGCGGCAGTGCCGGCCTGCCCCAGCCCGCGGCAGGCGGCAGCATCTATCGAGGCGAGAATGCGGAGGCGGCAGCCTGGCGCGGCAGCGTCAACCGCAAGGAAGCCTTCACCCTGCGCGATCTGCTGGTCGTCGCCTTCTATCATCGCCGCCTGATCCTGCTGGCGGCGCTGGTGCCGATCCTGGCGGCGGTGGCCGCGGCCGTCCTGGTGAAGACCACCTATACGGCCGACGGGTTGATGATGGTGCTGGTGAACCGCGAGGTCTCCGGCAACCAGAACGTGACCGACAGCGGGCCGGCCGTCCTTTCCATCGAGGGCCTCAAATCCGTCCAGTCGGAAGTCGAGATCATCACCAGCGCCGGCGTGATCCGGCAGACGATCCAGAAGATCGGCCTGGAGCGGCTCTATCCGGAACTGGTCGAGGGCCGCTTCAACGGCCTGGTCCCGCCGGTCGCCGAGGAGCGCCGGCCCGACAAGGCGATCGAGCTGTTCCGGCGCGACCTGAAGGCGAATGTCGAGTCCGACTCCAACATCGTGCGCATCGCCTATCGGCACCCCGACCGGGCGATCGCGATCGCCGTCGTCGACACCCTGGTCGACGCCTATCGCGAGCGTCGCCGCGCGGTGTTCGACAACCCGCGGGCGCCGTTCCTGGCGGGCGAGGTCGTCCGCTTCAAGCAGCAGCTCGAGGAAACCGACGCCGCCATCCTGAAGGTGAAGGCCGACCACGACGTCATCGACATCGACCAGGACCGCATCCTCGCCGCCAACCAGGTGGACAGCGTCGTGCAACGCCACCGCCAGGTGAGCGAGCGGCGGGCGGCGACCACGGCCCAGCTGGCCGAAGCCGAGCGTCAGGTGGCCGCGTTGCCGCAGACGGTGTTCGATTTCCGGCAGAAGAGCGACGCCGTCACCAACGACGACGACCGCAACCTGCTGACGCGGCTGCAGGTCGATCGCGAGCGGCTGGCGGCGCAGTACGCGCCCGGCTATCCCGCCATCCAGGAGCTGGACCAGAAGATCGCCGCCGTCCGCCGGGCCATGAACTCGCGCGAGCTGAAGATCTCGACCGCCAGCCGCGACGTGCGCAACCCGGCGGTCAGCTACATGTCGAACATGATCCTGAACCTGCGGGTGGAGCGCGACGCGCTCGACAATCAGCTGGTCGAGCTGGGCCGCCAGAAGGAGGCGGCGGAGGCGCGGGTGGCCGCGCTGCGGATCGCCGACGGCACCCTGATCGACCTCCATCGCCGCCGCGACGTGCTGGACGATTCCTACCGCCAATATGTCAAGCGGGCCGAGGCGGCGAAGATCGAGGAGGATGCGGCCCAGGTCCGCAGCTCCAACGTCCGCGTCGTGCAGCAGGCCGACGCACCGATCACCGGCCGCAACATGCGGCTGCCGTTCCTGGCCGCCGGCCTGACCGGCGGGTTGCTGTTCGGGGCCGCGGCCGGGGCCTTCGGCGCCTGGCTCCGGCGCTCCTTCATCATGCCGACCGAAGCCGAGCGCGCCTTGCAGATCCCCGCCCTGGCGGAGTTCACCGACGCCGGCGGGCGCTTCGACGGCGCCGGTGCCCAGCCGGCGCTGGCCCATTTCGCCTCGCTGCTGCTCGATACCGCCGTCGATGACCGGACCTTGCGCATCGTCCAGCTGGTGTCGGTCGGCGACGAGGAAGGCAGGCGGCCCCTGGCCCGCGCGCTGGCCGAGGAGATCGCCACCGGGCGCGGGCTGCGCACGCTGCTCATCGATTGCGGCGACGGCCGCGACCGCGGGCAGGGATTGCCGGCGCGGCCGGGCAGCACGGGCACCTCGACCTTGGCGGTCGCGACCTCCGGCGTACCGCTGCTGTGGCTCGCCAGCGATGTCGCCCGCTCCGCCATGACCAGCCTGCGCGCGCCACTGGCAGACGCCAGGCGGCAGGTCGAGGCCCTGCGGCAGGAATACGACGTCGTCGTGATCTCCGCCCCGGCGCAGGGCCTCTCCCACCTCACCCAGCGCCTGGCCGCGATCGTCGATGCGAACATCCTGGTGGTCCGGGCCGAAGTCAGCCGCGCCCCGGCCGTGACCCGCCTGCGGGACATGATCCTGGAAGCCGGCGGCGGGTTGCTGGGCTTCGTCTTCACCGGTCGCAAATATTACATCCCACGGTGGGTCTACAGATGGCTCTAGCTCGTACCCTCGTCCTGTGCGCCACCCTCGTCCTGGCCGCCTGCGGCGATACGATGGAGACCGGCCAGTCGCTCACCATCGTGCAGAGCCACCCGGAAGGGTTCGCGACCTGGACCGAGGAGATGCCGCCCTTTCGCCTCGGCGTCGGCGACAAGCTGAAGGTCAAGTTCCTGATCACGCGGGAGATGGATGACGACGTCACCGTCGGGCCGGACGGTTATATCGGACTGCGGGTGACGGGGCGGCTCAAGGCCGAGGGCCTGACCATCGCCGCCCTCGAGCAGAAGATCGCCCTGGCCTCGCGTCGCATCCTCAACCCGCAGGCCGTCACCGTGTCGCTGGAGGATGCGGCGTCCTGGCGGGTCTATGTCGGCGGGTCGGTGCGCGCGCCCGGCGTCTATCGCATGAGCGACAACCGCCTCAACACCCTGCAGGCGATCCTGCTCGCCGGCGGCTTCGACCCCGAGGCGCGCTTCGGCGAGATCGTGCTGATCCGGCGAAGCCCGAACAACCGCCCGATGCTGCGGACGGTGAACGTGCGCGAGATGATCCAGACCGGCAGCCATGAGAGCGACGTGCCGCTGGTGCCGGGCGACATCGTCTATGTGCCGCGCAGCAGCATCGCCGAGGTCGATCTCTGGGTCGACCAGTTCATCACCCGCGTCGTGCCGTTCCAGCGCACCTTCAACTACACGATCGGCAAGCAGACGCTTTAGGGGACCCCGCCCATGGGCGAAGTGCCAGGCAGCGACGGGCAGACGAACCTGGCCGAGGACATCTTCCTCGGCCAGCGCCTGGCGTTGCTCGACGTGGCGGGCGCGGCGGCGATGATCGCCGGGCGCCCGGCAGCCGCGCCCTTCGCCTATGTCGTCACACCCAACGCGCAGCATTTCGTGCGCCTCGGCCGGCTCCGGGACGAGCGTTTCCAGGCCGCCTATGACGGCGCCTGGCTGCGCCTTTGCGACAGCCAGGTCGTGCGCAAGCTGGCCCGCCTCCTGTTCGCCAAGGACCTGCCGCACGCCGCCGGCAGCGACCTCACCGCCTACATGCTGGCCAACACGATCCGGCCCGACGATCCGGTGACGGTGATCGGCGGCGGGGACGAGCTGCGCCGGCGCCTGGTGGCGCAGTTCCAGCTGCGCCGCCTCCACCTCCATGCCCCGCCGATGGGGCTGGGCGACAAGCCCGACGAGCAGGCGCGTTGCATCCGGTTCGTCGTCGACCATCCCGCCCGCTACGTCTTCCTGGCCGTGGGCGCGCCGACCTCGGAGTACCTGGCCCACCGCATCGCGCAGGACGGGCGCGCGACCGGCGTCGGCCTGTGCATCGGCAGCTCGCTCAACTTCGCCACCGGCATGGTCCATCGCGCGCCGCCGATCTATCGCCGGCTCGGCCTGGAATGGCTGCACCGCCTGGCGCTCAATCCGCGCGGGCATGCCCGCCGCGTCTTCGTCGATTCCCTGCCGCTGCTGCTGATGGTGGCCAAGGCGCGCCTCGCCCCGCGCGCCGGGGCGCCCGGTCGTGCAGGCGATGGCCGGGGCGATCGGGAACGATGATCACCGGCACCGTCCATCCCCCGCGGGTGATCCGCCGGCCGCGCATCTTGCTCTGGGCCGGCCAGGTGCGACCGGAGCACGCGGCAGCGGCGCGACCGGCCGCGCTCCTCGTCCTCCTGGCGCTGCTGCCGATGTTCGGCCAGACCTTCTATTACCTGGTCGAGTTCCCCGCCCCCTACTTCCTGTCGAAGGCGTGGTCGTTCCTGATGCTGCCGCTCAGCATCTACGCCCTGGTCGCGCTCGACCTGCCCTACAAGGCGCTCTTCGGGGTGCTGATCGCCTATGTGCTGGGGCTGACGCCGCTGCTCGGCATGATCCATCTCGGCACCGGCTTCCTCGATGCGCTGACCACCACCGTCAAGGTCTGGCCCTTCACTCACTATTTCGCGCTGGCCGCGGTGCTGGCCTGGCTGCGTCCGCCGCCGGCGACGGTAGTGCGGGCGTTCCTCATCCTGGGCGCCCTCACCTTCGCCCTCATGTGGGCGATCTGGATCCTGGTGCCGGCCGGCTGGTACACCACCGATGCGGTCAACGCCAAGCTGCTGCCCTTCGAGAAGGAGCGCGGCTACCGCGTCTACATGCCGATGTTCTTCGGCATGCTGTTCCTGTTCTACCTGGCGCGGCGCTTCGGCCAGCGCTGGGAATGGTGGGTGGGGCTGCTGCTGGTCGGCGCCTTCGTCACCCTGGCCGTCATCTACAAGCAGCGCACCTCGATCCTGGGCGCGTCGATCGTGGTGGCACTGGTCCTCATGACGTCGACGCGCGGTTCCCTGCGTCGCCTGACGCTCGCGCTTGCGTTGGCGGGGGCTGCGATCGCCATCGCCATCCTGGCCGGCGCCGCGACCGATCGGCTCGCCGATTCCCTGGGCGGGTCGCTGTCGGTGCGCCTGCGCACCATCGGCAACGCCATCGACTTCCTGGGCGACGACCCGATGCGCTGGCTGTTCGGCGTCGGCGCCACGACCCGCTTCAGCACCGTCACGCTGGCCGACATCTTCGGCGACAAGCAGTTCTACCTGGCCGACATCGGCTGGCTCGGGGTCGTCTTCGAGTATGGCCTGGTCGGCACCGTCCTCCTGGCCGGCGTCTACCTGGCGGGCCTGCTCTTCGCCTGGCAGACGGGGCGGGTCGACGGCCACCCCTTCTCGCGCGCCCTGGGCGACTATGCGGCGTTCCTGTTCCTCACCTCCGCCGTCTATTCCTTCGTCTTCACGCCCGGCGAGCTGGCGACGATCGTGGCAATTGCCGCTTATATGCGCGCCACCGGTCCGATACCCTGGCCGGAACCGATGCTGCCGCCCGACTCGGTGAATTTTCAACGCGGGGCGGCGCGACATATCTTTCGGCATACATCAGCGGATGGCCATGTTCCAACGCGTCAAGAAGCTCCTCGGTCATCCCGGTTTCCGGGCTGAGCCGATCACCGTTCTGGCGCGCGGCGCCGCATGGGGCGGGCACGTGCTGGCGAAGCGGGCACCGGTCTTCGAGCTGACCGATGCCGGCGAGAAAATCCGCGTCCCCGCGGACATGCGCTACACCTCGATCGCGACCTTCCTGCTGCGCGACTGGAGCGAGCCGGAGCTGCGGGCGCTGGACCGGTTCCTGCGCCCCGGCGAGGTCTTCGTCGATGTCGGCGCCAATATCGGCCTCTACACCCTGAAAGGCGCACGCATCGTCGGCCCTGCGGGACGGGTGCTGGCGGTCGAGCCGGGCAGCGCGGTCGGTGTCCTGCTGGCTGCGAATGTGGCGCTGAACGACTACCGCCAGGTCTCGATCGTCGCCAAGGCGCTGGCCGACGAGGCCGGCTGGGCCACCCTGCATCATGTCCCGCTCGGCAATGACCCGCAGGCCTTCTCGCTGCTGACCGGCGGCGCCGTGCTGGATGGGGAGAAGGTGGAGACGACGACGCTCGACCGGCTCGTCGCCGAGCACGCGCTGCCGCGGGTCGACTGCATCAAGATCGACGTCGAGGGCGCCGAGCACATGGTCGTCGCCGGCGGCCGCGAGACCTTCGAGCGCTGGCACCCGACGGTCATCCTGGAGATCAACTGCCCGACCGGGATCGACAGCGGCGCACCGGCCGACGCCGCCTGGAACTTCCTGGCCGGCCTGGGATATCGCTTCTCGCGCCTGGTCGACGGCCGGATGACGGCGCTCCAGTCGATGCCGCGGGACTTCTGCAACGTCATCGCCCAGCACGACCGCCGCCCCTGACGGGGACGCCGGATCTGCTTCAGAAGCGGGCCTGCTTCAGAAGACGTCGCGACCGGCGAGCCCGCGGACCACGGTCAGCACCATGATCCGGAAGTCGAACCAGATCGACCAGTTCTCGATGTAGTGGAGGTCGAGGGTGACGCCGCGCGACGCCTTCTCCAGCGTGTCGATGCCGCCGCGCATGCCGTTGATCTGCCCCCAGCCGGTGATGCCGGGCTTGACCCGGTAGCGGGCCGCATATTCCCGCACGAGATCGTAATATTGCCGCCCGCTCACCTGCATGTTCGGGACGTGGGGGCGCGGGCCGACCACCGACATCTCGCCGCGCAGCACGTTGACGAGCTGCGGCAGCTCGTCGATCGACAGCCGCCGCAGGATGGCGCCGACGCGCGTCACCCGCGGGTCGTGGCGCCGGGTGCCGAGCGACCCGTCGTCGGTCGGGTCAAAGGAGAAGGTGCGCAGCTTGTAGATGGTGAAAGGCTTATTGTTGAAGCCGACCCGCTGCTGGCGGAACACGACGGGCCCCGGCGAATCGAGCCGGATCGCCGCCGCCGCGATCAGCAGCAGGGGCGCGGTCAGGGCCAGGGCCGCCGCTGCGACGACGATGTCCTCCGCCCGCTTGAGCACGCCGAGCGAGCCCTTGAGCGGCTGGTACAGCACTCGCAGCGACGGCACCCCGGCCACCATCGCGAACTCGGCGAAGCGCGGGTTGAAGCTGTCCTTGTCGAGCGGGACGATGACGTCCGAGGCGATGCGGTGGAGGCGTTCGATCATCGCATTGATGCGCACCGTCGATTCCCACGGCAGGGCGACGATGACGACATCGACCGGGGTGTGATGCACGAAGCCGAACAGGTCGTCGACGTGGCCGCGGACGGGTACGCCCGCAATCTCGGCCGGCAGCTCGGCCTCGCCCTCGTCGGCGAATATGCCGACCACGTCGAAGAGGTTTCCCGGGGATCGGTCAAGCTGGGCCAGCGTGCCCTGGACGCGGTCGGCCAACCCGACGATGGCCACGTTGCGGCGCAGCACGCCATGGCGGTCCACCCACCGCAGGCCCCAGCGGACGAGGCCGAAGCGGCCGACGAGCAGCGCGGCCGCCGCCAGCAGGGCCCAGCTTGCGACCCAGCCGATGCCGCCGATGGGATCGCTCAGGAACGCATGATGGGCGATCGCCACGGCGGCGGCGGCGGGCACGAAGCCGATCGCGAGGTCGCCGACCTGCGCCAGGCCCAGCCGATACCGCTCCACCCGGTAGCACCCGCTGGCGGTCATGCACTGGATGAAGAGCGCGATCCCGAGCGCCCCCAGCAGCACGGTCTGGAGGAAGGTCGGGTGCCCGAGGCAGGCGGCCGCCAGCAGCGTCGCCAGCGCCAGCATGACGCCGTCGCCGACCCTGGCCAGGCGATTGATGAGACCATGCGTCCACCGGATCATCGCATCACCGCTCGATCCTGTATGCGCCTGGGGCAGCCGGCGCTATCCGTTGAACCATCGCATATTGCACATACTGTCGGGATTTCACGCGTAAAAGTGCAGGTTGTGCTTGCCGCGGCTGCGATCGGTGGCTGGACCGTGCCGGCGCCCATGCTCCCGGACGAGGAGTAGCGGTCGTGGAGGCGCCCAACGGCGAAGCGGGGAAACGAGCTTTTCGCATTTGCTTTCCGCACGATAGCCCGCGTAGTTTCGGCCCGCAACCGCGCCGCCCGGGATCGGCAGCATGGGCGCGGCCAAGGCTCCCGTCAGGATCGGCAGATACAACCCACGATGGCAGCCTCTCGCATTCGTCACATCGTGGGCCAGTTCGGGCACTATGCCGGCGGGTTGGCCGTGCGCGGGGTCGAAGTCGTCGGCAAGCTCGGCCTCTACATGCTGGCCGCAGCCGCACTCGGCACCCATGATGCCGGGCTCTTCTTCCTCTGCATCACCTGGATCGGCCTCGCCTCCACCGCCGCGCGCCTCGGCCTGGAGCGGGCCATCACCCGGCACATCGCAGCCGAGATCGCAGTCGGCCGCGGCCGGGCGGCGCGGGCGGCCCTGTTCACCGGGCTGGCCTGGACCTTCGCCGGTGGGGCCGTTGCCGCCCTCGTCACCCTGGCCATCGCCGACCCCGTCGCCCGGCATCTGTTCCATGAGCCGGAGCTCGCCCGCCCGCTCGCGCTCTCCGCCCTGCTCCTGGTGCCGCAGACCTGGGTCGCGACCGTCGGCCACGCGCTGGCCGGCCTGAAGCGGGGCGTGGCGGCGCAACTGGTGCAGAACGCCTCGTGGCCGGCCCTGACGCTGCTGGCGCTCCTGGCCGGGGTCGATCGCCTCGATCACCTGCTCTACGCCATGGCCGGGGCGCTGGCGCTCTCGACCCTGCTCGGGCTGGCCCTCATCGTCCAGCGCCGGGACAGCTTCCGCGACGCCCCCGATGCCAGCGACGGGCCCGGGCAGGAGGCGCTGCCGAGCCTTTGGCACACCGCCCTGCCGCTCGGCATGGTGGAGGTCATCCAGGTCTCGATCAGCGCCGTGCCGGTGCTGGTGCTGGGAATGTTCGCCGATCCGGCCGCCGTCGGCGCCTTCAGCGTCGCGCACCGCATCTCGATCCTGATCTGGGTCGTCATCATCTCCATCGGCACGGTAGCGGCGCCGCATTTCGCCGAGCTGCATCGGCGGGGCCAGATGGCGGCCCTGCGCACCGCCAATCGCCGCGTGCGCCTGGTGACCGCGCTGGCGGGCATCCCGATCATCCTGGCCATGACGGTGGCACCGGCGATGCTGCTGCGCCTGGTCGGCCCCGGCTTCGACACCGCGGCCCCCGCACTCGTCATCTTGGCCGCCGGCCAGCTGGTGAACTGCCTGCTGCCGAGCCAGGACGTAATGCTGGCAATGACCGGACACGGCCGCCAGCTTCAGCGATTGAACCTCCTCCAGTTCCTCGGCTGCTGTGCCCTGTCGGCGATCCTGATTCCCGCCTTCGGCATGATCGGCGCTGCCCTGGTGGGAACGGTCGCGATCATCCAGGGCGCCATCGGAACGAGTTGGATGGTGCGCCGACTGATGCCGGCAGCGTTCTAGCTCGCGCCCGCCCTGGCCAATGCCGGCCGGGGATGGTCTATATCCCCGCGAGCCGACAGTCGAGAGGAGCGGGCGTGCCCGGCATCACCCCATGTCCATGAAGGCGAAACTGCGGGCCACCCTGGAAGCGCGGCTGCCGGCCCTGTTCGCGCTTGCCCTGGACGCCAAGGGGCGATTTTTCCCCAACCGCGGCGAGCCGGAGCTTCGCTTCGTGCCGATCCTCTGCCATCCGGACGAGCTGGCCCTCGATATCGGGGCGAACCACGGCACCTACGCCGCCCCGATGGCCCGCCACGCCGGCCGCCTGATAGCGGCCGAACCCAATCCGCACCTGGCCCGCGTGCTGCGGCGACGCCTCGATGCCGCGATCGGTGCCGGACGGGTCACCATCCTGGAAGCGGCCGTGAGCGATTCCGACGGTGAGATCGAGCTCTTCATCCCGCACGGCGCGTCGGCCCTCGGATCGGTCGAAGGCCACTCGACCGCATCCGGGGGCGGTCGGGGCGAGCGCGTCACGGTCGCTCGCCGCCGCATCGACGGGTTGGGCTTGCCGCGCACCGGCTTCATCAAGGTCGATGTCGAAGGGCACGAGGCCAGCGTCATCGAAGGCGCCCGCGGGCTGATCGAGCGCGACCGGCCGAATATCCTGGTCGAGGTCGAAGAGCGCCACCATCCGGGCTCGCTCGACCATATCCGCGCCATCCTGGGGCCGTTCGGCTATCGCGGCTTCTTCCTGCTGGGCGGCCGCCTGGAGCCGATCGAGGCCTTCGACGCCCATGTCCACCAGGACCGTGGCGCCCTCAACCCGGCCGGCACCCATCGGCTCAAGGGGCGGGTCTACGTCAACAATTTCATCTTCTCGGCCCGTGCCGAGGTAATCGACGCCCTGCGGGCGCCGATGGCGAGACCGCCGCCCCGCTGAATTCCCCCCACTGAATTTCGTGGGCAGGCCGGCCGCCGGCAATTACAGTTACGTTCGCCGGGTGCCGGGGCGCTTCGCCGCCCTGCCGGCCTGGAAGGAACGATGACGGACGGAACGACCGCCGAGGACGCCGACGGCGCGCCCCCTTACCGGGCGTGGCTGCGCAGCGTCCTCGATGCCTCGCCCGACGCCATCCTGATCATCGACGGGACGGGACACGTCCGCGCCGCCGGCAAGCCCATCGAGGCGCTTCTTGGATACGGCCCGGATGCGGTCGTCGGGCAGCCGATCGATCGGCTGCTGGATGGGCGCGGCGTGGCGGCCGTCGCACGTTGCCGGAAAGGCGCCGGTGCCGCGGAAACCGCGACCACCGGCTACCGGGCCGACGGGTCCCCGATTGCCCTCGAGCTGCGGCTAGGCGGTGCGAACGAGACCGGCGGCGACGACGTCGCCTGCATCCTGCGGCGCGCAGCGGTCGACACCGCCGGGGTGCCGCGTCCGGACCACGCCGACCCCTTGACCGGCCTTGCCAACCGCGCCGGCCTGCTGCACCGCCTCCAG
>CAZQOA010000078.1:0-2361 GCA_964594715.1 uncultured Rhizobiaceae bacterium | reverse complement strand
TCGGCTTCGACATGCTGGCGACCAGCATCGGGCGGCGGCCGGCCGACCTGCTTCTGGTCGAAGTGGCGGCGCGCCTCCAGGCCGCGATCGTGGAGGGCGAGGTCCTGGGGCGTATCGGCGACGTCGCGTTCGCGGTCGGCAGCAGCGGCGGGGACAGCGCGTCCAACTGCGCGCAGCGCCTGCAGCGGGCCTTCGACGAGCCCTTCTTCGACGGCCGGCGGCCCTATCACCTGACGGCCGCCATCGGCATCTCGACGGAAACACTCGCCGCCGAGCAGGCGCTGGCCGATGCGGAGATGGCGTGCCGCGCCGACCAGGGCCCGTCGATCCGCCATTTCGACGCCACCCTGCGCGCCCGCCACCAGGACCGGCTGGAGATCGAGACGGCACTGCATCGGGCGCTGCACAGCGGGTCGGGCGAACTCTATGCGGCCTACCAGCCGATCTTCGACATGCGGACGGGCCAGGTGGTCGGCTGCGAGGCGCTGGCGCGCTGGCAGCATCCGACCCTGGGCGAAGTACCGCCCACCACCTTCGTGCCGATCGCCGAGACCGCCGGGCTGATCGGCCTCCTGGGCGAGCATATCTGCCGCATGTCCGCCGAGGCACTGACCGGATGGAACCGCTGCCGCGCTACGAAGGGGCATGCACCGGCCTTCGTATCGATCAACCTGTCGGCCGGCCAGTTCGCCGACCCGGCCCTGGTCGACCGCCTCGCGCGCATCCTCCACATAGCCGGCGTCGACCCGCGGCAGGTCCTGCTGGAGCTGACGGAGAGCTGCCTGCTGGCGCCAGGCGACGACGCGGTCGCCACGCTCAAGCGCTTCAAGGAGCTGGGATTTGCCGTCTTCATCGATGATTTCGGCACCGGCTACTCGAATTTCAGCTACCTCCAGCGCCTGCCGATCGACGGGCTGAAGATCGACCACTCCTTCGTCAGCGCGATGACGGGCTCGCCTCGCGCGCTCGACATCGTCCGGGTGATGATCGACCTCGCCCACGGCATGAACCTGCCGGTGGTGGCCGAGGGCATCGAGACGGAGGCCGCCTGCGCCGCCCTGCGCGCGCTGGGCTGCGACTATGCGCAAGGCATGCTGCTGGCATCCCCCGGACCGTCCGGTCCCGGCTGCCGGCCGCATCCGCTGCTCCAGCCGCGACCCAATGGCCTGGGCCTTCCGGGTTGACCCGGGCCGGCGGCGCCGCATATTGTCCAGTCATGGCCCCTCTGTGGAAGACCCTGTCGCTTCGACTTACCGGCCCGTCCCTCTGATCGGGGCGGGGTCGGCCGATCATATTCGGCCAACGGACGAAGCAGCATTGAAGCGGGGTCGGGTTCCATGAATACAACCACCATTCCAATCGGAAAGAACGGCTCGACGCTGCGCGTTGCGGGGCGCGCGCTGCGACTTATCGGCGGCCTGCGGGCCTGATCGGGCGCGCCCTCGGGGGCGCGCCTTCGCCCGTCGGCCGGGACGCCGCGGACCGCGCTTCACCTGTCGGTCCCGTCCCCCTACTCCATTTCCATCAGACCAGGGCGGCCGAGACCGCCGCCCGCCGGAGTACCGATCATGAGCCGCTCACCCATCGACCCCGCCCAGAAATACGCCCCCTTCAAGCCCGTCGACCTGCCCGACCGCCGCTGGCCGTCGGTGGTGCTGACCAAGCCGCCGACCTGGTGCTCCGTCGACCTGCGCGACGGCAACCAGGCGCTGATCGAGCCCATGGACGGCGATCGCAAGGCCCGCATGTTCAAGCTCCTGGTCGAGATCGGCTTCAAGGAGATCGAAGTCGGCTTCCCGGCCGCATCGGACACCGACTTCAGCTTCGTGCGCCAGCTCATCGAAGAAGGCATGATCCCCGACGACGTCACCATCCAGGTGCTGACGCAGGCCCGGGCCGAGCTGATCGAGCGGACCTTCGAATCGCTGAAGGGCGCCAAGCGGGCGATCGTCCATCTCTACAACTCTACCTCGACCTTGCAGCGCCGCGTGGTCTTCGGCCTCGACCAGGCCGGGATCATCGACATCGCGGTCAAGGGGGCGCGCCAGATCAAGGCGCTGGCCGACGCCGATCCCGGCACCGAGTGGATCTTCCAGTATTCGCCCGAGAGCTTCACCGGCACCGAGCTGGAGTTCGCCCGCGACATCTGCGGTGCCGTCGCCGACGTGCTGCAGCCGACGCCCGACCACAAGATGATCATCAACCTGCCGGCCACGGTCGAGATGTCGACCGCCAACATCTATGCCGACCAGATCGAGTGGTGCCACCGCAACTTCCGCCACCGCGACAGCATCATCCTGTCGCTGCATCCGCACAATGACCGCGGCACCGGCGTCGCCGCGGCCGAGCTCGGCTACATGG
>CAZQOA010000077.1:4845-24478 GCA_964594715.1 uncultured Rhizobiaceae bacterium | reverse complement strand
GCGACTGCAGTCGCGTCATCCTGTCGACGGAGGATTTCGCGCTGCTCCAGCGGCCCGAGATCGAGGCTGTGGCCCACCACCTGGCTGGCTATGATCTGATCCCGGTGATCGTCCTGCGCCGGTCCAGCGACATCGTCGAAGGGGCCTATCGCACCTTCGTCCTGTCCGGCTCGGCCTTGGATTTCGCGCAGTTCCTGGACATCGACCCGGTGCGCCGCGACTACGCAGCGATGGTCGCCGACTGGCACGCGATCGCGGCCACGGGCCGGATGATCATCGTCTCCTACGACGACCCGCAGGTGGGCACGGATGTCGTCGCCGCCCTGATGCGGCTGATCGCCCCGGAAATCGAGGTGGCAGCATCCGAGGAGCGACTGCGGGCCAATCCCGGAAGGCCGGCTGCCCTGGTCGAGCTCGGCCGGATGATGCGCGGCCAGGGCGTCGCCGCGGACACGGTTCGGCAATGGGTCGGCGAGATGGCCAAGGGGGCGCTTGCCGGGCCGGCGGCGGCGGACCGGTTCATGACGCCCGCCGTGGAGGTGGAACTGGACCGGGCCTATCGCGAAGACATCGCCCGGATCACCGGGAATCCCGCCTGGGCCGACCTGGTGCGCAGCGACATCCCCGTGCCGTCGCCGCGGCGCTGGTCGACCATCGACGGCCCCGCCGCCGCCCTGCTGCGCCTGCCCGAACTCATGGGCATCCAGGCATCGGAAACGGTCGTCCGCGCGGTCCCGGAACGGCTGTTCCCGACCCCGACCCTGCAACGTCCCGGCCGCGTCAGCGGCCATCTCGACCAGCCGGACGGCGCGCAAGGCAGCATCATCATCGACCGTCGGCACCCGGTCGAGATCGCGGGCTGGCTGTTCGAGATCGACCCCGCCCCTTCCGGCACCCGCGTCCTCCATTTCCGGTCGGAGGATGTGCGCCGGTCGGGGCACCTGCTCGTCCGGCTGCCGGACCGCCTGGCGAGACCGGATGTCGGGGAGGCATTCCCAGAGGTCCCCGCCGAATTCTCCGTGCCGTCCGGCTTCCGGGTACGCCTCGATCCCCGGCCGATCGCGGTCGGCCGCTATCATCTCTTCCTGGGCGTGGCTGACGCCGCCGGCATCGCCTATGCCGGCACCGCCTATGCGCTGGAAATCCGCTAGACCATGACCCTCGCCCCCACGCCGCCCCCGACCGCAGCGGCAGGCGAGGCGGATGTGCGCCTCGTCGCCTTCTATCTGCCGCAGTACCATCCGATCCCGGAGAACGATGCGGCCTGGGGCAAAGGCTTCACCGAATGGGCCAACGTCACCCGCGCGAAACCGCTCTTCGAGGGGCACCAGCAGCCGCAGCTTCCGACCGAGACCGGCTTCTACGACCTGCGCCTGCCCGAGGTGATGGAGCAGCAGGCGGCGCTGGCGCGCGAGCACGGCATCCATGCCTTCTGCTACTACTACTACTGGTTCGACGGGCGCCGGCTGCTGGAGAAGCCGCTGGAGGCGATGTTCGCATCGGGCAGGCCGGACATGCCCTTCTGCCTGTGCTGGGCCAATGAGAGCTGGACCCGCCGCTGGGACGGCGCCGAGCAGGACATCATCGTCCGCCAGACCTATTCGCCGGACAGCTTCGAGCGGCTGGTCCTGGACCTGCTGCCCTACCTGAACGACCCGCGCTACCTGCGCGTCGACGGGCGGCCGCTCATCGTCATCTACCGCCTGGAGCAGATCGCCGATCCGCGGCAGGCGGTAGCCGACATGCGTCGGGCGGCGGCACGGCACGGGCTGGAGCTTTGCGTCGCCGCCTGCCTGACCTTCGGCTATGCCACACCGCACCTCGACGATGTCGACTTCGCCATCGAGTTCCCGCCGCTGACCCTGCCCCCCAAGGACGTCACCGACCAGGTTCGCTGGACGGTTCCTTTCCGGGGCCGCGCCTATGACTACGACGCACTGGTGACGCGCTACCTGTGCGAGCCCGAACGGCCGTTTCCGGTGATCCGCACGGCGATGGTGAACTGGGACAACACGGCGCGACGTGGACTGGACGCGCATCTTCAGGTCAATGCCAACCCGAAGCTGTTCGAGACGTGGCTGTCGGCGCTGGTCGCGCGAACCCGGCGGGTGGATCCGCCGGGCCGGCGGCTCGTCTTCATCAATGCCTGGAACGAATGGGCCGAGGGGAATCACCTGGAGCCGGACCAATGGAACGGCCGGCAATGGCTGCGCGCCTGCGCGCGTGCGGTCGGCACGCCGGACCAGGGCATCGACCTCGACTGGGCCTTGCGCCGGGCCGAGGAAATCGACGAGCGCGCGGACCATGGAGATGGACCGTTGCGCGTGGCGGCGGACATCATCCGCGGGCTGGTGAACCGCCTGCGTTCGGCAGAGGCATCGGCCGGACATCTTTCGCGCATCCATGCCGACTGGCTTTCCCGCTTTGCTGCCGCCGACCTGCGCCGCCCGATCGCGGCCGCGGGAATGGGTGCCGCCGTCCGGCTGCGCCGGGCCGAGCTCCAAGGCGCGATCGACCATCCGAAGTCATCGTCGCTGCAGCTTCCACGCGGCCGGCCGCTCGCCGTCACCGGCTGGCTGGTCGAACCGGGCGCCGCACCCGATGCCGCGCCGCGCTGCGTCCTGTCCCTGACGCCGATCGACGAAGGCGGCGGCGACGCGGTTTATGCCGTCGCCGACTACGGGCTGGAAAGAACCGACGTGGCCGAGCGCTATCCGTTGATTCCTCTCGAGCAGGCATCGCGCTGCGGCTTTTCCATCCATCTCGACGCCACCGGTATGCTACCCGGGGCCTACACGCTGCGGGTCGGCCTCGCCTTGGCGGCCGGGACGGCCTACCTGCCCGCCACCATCGCCCTCCAGATCGTCTGAGGACGGCGATGCGGGTGTCGGTCGTCGTCCCCGTCTACGATCATGCCGCCTTCGTGGAGGCCGCCCTGCGGTCGGTCCACGCCCAGGCCTGGGACGATCTGGAGCTGATCGCGATCGACGATTGCTCGTCCGACGGATCACCGGAGATCATGGAATCGCTCGGCCGCGACCCCGCCTTCCGGTCGCGCTTCAGCCGGCTGATGACCGAGCGGAACCAGAAGAATCTGGGCGCTGCCGCGACCATCGAGCGCGGCCTGGCGATGGCGACCGGGGACGTGCTGGCCATCCTCAATTCCGACGACCTCTATGCGCCCGCGCGGCTGCAACGCTGCGTGGCGGCCTTGGACGATCGTCATCAGCTCGCCTTCACTGGTGTCCGCTGCATCGATACCAAGGGCGCATACGATCATTCGACCGACGGCGAGCGTCTGTCCGGCCTGCCGCGAAGCTGCACCCGCTTCCCCACCGTCGGCAGCGCCTTTCTGGGACAGAACCGCGCCGTCACCACCGGCAACCTCGTCTTCACGCGGGCCCTCCATGCCGCCACCGGCGGCTTCCGCGACCTGGCCCTCTGCCATGACTGGGATTTCGTGCTGGCGGCCATCCTCGCCACCGAGCCGCGGCTGGTCGACGATGCGCTGTACTTCTACCGACTCCATGGCGGCAACTCCTTCTCCGCCCTGGCCGGTGCGGCGGAGGTCGAGGGCGAACGCTGCCTCGGGCGCTTCTTCGAGCGGGTCCGGATGGGTGCGGCGCGCAACCCGGCCCTGGGCGTCCTGGTGGAAACGCCGACGGTGTGGGACTCGCTGATCGAGCATGCCGGCCCTGGCGTGGCGAAGATCGCCCGGCATGTCGAACTGCATGCCGCCCGGTCGCGCCGCTTCGTCCCACCCGCGGCGCCGGAGCCCACGGCGACCGAGGCGATGCTGGCGGAGATCGCCCGCAAGCTCGACCCGAAGCGGGACACGGTGCTGCTGATCACGCCCCATGCCGAGCGCAGCGGGTCGGCCATCCTGGCGCTCAACCTCGGGTTCCATCTCCGCCAGCGCTGCAACATGGTGCTGCTGGCCCTGGCCGGCGGCGGCCTGCTGCCGACCCTCCAGACCGCCTTCGGCAACGTCATCGTCCCCGACCGGGAGCGCATGGCCGAGGCTGCCAGGCTGACCGCCCTCGTCCGTGCCGTCATCGACCGCCTGCCGATCGCCTATGTCGTCGCCAACGGACCCTTGCCGTGGATGGTCCGGGCCGAGGTCGCCCGACGCTTCGTCGGCACCGTGGTGCTGGCCCATCGGCCGGAGGACGTGGAACCGGGGCCGGACTTCATCGCCACCCTGGCCAGTCACCGCGGCGCCGCCACCACGGGCTCGGTGCTCTCGCGATGGCAGCCGTTCGGACCCTCCGACATCTCGATGGCACGATCGCGCGAAGAGATGCGTGACGAGCTCGCCCGCCTGCGGAAGGCGGCACTGCCATCAATTGCGGACGGAACCGCCTTCATCGCGATCGGCTATGGCCCGATCGACGGCTCTGCGGCGGTCGAGCGCTTCATCGCCTGTGCCGCCGCCTTCGTCGCCGACGAGCCGGAGCCGTCGGCGCGCTTCGTCTGGATCGGCACCGGCCGCGCCGCCGGCCAGCACTCCGCAGACCGGCATTTTGCCGACGCGACGGCGGCCGCGGCGGCACCCTCGCTGAAGGGCAGCGTGCGGCTGGTCCGCGAGACCGCCTCGCTGGAAGCGGCCCTGCAACTGGCGCACTGCGTCATCGTCACCGCCCCGGACGGAGTCCCGCTGCCGATGCTGGATGGCATGGCCCGCGGCATCCCGACCATCCGCATGGTCGGGTCGGCCGGGGCGGACTGGCTGGGCGAGGAAGCGGGCGGCCTCGTCCCCGACGCGGCCGCGGCAGCCACCCTCCTCCGCGAGATCGCAGATGCCGGTGGCCGCCGGCACCCGCTCGGCGCCACCCAGCGTGGCGTGGTCCAGGCAGCCTTCTCCATGGCCCGCTATGCCGAGGCGGTCGACGAGACGGGGCGCGCGGCACTGGACGTGGCCCGCCGGCGGCGGGACGATGCCGAAACCCTGATCGGGCACGAGGCCTTCGATGCGGGCTTCCACCTGCCGCCATCGGTCCGGCCGAACCCCAGGCCGGAGGTCGTGCATGCCTTCATCCACCGGGACGGCGCGGCGGCCGGCGAACGGAGGGCGATCCCCGGCTTCCATCCCGGCATCTACCAGGCCGCCCATGCCGAGGCCGTGGCCGGCGGCAACCCCACGGCCGAGTTCGTCCGCCGCGGCGAACCGGCCGGTCCCTGGAAGCAGGAAGTCATTGCCCCGACCCTGCAAGCGCCGCGGCCATTCCCGGTGGCGGTCGGTGCCGTGGCCCTGCACATGCACGTCTTCCATGTCGATGGGATCGCGGACATGCTGCGACGGCTCCCGTCCCCGACGAACTTTCCGATCGACCTGCTGGTCAGCACCGACAGCCCGTCCAAGGCACGCGAGATCGAGGCGATCGCGGCCGGCTTCGGCCATGCGGATGTCGGCATCGGCGTCATGGTCAATCGTGGCCGCAACCTCGGGCCGCTGCTGACGGGATTCGCGCCGGGCCTGTGCCGGCGCTATGCCGTCATCGGGCATGTGCATTCGAAGAAGAGCCCGCATCTGTCCGCCGACCAGGGCGACGGCTGGCGCACCTTCCTCCTGGAGCATGTGCTGGGCGGCTTCGCGCCGATGGTGCCGACGATCCTGGAGCGCATGGCCGAGGACCCGACGCTGGGCCTGGTCTACCCCGCCGACCCGCACGTCTTCGGCTGGAACTGGCACGACCCCGACGAGCCGGCCGCGTCCCCGCCACCCGATATCCCCTTCGGTGCGGAGAGCAACCGCACGATCGCCGACCGCCTCGCCCCGAGGCTGGGCCTGGGACGCCTGCCCGACCACATCGATTTCCCCGCCGGGGCCATGTTCTGGGCCCGGACCGACGCGCTGGCGCCGCTCTTCGACCTCGGCCTGCAATGGGAGGACTACCCGCCCGAGCCGCTGCCCCATGACGGCACCATGCTGCACGCGATCGAGCGGCTGCTGCCGCTGGTGGTGCAGTCGCGCGGCTACCGCAGCGCGGTCACCCACATCCCCGGCATCGGGCGGTAGGGCCCGGCATCGGTAGATCGCCCGGATAGTTCCACCCGGAGAAGCGGGGCCGGCGGGGCCGGCCCCGTCCCCTCAGTGGCGGTTCTTCAGCGCCGCCAGGCGCTCGGTCAGGCTCTGGTTGGGCGTCGCCTTGCCCGATGCGGCGGCCATGGCGGCGGCGATGTTGCCGTCGTCGGTCTCAGGCCTGGTCGGGGTCAGCAGCCGGGTCTTGGCGGCGGCCGATTCCGCCGACGCCAGGTCGCGTTCGGCCGAATCCTTCATCGCCTTCAGCGCCACCGACAGGCCGCTGGTGCTGCTGGCGAGGCCGGCCGCACGGCGCGCCGCCTCCGACTGGCGCTCGGCCACGCTGCGCTGCTGCTGGGCACGCGACATGTCGCGCTGCGCCCGCTCCAGCTCGCTGCGCGCCTGCTTCAGCTTGCCGCCCGCCTCGGTGTAGGAGGACTCCAGCATCTCCAGGAAGGACTGGGCGTCCTGGGCGTCCTTGGCCTCGCGGTCGACTTCGGGCGCCATCTCCTCGAGCATGCCGACGAGCGTGCCCAGGCTCTTCTCCAGACCGGCCTTGCGGGCGGGGTCGGTCTCCGTGGCGCTCTGCTTCTCCAGGTGCTCGGCCGCCGCCATGCGCTGGCGCGAGAGGTCCTGGATCGCGACCGCTTCCTTCTTCTCTCGGTCATAGGCCTGGCGGGCGCGGGCGACCTCCATGCCGAGCTGGTCCAGATGGCCTTCCATGGTGCGCAGCTCCGCCTCGGTGGCGGCCTTGGGGTCCCAGCGGACCAGCGCCTCGACCCCGGCCTGAACGGCCTGGTCGGCCTTCACGCCCAGCAGGTTGCGGATGAAGATCAGCATACTCGTGTCACTCCCTGAATGAGGCCGCCCCTGAGAAGGCCGCGGGTGGATATGGGGTGCCATTCCCGACCATTGTAGGTGCTGGCATTGTAGGTTTCGGCTGCATCAACCCGCCATGGCGCCGGCATTGAGGACGGCGACCGCAAGCTGGACGCCGACCATGGCGAGCGCGGCCGCGGTATTGCCGGCCTCGATCAGGTGGCGCAATCCCGGCAGCACCAGGGTGGCGACGAGGAAGGTCGCGATCTGCAGGATGACGGCCACCGCCCCCCACAGGACCACGTCGAGCCACACCGCCGAGGTGGCGAGCGTCGCCGCCAGCGGGATCGACACGCCCAGGAAGATGCCGAGCGTCATGATGCCGGCCGCCATGTTGCCTTCACGGATCAGCTCGCGCTCCCGGAACGGCGTGACGGCCATGTACACGAGCACGCCCGCCCCGAGCAGGACCAGCGTCGTCACGAAATGCAGCAGCAGCACCGGAATGCCGGCGCCGAGAGTGTCGAAGATGCGGCTCAGCGCGTCGTCCATCGGACGGTATCCCTTTTCAGCAGGCTATCCCATTCATGGGAGGTTTCTTCACCTATGCGAGGGTGAGCGACGCCGGGCTGACGTCGATGCCGGCGGCGACCTCCACATAGGCCTCGCCGTCCCCTTCGAGTGCGGAGACGAGGAGGTATTCGGCGGACGGGGCCGGGGCCGGGGCCCCCGTCGAGCGGGCATAGAGCATGGCGCTGACCTTGCGCCGCCGGGTGCCGCGGGCGTCCTCGATGGTTTCCGTCCACTCGCGGGGGGGCACCCGACGGTCGCCCGGCAGCCAGTGGCGCTGGTAGATCTGGCCGTCCTTGCTCTGGAACTCCGGCCAGCCGATCATCCCTTCCTCGCCGTCGAGCCAGAAGGCCCATTCCTCGCTGTCGACCGGGTGGACCTCGTCGACCGGCTGGAACCAGCGGCATTCCTCCGGCCGGCCATCCTCGTCGAGCCAGAGCTGGAACCAGCCATCGGTGCCGGCGATGTAGAGCCGGTGCATGGCGACCTCGCCGGCATCGATCTGCCCGACCGCCGCCACCGACACCAGATTGTTGCCGCCCTCGCTGCGCGGCGGCGTCACCTTGGTCACCCCGTCCGCCATCAGGAACGGCGTCGGGTCGAGTGGGAAGGTCATCCCCACGCGGAACAGGGAAGGCTTGTAGACCTCGCCCCCCAGCTTCTGGCGGATGATGCCGCGGGCGGTATCGATCGGTCCCATGGTTCCCCCTTTCGACGCCCCGGCGGCCTGGCGGCGCCGGAAGAAGCGCCAGGTGATGAACGCGAACCCCCCGATCAGAAGTATCGTAACCAGCAGCCCGCCGAATCCGGAGCCATCCGTCTCGCTCGCCTGGGCGACATCCGGCGGCAGCCGCCCGGGCTGCGCCGGCTCGCCTTGCAGGGCCGCCGTCTGGCGGTCGAGGTCTTCCAGCTTGCTGCGCAGCGCCGGATCGTCGGCCGCCCGCTTCTCCGCCTCGGCCCGCCACGACCGCACGCCCGGATCGTCGCGATTGTCATGGAAGGCACGGGCGTGCCCGGGCCGGTTCAGCGTATCCAGGAGGTACCACAGCAGCAGCCCATCCCAGGCGCCGAAGCGCCCGCCGCCGCCTTGCGCATAGGGCGGTGGCGACCATGGCTGGCCGCCCGCCTGCCCCGACCCGCGCGGCAGGCCATAGGCGGGGCGGCTGGTCGAGGGCGTGCGGCCGCCCAGCAGCGGTCCTTGCGGCAGGGTGATCGGCCCCCGCCCGGACGAACCGGAGCCCGCCGATCCCGACCCCGCCGAACCGGAGCCGCGGAAGAGGTCGAGCGCATCCTGGGAGCCGCGGCGCTGCATGGCGCGGTCGGCCCCCGACTGGGCCGGCGCCTGTCGCGGCGCATAGACCGGCGCGGACGGCCGCGCATAGCCGCCCGAGGTCGATGGCCGGCGCGGCGCGCTGAAGCCGCCCGACCCGCCCGGCTGGAATGAGGGGGTCCGGAACGAGGGCGTGCGGCTCGATGACGGGCGCGAATAGCCGCCGGACGACCGGCTGCGCGCCTCCGCCTCGGTCGCCGCCAGGCTGGCCAGCCCGCCCAGCGCGACGGCCGACACGACCGGCTGCCACGCCGGCACTGCCGCCAGCCACAGCGCCAGCGCCACCACCAGGCGGTGGGCGGGGGTGCGCACGTGCTGCTTCATGGCGTGCCCGGCTTCATAGCCCCTCCAGCCAGCGCATCACCGGCGCGATCTGCTCGGGCGTCCACAGCCACGGCCGGTGGCCGCAGCCGGGCACGGTCAGAAGATCGGTCCGGGGACGGTCGGACATGCGCTGCGCCACGTCGGCGGTCAACATGTCGGACAGCTCGCCGCGGATGACCAGGGCCGGGCAGCGCACCCGCTCCCACTTGTCCCACAGCGCGAAGTCCCGCTCGCACATGGCGAGCAGCTGCCGCCGGATGCGTGGGTCGTAGCGCAGGCGGAATCCCTCCCCGTCGCGCCGGATGCTGCGGGCGACGAAATAGTGCCAGGCCTGCCGCGGCAACGGGCCGGCGGCCGACAAGAGGCCGCGCAGCGCGTGCTCGATGGCGGCGCCGTCGGGATAGAGCTTGGCCTCGGGCAGGTTCGCCAGCACGCGCCTGGGGCCGCTGCTCGGCGAATAGGCGCCGACGTCGTTCAGGATCAGCGAGCGGAAGGGTGCGCCCTCATGGGCCATCTTCATGCTGATGAACCCGCCCATCGAGCTGCCGACGACATCGACCTGCTCGGCGCCGGTGCGGGCGATCACGGTCATGATGTCGTTGGCGAACAGCGGATAGCCGTATTCGTCGGCATCGCGGCGCCATTCGCTGCGCCCGTGCCCGGCGGTATCGGGACAGACGACGCGGAAGCCCGCCTTGGCCAGGCCGTTCGCCAGCCCGTCGAACTCGGCGTTGGACTGGAACATGCTATGCAGGCAGACCACCACCCGGCGGGCGTCGAGCGGCCCCCAGTCCGTGTAATGCAGGGTGTGGTAGGCACTCTTGTAGAGCGACCGGACCGTGCCGGTGCGCGGGCGGGTACCGTACTCGGCCTCGCTCGCCATCGATTCCCTGCCTCGTTCGCGGTTGGAACCCGGGCCTCTTGCCACGGTTCGCAAGCGGCGCGCAAGGCGCCCCTAGTCCACGATGAACAGCTTCGCCCCCTTCTCGGTCGATGAACGGTGCGCGGCGTCGCCGTGATCGGACACCTGGTAGCTCATTCCCGGGGTGAGCGTGAAGGAGCGCCCGTCCCGCAGCGTGCTCACCAGCTCGCCCTCGACGACATAGAGGATATGCCCACGGTCGCACCAATGGTCGGCCAGGTAGCCCGGCGAATATTCCACCTGCCGGATGCGGATGTCGCCGACCTCCATGGTGCGCCACAGGGCGAAGCCGGCATCGCCCGGGTGCCGGGTCGGCTCGACGCCGGCCCAGTCGGTGACGGTGAAGGGAAGGGTCGGGATCTTCATGGAAAGGGCCCTTGCGGTTCGGCGGGATGCGGTTCAGCGGGGGATTGTATGCGATCGGCGGGTCCGGCGTGAACTTATCGCCTCTACCCTTGCCATCGTCAGACGGCGGCATCGAGCAGCGGCGAGTCCTCGGGCACGAACAGGCATTCCAGGAACTTCGGCGAGCGCGGCGCCAGGTTGAGGATGTCGAGGAGAACGAAGCCATGGCCGGCCCTGGCGGCGATGGCGTCCGCGAAACGATAGCCGCCGACGAAGCGATGCTTGACCGAGACCTCCATCTGCACGAAGGCGGTCCGGTCGAGCGTCGCCGCGGCCCCGCGCAACACCTCCAGCTCATGACCCTCGGTGTCGATCTTGAGACCGAAGGGCGGCGCCAGGCCGGCGGCGACCCGGTCCAGCGTCTCGACCGCGACCTCGATTTTGCGGACGGTGGGGCCGGCCGTCAGGGCCGTGCGATCATGGAATCCGGAGCGGCTGGCGCGGTCCGGCACCACCCCGAAGCATGCCCGCCCGGCCACGGCACCCAGTGCTGCCGCGACATGGCGTGCGGCCCGGCCCTGGGCACGCAGCGCGGCCGCCACCCTCGCCACCTCCGGCAGCGGGTCGACCAGCACCAGCGGCACCCCGGGGAAGGCCGCATAGAGGGCCGGCGTCCCGTCGGCCACGCCGACATCGATCAGCGTCGCGATGGAAAACCCGAAGCGTCGCAGATAGGCCGCATCATCCTTGCGCGGAAACACGGCATAGCCTTCCGACCGCAGCCGCTCGATCCCCCGCCGCCGCGCCTCTGCGACATCACCATTGCTACTGCTGGCCAAGCGCTGCTCCGTCCGCCCTGTCGTCCTACATCCCGACCGCGCAGCGAACATCCCAACGGGGCCCGTGTTCATATCGACGGGTGAAGCGACTTCGCCGGCCAGCACTTCGTCTCCCAGGCGCTCGCGAGCGTGGCGAAGATTTCGAGGCGATCGCTGCCCGGCATCCCACAGCCGCTCGATCTCCCGAACCCCTTGTGCGCCTGGTCAGCGTGGATGGGACTGGATTCCATAATTAGGTCAGATGGAAGCTGCTGTCGACTGTCGGAGAGACTTCATGTTTCGACGATCTCACCGTCGGGAGGAGGAGACGCCCTGTCTCTCGTGGTGATCCTGATGATCCATGAGTTCGCCCGGGTTTCCCCTATGGCATTCCAGGACCAGGGCGACTTCTACCTCGCCCCCAGTGAGGAGGAGCTGACGGGTTTCGTCTATTGCTTGCTGGGCCGGCCGCTGCCTCGCGGGTCAACCCGGGCCATACCGGCGGACGTCCTGTGGCCGAAACGCGACGGAACATCCGGCTCGCAAGCCTGAAGCGGAAATTTGGTGAGCCCGTCGGGATTCGAACCCGAGACCCTCTGATTAAAAGTCAGATGCTCTACCGGCTGAGCTACGGGCTCGCGCAAGCGCCTGCGGGAGGCGGGCGGAAACTAGGGGGACGGGCCGGCAGCGTCAATCGCCAGAATGACGCCGCCGGCAAGGCCCGGAGGGGTGCCGATCCTAGAAGAACATGTCCTGGACGGTGCCGGCGTCGGGGCGCGCCTCGATGAGGACGTTCCACGTATCCAGCTGGCCCTGGAAGCCGCGCAGGAGCACCGTGTTCCCGCCGCCGAGGTCGAGCATCAGCCCCTCATCGACCTGGAACGCGGCCGCGATCACCGCTTCCGGCGTCGCGAGGTCGGAGCCGTTCGCGGCGGACAGGACCAGGAAGACATCCTCGGCGGCGTCGAAGCCGTCGATGGTGTCGACGCCGCTGCCGTCGCCGAAGAAGAAGGTATCGGAGCCGGACCCGCCGACGAGGTAGTCGTCGCCGAGGTCGCCCGACAGCCAGTCGTCGCCGCCGTCGCCCGACAGGGTGTCGTTCCCGCGGCCGCCGAACAGCGTGTCCGCGCCCTCGCCGCCCAGCAGGCTGTCCTCCTCGGTGTTGCCGAGCAGCAGGTCGTCGCCGTCGTCGCCCAGGACCGTGTCCCTGCCGGCGCCGGCGAAGATCTGGTCGGAGCCGAGGCCGCCCAGCAGGCTGTCATCGCCGGCCTCGCCCTCGAGCCGGTCATTGCCGTCGCCGCCATGCATCGTGTCGTCGCCGTCGCCGCCATACAGCGCGTCGGACCCGAGGCCGCCCAGCAGGCTGTCATGGCCGGCGCCCCCCTCCAGCCGGTCGTTGCCGCCCTGGCCGAGCACGGTGTCGTCGCCGTCGCCGCCGAACAGCTGGTCCGAGCCGAGGCCGCCCAGCAGGCTGTCGTGGCCGACGCCGCCTTCGACCCAGTCGTTGCCGTCCTCCCCCAGCACCGTGTCGTCGCCATCGCCGCCATACAGCGCGTCGGAGCCGCCGCCGCCAAGCAGGCTGTCATTGCCGAGATCGCCCTGGAGCTGGTCATTGCCGCCCGCGCCCAGGACCGTGTCGTCGTCCTTTCCGCCGAAGAGGAAATCGGTGCCCTCGCCACCTTGGACGAGGTCATTGCCGATATTGCCGTTCAGGTACGGATTGTCGCCGTCCTGGCCGAAGACACTGTCGTCACCGTCCCCACCCAGCATCCAATCATTGCCGGCGCCGCCATAGAGGAGGTCGTCGCCGCCCAGGCCGAAGGCGGTGTCGTTCGCGTCACCGCCCAGGAAGGTATCCGCGCCAGCGGTCCCGATGAAGAGAACGGGATCGATCGCGTCCGCCATGCTGCCTTCTCCGATCAAATACGCGCTGCCACCGGTGGCCGATCGACGCCGCCAGTGCCAGGCTCCAAACCAACAACGTGCTCGCCCAAAAGCAGGCTAAGCCAAAAGTAGAACTCGCAGACGCCCCCTCTTATTCCATCCATGCCGGGGGTATCCAGCGGCTGCGGTCGCGCGATTCCGGATGGGGAAGCTAGTCGGCGACGCGCTGGCGGGCGAAGCGGGCCTCCAGGCGGTCGGCGACGCGCGGGCTGACGAAGTGCCGCACATCACCGCCCAGCAGGCCGATCTCCTTGACGAAGCGCGACGCGATGAACTGATAGCGGTCGGCCGCCATCAGGAAGACCGTCTCGATCTGGCCGTTGAGGCGGGCATTCATGCCGGCCATCTGGAACTCGTACTCGAAGTCCGAGACGGCACGCAGGCCGCGGATGATGATGGACGCGCCGCATCCCACGACGAAATCCATCAGCAGGTTGTTGAACGGCCGGACCTCGATCTGGATGCCCTGGCCGTTCAGCGCATCGACCTCGTCGCGGACGATCTGGACCCGCTCGTCGATGCTGAAGAGCGGCCCCTTCCCGGCATTGTTGGCGACCCCGATGATCAGCCGGTCGACCAGCTTGGTCGCCCGCTGGATGATGTCGGAATGGCCCTTGGTGATCGGATCGAAGGTGCCGGGATAGACCCCGACGCGCTGGCCTTGCATCGCTTTCCCCCCGTCCATCACGCCGGTTCGCCGGCGGGCGGAGCCCCCGCATCGGGCGTACCCGTGCCGGATACGTCCCCATCCGGCCCCTCCCCATCGGGGTCCTCGGCGTCCGCCTCGTCGGCTTCTCGCGGCAAGAGGGCGGCGGAGACCACGCGCTCGCCCTCGGCCACCCGCAGCAGGATGACGCCCTGGGTCGCGCGGCCGGCGAGGCGGATGTCGCCGACCGGCATCCGGATCACCTGGCCGCCGTCAGTCACCAGCATGATCTCGGCGTCCGCGGCGACCGGGAAGGCGGAAACGACCGGGCCGTTGCGCGACGAGGTCGCGATGTTGGCGATGCCCGACCCGCCGCGCCGGGTGACCCTGTATTCATAGGCCGAGGTCCGCTTGCCGAAGCCGTTCTCGGTGACCGTCAGCAGGAGATCGTCCGACGCGGCCAGGGCTGCGTATTCCTCGTCGCTCAGCGCCAGCTCCGGCACCACGCCCTCGGCATCGGCGCCCTCGTCGGTATCGGGCACGGCCAACTCGTCGCCCGCGGCCTCGCCCTCGCCGGGGGTGCGGCGATCCTGGGCGGCGCGCTTCAGATAGGCGGCCCGCGCCGCGGCGTCGGCATCGACATGGCGGAGGATGGAGATGTCGATGACCTCATCGCCGGCGGCGAGCCGGATGCCGCGCACGCCGGTCGAGGTCCGGCTCAGGAACAGGCGGACCTCCGGCACCGGGAAGCGGATGCACTTGCCGCCGCGGGTCGCCAGCAGGACATCCTGGCTCTCGTCGCACAGCACCACGCCGATCAGCCGCTCGCCCTCTTCCTCCAGCCGCATGGCGATCTTGCCGTTCGACTTCACGTTGGTGAAGTCGGCCAGGTCGTTGCGCCGGACATTGCCGGTCGAGGTGGCGAACATCAGCGAGCGCCCGGCATGGGCCTCGCGGTCCTCGGGCAGGGCCAGCACGCTGGTCACCCGCTCGCCGGCCTCGCGGTCGAGCGGCAGGAGTTGCACCATCGGCTTGCCGCGCGAGGTCGGGTTGCCCGGCGGCAGGCGCCAGACCTTCAGGAGGTAGACCTTGCCGAGCGAGGTGAAGAACAGGACCGGCGCATGGGTCCCCGCCACGAACACCTGGCTGACGAAATCCTCTTCCCGGGTCGCCATGCCGGAACGGCCCTTGCCGCCCCGGCGCTGGGCACGATAGGTCACCAGCGGCGTGCGCTTGATGTAGCCCTCGTGGCTGACGGTCACCACCATCGGCTCGGGCTTGATCAGGTCCTCGAGGTCGGTCTCGTCCTCGGCCTCCTCGATCACCGTCCGGCGCGGGGTGTTGAACTGGTCGCGCACCGCCAGCAGCTCGTCGCGGATGATCTCCAGCCGGCGTGGCCGGGAGCGCAGGATCTCCAGGTAATCGCCGATCTGGGCGACGATGGCGCGCAGTTCGTCGGCGATCTTCTCGCGCTCCAGGCCGGTCAGGCGCTGCAGGCGAAGTTCGAGGATCGCCTTGGCCTGCTCCTCCGACAGGCGATAGGCGCCATCGACGATCGGATGCTCCGGCTCGTCGATGAGCTGGATCAGCGGCTCGATATCATGCACCGGCCAGGGCCGCGCCATCAGGGCGGCACGCGCCGATGCCGGGTCGGGGGCGGCGCGGATGAGGGCGATGACCTCGTCCAGGTTGGCGACCGACAGCGCGAGGCCGACCAAGATGTGCGCCCGCTCGCGCGCCCGGCCCAGCTCGTAGGCGGTGCGCCTGGACACCACCTCTTCGCGGAAGGCGATGAAGCAGTCGAGCACACGGCGCAGGCCCATCAGCAGGGGGCGACCGCCGTCCAGCGCCAGCATGTTGATGCCGAAGCTCGTCTCCAGCGGGGTGAAGCGGTAGAGCTGCTTCAGCACCACTTCGGGATTGGCGTCGCGCTTCAGCTCGATCACCACCCGGACGCCGTCGCGATCGCTCTCGTCGCGCAGCTCGGAGATGCCGTCGATCAGCTTCTCGTGCACCGTCTCGGCGATCCGCTCCATCATCCGCGACTTGTTGACCTGGTAGGGGATCTCGGTGACGATGATCGCCTCGCGGTCCTTGCGGATCTCCTCGATGGTGGCCTTGCTGCGGATGGTGATCGAGCCGCGACCGCCGAGATAGGCCTCGCGGATGCCACGCCGGCCGACGATGGTGCCGCCGGTCGGGAAATCCGGCCCAGGCACCAGTTCCAGGAGGCCGATCTCGTCGATCGAGGGGTCGGAGATGATGGCGCAGCAGGCGTCGATCACCTCGGCCAGGTTGTGCGGCGGAATATTGGTCGCCATGCCGACGGCGATGCCGCCGGCGCCGTTCACCAGCAGGTTCGGGTAGCGCGCCGGGAGCACCGTCGGCTCGCGGCTGGTGTCGTCATAGTTGGCCTGGAAGTCGACCGTATCGCGGTCGATGTCCTCCAGCAGCGCCTCCGCCGAGCGCGCCAGGCGCACCTCGGTGTAGCGCATCGCCGCCGGGCGGTCGCCGTCCATGGAGCCGAAATTGCCCTGCCCGTCGATCAGGGGCAGGCGCATGGAGAATTCCTGCGCCATGCGGACCATGGCGTCGTAGATCGCCGTGTCGCCGTGGGGGTGATACTTGCCCATCACGTCGCCCACGATGCGGGCCGACTTGCGATAGGGCCGGTTCCAGTCGTAACCGGATTCCTTCATCGCATAGAGGATGCGGCGGTGGACCGGCTTCAGGCCGTCGCGGACATCGGGCAGCGCACGCGCCACGATCACGCTCATCGCGTAATCGAGGTACGAGCGACGCATTTCGTCTTCGATGGTGACGGGGGCGATGTCGAACGGCTTGGACGGAGCGTCGGCCAATGGGCTGTCTCGTTTCCGGGATGGGGCGGGGACGGCAGGAAACCAGACCCGCCTCACCCGCAGAGTCGTCGAAAAGGCACATTAGAGGATTTTGCAGTTGCGAACAACGAGGCCGGCTCGACCAACCGGCGCAAACTGCCACCCAGCCCTTGAGATAACCCGGCAATCCGGCGCAACCTATTGCCATAGCGCGGTTTTGGCCGCAGTCTGCCAGCCTCCTCAAGGACAATGCCGCGGGGGCAAGGGCGCGTGGGGGCAACGGCATGGTGGGGTCGCGGGCGTGACTTGCGCGGGCGTGCAGGCAACGTAGCCTGCGCCGGCCTCGTCCTGGCGGCCCTGGCCGCGGGTCCCGCCCCGGCCATAGCCGCCCTCGCACCATCCGCACTGCTGGCCGACCCCGCGCTCGTCGCCTATCGCGAGGGCCGCTTCGCCGAGGCAGCCCGGGGCCTGGCCGCGCTCGCGGCACAGCACCCGGACGATGTGCTGGTGCGCCGCTATCTCGGTCTCGCCTACTACGGGCTGAAACGCTACGGCGACGCCGCCGCAGCGCTGGAAGCAGCCGCGGCCCTGGAACCTGGCAATGCCACCACCTGGCTCTATCTGGGCCTCGCCCGCTATGCATTGGGCCGCTATCCCGCGGCCCGGGACGCGCTGGCCAAGGCGGAGGAGCTGGAGCCGGATGCGCGCTCGGCGGCGGTCGCCCGCTCCTACCGCGAGACGATCCAGCGCTACCGGACCGAGCGGACCGTGCCGGTCGCGCCGCAGCCGCGGCGTTGGTCGCTGACCGCCCAGGCCGGCATCGCCTATGACGACAACGTGCCCCTCGCCGCCCGCTCCGCACCCGGCACCAAGGCCAGTGCCCGCACCTTCCAGAGCGCGTGGGGCGGCTACGACATCGTCCAGGACGGCGGCTGGCGCCTGCGCGGCGAGGGTTTCGCCTATTTCGGCCAGAACCTGCAGGGCGACCTCAGCGACTTCGACCAGATCACGGTCGAGGGCGCGCTCGACCTCAGCTATCAGTCGACCGTCTGGGGAATGCCGGCGCGGCCCGGCCTGCGCTATGCCTACCAGCCGGCCTGGGAGGGTGGGCGCGAGTACAACCAGTCGCACGCGCTGACCGCGTCGCTGGTCCTCCAGCCGCTGGACGACACGATCTCGTACCTCTTCTACCGCTATGCGACCGAGGATTATCGCGATGACGGGGTCGAGGCGCGCTTCACCTCGCGCGACAATCCGGGCGGCCACCAGATCGGCCTCACGCAATATTATTACTTCGAGGACCGCCGCAACTACGTCTTCGGTGGCTATGCCTATCTGCGCAACGACGCCAAGGGGTCGTTCTTCGACGAAAGCGGCCATCGCCTGTCGGCGGGCGGCGCCTTCCTGCTGCCGTGGGACCTGCGCCTGATGCTGCGCGCCGAATACCAGTGGCGCGACTTCTACAACTACCCGATCCGGCCCAAGCGCCGTTTCGAGCGCCAGCACTACAGCGCGACCCTGACCAAGCCGGTGGCCGAGGGCATCGCCGTATCGCTCGGCTACAGCTACATCGACGAGGATTCGAACTATTCGGAGCTGTCGTACCGGCGAAACCTCGTGATGCTGTCGCTTACCTATGACTTCTAGAATCTTAGAGCGTGATCGCCTGCGCGGCGAAGGCCAGGCCGGCAACCCCGGCGGCGACGCCCACGATGGCGGCAAGGACGAGGATGGCGAGATGGCGGATTGCGTTTTTCATGATGGACCTTCCGTCGCCGGCGGGGCGATCGCCCCGCCGCCTGGTCGGTCGCCGGACGGCCGCCTGCGGTTCAATGCCGCGGACGGAAAGCCGGGCCACATGCGCCGGCCGCTGAACCTTTCCGCCACCGCCCGCGACTGAGGTTGCAGGATGGCCGAGGGCCAGGGCAGGACCGGGAAAGAGTTCCAGCAACTCGAGAACGACCTCCTCACTCGGGCTGGGCGCGGCGACCGGGCCGCGTTCAAATCGCTCTACGAGCGGTTCCAGCGGCCGTTGTTCGCGTTCCTCATGCGGATGGTGCGGGACCAGGCGATGGCGAATGAACTGCTCAACGACGTGATGCTGGACGTGTGGCGGTCGGCCGCCAACTTCGAGGGGCGGTCCTCGGCCGGCACCTGGATTTTCGGCATCGCCCACAACAAGGCGATCAGCCTGCTGCGGCGGCGGCGCGAGGAGCAGATGCCCGAGGACGCCGCCGACACCATCGCCGACGACGCGGCGACCCCGGACGCCACCGCCGAACAGGCCGACCTCGGCCGCATGATGGAGCGCCTGCTCGACCGGCTGTCCCCGGAACACAAGGCGGTGCTGCAGCTCACCTATTACCAGGACATGTCGGTGCAGGAGATCGCGAGCACGCTGGATTGTCCGGTCAATACCGTGAAGACGCGCATGTTCTATGGCCGCCAGCGGATGCGGGAGCTGCTCTCGGCCGCCGGGATCCAAGGAGTATCGGCATGAACCCCAAGATGGCCGCCGACCCCGTGGACAGCCTGCCCGAGGAAGCCTTCCTGCTGCCCTGGTACGTAAACGGCACGCTCGACGCCGACGAACGCCGCCGCGTCGAGGCGGCACTGGCGGCCTCGGCCGACCTGCGCGACGAGCTGGCGCTGCTGCGGTCGGTCAGCGGCGCCATCGTCGCCTCCGGCGACGCCATGCCCGCCCCCGATCCGGGCGGGTTCGACCGGCTGATGGCCCGCATCGACGCCGAGCCGCATCGCACGGCCATGACGCGAAGCAATGGCATGAGGCGAAGCAATGGCATGACGCGAAGTCCCGCCGCCCCGGCCCGCGGCTGGATGGCCCGGGTCGGCCGCTGGCTGGAGATATCGTGGCGCCCGGCGATGGCGGCCGCGGCCGTGGTCATCGCGGTCCAGGCCGCCGCCATCTTCGCCCTGGTCGGGGACCGGGCGGGCAGTGGCCAATACACCACCGCCTCCGGCCCGGCGACCGCGACCGGCCCGGCAGCCGCGACCAGCGGGGCCCGCTTCCTGGTCGGCTTCGCCGACGGCGC
>CAZQOA010000077.1:0-4745 GCA_964594715.1 uncultured Rhizobiaceae bacterium | reverse complement strand
GCCCTGATCCTCGCCATCGCCACCCCCGCCGCGGCCGGCGACCGGACAGACTGGACCAGCCGGTTCGATGTCGGCGACCAGGATCGGCCGGGATGGGCCCTGGCGGCCGGCGCCCTGTCCGACCGCGACGTCCGCCTGGTTCAGCTTGCCCAGGTCACCCCGCCCACCAATGACGGGGAAATCCCGAGACCGGAACGCCCGACGCCGCCCGAACGCCCCGGGCCGCAGATTCCCAACACCCCCGATACGCCGGGCCGCCCCCCGCCGGCGCCACCGCCGATCCCCCTCGACAAGCCGATGTCCCCCGGTTCCGGCGGCAATGTGATCATGCCGCCGCCCCCGGTGCCCCCGGCACCGGTGCCGCCGGTGCCGCCTCCACCTCCCCCGCCGCCGGCCCCGGTGCCGCCCATCCCACCACCACCCGGCCCCCCGCCGGCCAGCCTGACGCCGCCGCCGGTCGAGCGGCTGTTCGTCAACCCGGCGCTGCCGACCGACGTGCCGCCGCCGCCGCTGCTGCCGCCCCCCGGCAGCAGCGACCTGGCGGAGGCCCTGCCGGACGAGGTGCTGATCCTGCTGCGTCCCGGCCAGGGCCAGGGCGCGGCCGACGCCATCGCGCGCGACTATGCGATGGGCCTGGCGGAGACGATCCCGCTGGCGATCCTGGGCACCGAGGCCTACCGGCTGCTGATCGTGCAGACCCGGCCGCTGGGGCCGCTGGTCGACCTCCTCAACCTCGATCCGCGCATCCAGATCGCCCAGCCCAACTATCGCTACCGGACGATGCAGGCGGCCCCGGCAGCATCGGCGCCGTTGCGGCAATATGCGCTGGAGCGGCTCCAGGCCGAGCAGGCCAACCGCATCGCCCGCGGCCAGGGTGTGCGCGTCGCCGTCATCGATACCCGGATCGACGCTTCCCACCCCGCGCTGGCCGGCCGCATGGCGGGCGTCATCGACGTCATCGGCCCTCCCGGACGCGACCTGGCGCTCGATCCGGGCCGGCATGGCACCGCGCTGGCCGGCATCATCGCCGCCGATGGGCGCCTGCGCGGCATCGCGCCCAGCGTCCAGCTCCTCTCCGTGCAGGCCTTCACGCCCGATCCCGGCACGCCCGGGTCCGGCACCAGCACATCGGACAAGATCGCGCGCGCCATCGACCTGGCGGTCGACCAGGGTGCCCGGGTCCTGAACCTCAGCTTCGCGGGCCCGCGCGATCCCATCGTCGGGCGCATGGTCCGCCGCGCCTTCGAGCGGGGTGCGGTGATCGTGGCCGCGGTCGGTAATGACGGGCAGGAGCGGACGCGCTTTCCCGCCGCCTTCGACGAGGTGATCGCCGTGACCGCGACCGATGCGCGCGACCGCCTTTATGCCCAGGCGAACCGCGGCGCCTTCGTCGGCGTGGCCGCCCCCGGGGTCGATATCGTCACCACCGGGCCCGGCGGCTCCATCCAGTCCCTGTCGGGTACGTCCATGGCCGCCGCCTATGTCAGCGGCGTGGCCGCCCTGTTGCTGGAGCGCAATCCGGCCATGACGCCGGCCGAAGTGCGCGCCATGATCGAAGCGAGCTCGATCGACCTCGGCACCCCGGGCAAGGACAGCCAGTTCGGCTCCGGCCGGGTCGACGCCTTCCGCGCCGTCAGCCGCGGCGGGCAATCATCGGAGGGACCGGCTCCCCGGTGGTGAGCCGGGGACGAGACGGCCACCCGCGGGCCGCCCCGTCCCCGACCGTTCCTCAGAACGGAATTTCGTCGTCGAGGTCGCCGCGCGGGGGCGGGCTGCCGCCGCCGCTGCCGCCACGACCGCCGCCGCCGCCGCGCCCATAGCCGCCGCCGGACCCGCCGCCCGACGATCCGCCGCCACCGAAGCCGCCGCTTTCGCCGCCCTCGTCGTAGCCGCCGGCCTCACCGCCGCCGCCACGCCCGTCGAGCATGGTCAGTTCGCCGCGGAACTGCTGCAGCACGATCTCGGTCGAGTATTTCTCGACGCCCGCCTGGTCAGTCCACTTGCGGGTCTGCAGCGCGCCCTCGACATAGACCTTGGCCCCCTTGCGCAGATAGCGCTCGGCGACCTCGCCCAGGCGTTCATTGAAGATCACCACCCGGTGCCACTCGGTCTTCTCCTGGCGCTCGCCGGAGGTGCGATCTTTCCAGGACTCGCTTGTCGCGATCGCAAGATTCACCACCTTCTTACCGGCCTGGGTCGATCGCACCTCCGGATCGCGCCCGAGATTGCCGATGAGGATGACTTTGTTCACGCTGCCGGCCATGTGCGCCGCTCCCGCTGTAGTGGCGTTCAAAAAGGTGCCGGAACATAGACTGTCCGCCCGTCGCAGGGGGAGTCGCTTTTCCGCCCAGGAGAACGTATAATGAACAAGCAAGCATCTCCAGCCCGTTCCCTGGCCTGAATTCATGTCGCTGACCCACATCAACGTGCGCGGGGCGCGCGAGCACAATCTGCGCAACGTCGATGTCGACCTGCCGCGCGACCGGCTGGTGGTGATCACCGGCCTGTCCGGATCGGGCAAATCCTCGCTGGCCTTCGACACCATCTATGCCGAAGGCCAGCGGCGCTATGTCGAGAGCCTGTCGGCCTATGCGCGGCAGTTCCTCGAGCTGATGCAGAAGCCCGACGTCGATTCGATCGACGGGCTGTCGCCGGCGATCTCCATCGAGCAGAAGACCACCTCGCGCAATCCGCGGTCGACGGTCGGCACGGTGACGGAGATCTACGACTACATGCGCCTGTTGTGGGCGCGCATCGGCATCCCCTACTCGCCCGCCACCGGCCTGCCGATCGAGAGCCAGACCGTGTCGCAGATGGTCGACCGGGTGATGGAGATGCCCGAGGGCACACGGATCTACCTGCTGGCGCCCGTCGTGCGCGGCCGCAAGGGCGAGTACCGCAAGGAGCTTCAGGACCTGCAGAAGCGCGGCTTCCAGCGGGTCAAGGTCGACGGCACCCTGCATGAGATCGACGCCGTGCCGGCCCTGAACAAGAAGGTGAAGCACGACATCGAGGTGGTGGTCGACCGCCTCGTGGTGCGCGAGGGGCTGGGCAACCGGGTCGCCGATTCGATCGAGACCGCGCTCGGCCTGGCCGACGGCATCGCCTTCGCCGAGAACGCCGACAGCGGCGAGCGCATGACCTTTTCGGCCAAGTTCGCCTGCCCGGTGTCCGGTTTCACCATTTCCGAGATCGAGCCGCGGCTGTTCTCGTTCAACAACCCGTTCGGCGCCTGCCCCGCCTGCGACGGGCTGGGCGTCACCATGTTCTTCGACCCCGACCTGATCGTGCCGGACGACAGCCTGCCGCTCGGCCGCGGCGCCATCCAGCCCTGGGCCGCGTCGTCGTCGCAATATTACCAGCAGACGCTGGACAGCCTCGCCCGGCACTATGGCGTGCCGCTGTCGACGCCCTGGAGCAAGCTCGAGCCGGAGGTCCGCGACGCCATCCTGTTCGGGTCGGGCGGGACGGCGATCGAGATGGCCTATGATGACGGCCTGCGCAGCTACAAGACCGGCAAGCCGTTCGAGGGGGTGATCCCCAACATGCAGCGGCGCTGGAAGGAGACGGACAGCGCCTGGGTCCGCGAGGAGCTCGGCCGCTACCACAACACCCGCGCCTGCGAGGTCTGCCAGGGGCAGCGGCTGAAGCCGGAGGCGCTGGCGGTGAAGATCCGCATGCGCACCATCAGCGAGGTGGCGAGCCTGTCGATCGCCGAGGCCGCGCGCTGGTACGGCGAGCTGGGCCAGGCCCTGTCGCCCAAGCATCGCGAGATCGCCGAGCGCATCCTGAAGGAGATCAACGAGCGACTGGGCTTCCTCGTCAATGTCGGCCTCGACTACCTGACCCTGTCGCGCGCGTCCGGCACGCTGTCGGGCGGCGAGAGCCAGCGCATCCGGCTCGCCTCGCAGATCGGTTCCGGCCTGACCGGCGTCCTCTACGTGCTGGACGAGCCCTCGATCGGCCTGCACCAGCGCGACAATGACCGGCTGCTGGAGACGCTGAAGCGCCTGCGCGACCTCGGCAACACGGTGCTGGTGGTCGAGCATGACGAGGACGCCATCCGGGCCGCCGACTGGCTGGTCGACATGGGGCCGGGTGCGGGGGTCCATGGCGGCCAGGTGGTGGCGTCGGGCACGCCCGACGAGGTCATGCGCGACCCGGCCAGCCTGACCGCGCAGTACCTCTCGGGCATCCGCCAGGTGCCGGTGCCCAAGGAGCGGCGCCGGGGCAAGCGCGGCCGGGTCCTCTCGGTCGCCGGCGCCAGCGGCAACAACCTGAAGAAGGTCGACGTCGACATCCCGCTCGGCACCTTCACCTGCGTCACCGGCGTGTCCGGCGGCGGCAAGTCCACCCTGGTCATCGAGACCCTCTACAAGGCCCTGGCCAAGCGCCTGCACAATGCCAAAGAACACCCGCTGCCGCACGACCGGATCGAGGGGGTGGAGCTGATCGACAAGATCGTCGACATCGACCAGACGCCGATCGGCCGCACCCCGCGCTCCAACCCCGCCACCTATACCGGCGCCTTCACGCCGATCCGCGACTGGTTCGCCGGCCTGCCGGAGGCCAAGGCGCGCGGCTACCAGCCGGGCCGTTTCTCCTTCAACGTCAAGGGTGGCCGCTGCGAGGCGTGCCAGGGCGACGGCGTCATCAAGATCGAAATGCACTTCCTGCCGGATGTGTACGTGCCCTGCGACGTCTGCCACGGCAAGCGCTACAATCGCGAGACGCTCGACGTACAC
>CAZQOA010000076.1:0-24478 GCA_964594715.1 uncultured Rhizobiaceae bacterium | reverse complement strand
GTGGCCGGCATGGACAACCCGACGCCGCTGGCGCCCGATCCCGTCGCCGATCTCGCCATCGACACTCGCCTGGTGCGCGGCGGGACCCGGCGCTCCGCCAACCGGGAGACCTGCGAGGCGCTCTACCTCACCTCCGGCTTCGTCTATCCCGATGCGGAGACGGCAGCGGCCGCCTTCGCCCAGCCGCCCGACGGCGGAGCGGAGGAGGGGTGGGTCTACAGCCGCTTCGGCAACCCCACCACCGCCATGCTGGAAGACCGCCTGGCGCTGCTGGAGGGGGCGCCCGCCGCCCGCGCGGCGGCGACCGGGATGGCGGCCGTCTTCGCCGCCCTCATGTCGTCGCTGAAGGCGGGCGACCGGCTGGTCGCGTCGCGCGCGCTGTTCGGCTCCTGCCATCATGTCGTCACCCGCATCCTGCCGCGCTTCGGGGTCGAGACCATCCTGGTCGACCCCGGCGACCTCGACCAATGGGCGGCCGCCCTGGCCGGGGGTGCGGCCTGCGTCCTCTTCGAGACGCCGTCCAACCCGATGCTCGACCTCGTCGATATCGCCGCGGTCGCCGAACTCGCCCATCGCGCCGGCGCGCGGGTCATCGTCGACAACGTCTTCGCGACCGCCATCGAGCAGCGGCCGCTGGCACTCGGCGCCGACGTCGTGGTCTATTCCGCGACCAAGCACATCGACGGGCAGGGACGCTGCCTCGGCGGTGCGGTGCTCGGCGACGAGCGCTTCGTCGTGGACCAGCTCCAGCCCTTCCTGCGCCATACCGGACCCTCGATCAGCCCCTTCAACGCCTGGATATTCCTCAAGGGGATGGAGACGCTGGGCCTGCGCATGGAACGCCATGCCCGCTCCGCCGGCCGCATCGCGACCTTCCTGGCCGACCACCCGAAGGTGGTGGACGTCCGCCATCCCGGCCTCGACAGCCACCCGCAGCGGGCGATCGCGCGACGCCAGATGCGCCGTGGCGGCGGCATGCTGGCGGTCACCCTGGCCGGCGGACGGCCCGCCGCCTTCCGCTTCGCCAACGCGCTGCGTCTCGCCGACATCTCGCCCAACCTCGGCGACGCCAAGACGCTGCTCGCCCACCCGGCCACCACCACCCACGCCAACGTTCCGCCGGATGAACGCGCCCGCCTCGGCATCGCCGACGGCTCGCTCCGGATATCGGTGGGGCTGGAGGACGCCGACGACCTGCTGGCCGATATGGAACGGGCGCTGGCGCTGGCCTGAGCGTCGGCCGGCGCGGGCGGCGCTTCGGTGACGCGCGGTCGCCACTCGTTTTCGCGCATTGACAGCTGTCCCGACCGCTCGTATCACGCTCTGGGGATACCCCCGTGGTGATTTGAGCCGACCGGCTTGCGACCACGTTAAAGAAATCGCTAAAGAGGTCGGAGGTTCTTCCAGAGCCCTGACCCGTCCGGTCGGGGTTTTTGTTTGGAGCGGACCGATGAACGACATCCCCTCGACGGCGGCCGGTCGGACCTGGCGCCCCGCCACCCAGCTCGTGCGCGGCGGCATGGCGCGCAGCGGCTTCGACGAGACGAGCGAGGCGCTCTACCTCACCTCGGGCTACATCTATCCCGACGCCGCCTCGGCCGAGGCGGCCTTCGCCAACAAGCTGAAGCGCTTCGTCTATTCGCGGTTCGCCAACCCGACCGTCGCCACCTTCGAGGAGCGGCTGCGCCTGATCGAGGGGGCCGAGGCCGCGCGCGCCACCGCCAGCGGCATGGCCGCGGTCCATGCCGCCCTGATGGCCTGCGTGAAGGCCGGCGACCATGTCGTCGCGTCGCGCGCGCTCTTCGGCTCCTGCACCTATATCCTGGCCGACCTGCTGCCGCGCTTCGGCGTCCGCACCACCTTCGTCGACGGCGAGGACCTGGGGCAGTGGGAAGCCGCGCTCACCCCCGGCACGGCTTGCGTCTTCTTCGAGACGCCGTCCAACCCCGGCCTCAGCCTGGTCGACGTGCGGGCGGTCTGCACGCTGGCCCACCGTGTCGGCGCGACCGTGGTGGTCGACAACGTCTTCGCCTCGCCCTTGCTGCAGAAGCCGCTGGAGCTGGGCGCAGACGTGGTCGTCTACTCCGCGACCAAGCACATCGACGGGCAGGGGCGCTGCCTCGGCGGCGCCATCCTCGGCTCCAAGGCCTTCGTCGAGGAGAAGCTGCAGCCCTTCCTGCGCCATACCGGCCCGGCGCTCAGCCCGTTCAACGCCTGGGTGCTGCTGAAGGGGCTGGAGACGCTGCCGCTGCGCATGGCCCATCACGTGGCCTCAGCCGAGCGGGTCGCCGGGCACCTGGAGGGCCATGCCGGGCTGGTAGGGGTGCGCTATCCCTTCCTCGACAGCCATCCGCAGGCGGCCCTGGCCCGGCGCCAGATGAGCGGCGGCGGCAGCGTCGTCTGCCTCGACGTCGCAGGTGGCAAGGAGGGTGCCTTCCGCTTCCTCGACGCGCTGCGGCTGGTCGATATCTCGAACAACCTCGGCGACGCCAAGAGCCTCGTCACCCATCCGAGCACCACCACCCATCAGCGGCTGACGCCGGAGGATCGCGCGCGCCAGGGCATCAGCCCCGGCCTCGTCCGCCTTTCGGTCGGGCTGGAGGATGTCGAGGACATCCTCGAGGACGTGACCGAGGCCCTGAAGGCGGTCTGACCATCCGGGCGCCGGGGGCCGGGGGGCGTGACGACTGGGCTTCGGCTTCCTATATGCTACCATCCGAAAGTGACCGCCCGGCCCATGTCAGGGCCGGGCCGCTTCCAGGCGACAGGATGAAGCTGGCGATGGCGACCGTCGAAATATACTCCAGCCCGTGGTGCGGCTACTGCTCGCGGGCCAAGACGCTGCTGGAACGCAAGGGCGTGGCCTATACCGACATCGACGTCGATGCGGACACCGCGCGGCGTAAGGAGATGACCGAGCGCGCCGGTGGCCGCACCACGGTGCCGCAGATCTTCATCGACGGCACCCATGTCGGCGGCAGCGACGACCTCTTCGCGCTCGACCGGGCGCGCAAGCTGGATGCCATGCTGGGAGTGCCGGCATGACCGCGATCTCCAAGACGGGGATATTCAAGGCGGCCTGCATCCAGATCACCAGCGGGCCCGACATGGCGGCCAACGCCGCGGCGATCGCCCGCCTGACGCGCGAGGCGCGGGCCGCGGGCGCCGACCTGGTGATGACGCCCGAAGTCTCCAACATGATCGAGCCCGACCGGCAGGCGCAGCTGGCCAAGGTGCGGTTCGAGGGCGAGGACCCGGTGCTGGCCGCCGGCCGCGACCTGGCGCGCGAAACCGGCGTCTGGCTGCTGCTGGGCTCGCTCGCGGTCAAGGCGGAGGGGGAGGAGCGGCTGGCCAACCGCTCGATCCTGCTGTCGCCGGCCGGCGAGACCGTCGCCCGCTACGACAAGATCCACATGTTCGATGTCGACCTGGCGGGCGGCGAGAGCTACCGCGAATCGAACCGCTTCCGCCCCGGCGACCGGGCCGTGGTGGCCGACCTGCCGTGGGGCCGCCTCGGCATGACCATCTGCTACGACATGCGCTTCGCCCATCTCTATCGGGCGCTGGCCCATGCCGGCGCCATGTTCCTGTCCGTTCCGGCGGCATTCACGGTGCCGACGGGCCGCGCCCATTGGCACGTCCTGCTGCGCGCGCGCGCCATCGAGACCGGCTGCTACGTCTTCGCCCCGGCCCAGACCGGCGAACACGCGCAGGGGCGACGCACCTATGGCCATTCGCTGATCATCTCGCCCTGGGGCGAGGTGCTGGCCGACGCCGGAGAGGAGGCAGGCTTCGTGATCGCCGACATCGACCCCGCCCTGGTGGCCGATGCCCGCCGCATGGTGCCGGCGCTGGGCCACGACCGCCCGTTCGCTCTGCCCGACCTGCCTGTGGGCCGGGCGGCGGAATAGCCGGCGTCGCGCCGAAGCCTTCAGCCTCCCCATCCCGCATACCATCTGATCACCCATGATCCTCTTCAATCTCCGCTGCTCCGACGGCCATGTGTTCGAGGGCTGGTTCCGCAATGGCGACGCGTACGAGCGCCAGGTGAAGGCCAAGGCCGTGTCCTGTCCCCTGTGCGGCACGACGTCGGTCGAGAAGGCGATGATGGCCCCGCGCATCGCCAAGGGCCGCAAGGCGGCCGGCCAGGCGGTCGAGGCGCCGGCCGAGCCGACGCCGGAGACCGTCAAGGCGGCCGAGATGCTGCGCAAGCTGCGGGAGCTCCGCCGCGTGGTGGAAGAGAATTGCGACTATGTCGGCACCGGCTTTGCGGAAGAGGCGCGGCGCATCCACTACGGCGAGTCCGAGAAGCACGGCATCTACGGGGAATCGACCGAGGACGAGGCAAAGGCGCTGGCGGACGAGGGCATCGAGTTCGGGCGCGTCCCATGGGTACCCCGCGCGGACCAGTGAATCCGCCCGATCGCCCCTTGCGCCCGCGGGATGCCGGGGCTAGGTATGAATGGTCATGACGCGCGCTCGCCTCCTTCCTTCGGGCCTTTCCCGATTTTACGGCCGCTGGTTCCAACCGGCGGCCTAGGCAGCGCGTATCCACGTCGTAACAGCCAAGCCGCCCGGAACCCCCGAGGCGGCTTTTCCATTCTCGCGATCGAGAAGAAACCCGGATCAGCCGCCTCCCCAGGGGCACCGGTCGGCCTCACTCCAGGAGGCAGTTTCATGTTCGATTTCGACGTCGTAACCGGCCCGACCCAGGGTCTGCGCCAAGCCCCGCCGGATACCGCTGCGAGCACCGCCGCGGTGCCGCCGCCGTCGGATGCGCCTCGCTCTCTATCGCCGGCACCGATCAAGCCCGCACAGGTGCAGCCCGCACAGATGGAGGATGGCAATGGACGTCGAGCTGCATAGACCGGCGGCATTGCCGCCGGCGCTGCTGGGGATCGCGCCCACATCCGATTTCTCGCCGATCGCCGCGCGCTACGACGCGACCCGCGACGTGCCCGACCTGCTGCTCGCGGCCGGCTATGCCCGGATGATGGGCCAGGGCCTGTTGCCGCCGGGTGCGCTGGTGCTCGACGCCGGCTGTGGCACCGGGCAGATATCCCTGCCGCTGGCCGAGGCCGGCCATGTGGTGCGCGGCTATGATGTCGCGGCGGCGATGGTCGCCATCGCCCAGGCCAAGGCCCGCCCCGGCTGGCGCGCCACCTACGCCGTCGGTGATGTCCGCTGCCTGCCGGAGGCGGATGGGACCTTCGACGTCGTCCTCGTGTCCAAGCTGTTCCAGCATGTGCCGGGCTGGCAGAAGGCCTGCCTGGAGTTGCTGCGCGTATTGCGGCCCGGCGGCAGCCTGATCCACATCGCCGAGCGCGGCGCCTTCGGCAATCCGGTCCGCCGCTATTTTGCCGCGTCGGCCGAAGGGATGGGCTTCACCGATCGGTTCCCGGGCCTGAAGGCGCGGGTGGACCTGGTGGCCTTCCTCGAAGGCCAGGGCTGCGTCGGCGTGCCGGTCGACCTGTCCGGCCTCGCCTGGAGCAAGCAGCTTACCTACGGCGATGCCTGGGACCAGCTCGAAGAGCGCCTGTTCGCGGAATTCTGGGGCCTGCCAGACAGCGCCTACGCGCATATCCTGGCGGATGCGGCCGCCTGGATCGACGCCCTGCCGGATGGGCGCGAGACGGTGGCCGAGATGACCCCCTACCTCAGCGCCGACGTGGTCCGGAAGCCCGCCTGACCGGCCCGGCGGATGGGGATGCTTGATGGCCCTGGCCGCGGGCGGTAGCGTGCGGCCAGGGTCGGACCGGCCCGGATGGGGGAGTACGAAGCCGGCGCATGGCGGATATCGGGCAGGCAGTCGCCGATCGGCGGCAAGGCGACCCCCGGAATGCGATAGCCGGCCTCCTCGCCGACCTCGATCGCGCACCCGACGATGACGCGGTCCGGTTCGCCCTGGCGGCCGCCCTGCTGCGCGCTGGCGATCCGGCCCGGGCGCTGCCCCATCTTCGCCGACTGGTCGTGGTGTCGGCCGCCAAGCCTGCCTATTGGAACGGCCTGATCCAGGCGATGCTGCGGACCGGCGACATCGCCGGCGCGGAGCGCGAGCTGGGGCGGCTTCGCCGCCTCGGCGCCGGCGGCCCGGCATTCGAGGCACTGGCCCGGCAGATCCCCGACGCGGTCAGCAATCTCACCGTCATTCGTGGCGAGGGCGGGATGGTCGTCACGGCCGGGCTGCCGCCGGGATGTTCGCAACCGGCCATCGTCGCGCGCGCCTTCATCCACTGCCCGGCCCGCCTGGACCTGGCGGCGCTGGCGCAAAGGTTGGACGAGCTGTTGGAGTTCGATCCGACCTGGCCGGAGCCCGACGGGATGGCGGCCGCCGACCGCCACCTGGCATTGGCGCAATGGGTGGCCCGCCTTGCCGTCGCCCTGCAGCGGAGCGCCGGATTGCCGGTTTTCGACGAGGGCATGGCCCTATGGCGGCCGGGCGATCCGACCCATACGCTCATCGTTCCCCACGGCGACCCCGGTGCGGGGCAGATGGCCCTGGCATGGGTGCTGTCGATGCTGCCGAAGCTCCTGCGGGCGGGCCCTGCCGCCGCGGACTGGGTTCCTTTCCTGCCGACCCTGAGGGAGGCGGCGGAGAAGCTCCTGGGGCGGCTGAAGCGCTTCGCCTCCCCGACCGGCAACTCGGTCAATTTCCTGCGTGCCGCCCATCGGCTGGGGGTGCCGCTGCGCCGTATCGGCGGCCATGCCTATCAGGTCGGCCATGGCATCCATGGCCGTTGGCTCGACAGCAGCTTCACCGATCGCACGTCGGTCATCGGCAGCGGCCTGGCCCAGGACAAATTCAACACCGCGGCCGTGCTCCGCCGCGCCGGGCTGCCGGTGCCGGACCATGCCGGCGCCGTCTCGATCGGCGGCGCCATCGCCATTGCCGAGCGGCTGGGCTACCCGGTGGTCGTCAAGCCGGTCGACAAGGACGGCGGCGTCGGCGTCGCGGCCGGGCTGGAGGATGAGGCGGCCCTGCGCAAGGCCTTCGCGGCCGCGCGCGAGCAGTCGGAGCGGGTGCTGGTCGAGAAGCATGTCGATGGCGACGACTTCCGGCTGGTGGTGATGGGTGGCCGCGTCACCTGGGCGATCGAGCGGGTCCCGGGCGGGGTCACCGGCGATGGCGAGCGCACCCTGGGCGCCCTGCTGGCGGAGGTGAACGCCGACCCCCGCCGGGGTGCCGGCAAGCGCGCCTCGCTGCAGCGCGTCGAATGGGACGAGGAGGCCCGGCACCTGGCCCAGCGCCAGGGCCTGGCGGCCGGGTCGGTGCCGGCCGCGGGGCGCTTCGTGAAGCTGCGGCGGATTACCAACGTCGCCCGCGGCGGCATGCCGGTGCCCTTCCCGCTGGAACGCATCCATCCGGACAATCTGCGCCTGGCGGAACGGGCGGCCGCGGCCTTGCGGCTCGACGTGGCCGGGATCGACTTCATCACCCCGGACATCGGCCGTCCCTGGCATCAGGCCGGCGGGGCCATCAACGAGGTGAATGCCCGCCCCAGCCTCGGCCTCATCACCGCCGGGCACCTGTTCACCGAGATCGTCCAGTGGCTCCTGGAAGGTGGTGACGGGCGCGTCCCGATCGTCGCCGTCACCGGCGGCACCCCCGGCCAGGCGACCGCGGTGGCCGAGCGGGTCCACGCATCGCTGTGCGCGGGCGGTACGCGCACCGGCCTCGCCACCCGGCGCGGCGCCTGGGTCGGGGCGGAGCAGCTGAGCTGGGTCGACATGGCGGGCGAGCCCGGCGGCGCCCTGCTCCTGACCGATCCCAAGGCCGAAGCCGCCGTCATCGAGCTGCCCGCCGATCGCCTCGCTGGCCAGGGGGTGCCGTTCGACCGCTGCGACATCGTCGTCCATCTGGGGCCGGTGGCGGGTGTGGGGATCGACGGCAGGCACGAAGCAGGGCTGCTGTGCCGGGCGACGGGCGCGATCGTGGGGCCGATCGAGGTGTTCGCCGATCGGCCGGGCGACGGCGTCGCGCGGATCGCCGTGTCGATGGGGCGGCCCGTGGTCGCGCCCGAAGGCGGCATGGTGTCGGTCTGGCCGGAAGGGGCATCGGTCGTGGTCGGCGCGCCGGCCGGTGAAATCCGCGCCGGGTTCGGTCGGTCGCCGACGCTGGTGGATCTTTATGCCCATGCGGCGATCCACGGCCTGGCGGTGGCGCCGCCCGGGCAAGGGGATGGGCGATGACGGGTGGCGTCGATGCGACGGTGAACTGGGGACGCGCCAGCCGGCAATGGTCGGTGGTGAAATCGCCGCTGCGCCCGGCTGTGGAGGACATCGCCTTCACCGAGGCGGCCATCGCCCGGCACTCCGCCGGCGCCGGCCGGGCACCTTCGGCGCTCCTCCTCGGCGTCACCCCGGAGCTGGCGGCCTGCCGCTGGCCGGCCGGGACGTGCCTGCGCGCGATCGACAATTCCCGGGCCATGATCGATGCGCTGTGGCCGGCGCCGGGGGTGCCGGACCAGGCCCGGGTGCTGTGCGCCGACTGGCGCGCCATGCCGCTCGCCAGCGCTTCGGTCGACATCGTCGTCGGCGATGGATGCTACTCCGCTGCACCCTTTCCCGACGCCCCCACCATCAGCCGCGAGGTGCGGCGCGTCCTGCGCGACGACGGCTTCTTCGCCATCCGCGTCTTCACCCGGCCCGACATGCCGGAATCCGTGGCGGACCTGCGGCGCCTGGTCGGGGCAGGGCGGGTCGGCAGCGTCCACGCGCTGAAGTGGCGGGTGGCGGGGGCGATCCAGGAATCCATCCAGGAAGGGGTGCGGCTGGGCGACATCTGGGACGCCTTCCAGACCCTGACAGCCGAAATGCTGGCCATGGGTGGGGGCGACGGCTGGAGCCCGGAGGAGATCGCCTCGCTCGACCGCTACCGCGACAACGACACCCGCTTCTATTTCCCGACGGCCGGCGAGTTTCGCGCCGCCACCGCCCCGTGGCTGGAGGAGGTGGCCTGCCGCACCGGCGGCTACGAGCTGGCGGAACGCTGCCCGATCTTCCTGCTCCGACCCCGGCCCCCGTGATCGGTCAAGTGGCGGCGCGCGGCCCGAGGAACAGCCAGGCGAGCCAGCCCAGGATCGGGAATACGATCACGGCCGCGATCCATGCCAGCTTCGCCAGGAAGCCGCGATGGCTCTGGATGATGTGGTAGAGCGCCCAGAACAGCAGGATCAGGTAGATGATCCCGAGCAACCCGCCGCCGGCATTGAATTCGAAGCTCATGCGATCCTCGTCATGCCGCGGCTCTCTTCACGAAGAGGAGGCTGGCCTGGTGGCGGTCAGCATGTAGTTGACGTCGAGGTCGCCCGGCGCCAGTGACCAGCGGTCGCGGAGGGGGTCGAACGCGACCCCGGTCATGGCATCGACCGACAGGCCGTTGCGGCGCAGGACCGACACGATCTCGCTCGGGCGGACGAACTTGCCCCATTCGTGGGTGCCGCGCGGCAGCCAGCGCAGGACGTATTCGGCGCCGACGATGGCGAGCAGCCAGGACTTGGCGGTGCGATTGAGGGTGGCCACGGCCATCAGCCCGCCGGGCGCCAGCAGGTCGGACGCCGCCCCCAGAAAGGCGTCGCGGTCGGCAACATGCTCCACCACCTCCATGTTCAGGACCACGTCGAAACGCAGGCCCTCGCCCGCGAGTTCCTCGGCGGTGGCAAAACGATACTCGATCCCCAGGCCGGAACCTTCGGCGTGCAGGCGCGCGACCTCGACATTCCGCCGGGTCGCGTCGATGCCGGTGACGGTGGCCCCCAGGCGGGCCATCGGTTCCGCCAGCAGGCCGCCGCCGCAGCCGATGTCGAGCAGGCGCAGGCCCTCGAAGGGGCGATTGGCCCTGGGATCGCGGCCGAAGCGCCCGGCGATGCGGTCGCGCAGCCAGGCGAGGCGCACCGGGTTGAAGCGGTGCAATGGCCGGAACTTGCCGTCCGGCCGCCACCATTCCTCGGCGATGGCGGCGAAGCGGGCGATCTCTGCCGGGTCGACGGTGGAGGGGGGCGGCGGGATAGTCAATTCGGTCGGATTCCTCTTGGACGTTCCGGGGCGGCCTTGCCCCGCGGCGGACCGGGAGAGTAAGTATACGCCCGTAGCGGGCGGGCAACGGCTTTCTGCCGGGCCGCCCGCTACTTTTGTCCGCACTACAGTCCGATGGCTCCTGTCCGATGGCGCGAATCGTCCAGAAATTCGGCGGCACGTCCGTCGCTGACGTCGACCGAATCAAGAATGTGGCCTTGCGCGTGAAGCGCGAGGTCGATGCCGGCAATGAGGTGGCGGTGGTGGTTTCCGCCATGGCCGGGACCACCAACCAGCTCGTCGACTGGACGCGCCAGATCTCGCGCCTGCACGACGCCCGCGAGTACGACGCCGTGGTCGCGTCCGGCGAGCAGGTGACCGCCGGCCTGCTGGCGCTGGCCTTGCAGGACCTGGGGGTGAACGCCCGTTCCTGGCTCGGCTGGCAGATTCCGCTGCGCACCGATGGTGTCCACGGCAAGGCGCGGATCCAGGACATCGACACCGGCCTGATGCTGGAGCGGATCGCGTCCGGCCAGGTGCCGGTGATCGCCGGCTTCCAGGGCGTCGGGCCCGACCACCGCATCACGACGCTGGGGCGCGGCGGTTCCGACACCTCGGCGGTGGCGCTGGCCGCCGCCCTGAAGGCCGACCGCTGCGATATCTTCACCGATGTCGACGGGGTGTACACGACCGACCCCCGCATCGTTGCGAAGGCCCGAAAGCTCGATAAGATCACCTATGAAGAGATGCTGGAGATGGCGTCGCAGGGCGCCAAGGTTCTCCAGACCCGCTCGGTCGAAATGGCGATGAAGCACCGGGTGCGCCTGCAGGTGCTGTCCAGCTTCGTGGACCTGCCGGGCACGCTGGTCGTGGACGAGGAAGAGATCGTGGAACAGGAAGTCGTCAGTGGCATCGCCTACAGCCGGGATGAGGCGAAGATCACCCTGGTCAAGGTGGCCGACCGTCCCGGGGTCGCGGCCGCCATCTTCGGCCCGCTCGCCGATGCCGCCGTCAATGTCGACATGATCGTCCAGAACGTGTCGGAAGACGGCAAGACCACCGACCTCACCTTCACCGTCGCCAAGGGCGACATCGACCGGGCGGTGAAGGTGCTGGAGGGCCATCGCGCGGAACTGGCCTACGAGGACCTGACGAGCGACGCCGACGTGGTGAAGATCTCGGTCATCGGGGTCGGCATGCGCAGCCATGCCGGGGTCGCCCAGAAGATGTTCAAGGCGCTGGCCGAGAAGGGCATCAACATCATGGTGATCTCCACCTCCGAGATCAAAGTGAGCGTACTGGTGCGCGAGGACTATACCGAGCTGGCGCTGCGGGCGCTGCACAGCGCCTACGGCCTCGACGCAGCCTGACCGCAATGAGCCCCACCTCGCCACGCGACCACCTCGACCGCCTGTGGCGACGGGGCTGCGACTTCCTGGGAACGCGCTACGCCATCCTCGGCGGCGCCATGACCTGGGTGTCGGAGCGCAATCTCGTGGCGGCCATCTCCAACGCCGGCGGCTTCGGCGTCATCGCGTCCGGCTCCATGACCCCGGACCTGTTGGCGGCCGAGATCGACCGCACCCGCGCCCTGACCGACAAGCCCTTCGGCGTGAACCTGATCACGCTCCATCCGCAGCTCCTCGACCTGGTCGGGGTCTGCACGTCGCGCGGCGTCGGCCATGTCGTCCTGGCGGGTGGGCTGCCGCCGGCGGCGGCGGTGACGGCGATCAAGGATTCCGGCGCCAAGGCGGTCTGCTTCGCGCCGGCCCTGTCGCTGGCGCGCAAGCTGGTGCGCGGTGGGGCGGACGCCATCGTCATCGAGGGGATGGAGGCGGGCGGCCATATCGGGCCGGTATCGACCAGTGTGCTGGCGCAGGAGATCCTGCCGCACCTGCGTGAGGTGCCGGTCTTCGTCGCCGGCGGCATCGGCCGCGGCGAGGCGATCGTGGGCTATCTCGAGATGGGCGCCGCCGGCTGCCAGCTCGGCTCGCGCTTCGTCTGCGCCACCGAATCGATCGCCCACGCCGCCTTCAAGAAGGCGTTCGTCCATGCCAATGCGCGCGACGCCATGCCCTCGGTGCAGCTCGACGCCCGATTTCCCATCATCCCGGTGCGCGCGCTGGTCAATGCCGCCACCAAGCGTTTCGCGGACAAGCAGCGCGAGGTCATCGGTCGCTTCGACGCGGGCGAGCTGTCGCAGAAGGAAGCGCAGCTCGAGATCGAGCATTTCTGGGCCGGCGCCCTGCGCCGCGCGGTGATCGACGGCGATGTCGAGAGCGGCTCGATCATGGCCGGGCAGTCGGTCGGCATGGTGAAGCGCGAGCAGCCGACCGCGGACATCATCGCCGAGCTGGTCGACCAGGCGGTGGCCACGCTGGCCGCGCGCGGCGAAGGCACCCAATCCGACACGAACGCCGGCCAGCCCGGCGTCAAGAACGGGGCCGAGGCCGCCCAGTGATGGAAGTCGCCGGCGGCGCGTCGGGGTCGCGGCGGCTCCTGCGCCGCCTGCGCGACCTGATGGCGAGCGGCGGCACGGCCCAGGAACGCCTCAATCGCATCGTCACCCTGATCGCCGGCGAGATGGTGGCGGAGGTGTGCTCCTGCTACATCCGCCGCGCCGGCGAGGTGCTGGAGCTCTTCGCCACCGAGGGGCTGCGACCGGAAGCCGTGCATCGCACGCGGCTGCGCGTCGGCGAGGGCCTGGTCGGCGATATCGCCGCCCACGCGCGGCCGCTGGCGCTGGCGGCCGCCCAGAGCCACCCGCAATTCGCCTATCGCCCGGAAACCGGCGAGGAAATCTACCATTCGCTGATGGGCGTGCCGATCCTGCGCGGCGGCAATGTCCTGGGCGTGCTGGTGGTCCAGAACCGTACCCAGCGCGCCTACGCCGAGGAGGAGATCGAGACCCTCCAGACGGTGGCCATGGTGCTGGCCGAGCTGGTGGCGTCGGGCGACCTCGTCAACCCGATCGAGCTTGCCCCCATGGAGGGGTCGGGCCTGATGCCGACCCGGTTCGAGGGCTCGAAGCTGGTCGGCGGCCTTGCCATGGGCCATGCGGTGCTGCACGAGCCGCGCATCGTCATCCGGCGCATCGTCGCCGAGGATCCGGTCCTTGAGCTGGACCGGCTGCGGGACGCGCTGGCGCGAATGCAGACCGCGCTCGACGCCTTGCTCGCGGCCGAGGACGTCGTCGACGGCGGCGAGCACAAGGACATCCTGGAAACCTATCGCATGTTCGCCGAGGACCGCGGCTGGATCCAGCGCATCCGCGAGGCGATCCGCGGCGGGCTGACCGCCGAGGCGGCGGTGCAGAAGGTCCAGGACGACACCCGCGCGCGCATGCAGACGGTGACCGACCCCTACCTGCGCGAGCGCATGCTCGACCTGCAGGACGTCAGCAACCGGTTGCTGCTGCATCTGGCGGGCGAGGACGGCCAGCCGGCGGAGCTGCCGGCCGACGCCATCCTGATCGCACGCACCATGGGGCCGGCGGAGCTGCTCGACTATGACCGCAGCCGCCTGCGCGGCCTGGTGCTGGAGGAGGGCTCGCAGACCGCCCACGTCACCATCGTCGCCCGCGCGCTCGACATTCCCGTGGTCGGGCGGGCGGAGGATATCGTCGCCCGGGTCGAGCCGGGGGACCTGGTGCTGGTCGACGGCGACAACGGCCATGTCCTGCTGCGCCCGGGCGAGGACGTGCGGCAGCGCTTCGTCGAAGGCATGCGCGCCCGCGATCAGCAGCGCGCGGCCTACGCTGCCATCCGCGACCTGCCGGCCGAGACCCTGGACGGGGTGCGGGTGGCGCTGCACCTCAATGCCGGCCTCCTGATCGACCTGCCGCAGCTCGATGCCACCGGTGCCGAGGGAGTCGGCCTCTACCGCACCGAGATTCCCTTCATGGTCCGCGCCAGCTTCCCCGACGTGGCGGCGCAGACCGGCATCTATCGCGGCATCCTCTACCAGGCCGGCGACCGCCCGGTGACCTTCCGCACGCTCGATGTCGGCGGCGACAAGCGCTTGCCCTACCTGCCGCCGTCGCAGGACGAGAACCCGGCGCTGGGCTGGCGCGCCATCCGCATGTCGCTCGACCGGCCGGCGATGCTGCGCCAGCAGCTGCGCGCCCTGGTGACGGCTGCCGACGGCTGCCTGCTGCGCGTCATGTTCCCGATGGTGGCCGAGGTGGCCGAGTTCGAGGCGGCCCGCGCCATCCTCGAGCGCGAGCGCCGGCGCCTGGCCGGGCAGGGGGTCGCCCCCGCCCGGGTCGAGGTCGGCGTGATGATGGAGGTGCCGAGCCTGGCCTTCCAGCTCGATGCCCTGCTGCCCCGCATCGACTTCCTCTCGATCGGCTCCAACGACCTGATGCAGTTCCTCTTCGCCTGCGACCGCGGCAATCCGCGGGTGGCCGGGCGCTATGACGTGCTGTCGCCGCCGGCGCTGGCGTTCCTCGCCCGGCTGGTGCAGGCCTGCGCGAAGGCCGGCGTGCCGCTGGCCGTTTGCGGTGACATGGCCGCCCGGCCGATCGAGGCCATGGCGCTTGTCGGTCTCGGCGTACGCGTGTTATCGATGCCCGCCGCTGCGGTAGGGCCGGTCAAGACGATGGTGCGCAGCCTGCGCCTGGCGCCGTTCGCGTCCTACCTGGAGCGCCATACGAAGTCTCCGGCGCGCAGCTTGCGCAATCAATTGAAGGCGTTCGCGCAAGACCATGGCGTGATCGTCGAATAATTGGGTAAGATCGCGAGGAGTTCGTTCCGTCTTCCATTCCATGGGATGGCGGGTCGGTCTGGCGATGTCGTTTGGGGAAACGATGCCGCCATGATGTTCGGGGGCGCCTGTCGGCGTGGAGGCATGGCCAACCGCAAAGGCGGCGGTGAATGCAGTTTGGGGTGATGAATTCGGGGGTACGGCCCGACGGGTCGGTGGGTGACGGGCAGGCGCGTACACGGGGCGTCGGTGCGTTGCTGCGCGAGACCCGCATCGGCCGCGGCGAGGAGTTGCGCCGGGTCGCGACCCGACTGAAGATCCGCTATCCCTATCTGGCTGCCATCGAGGAAGGCCGCTTCGACAAGCTACCCGGCGTCACCTATGCCGTCGGCTTCGTGCGCACCTATGCCGAACATCTCGGCCTGGACGGGGCGGAGGTGGTCCGCCGCTTCAAGCAGGAAACCGCCGGCGTCGACAACCGGACCGAGCTGGTCTTTCCGGAACCCAATTCCGAGACGAACGTCCCGGGCGGCGCCATCCTGCTGATTTCGCTGGTGCTGGCGATCGTCGGCTATGCCACCTGGTTCTATTTGACGCAGCGCGACGAAGTCCGGCCGGAGCTGGTGGCCTCGGTGCCGCCGCATCTGGCCTCGCCGATGGTATCCGTGCCGCTGCCGACCGTTGGCCGGCCCGGCGCGCCGGCGCCGCAGGCGGCCGAGCCTGCGCCGGCACCGACGCGGGAGGTGCTGGCCCGCTTCGCATCCGACGCCTCGACCAGTGCGCCGCGCGACCGCTCGCCGGCGACGCCCGATGCCGCGGCCGCGGCGCGGATGGCGGCGACCCCGCCGAACTGGGCCCCGCCGAACTGGGTCCCGGGGGCGGAGCCGCCGGCCGTCGCCGCCCAACCGCGATCGGCGATGGAGGCGCAGGCCGCCACCGTGGCGCCGCCGCGCAACGAGCCGGATGTCCTGCGCATGTTCGGCGCCGCCGCGCCCGAGAGCCGCATCGTGATTCGCGCCGCGGCCGATAGCTGGGTGCAGATCCACGACGCCGACAGCAACCTGCTGCTGACCCGGGTGTTGCGGCCGGGCGACGGCTACCGCGTGCCGGACCGCCCGGGCATCACCATGCGTACCGGCAATGCCGGCGGTCTGGAGATTTTCGTCGATGGCCGTGCGGTGCCGTCGGTTGGCCCGATCGGCGGTGTTCGCCGCAACGTGGCGCTCGACGCCGACCGGCTGGTGGCCGGCAGCGCCATTCCAGAATAAGGCGGGCCGGAATAGGGCCGCTGCGGCGCTTCCCCACGTCCCCATCCTTGCCGTGGGGCAGCGTTCCTATATAAGGATCGCGCATTCCAGAGGCCGCCGATGACCGTTCGCGCGTATCGCGAAATCCAACGCCGCAAGTCACGCGTGGTGATGGTCGGATCAGTTCCCGTGGGTGGGGACGAGCCGATCACCGTCCAGTCGATGACCAATACGCCCACCTCGGACGCCGCCGCGACCATCGCGCAGGTGCGCGCGCTGGAGGAGGCAGGGGCGGATATCGTCCGAGTTTCCTGTCCCGACGTGGAATCGACGGCGGCGCTGAAGGAGATCGTGCGCGCGTCCGGCGTGCCGATCGTGGCCGACATCCATTTCCACTATAAGCGCGCGATCGAGGCGGCCGAGGCGGGGGCCGCGTGCCTGCGCATCAACCCCGGCAACATCGGCAGCGCGGAGCGCGTGCGCGAGGTGGTGAAGGCCGCCCGCGACCATGGCTGCTCCATGCGCATCGGGGTCAATGCCGGCAGCCTGGAGCGCCACCTCCTGGAGAAGTACGGCGAGCCGTGCCCCGAGGCGATGGTCGAAAGCGCGCTCGACCACGCCCGCATCCTCGAGGACAACGACTTCCGCGAGTTCAAGATCTCCTGCAAGGCATCGGACGTCTTCCTGGCGGTCGCGGCCTACCAGCAGCTGGCCGACGCTTGCGACTATCCGCTGCATCTCGGCATCACCGAGGCGGGCGGCCTGCGCGGCGGCACGGTGAAGTCGGCCATCGGCATGGGCTCGCTGCTGTGGGCCGGCATCGGCGACACCATCCGGGTCTCGCTGTCCGCCGACCCGGTGGAAGAGGTGAAGGCGGGTTTCGAGATCCTGAAGTCGCTGGGCCTGCGGCGGCGCGGCGTCACGGTCATCTCCTGCCCGTCCTGCGCCCGGCAGCAGTTCGACGTGATCAAGACGGTGGAGATCCTGGAGGAGCGGCTGTCGCACGTCACCACGCCCATGACGCTGTCCGTCATCGGCTGCGTGGTGAACGGCCCGGGCGAGGCGCGCGAGACCGACATCGGCTTCACCGGCGGCGGCAACGACACCCATCAGGTCTATGTCGCGGGCATTCCCCATCACCGGCTGAAGGATGCATCCATCGTCGATCATCTGGTCGAGATGGTCGAGAAGAAGGCGGCCGAGATCGAGGCGGCCAAGGCGCCGGTCGACGCCGCCGCCACCTGAGCCATCATCGGAGCGATCGCCTCCTCCCGCACCTGCCGCCATCTGAAATCAGGGTCGCCATGAAGTCTTTGCAGCCGGTTCGCGGCACCCACGACCTATTGCCTGACGCCTTTCGCCGCCACCGGCACGTCGCCGGCCGGGCGAAGGCGATCGCCGAATCCTATGGCTACCAGGAGATGGCGACGCCGATCCTCGAGTTCACCGAGGTCTTCAAGCGCACGCTGGGCGACACCTCCGATGTCGTCTCCAAGGAGATGTACAGCTTCACCGACCGCGGCGGCGAGGAGGTGACGCTGCGGCCGGAGAACACGGCCGGCGTCTGCCGCGCGGTGATGTCGAACGGGCTGCGCCAGAGCCTGCCGGTGAAGTTCTTCTATGACGCGCCGATGTTCCGCTATGAACGGCCGCAGAAGGGCCGCCAGCGCCAGTTCCACCAGATCGGCGTCGAGCTGATCGGGGTCGAGGGCCCGCTCGGCGATGTCGAGGTGATCGCGCTCGGCGCCCACATCCTGGACGGGCTCGGCATCCTGGCCAAGACGACGCTGGAGCTGAACACGCTGGGCGACCAGGAAAGCCGGGCCACCTATCGTGCCGTGCTGGTCGATTATTTCTCCGCCCGCCGTGCCGAGTTGTCGGAGGACAGCCGCACCCGGCTGGAGCGCAACCCGCTGCGCATCCTCGATTCCAAGGATGACGGGGACCGCCGGCTGGTGGCCGACGCGCCGTCCTTCCAGGAATATCTGACGCCGGCCGCGCAGGAGTTCTTCGCCACCGTCCGGGCCGGCCTGGAAACGATCGGCGTCGCCTACAAGGTGAACCCGCGTCTGGTGCGCGGCCTCGACTATTATTGCCACTCGGCCTTCGAGTTCACCACGACCGAACTGGGCGCGCAGGGGACGGTGCTGGCGGGTGGCCGCTATGACGGGCTGATCGAGATGATGGGCGGGCCGGCGACGCCGGGCGTCGGCTGGGCGGCCGGCATCGAGCGGCTGGCGATGATGGTGGCCGACGTGCCGCAGCCACCCCGGCCGATCGCTGTCGTCCCCGTCGGCGCCGCCGCGGAGCTGGAAGCCCTGAAGCTGACCCAGGGCCTGCGGCGCGCCGGCCATGCCGCCGATATCGGCTATTCGGGGAATCTCGGCCGGCGCCTGAAGCGCGCCGACCGCATCGGCGCGCGGGTCGCCGTCATCCTCGGCGACGACGAGTTGGCGCGCGGCGCCGCCATGGTCCGCGATCTCGACACGGGTGACCAGTCCGAGGTGTCCCTGGCAGCACTTCCGGATCACCTCGCCCGGTTCCGCTAGGTCGGCCTTGGCCGCCGACATCCCGTCGGTCGCCGGCTCTGCCCGATCGGGGTTCGGCCGGCTGGGGCTGGTCGGCCTCGGCCACCGCACCGCGCCGCCGGCATTGCGCGACCGCATCGCCGCGGAAGAGGCGATGGCGGCGGTGTGGGCCGACCGCTTCGCCGGCCTGTCCGACGAGACCCTGATGCTGGTGACCTGCGACCGGGTCGAAGCCTTCCTGGTCGCGGACGATCCCGGCGCCGCCCTCGACCGGGTGGCGGCCGACTTCGCGGCGGCGGCAGGGCTGGAGCGGCTCGACCACGAGGCCTATCGCCTGGTCGGGGCCGAGGCGGTGCGCCATCTCTTCCGGGTCGCGGCATCCCTGGACAGCGTGATGGTGGGCGAGCCGCATGTGCTGGGCCAGGTGAAGGATGCCGACCGCCGGGCGCGCCAGGGCGGCCGGATCGGGCCCGTCCTGGATCTCGCCTTGTCCGGCGCCTATGCCGCCGCCCGGCGGGTGCGGGCCGAGACGGCGATCGGCGAGCGCCCGGTATCGATCGCGGCTGCCGCCGGGCACGTCGCCCGCGACATCCATGGCGACCTGTCGGGAACCGCCGCCCTGGTGGTGGGCGCGGCCGAGATGGGCGAGCTGCTGGCGGGCGCGCTGGCCACCGGCGGGCTCGGCCGCTGCCTGGTGGCCGATACCGGCGGGCCGCGGCCGGCGGCATCGGCGCGCCGGCTGGCCGCCGGCACGGTGCCGTTCGCGCCACCGGAGGCGGCCCTGGCGATGGCCGATATCATCATCTGCGCCGTCGGCCGCGGCGACGGCTGGACGATCGCGGCCGACACGGTGCGGGCGGCCTTGCGCCTGCGTCGCCACCGGCCGCTCTTCCTGGTGGACGCGGCCATGCCCGCCGGCATAGACCCGGCGGTGCAGGGGCTGGATGGCGCGTTTCTCTACAGCCTGGCCGATCTGGAGCAGGTGGCGCTGGACGGCCGGGCGTGGCGGGAAGGGGCGGCGGCTGCGGCCGAGGCGATCGTCGAGGAGGAACTGGCCCGGCTGGCCGAGCGGATCGCCGGGCGCGATGCCGGGCCGGCGATCCGGGGCCTGGCACAGCGCTTCGAAGCGGAGCGGCTGCGGGCGCTGGCCGACGCCGGCGGGGACGCGGAGCGGGCGACCGCGCTGCTGGTCGCGCGGCTGATGCACGGGCCGGCCACGGAACTGCGGCGGCTGGCCAGCGACGACCCGGTGGCGCGGGCCGCCGCCGAGCGGCTGCTCCAGCGGATGTTCGAGGCGATGAAGGAAGAAGGTGGATCGTGAACGACGAAGGCCGGCTCGACCATACGCTCGATCGCGTCGTGAGGCGGCACCGCGAGGTCGAAGCGATCCTGTCCGAGGGCAAGCTCGCGGCAACCGAGTTCGCCCGCCTGTCCAAGGAGTTCGCTGAACTCGACCCGCTGGTCGGCGAAGTCCGCGCGCTCCGCCGGGCCGAGGAGGAGCGCCGGGAGGTGGGCGCCATGGCCGTCGACGCGGCCTCCGATGGCGAGATGCGGGACATGGCGGAGGCCGAGGCGCGGGCGCTCGACGAGCGCATCCCGCTGATGCGGCGCTCGATCCAGCTTCTCCTGCTGCCGCGCGACGAGGCGGATGCGCGCAACGCCATCCTGGAAATCCGCGCCGGCACCGGCGGCGAGGAGGCGGCCCTGTTCGCATCCGACCTCTATCGCATGTACCAGCGCTATGCCGCGCTCCGCGGCTGGCGCTGGGAATCGATGGACGTGTCGGAAACCGGCATCGGCGGCTTCAAGGAGGCGTCGGTCAATATCTCCGGCAAGGATGTGTTCGCCCGCCTGAAATTCGAATCCGGCGTCCACCGGGTGCAACGCGTGCCGGCGACCGAAGGCGGCGGGCGCATCCACACCTCGGCCGCCACCGTCGCCGTCCTGCCGGAGGCCGAGGAGGTCGACGTGCAGATCGAGGACAAGGACCTGCGGATCGACGTCTTCCGCGCCAGCGGCCCCGGCGGGCAGTCGGTCAACACCACCGACAGCGCGGTGCGCATCACCCATATTCCGACCGGCGTGGTGGTGATCCAGCAGGACGAGAAGTCACAGCACAAGAACAAGGCCAAGGCGATGAAGGTGCTGCGCGCGCGGCTCTACGAGGCGCAGCGCCAGAGCCTGGCGGACGCCCGGGCGGCTGACCGCAAGAGCCAGGTCGGCTCCGGCGACCGGTCGGAGCGCATCCGCACCTACAACTTCCCCCAGGGCCGGGTGACCGACCATCGCATCAACCTCACCCTCTACAAGATCGACAAGGTGATGGAGGGCGAGGCGCTCGACGAGATCATCGAGGCCCTGATGGCGGAGGACCAGGCCATCCGCCTCGCAGATCTGCAATGAGGGGCGGGCCTGCAATGACGGGTGGCGGCGCCGAGGCCGTCTTCGCGGCCGCGGTGGCCGCACTCGCCGCCGCCGGCGTCGAAGCGCCGCGGCGCGAGGCCCGCCTGATCCTGGGCCACGCCGCCGGCCGGCCGGGCGACGTCCTCTTTCCCCGCGACATCGACCTCGATGCCGGCCGGCACGCGGTCTTCGCCGCGGCCGTGGCCCGGCGGGTGGCGCGCGAGCCGCTGTCGCGCATCCTCGGCGTCCGCGAGTTCTGGAGCCTGCCGTTCCGGCTCGGCAGCGCGGCGCTGGATCCGCGGCCGGATACGGAAACCCTGGTCGAGGCAGTGCTGGCCCGGCTGCCCGACCGGGCGGCGGCGTTGCGCATCCTCGACCTCGGTACGGGCAGCGGCTGCATCCCGCTGGCGCTGCTGAGCGAGCTGCCGGCGGCGACCGCCATCGGCGTCGACCGCAGCCCGGCCGCGGCCGCCATCGCCCGCGACAATGCCGCAGCCCTCGGGCTGGCGGGCCGGTTCCAGGCCCTGGCCGGGGATTGGGACGGGGCGCTGGCGGCCCGCTTCGACGTCGTCGTCTCGAACCCGCCCTACATCCCGAGCGCGGAGATCGCGGGGCTGGCGCCGGAGGTGGCGCACCACGATCCGCCGGCGGCGTTGGATGGCGGCCCGGACGGGCTCGCGGCCTATCGCCGGATCGTACCCCGCCTGGCCGGTCTGCTGAGGCCGGGCGGGCTGGCGGGGCTGGAGGTCGGGGCGGGCCAGGCGGGCCCGGTTCGCGCCATCCTGGCCGCGTACGGCTTCGCTGCGGTCGAAACCGTACGCGACCTCGCCGGGCATGACCGTTGCCTCTTGATCCGCGCGTAATCGGGGGCACATAGGGGGAATACGGCGAAGAAATGGTTGGCGCAGGCGCCGACTAGTGTCTAAAGTCCAAGTCCGTAGCCGGTTGGTCCGGCTTGGCGTCCCCCTAGGGCCGCCCTTTGTGTCACCGCCAATGTGGTCCGATCATTGCCGCCATGCGGCCGACGGACGAACTGCGCCCGGAGTGACTCGCGCCACGTTGGCCCCTGTACGACGACAAGAACCAAGGTGCCATGAGACCTGGTCCACATAAGCGTTCGCGCGGCCGTAGCCATAATCCCAACCACCAGGGTTCCAGCAACCCGGGCGGGCAGAACGGCCGCAAGCATCTGCCGCTTCGGCTGCAGACCTTCGACAGCAACGGCCCCAGCGTGAAGATCCGGGGCAACGCCTATCAGGTGTTCGAGAAGTACATCACGCTGGCGCGCGAGGCGACCCTGTCGGGAGATCGCATCGCCGCCGAGAATTTCTACCAGCACGCGGAACACTATTTCCGCATCATCAATGCCGACGGCGGACCGCAGCCGCAGAGCATGCAGCGCGGGAACGGCGACGGCGAGTATGAGGGCGGCGGCCAGGACAATGGCGACGGGCGCGGCGGCCAGAACGACGGCAGCGGCGACCAGCCCGATGTCGGCATGAACGGCAACGACCAGAACCAGCAGGATCAGGTTTCGGCGGACTGAGATGCCGGGCGTCGGCCTTGGCCGGTGCCCGCAACTCCGGCCCGCGATCCGGCTGAAGGGACCTCCCGGGGCCACGTCCTCCTCTTGAGCGGCATATCCGCAAAACCCATATCGGTTCTGCGGGCTCGCGCGCGCTGCCGCTTCAGCGGGGCGCCGGCGGGATGCCGTTGAAGGAGGGTTTTGAGACATGGATCTGGAACGCTACACCGAGCGGTCCCGGGGCTTCATCCAGGCGGCTCAGACGCTGGCCCAGCGCAGCAATCACCAGCGGCTGACGCCCGAGCATCTGCTGAAGGTGCTGCTCGATGATCGCGAAGGCCTGGCCGCCAACCTCATCCGCGCGGCCGGCGGCGATCCTGCCCGGGCGCTCGCCGGCACCGAGGCCGCACTGGCGAAACTGCCGACCATCGAGGGGTCGGGAGCGGGGCAGGTGTTCCTGTCCCCGGAGATCGTCCGCCTCTTCGAGCAGGCGGAAAAGGTGGCCGAGAAGGCGGGCGACCAGTTCGTCCCGGCCGAGCGGCTGCTGCTGGCGTTGGCGCTGGCGAGCGGGCAGCCGGCGCAGAAGGTGCTGGCCGACGCCGGGGTCACGCCGCAATCCCTGAATGCCGCCATCGAGACGGTGCGCAAGGGGCGCAAGGCCGACAGCGCGACCGCCGAGGACAGCTACGACGCCCTGAAGAAGTACACGCGCGACCTGACCGAGGCCGCGCGCGAGGGCAAGCTCGACCCCGTCATCGGCCGCGACGAGGAGATCCGCCGCACCATCCAGGTGCTGGCCCGTCGGACCAAGAACAACCCCGTCCTGATCGGCGAGCCCGGCGTCGGCAAGACCGCCATCGTCGAGGGGCTGGCCCTGCGCATCATCAAGGGCGACGTGCCGGAAAGCCTGCGCGACAAGCGCCTGCTGGCGCTCGATCTCGGCTCGCTCATCGCCGGGGCCAAGTTCCGCGGCGAGTTCGAGGAGCGGCTGAAGGCCGTGATGGCGGAGCTGATCGCGTCCGAGGGCGAGATCGTGCTCTTCATCGACGAGCTGCACACGCTGGTCGGCGCCGGCAAGGCCGAGGGCGCCATGGATGCGTCCAACATGCTGAAGCCGGCCCTGGCGCGGGGTGAACTGCATTGCGTCGGCGCCACCACGCTGGACGAATACCGCAAGCACATCGAGAAGGACGCCGCACTGGCCCGCCGCTTCCAGCCGGTCTTCGTCGGCGAGCCGACGGTGGAGGACACGGTCTCGATCCTGCGCGGCCTGAACGAGAAGTACGAGCAGCATCACGGCGTGCGCATCACCGACGGCGCGCTGGTGGCGGCGGCGACCCTGTCCAACCGCTACATCACCGACCGCTTCCTGCCCGACAAGGCGATCGACCTGGTCGACGAGGCGGCGAGCCGGTTGCGCATGGCGGTCGACAGCAAGCCCGAGGCGATCGACGAGCTCGACCGGCGCGTCATCCAGCTCAAGATCGAGCAGGCCGCCCTGAAGAAGGAGACCGATGCCGCATCACGCGACCGGCTGGAGCGCCTGTCGAAGGAGCTGGCCGACCTCGAGCAGCGCTCGGCCGAAATGACGGCGCAGTGGCAGGGCGAGAAGGACGCGCTGTCCAGCGTCCAGAAGCTGAAGCTGGAGCTGGAACAGGCCAAGCTGGCGCTCGACACGGCGCAGCGCGAGGGCAACTGGGCCCGCGCGGGCGAGATCACCTATGGCGTCGTTCCCGACCTCGAACGGAAGATCGCGGAGGCCGAGACCGCCGGTGCCGAGCACATGCTGAAGGAAGAGGTCGACGCCCAGGACATCGCCTCGGTGGTGTCGCGCTGGACCGGCATTCCCGTCGACCGGATGCTGGAAGGCGAGCGCGAGAAGCTGCTGGCGATGGAGGCGGCGCTGAAGAAGCGCGTGGTCGGCCAGGAAGAGGCGATCGTCGCCGTTTCCAACGCCGTTCGCCGCGCGCGGGCCGGCTTGCAGGACCCCAACCGGCCGATCGGCTCGTTCCTGTTCCTCGGCCCGACCGGCGTCGGCAAGACCGAGCTGACCAAGG
>CAZQOA010000075.1:0-24615 GCA_964594715.1 uncultured Rhizobiaceae bacterium | reverse complement strand
GGGGCCTGCGATTGCCCCGAACCGAGCGCGTGAGGACGCAACCATGACCATCGTCTACAAGTCCGACCCGGTGCGCGGCCGCGAATGGGTCGCCATCCTGGCCGAGCACGCCCCCGACGTCGACTTCCGCCTGTGGCCGGACATCGGCGACCCGGCCCTGGTGCGCTATCTCATCGCCTGGCAGCCACCGGCCGACCTGGGGACCCTGTTCCCCAACCTGGAGGTGCTGTTCTCGGTCGGTGCCGGGGTCGACCAGCTCGACCTGTCGATGGTGCCGGCGCACCTGCCGGTGGTGCGCATGGTGGAGCCGAACCTGGTCGCCAGCATGGCCGAATACGTCGTCATGAGCGTGCTGGCCCTCCACCGCGACCTGGTCGCCTATATCGACTTCCAGCGCGCCGGCCGGTGGGAGGAGATCCGGGTGGTGCCGGCCGCCCGGCGCCGGGTCGGGATCATGGGGATGGGGTCGCTCGGCATGGCCTCGATCGAGCGCCTGCGGCCGTTCGGCTTCCCCCTGTCGGGGTGGAGCCGCACGGCGAAGCACGTCGACGGGGTCGAATGCCATGCCGGTGCCGACGCCCTGCCGGCGTTCCTGGCTGCGACCGACATCCTGGTCTGCCTGCTGCCGTTGACGCCGGAGACGCGGGGCATCCTGGGGGCGTCGACCTTTGCCGCCCTGCCGGCCGGCGCCGCCATCGTCAATGTCGGCCGCGGCGGTCACCTGGTCGACGACGACCTGGTGGCCGCGCTGGATTCGGGACACCTGCGCGGCGCGGTGGTCGACGTGGTGTCGACGGAGCCGCCCGCCGCCGGCCATCCCTTCTGGCGCCACCCGAAGGTCATCATGACCCCGCACGTCGCCAGCATGACCCAGCCGCAGTCGGCGGTCTTCGTGTTCCTGGAGAACCTCCGCCGCCATCGCGGCGGCGAGGCGCTGGTCGGCCGGATCGACCGGCAGCGCGGCTACTGAGGCGGCGTCAGCCGAGGACGCGGGTCAGTTCCTTCAGGAACTCGTTGGTGTGGGCATCGGGCGTCACCCCGCGCATGTGGCCGTGGCGGACGATGACCATGTCCATCGAGGGCACGACGAACACGCGCTGGCCGCCGGCGCCGGCGAAGTTGTAGGCGTCCTCCGGCAGGGCCCAGGGCGAGGCCACGCGCTGGGTCGCCCGGTTGAGCCAGACGCCGCCGCCATAGAGGTGGTGGAAGTCGCTGAGCGGCTCGCCGAAGGACAGCCACGCCGGGGCCGGCGTGGCCATGAAGTCGATATGGCCGGCCGGGACCAGGTGCTGCCCCTGCCATTCGCCGCGGGCGAGGCAGAGCTGGCCGAGGCGCGCCCAGTCGCGCGCCGTGCCGTAGTTCATCCCGGTATAGATGATGTTGCCGTAGGCATCGGTCGACAGCGTGATGCGCTTTATGCCGAGCGGGGCGAAGAGCAGCCGCTCCACCAGGGTCAGCGGATCGCGCCCGGCCGCCCGCTCGGCGCGGGCCGCGATGGCGCCGAGCGCGGCGATATCGCAATTGCGGTAGCGGCCGACCGTCTCGGGCGGGTGCTGTGCCGGCTGGGCGATGGAGAAGGCGTAGCTGTCGATCGCCTCGCCATAGACGAGCTGATGGTCGGCGATGCCGCGGCCCCACAGGTGCTCCGGCTCGCGGGCGCCGGAAAAGCGCAGGCCGCTGCTCATCCGCATCAGGTCGGCGGGGCGGATGCGCGCCCGCGAATCCGCCGGCGCGGCGTGCCATTCGGCGATCGGCGCCGCCGCCTCCAGGTCGAGCCGGCCATCCTGGACGAGGCGGCCCGTGACCAGGGCGGCGATGCTCTTGCCCATCGACCAGCTCGCCAGCATGGTGTCGACATGGGCACCGGCCCCATAGCGCTCGGCGATCACCCGCCCGTCCTTGATGACCAGCAGCGAGGCGGTCAACGCCTCGGGCGCGAAGGCGCGCTCGACGGCGGCGGCCAGGGCGGGGTCGGCGATGGCGCTTCCGTCAACGTCGAAGTCGTCCGGCGCATGGGCCGGCTTCGCCGCAAGGTAGGGGCTGGTGTCGAAGAAGACGTCGTCGAACCCGGCCGGCAGCAGCATGCAGCCGAGCCCGCCATACCGGCGCAAGGTGCGGGTATAGCCGGCGATGGTCTGGGTCAGGGTGTCCCGGGCGGCGTCGAAGGCGTAGACCGACCGCCACTCCTCCTCGACCAGGCGGCCCAGCACCGGATCGAGGTCGCCAATCCGGTTGGTCGAACGGATGGCTTCGGGCAGGCCCAGGCCCGAGACAAGGTGGATGTTGCCGGTATCCACCAGGCTGGTATTGGCGGCGTAGTGGAAGCGGCTGACGGCGGGCCCGCGATAGCTGGCGACCGGGTTCTGCACCATGGAGCGGGCCCTCCTCCGTTCCCTCGTCAGCCGCGCCCGACGAAGGGCATCTTCGTCGCCATCACGGTCAGGAACTGCACGTTGGCGTCGAGGGGCATGCTGGCCATGTAGGCGACGGCGCTGCCGACATGGGCCACGTCCATGCGCGGCTCCACCATGGTCGAGCCGTTGGCCTGCATGACGCCGTTGGTCATCCGCTGGGTCATCTCGGTCGCGGCGTTGCCGATATCGACCTGGCCGCAGGCGATGTCGTACTTGCGCCCGTCGAGGCTGGTCGACTTGGTGAGGCCGGTCACGGCATGCTTGGTCGCCGTGTAGGGGGCGGAATTGGGCCGCGGCGCATGCGCGGAGATCGAGCCGTTGTTGATGATCCGCCCACCCTGCGGAGTCTGCGCCTTCATGATGCGGAAGGCAGCCTGGGTGCAGAGGAACATGCCGGTCAGGTTGACGTCGACCACCGACTTCCATTGCTGGACGGTCAGGTCCTCGAGCGGGATGCCCGGGGCATTGATGCCGGCATTGTTGAAGAGCACGTCGAGGCGGCCGAAGGCGTCCATCGTCTTCGCGAACAGGGCCTCGATCGAGGCCGGGTCGGCGACGTCGGTCGGAACCACCAGCGTCCGCGCGCCGCCCGCCAGCGCGGCGGTCGCCTCCAGCGGCTCCTTCCGACGGCCCGCCAGGACCACCGCGAAGCCGTCCTTGGCCAGCGCCAGGGCGGCACTCCTGCCGACGCCGGTACCCGCGCCCGTCACCAGGGCGATCTTGTCCGAGGCTGCCATGTCTGAGCGCTCCTCCCGCTATGCCTTATTATCGATTTCCGAAGGGATCGGTTAGATGGTGTGGCCGAAAGGGACGGCCACCCCCACAAGATCGTCGAACCGCAGCGCAGCGTCGACTAGAAATGCGGTCGGCTAGAAAACCGTGGGGGACCGCGCTGCATTGCAGACCGTGGGCCGGGGCCCCTAATGTCCATTGCTTCGAAAGCGGGAGAATGACCATGGCGTCCGACAACCGGATTTTCGACGATCTGGCACGCCTGGCCGGCGGCGCCGTGGACGCGTTGGGCGCGCTCCGCCAGGAAGTGGAGGCCCGGGCCAAGGGGCAGGTCGAATCGATGCTGTCGCGCATGGACATGCCGACCCGCGAAGAATTCGACGCCGTCCGCACGATGGCCGCGCATGCGCGCGCCGCGGACGAGGACCTGGCGACGCGCCTCGCCCTGTTGGAGGGCCGCATCGCCGCCCTGGAAGCCCGCCTGCCGCCCCTGGTCCCGGGTGGCGAGTAGGGAGGGGGCCGCCTGCCTGTCAGGCGCCACCCTTCAGGCGACGGGCACGAAGCGATCCCCTTCCAGCCAGGACAATACGCCCGTGCTGATGTCGAAGCTGCAGCCATGCAACTGGAGCCGGCCCTCGGCCACCGCCTCCTCGACCCAGGGGAAGGTCAGGAGGTTGGCCAGCGACAGGCGCACCACCTCGGCCTCGTAGTGGGCGAGGATGTCGCTGGTGGCCGGTTGTGGGGGGACCGGACAGAGGACGGACTTGGCCATTCCCATCCAAGGCTCGACAAAGTCGCGGGCATCCGCAGGGCAACCCTCGACCATCGCCTGGACCCCGCCGCATTGTGCGTGCCCCAGGACCACGATCCGCGCCACCTTCAGCACGCGCACGCCATATTCCAGGGCGGCACTGGTGCCATGGCAGCCGCCATCCGGCTGATAGGTCGGGACGAGGCCGGCGACGTTGCGCACGACGAACAGCTCGCCGGCCTCCGCGCCGAACACGGTCTGTGGGTCGACCCGCGAGTCCGAGCAGGAGATGACCAGGGTTTCCGGGTGCTGCCCGGCGGCGGCCAGCGCTTCGAGCCGGGCGCGCTCGGCCGGCCAGAATTCCAGCCGGAATTGGCGATAGCCGCTGATGAGACGATGCATGAGTATGTCGGCCGAGGATGTTCGGGACGGGAACCGGCAGGCAGCGCATGACGCCGGACGGCGTTCTTCGTCCGTTTCACCCGCTTGTCGCCATGGCGGGAAGATGAAACCGGAAGTGGCCGCTTGCAAGTGCCTCTTGTTTGAAAATACCGGCCGCGCGGCGGGTCCAAGACCGCGCGGCCGGCCCCGCGCCGCACCGGCACGTCGCCGTGGCCGGTGTCCGGGAAACGATGTCCGGCGAAGCGTCGGCTCGGCGGCCTTCCGCCGGCCCCAGCCGATCCAGGGGGAGGAATCGGCCATCCTCGCGGCGTAAAAGGGGCAGATTTCGTGAAATTTGCCGCAGCTTGGCGGCGGCCGGCCCGGCGTCGGAAACATTCAATTCTCTTGACATGCCCAACCGGTGCCGGGTCTATGGGTTCCAATCAAATCCCCTAAACACTCGCAATCGGCGTCGGCGGCAGGAATTTCCGGCTCGGTGGTGCGAGCCTGTGCATGACGGTGCGATGACGACCAAGCTTGGCTTGCGTGCGCGACTCCCTTTTGGCAACCTACAGTCGGTGGTGTGCGGAGGCGCGGTGCTACACAATATCTCGGCTTCCCCCGCGTCATTCCTGGACCGCGTCGTCCGTGCCTCGCCCGTCGGCGACGCGGCCGGCCTGCTGCCGGACGGCCCAACTCGGGAGGGTTCCAGCTCATGAGCATCACATCCGCTTCCGAGATTTCGACCCCTGCCGCCAACCCCATCGATCTCGTCGAGGAGATCGTTGCCGCCAATGAATGGGCGCATGAGCGTGCCAGCGACGAGGAGATGTTCGTCGAGATCGGGGGCCGCTGGTGCGACTACCGGCTGTTCTTCGTCTGGCAGCCGGAGATGAACGCGTTGCTGTTCTCGTGCGGCTTCGAGATGAAGGTGCCGCGCAACCGTCGCGCACCGGTGTTCGAGCTGCTGTCGCTGGTCAACGAGAAGCTCTGGCTCGGCCATTTCGACCTCGCCGGCGACTCGAGCCAGCCCAATTTCCGCCATGCACTGCTGCTGCGCGGGTCGCTCGGCGCCAGCGTCGAGCAGGTCGAGGACCTGGTCGACGCCGCCCTGACCGAGTGCGAGCGCTTCTACCCCGCCTTCCAGTTCGTCGTCTGGGGCGGCAAGGCCCCCGGCGAGGCCCTGACCGCCGCCATGATCGACCCCGTCGGCGAGGCGTGAGGCGATGATGATGGGTCCCTTGCTTCTCGTGGGCTGCGGCAAGATGGGCGGCGCCATGCTGGATGGCTGGCGCGCCCGCGGCCTGACCGCGGCCGGCGTGCAGGTGGTCGAGCCGTCGGCCGACCCGCGCTTTGCCGCCATGGCCGACATCGTCGTGCATGACGGCCACCAGACCCTGCCGGCCGACCTGCGCCCGGGCGTCGTGGTGCTGGCGGTCAAGCCGCAGAGCATGGATGCGGTGCTGCCGCACTATCGCCGCTTCGCCGTGCCCGGCACCGTCTTCCTGTCGATCGCGGCCGGCAAGACGATCGCCTATTTCGAGCGTGGGCTGGGGCCGGCGGCCATCGTCCGTTCCATGCCGAATACCCCGGCCGCGGTCGGCCAGGGGATGACCGTGGCGGTACCCAACGCGGCCGTTCAGCCGGCCCAGCGCGCCGCCTGCGATGCCCTGCTGGCGGCGGTGGGCGAGGTCGCCTGGATTGAGGATGAGGGCCTGCTCGACGCCGTGACCGCCGTCTCCGGCGGCGGCCCGGCCTATGTCTTCCTGCTCATCGAGTGCCTGGCGGAAGCCGGGCGCGAGGCAGGGCTGCCGGCCGACCTGGCGATGCGCCTCGCGCGCACCACGGTGGCCGGGTCGGGGGCCCTGGTGGCCCAGTCGCCGGAGCCAGCCGCGATCCTGCGCCGCAACGTGACCTCGCCCAACGGCACCACCCAGGAGGCCCTGGCGGTGCTGATGGCGGAGGGGGGCGGCCTGCAGCCGCTGATGACGCAGGCCATCGCCGCGGCCACGCGCCGCTCGCGCGAGCTGGCCGGCTGACTCCACGCCGCCGGATGGCGGCCGGCCTCGTCCCAGAATGCTGAAACGGAGGAGGACCGCCATGCCCACCCGCCAGATCATCATTCCCGCCCTCAGCTACGATGATCCCAACGCGGCCGTCGCCTTCCTGGCGGCGGCGTTCGGCTTCGAGACGCACCTGCTGGTGACCGACGCCGAGGGGCGCATCCAGCATGGCGAGGTGTCCTACGACGGAGCCCTGGTGATGCTGGGGCCGACCGGCTGGGCCGATTGGGCTCGCAGCCCACGCGCCCTGGAGGGCGCCAATACCCAGAGCGTCCATGTCATGGTGGCGGACGTGGACGCCCATTGCGCCCGGGCTCGCGCCGCCGGTGCCCGCATCGTGGCCGAGCCGTCGGACCAGTTCTACGGCGACCGCACCTACCGCGTGCTCGACTGCGAGGGCCATAACTGGAGCTTCGCCCAGCATGTGCGCGACGTGCCTGCCGACGAGATGAGCGCCGCTTCCGGGCTGAAGGTCGAATATTCCGCCTGACGGGCGTTGCCGTCGGCCACGGCCCGGATCCTTCCCCGCGGCCGCATCCGGGTTGCATTCCCGCGCGACGCCGCTATCTATCGGCCCCTGCCGATGCCCGATACGACCCAGCCCGCCGCCCCCGCCTCCCCGCTCGCCGCCTATCGCGCGCTCGTGCGCAAGGGCGAGTTGCAGCCGGATTCCGTCCAGGCCCTGGCCGCCGAGAAGCTGGAGAGCCTGTCCCACGCGCTGGCCGGCTATCGGCCCTCGACCGGGCAGGGCGGCTGGCGGGCGCGCTTCGGCCTGACCCGGCGGCCCGACCCGGCGCCGCAGGGCCTGTACATCTATGGCGCGGTCGGGCGCGGCAAGTCGATGCTGATGGACCTCTTCTTCGACCTGGCACCGGTCGAGACCAAGCGGCGGGTCCATTTCCACGCCTTCATGCAGGACGTACATCGCCGCCTGCATGAATGGCGCAAGCGGAACGTCGGCGACCCGTTGCAGCCCCTGGCGCAAGAGCTGGCGCGCGAGGCCTGGCTCCTCTGCTTCGACGAATTCCAGGTCACGGATATCGCCGACGCGATGATCCTGGGCCGCCTGTTCCAGGCCCTGTTCGAGGCGGGCGTGGTGATCGTCGCCACCTCCAACCGCCCGCCCCGCGACCTCTACAAGGACGGGCTCCAGCGCGAGCGGTTCCTGCCCTTCATCGCCCTGATCGAGGAGAAGCTCGACGTGCTGGAGCTGGCGGGCGGGCTCGACTACCGCCTCGACCGGATCAAGGACCACCGGCTCTATCATGTGCCGCCGGGGCCGGCGGCGGATGCCGCCCTGGAGACGGCCTTCGCCGACCTGACCGGTGGGGCGCCGGCCGCACCGGTGGTGCTGGAGGTGCTGGGACGGCGGTTGCGGGTGCCCAAGGCCGCCCGCCGCGTCGCCTGGTGCGGCTTCGAGGATCTCTGCGGCCGCGCGCTCGGGCCGGCCGACTACCTGGCCCTGGCGGAGCGCTTCGACGCCGTCATCGTCACCGGCATCCCGAAGCTGGGGCGCAACCGGCGCGATGTCGCCAAGCGCTTCGTCACGCTGATCGACGCGCTCTACGACCGCCGCGTGCGCCTGCTCTGCTCGGCCGAGGCGGAGCCCAACGCCCTCTATCCGGCCGGCGACGGTTCCTTCGAGTTCCGCCGCACCGCGTCGCGCCTGGAGGAGATGCAGTCGACCGACTACGCTGAGGGCGATGCGGCCGGCCCGGGCTGACGCGCCGTCGGCGTGGATTCATGCCGCTCGGCTTGCTACCCGGGCGCATTCGCGCTAACAAGCCCGCCTTCCAGGCGCCGGGCTCTTCGCCCCCGCGTCGATTTTCACATGAATTGGCCCGCCTTGTCGGGCTCTCCAGCCGCTGGTGAGGAACCCTCATGGCTCGCGGAAAGATGGCTCGCAACAAGATCGCGCTCGTTGGCGCCGGAAATATCGGTGGTACCCTGGCGTTGCTCGCCGGGTTGAAGGAACTGGGCGACGTCGTCCTGTTCGACGTGGTCGACGGCGTGCCCCAGGGCAAGGCGCTCGACATCGCCCAGGCGACGCCGATCGAGGGCTTCGATGCCGGTTTCGGCGGCGGCAGCGACTATTCGGTGATCGCCGGCGCCGACGTGGTGATCGTCACCGCCGGCGTCGCGCGCAAGCCCGGCATGAGCCGTGATGACCTGATCGGCATCAATACCAAGGTGATGACCCAGGTCGGCCAGGGCATCCGGGCGAACTGCCCCGACGCCTTCGTCATCGTCATCACCAACCCGCTGGATGCCATGGTGTGGGTGCTGCGCGAGGCCTGCGGCCTGCCGCACAACCGCGTCGTCGGCATGGCCGGCGTGCTCGACTCGGCGCGCTTCCGCCATTTCCTGGCCGAGGAATTCAACGTCTCGGTCGAGGACGTGACCGCCTTCGTGCTGGGTGGCCATGGCGACACCATGGTCCCGCTGGAGCGCTATTCGACGGTGGCCGGCATCCCGGTGCCGGACCTGATCCGCATGGGCTGGTCGACGCAGGAGAAGATCGACCAGATCGTCCAGCGCACCCGCGACGGCGGCGCGGAGATCGTCGGGCTGCTGAAGACGGGCTCGGCCTTCTATGCCCCGGCCGCCGCCGCCATCCAGATGGCCGAGAGCTACCTGCGCGACAAGCGCCGCCTGCTGCCCTGCGCCGCCTGGCTGTCGGGCGAGTACGGGGTCGACGGCCTCTATGTCGGGGTGCCGGTGATCATCGGCGGCAACGGCGTCGAGAAGGTGGTCGAGATCGCCCTCACGCCGGCGGAGAAGGCCATGTTCGACAAGTCGGTCGGGGCCGTCCGCGGTCTGATCGAGGTCACCCGGGGCATGATGGCGGCGTGACACGGGCGGGGCTGGCCGGAGGCCACCTCGTTGCGGTGCAACAGAAACTTGCTAGATTGCCTGCCCCGCATCGTCCCGGCGGCGCCGCCGGGACGTCGTCCCTCGCGGCGTCCGCCTTCCCGGGCGTGACCCTCGGCGTCATCGAGACTCGGCTCAACGGAACGGTCCCGCGATGAATATCCACGAGTATCAGGCGAAGGCGCTCCTCACGAAATACGGCGTCCCCGTGCCGAAGGGCCAGGTGGCATACACCGAGCAGGAGGCCGAGGACGCGGCGAAGGCCCTGGGTGGCCCGGTCTGGGTGGTGAAGGCCCAGATCCATGCGGGCGGCCGTGGCAAGGGCGGCGGCGTCAAGGTGGTGAAGTCGCTGGCGGACGTCCGGGCGAACGCGGACAAGATGATCGGCATGACGCTCGTCACCCACCAGACCGGCCCCGCCGGGCGGGCGGTGAAGCGGGTCTATATCGAGGAAGGCTGCGATATCGCCCGCGAGCTCTATCTGGGCCTGCTGATCGATCGCGCCACCCAGCGCATCACGGTCATGGCCTCGACCGAGGGCGGCATGGAGATCGAGGAGGTCGCGGCGGCGACGCCCGAGAAGATCCTCAAGGTCGCGATCGACCCGGCGACCGGCTTCCAGCCCTTCCATGCGCGCAAGCTGGCCCATGGGCTGGGGTTGCAGGGCAAGCAGGTCGGCGCGGCAGTCAAGTTCATGACCGCGCTCTACGACGCCTTCGTCGGCCTCGATGCCAGCATCGTGGAGATCAACCCCCTGGTGGTGACCGGGGCGGGCGAGCTCATCGCCCTCGATGCGAAGATGAATTTCGACGACAACGCGCTCTTCCGCCACCCCGCGGTGGCCGAGCTCCGCGACGACGACGAAGAGGACCCGGCCGAACTGGAGGCCGGCAAGCACGGCCTCAACTACGTCAAGCTCGATGGCAACATCGGCTGCATGGTGAACGGCGCCGGCCTCGCCATGGCGACCATGGATATCATCAAGCTCTATGGCGGCGAGCCCGCCAACTTCCTCGATGTCGGCGGCGGCGCCACCAAGGAGCGGGTCACCACCGCCTTCAAGCTGATCCTCTCGGACGCCAACGTCGAAGGCATCCTGGTCAACATCTTCGGCGGGATCATGCGCTGCGACGTCATCGCCGAGGGCGTGGTCGCGGCCGCCAAGGAGGTCAGCCTGCATGTGCCCCTGGTGGTGCGGCTGGAAGGCACCAACGTCGACCTCGGCAAGAAGATCCTGAAGCAGTCCGGTCTCGCGATCACCTCGGCCGACAACCTGGCCGACGCCGCGGAAAAGATCGTCAAAGCGGTGAAGGAGGCGGCGTGATGGCGATCCTCGTCAATTCCGGCACGAAGGTCATCTGCCAGGGCTTCACCGGCGCGCAGGGCACGTTCCATTCAGAGCAGGCCATCGCCTACGGCACCCGGATGGTGGGCGGCGTCACCCCGGGCAAAGGCGGCACCCGCCATCTCGACCTGCCGGTGTTCGATACCGTCGCCGAGGCGGTGGAGCGGACCGGCGCCGACGCCTCGGTGATCTATGTGCCGCCGCCGTTCGCTGCGGACGCCATCCTGGAGGCGGTCGACGCGGAAGTCCCGCTCGTCATCTGCATCACCGAGGGCATCCCGGTCATCGACATGGTGCGCGTGAAGCGCGGCATGTCGGGCACCAAGTCCCGCCTGATCGGCCCCAACTGCCCGGGCGTGATCACCCCGGACGAGTGCAAGATCGGCATCATGCCGGGCCATATCCATCTCCGCGGCAAGATCGGCATTGTCTCGCGCTCCGGCACGCTGACCTACGAGGCGGTGGCCCAGACCACCGCCACCCGCCTCGGCCAGACCGGCTGCGTCGGCATCGGCGGCGACCCGGTGAACGGCACCAACTTCGTCGAGATCCTCGAGATGTTCCTGGCCGACGACGAGACCCAGGGCATCATCATGATCGGCGAGATCGGCGGCTCGGCCGAGGAGGACGGGGCGGCCTTCCTCAAATCCGCCAGGATCAAGAAGCCGGTGGTCGGCTTCATCGCCGGCGTCACCGCACCGCCGGGGCGCCGCATGGGCCATGCCGGCGCCATCATTTCCGGCGGCAAGGGCGGGGCCGGCGACAAGATGGAGGCCATGCGTTCCGCGGGTATCGTCGTCGCGGACTCCCCGGCGGCGCTTGGAACCACCATGTTGAAGGTTCTCAAAGGCTGAGTAGTGCCCGGCCCCCCGGCCGGCGTCTGGAGAATTCGACTAGTGAGCGTCCAACACAGCACCTTCTTGAGCGGCGCCAACGCGCCCTTCATTGCCGAGCTCTATGAGCGCTACCTGGAGAGCCCGAGTTCGGTCGATCCCGCCTGGGCCCAGTTCTTCCGTGGCCTGCAGGAGGATGGGGCGACCGTCCTGCGGGAATTGCGGGGGGCATCCTGGGCGCCCCGGTCGGGCGGCATCATCGCCGAGGTGAACGGCACGGCGGCGGCGACGGCTGCCGCCGCGGTCGCCGGCCACATCCGCCCGCCGATCGCGGCCGCCGCCGACGAGACGCGCAAGCAGATCCAGGCATCGATGCGGGCGCTGATGCTGATCCGCGCCTATCGCGTGCGCGGCCACCTGATCGCCAACCTCGATCCTCTGGGCATCGAGAAGCGCCCGGTCCATGCCGACCTCGACCCCGCCAGCTACGGCTTCGACGAGGATGACTGGGACCGGCCGATCTACATCGACCGGGTGCTGGGCCGGGAAACGGCGACGCTGCGCGAGATCTTGCAGATCGTGCGCCAGACCTACTGCCAGAGCGTCGGCGTCGAGTTCATGCACATCATGGACCCCGAGCAGCGCATCTGGATCCAGGAGCGCACCGAGGGCGAGCGCAACCACACCGACTTCACGCCCGAGGGCAAGCGCGCCATCCTGGAGCGGCTGACGGCGGCCGAGACCTTCGAGAAGTTCCTCGACCGGCGCTATACCGGCACCAAGCGCTTCGGCCTCGACGGCGGCGAGAGCCTGATTCCGGCCCTGGAGCAGATCGTCAAGCGTGGCGGACAGCTCGGCGTCCAGGAACTGGTCGTGGGCATGCCCCATCGCGGCCGCCTCAACGTGCTCGCCAACTTCATGGGCAAGCCGTTCCAGGCCATCTTCTCGGAATTCCAGGGCAATCCCGCCAAGCCCGACGACGTCCAGGGCTCCGGCGATGTGAAGTACCACATGGGTACCTCCTCGGACCGGGAGTTCGACGGCCGGGTCGTGCATCTGTCACTGTCGGCCAATCCCTCCCATCTCGAGGCGGTCAACCCGGTGACGCTGGGCAAGGTGCGGGCCAAGCAACGCCAGCGCAACGACATCGACAAGAACCAGGTCATCGGCCTCCTGATGCATGGCGACGCCGCCTTCGCCGGCCAGGGCGTGGTGACCGAGACCCTGCTGCTGTCCGAGCTGCGCGGCTATCGCACCGGCGGCACCATCAACGTCGTGGTGAACAACCAGATCGGCTTCACCACCGCCCCCGCCTATGCCCGCTCCGGCCCCTATTGCACCGACGTGGCGAAGATGGTCCAGGCGCCGATCTTCCACGTCAACGGCGACGATCCGGAGGCGGTGGTCCATGTCGCACGCATGGCGACCGAGTTCCGGCACCGCTTCAAGCGCGACGTCGTCATCGACCTCGTATGCTATCGCCGCCACGGCCACAACGAGGGCGATGAGCCGGCCTTCACCCAGCCGGAGATGTATCGCCACATCAACAGCCTGCCGCCGACCCGCGCGATCTATGCCGAGCGCCTGGAGCGCGAGGGCGTGATCCAGCCGGGCGAGGCGCAGGCGATGATCGACCGCTTCACGGCGATGCTCGATGCCGAGTTCAATGCCGCCAAGAGCTACAAGCCGAACAAGGCGGACTGGCTGGAGGGGGCATGGACCGGCCTCGGCACTGCGACCGAGGGCGACCGCCGGGGCGAGACGGCGCTGGCCGTCGACGCCCTGAATGAGGTCGGGACGGCGCTGACCACGGTGCCCGCGGGCTTCAACCTCAATCGCAAGATCGCCCGCCAGCTCGACGCCAAGAAGAAGATGTTCGAGACCGGCGAGGGCATCGACTGGGCGACCGGCGAGGCGCTGGCGTTCGGTACGCTGTGCGCCGAGGGCGTGCCGGTGCGCCTGTCGGGCCAGGATGTCGGCCGCGGCACCTTCTCGCAGCGTCACGCGGTCTTCGTCGACCAGACGACGGAAGACCGGCATGTGCCGCTCAACCATATCCGCGCCGGCCAGGCCACGTTCGAGGTCTGGGACAGCCCGCTGTCCGAAGAAGCCGTGCTCGGCTTCGAGTATGGCTTCTCGCTGGCCGATCCGCAGGGGCTGGTGCTGTGGGAGGCGCAGTTCGGCGACTTCGTCAACGGCGCCCAGGCCATCATCGACCAGTTCATCGCATCGGGCGAAAGCAAGTGGCTGCGCATGTCGGGCCTCGTCATGCTGTTGCCGCACGGTTACGAGGGGCAGGGGCCGGAGCATTCCTCGGCCCGGCTGGAGCGCTTCCTGCAGCTCTGCGCCGAAGACAACATGCAGGTCGCGAACCTGACGACCCCGGCCAACCTCTTCCACGCCATCCGCCGCCAGATGCGGCGGCCGTTCCGCAAGCCGCTGGTGGTGATGACGCCGAAGTCGCTGCTGCGCCACAAGCGGGCGGTGTCGACCCTGGCCGAATTCGCCACCGGCAGCTCGTTCCACCGCATCCTGTGGGATGATGCCGACACCGGCCGGGCGAAGAAGCTGGCGGCCGACGCCAAGATCCGCCGCGTCGTGATGTGCAGCGGCAAGGTCTACTACGACCTGCTCGAGGCGCGCGAGGCGGCCGGCATCGACGATATCTACCTCTTGCGGCTGGAGCAGCTCTACCCGTTCCCGGCGGAGACGCTGGCCCTGGAGCTGAAGCGCTTCCCCAAGGCGGAAGTGGTGTGGTGCCAGGAAGAGCCGCGGAACATGGGGGCGTGGTACTTCGTCGATCGCCGTATCGAGGAGGTGCTGGTCGCGCGCGGCGGCAAGCACACCCGGCCCATCTATGTCGGCCGCCCGGATTCGGCGTCGCCGGCCACCGGCCTGCTGCGCCGCCACAATGCGGAGCAGGAAGCGCTCGTCACCGCAGCCCTGACCATCTGAAGGACGACCATGGCGATCGAAATCAAAGTCCCCGTGCTGGGCGAGTCGGTGACCGAAGCCACGGTGGCACGCTGGCTGAAGAAGGCCGGCGAGCCCGTGAAGCAGGACGACCCGCTGGTCGAGCTCGAAACCGACAAGGTGACGCTGGAGGTCAACTCGCCAGCGGACGGCGTGCTGGCGGAGATCGTGCAGCCCGAGGGTGCAGCGGTCGAGGTCGGGGCCCTGCTGGGAACGATCGGTGCGGCCGGAACCGCTGCCAAGCCGGCGGCTGCCAAGGCCGAGCCCGCCAAGTCGGAGCCGGCAAAGGCCGAGCCCGCGGCTGCGCCGGCCGACGTCGCCCTGTCACCCGCTGCCCGCAAGATGGTCGCCGATAAGGATCTGCCGGCGGAAGCCATTCCGGCGACCGGCAAGGGCGGTCGCGTCACCAAGGAGGATGTGGTCAACTTCGTGGAGAAGGCGCCCGTCCCGGCGCCCGCCGCCGCGCCGCCTGCACCTGCACCTGCCCCCAGCCGTGAAGTCGGCCCGCGTGAGGAACGCGTGCGGATGACGCGCCTGCGCAAGCGGATCGCCGAGCGGCTGAAGGAGGCCCAGAGCACGGCCGCCATCCTGACGACCTTCAATGAGGTCGACATGAGCCGGCTGATGGCGATGCGCGAGCGCCACCGCGATGCGTTCGAGAAGAAACATGGGGTGAAGCTCGGCTTCATGTCCTTCTTCGTGAAGGCGGCGTTGGCGGCGCTGAAGGAACTGCCGGCCGTCAACGCCGAGATCGACGGCGACGACATCGTCTACAAGAACCACTACGACATCGGGGTCGCGGTCGGCACCGAGCAGGGGCTGGTGGTGCCGGTGGTGCGCGATGCCGACGCCATGTCCTTCGCCGAGATCGAGAAGGCGATCGCCGCGCTGGGCAAGAAGGCGCGTGACGGCAAGCTGACCCTGGAAGACCTGACCGGCGGCACCTTCACCATCTCCAACGGCGGGGTCTATGGCTCGCTGATGTCGACGCCGATCCTCAACCCGCCCCAGTCCGCGATCCTGGCGATGCACAAGACCATGCTGCGCCCGGTAGTGGTGGGCGACCGGGTCGAGGCGCGGCCGATGATGTATCTCGCCGTCTCCTACGATCATCGCATCATCGATGGCCGCGAGGCGGTCACCTTCCTGGTCCGGATCAAGGATTCGATCGAGGACCCGGATCGTCTTCTGTTCGATCTCTGAGGAGCGGTTCATGGCCGGGGAGAGTTTCGATCTCGTCGTCATCGGCGGCGGGCCGGGTGGCTATGTCGCCGCCATCCGCGCCGCCCAGCTGGGCTTGCGCGTCGCCTGCGTCGAGAAGGACGCGACCCTGGGCGGGACCTGCGTCAATGTCGGCTGCATCCCGTCCAAGGCGCTGCTCGATTCGTCGGAGAAGTTCCACGACGTCGGGCGCCTGGCCCGCCAGGGCGTGGTCGTCGACAAGGTGACGCTCGACCTGCCCGCGATGATGGCCTGGAAGGACAAGGTCGTCGCCGACAACACGCGCGGCGTCGATTTCCTGTTCAAGAAGAACAAGATCGAGCGGGTGCGCGGGGTCGGACGGATCGCTGCTGCCGACCAGGTCGTGGCGAAGCTGGAGGACGGGAGCGAGCGCACGCTGGCCACCCGCAACATCCTGATCGCGACCGGGTCCGAGGTCATGCCCCTGCCTGGCGTGGCGGTCGACGAGCAGCGCATCGTCTCCTCGACCGGGGCCCTGTCGCTGGCGGAGGTGCCCAAGCACCTGGTCGTCGTCGGCGGCGGCTATATCGGGCTCGAGATGGGCTCGGTCTGGCGCCGGCTCGGCGCCGAGGTGACGGTCGTGGAGTTCCTCGACCGCATCACGCCCGGCATGGACCTCGAGGTCGCCAAGTCCCTGCAGCGGGTGCTGGGCAAGCTCGGCATGAAATTCCGGCTCGGCACCAAGGTGACCGCCGCCAAACCGACCAAGGCGGGCGTGTCGCTGACCATCGAGCCCGCGGCCGGCGGCACCGCGGAAACCCTCGATTGCGACGTGGTCCTGGTGGCGATCGGGCGGCGTCCCTACACCAATGGGCTCGGGCTGGAGGCGGTCGGCATCGAGCTCGACCCGCGGTCGCGCATCCCGATCGACGAGCATTTCCGCACCAGCGTTCCCAACATCTACGCCATCGGCGACGTGGTGCGCGGGCCGATGCTGGCCCACAAGGCCGAGGACGAGGGCGCGGTCTGCGCCGAGATCATCGCCGGCCAGTCGGGCCATATCGACTACAACGCCATCCCGGGCGTGGTCTACACTTGGCCCGAGGTGGCCACCGTGGGCCGCAACGAGGAGGAGCTGAAGGCCGCGGGCATCGCCTACAAGGTCGGCAAGTTCCCCTTCACCGCCAACGGCCGCGCGCGCTGCGTCGGCGACACCGACGGCTTCGTGAAGATCCTGGCCGATGCGCGGACCGAGCGGATCCTGGGCGTCCACATCATCGGCCCCGACGCCGGCACGATCATCGCCGAATGCGTGCTCGCCATGGAGTACGGCGCCTCGGCCGAGGACATCGCGCGCACCTGCCATGCCCATCCGACCCTGAACGAGGCCGTGAAGGAGGCAGCACTCGCGGTCGACGGACGCGCGCTGCACATCTGACGGGGGTCCCGCCGGTGACGAGATAGGGCCGGCCGATGGCGGATCCCGCGGCCGGCCCGCTCCTGGCGCTGCTCTTCGGCGAGGTCTCGCTGGCGGGCTACCTGCTGGTGCTGGCGGTGGCCGCGGCCGCCTCGATCATCGGCGGCCTCGCGGGCTATGGGCCGGGGTTGCTGCTGCCGCTGGTCCTGGTGCCGACGATCGGGGCCGAGGCGACGGTGCCGGTCATCGGCGTCTCCGCCTTCTTCACCAATGCCAGCCGCTTCTGGGTCTTCCGCGAGCACCTCGACCGGCGCGCCTTCACCATCGTCGCCATCGCCTCGGTGCCCGGCTGCGTCATCGGCGCCTACGGCTATTCCCAGCTTACCGGCCCGGGGGCGGGGGCGCTGATCGGGGCCTTCCTCATCGTCATGGTGCCGTTGCGGCGCTGGGCCCGCCGCATCGACTTCCGTCTCGCGGAACCGGGAATGGCGGTCGCCGGTGCCGGCTATGGCGTGCTGGTCGGCAGCACCGCCGGGTCCGGCATCCTGCTCCTGTCGATCTTCATGGCGGCCGGCCTTGCCGGCCCGGCGGTACTGGCCACCGACTGTGCCGTCACCCTCGTCACCTCGCTGGTGAAGACCGGGGTGTTCCAGGCGGCGGGATCGCTGTCGCCGGCCAACTGGGCGATGGCGCTGCTGATCGGCGCGGTGACGACGCCCGGCGCCTTCATTGCGCGCTGGCTGGTTCGCCGCTTCTCGGCCACCCTCCACACCCAGCTCCTGGAAGCCGCCATCCTGGTCGGCGGCGGCGTCCTGGTCGTGAAGGGGCTGGTGGCGATCTGACCCGGTTGGCTCAGCCCCGCGCCCGCGGGTGCGCGCGGTTGTAGGTCTCGACCAGTTGGGCGGTGTCGACGGCGGTGTAGCGCTGGGTGGTCGAGAGCGAGGCGTGGCCCAGCAGTTCCTGGATGGCGCGGAGGTCGCCGCCGGCGGCCAGCAGGTGGGTGGCGAAGCTGTGGCGCAGCGCGTGCGGCGTCGCGGTTTCCGGCAGGCCCAGCCGGCGCCGGGCGTCGCGCATCCGCCGCTGGACGACGGCCGGCTGGAGCGGGCCGCCGCGGAGGCCGAGGAACAGCGGCCGGTCGCCCTCCACCCGCCACGGGCATAGGCGGACATAGTCGGCGACCGCATCGCGCACCGCCGGCAGCACCGGCACCCGCCGCTCCTTGCGGCCCTTGCCGACGACGGACAGGCTTTCGCCCAGGGGGGCCGCGCGCCGCGGCAGGGACAGGGCCTCGCCGATGCGCAGGCCGCAGCCATAGAGCAGGGACAGGAGTGCGGTATCGCGGGCGGCGATCCAGGGCAGGGCATCGTCCGGCCCATCCTCCAGCACGGCCGCCGCACCCTTGGCCGTCAGCGCCTTGGGCACCGACCGTGGCAGCTTCGGCGCGCGCACCGCGGCCATCGCCGGGGCGTGGCCGAAGCCGCGGCGGTCGAGGAAGCGGACGAAGCCGCGCACCACCGAGAGCGCGCGCGCCGTCGAGGTGCGGGCATAGTCGTCGCGGGCGCGGCGTGCCAGCCAGGCGCGGAAATCCGCCGGCCGCAGCGCCAGCAGGTCGGCCAGGGTCGGCGGACCGCCGAGGTGTTCGGCCAGGAAGCCGAGGAAGGCCGCGAGATCGTCGCGATAAGCGGCCAGCGTGTGGGGGGAGGCGCGGCGCTCGGCCTCCAGCCAGGTCGCCCAGGCGGCCCTCGCCTCTGCCAGGTGCGACGGCATCGGCCCGAGCCTCAGGTCCCCGTTGGTCAAGTAATCGGCGGCAGATCGAGCCAGGAACGGATCGAGAGCGAGCCGATCCGGCCGAGGAAGCCCAGCAGCTCGGTTCCCTGGCCGGGATGGAAGCGCTGCGGATCGCGCGAGCCCATGGCGAGCAGGCAGGGCGGTGCCATGCCGCTGACCGCCAGCCGGATCAGCGCATCGGACCGCACCAGCCCGGCGCCGGCGCCGTACAGTAGCGGGTCGCCGATGATGTCGTCGCGCAGCAGCACCTCGCGGTCGCCGCTGACCAGGTCCCCGACCGATCCGACCGGCAGCCCGCCCAGGCCATGCACGTCGACCCGCGGCAGCAGGCCGTCGGCGGTCTCGACGCACAGCATCACCACGTCGACGTCCAGCAGCAGCGCCAGGTCGGTGGTGAAGGTCTGTACCAGATGCTCGAAGGTGCGGGCGCCCAGCAGCGCCAGGGCGGCGTCATGGATGCGCGCCTGGCTTTGGATGTTGGCGCGGGTCGCCTTCAGCAGGTCGCGCTGCTCGTCCTTGATCCGCCGGACCTCGTCCTGGAGCCGCGTCAGCATGAATTGCTGCATGTCGACGATGGCGTCGCCGCGCTCCGGCGCGGGTGGTGCCAGGACCGAGACGAGGTCGGGGTGGCGCAGCAGGAAGTCCGGATGGGCGCGCAGGTAGGCGGCGACCCGCCCGGCATTCAACGGGGTTGCCGGTGGGGTCGGCGGGGTGGCGGTGTCGCCCGCCGGGTCGGCGCGTCGGTCGGCCATGACGTCGACGCTCCCTCTTCCTATTCCGCCGCGGCCTTGGGGCCGCCGAGAATGGTCTGCCCCGACTTCGCCCAGTCGGCGAGGAACGCCGCCAGGCCCTTGTCGGTGAGCGGATGATGGTACATCTGGCGCAGCACGGCCGGCGGCAGGGTGGCGACATGGGCGCCCATCTTGGCCGCGGCGACGACGTGTCCCGGATTGCGCACCGACGCCACCAGCACCTCGGTCCGCAGGGCCGGGTACTGGCTGTAGATCGTGCAGATCTCATCGATCAGCACCATGCCGTCGGTGCCGATGTCGTCGAGGCGGCCGACGAACGGCGAGACGAAGGCGGCGCCGGCCTTGGCCGCCAGGATCGCCTGGGCGGCCGAGAAGCACAAAGTCACGTTGACCATCGTGCCTTCATCGGCCAATGCCTTGCAGGTGCGCAGGCCGGCCGGCGTCAGCGGCACCTTCACCGCGACGTTGGACGCGATGCGGGCCAGCCGGCGGCCCTCGGCCAGCATGCCGTCATGGTCGGTGGCGGTCACTTCCGCGCTGACCGGCCCGGCGACGGCGGCGCAGATCTCGGCCACCGTCTCGATGAAGTCGCGGCCGGTCTTGGCGATCAGCGACGGGTTCGTCGTCACGCCGTCGACCAGGCCGGTGGCCGCGAGGTCGCGGATTTCTGCGATGTCGGCCGTGTCGATGAAGAACTTCAAGGGTCTGTTGTCCCCGGGGCTGTCGATATTGGTAGCTGGCGATATGGGTAACGGGCGCGTTCCGGCCCGTCGAATCAAGGGTAGAATTTATCCGATGCCGCAAGACCGCGCCAGTTCACCCTGTGTCGCAACGCCCGCCGCAGCCGATGCCGCCGCCACCGCAGGGCCGCGGCGCATCTCGGTCCTGTTGCCGCTACCGCTCAAGGGCCCCTACGACTATGCCGTGCCGGAAGGGCTCGACGTGGCGCCGGGGGACTATGTCGCGGCCCCGCTCGGCGGCAACATCTATGTCGGCGTGGCCTGGGGCGAGGCGTCGGGCGAGGTCGCGGCCCAGCGCCTGAAGTCGATCTCCGCCCGCTACGACGTGTCGCCGATGCCGGCCGACCATCGCCGCTTCATCGACCGGGTGGCCGCCTACACGGTGTCGCCGCCGGGCGCGGTGTTGCGCCTGTCGCTCGGGGCGACGGCGGCGCTGGAGGCGGCGGCCCCGAGCACCCTCTACCGGCGCTCCGCCATGGCGGTCGACCCCGGCTTTCGCGTGACGCCGGCGCGGCGCCGTCTGCTGGCCGTGCTCGACGACGGTCCGGCCAGCGGCGGTCCAGGCCGGCCGCCGGGCGACCTTGCGCGGGCGGCGGGGGTGACGAGTTCCGTCCTGCATGGGCTGGTGGCCCAGGGGCTGGTCGAGGCGATCGCGGTGCCGGGCGACCGGCCGCCGCCGGCGCCCGACTGGGCCCGGCCCGGCCCGGTTCTGTCACCCGAGCAGGATGCCGCGGCTGCCGTTCTCGTCGATCGCGTGAAGGCGCGGCGCGGCGGCACCCTGCTGCTCGACGGCGTCACCGGCTCGGGCAAGACCGAGGTCTATTTCGAGGCCGTCGCCGCCTGCCTCGCGGCCGGGCGCCAGGCCCTGGTCCTGGTGCCGGAAATCGCGCTGACCGGCCAGTGGCTGGATCGCTTCGCCCAACGCTTCGGCGTGCCGCCCGTCGAATGGCACTCGGAGGTGTCGCCCGGCGACCGCCGCCGCAACTGGCGCGCCGTCGCCAACGGCGGTGCCGCGGTCGTGGTCGGCGCCCGCTCCGCCCTCTTCCTGCCCTATGCCGACCTCGGCCTGGTGGTGGTCGACGAGGAACATGACGGCGCCTTCAAGCAGGAGGACGGCGTCGTCTACCATGCCCGCGACATGGCGGTGCTGCGCGGCCATCTGGCCGGCATCCCGGTGGTGCTGGCGTCGGCGACGCCGTCCCTGGAGACGGTGATCAATGTCGAGACCGGCCGCTACCAGGCGCTGCGGCTGCCCGACCGCCATGGCGGCGCGCTGCTGCCCGAAATCCGCATCATCGACCTGCGCCGCGACCGGCCGCAACGCCAGCGCTGGCTGTCGCCGCCACTGGTCCAGGCGATGACCGACACCCTGGCGGCCGGCGAGCAGTCGCTGCTCTTCCTCAATCGCCGCGGCTATGCGCCGCTGACCCTGTGCCGGGCCTGCGGCCATCGCCTGCAATGCCCGTCCTGCACCGCCTGGCTGGTCGAGCACCGCCTGGCCGGGCGCCTGCAATGCCACCATTGCGGCTACACCACCGGCCTGCCGAAGCAGTGCCCGGCCTGCCAGGAGATCGACACCCTGGCGGCATGCGGTCCCGGCGTCGAGCGGCTGGCAGAGGAGGTGTCGGCGCGCTTTCCCGATGCGCGCGTGGCCATGGTGGCGAGCGACACGCTGACCGGGCCGCGCGCGGTCGAGGCGCTGGTCGGCCAGGTCGAGCGGCACGAGGTCGATATCCTGATCGGGACCCAGGTGGTGGCCAAGGGCCATCACTTCCCGCTGCTGACGCTGGTCGGCGTGGTCGATGCCGATCTCGGCCTGCATGGGGGGGACCTGCGGGCGGGCGAGCGGACCTTCCAGCTTTTGAGTCAGGTCGCGGGCCGCGCCGGCCGGGCCGAGCGGCCGGGCATCGTCTATCTCCAGACCATGGACCCGGCCCACCCGGTGATCGTGGCCCTGGCCGCAGGCGATCGCGACGGTTTCCTCGCGGCCGAGGCGGAAGGCAGGCGGCAGGCACAGATGCCGCCATTCACCCGCCTCGCGGCCCTGGTGCTGTCGAGCCCGGCGGCGGCCGACGTCGATCGCGCCGCCCAGTTGCTGGCGCGATCGGCCCCCCGCGAGGCCGGGGTGACGGTGCTGGGCCCGGCCCCGGCGCCGCTGGCGGTGCTGCGCGGCCGTCACCGCCGGCGCTTCCTCGTCAACGCGCCGCGCCCGGCGCCCTTGCAGGCGATCCTCCGGGAATGGCTGGCCCGTGTCCGCCTGCCGAACAGCGTGCGCTGCCAGGTCGACATCGACCCCTACGGCTTCCTCTAACACCGCACCCGCTAGGCGACGGGTACGGTGCATTGACCCGGAGTCGGGGTTGGGGAACAACATTTCGCCGCGGACGTTGTCCGGCATGCCCTTGATCGGCATCAGGAGGAGGCAGGTATGCGCAAGTCTTTCGTGGCAATGGCGGGGGCGCTGTTGCTGATGGGGTGCGTCGGGGACCAGGCGACGTATGCTGGTCCGCAGGCGAGCCATGGGCAGCCGGCCTATAATAGTGTGGCGTATGTGCCGGCGGGCCATGTCCAGTCGGCCAGCGCCGACACCGTGCCCGGGCTGCAGATCGCCCAGGGCAGCGGCATCCAGATCTACAACGCCGATTATGGCGAGCGCGGGCGCACCTGCAATGCGGAGCGCCGCATCGCGCGGGAATGCAGCGGCCGGCGCGATTGCGAGATCGAGGTCGACAACCGCCTCTGCGGCGACCCGATGCCCGACGTGGTCAAGGAGCTGCGCCTCAGCTTCGGCTGCGAGGGGCGCCGTGGCTCCGACCAGGAATCGGTGCGTGCCCGCGAGGGGCAGCGCATCCGGATCGAATGCGAGCGCGGCCGCGCCCAGGCCCAGGTCTTCGGCCGGCCCGGGCCGGGGCCCGAGTTCGGCCAGCGGCCGGGCGGCAGGCCGGGCCGGGGGGACCGCGACATCCAGGTGCTCGACGCGCGCTACGGCAGCCAGCGTAACGCCTGCAACGCCGCCCAGGCGGTGGCCCGGCAATGCGACGGCCGCGACCGCTGTGGCGTCCGGGTCGACAACAACCTGTGCGGCGACCCCGCCTATGGCGAGCAGAAGGTGCTGGAGGTCAATTATTCCTGCCGCGGCGCCCGGCGCAATGCGTTCGGCCGCGAGGGGCAGCGGGTCGAGCTCCACTGCTGATCGGGCCCGGTCGCTGCCACGAGTGAGGCCCGCGGCGCTGCGCCGCGGGCCTTTTCCGTGGGGGTGATTGTTGCAACGCCGCGAACGCCATGTTATCGAACCGCCGCGCTCGGGCGGACACCCTGCCCGACGGGTGTCCATTGCCTGCACGGGACGCTCGAACAGCGTATCCCCAAGGCGCCGGAGGGAAGGTTTAGTGGCTGCGAAAGCGTCAGAATCCGCCGGGCTGGCCGAGCGCTATGCAAAAGCGCTTCTGGAGTTGGCCGACGAGCGTAAGTCCGTCGATAGCGTCGCGGATGATCTGCGCCGACTGCGCGAGATGCTGGCTGACAGCGACGACCTGGAGCGCCTGGTGCGCAGCCCGGTGCTGAGTCGCGCCCAGCAGGCCGGCGCGGTGGCGGCCGTGGCCGAGAAGGCGGGCTTCGACGAGTTGACCCGCAAGTTCCTCGGCCTCCTCGCCGGCAATCGCCGCCTGTTCGCCATCGAGGCGATGATCAAGAGCTACCTGGCCGAGCTGGCGCGGCGCCGCGGCGAAGTGACCGCGCATGTGACCTCGGCGACGCCGCTGTCCGATGCTCAACTCGCCACCGTGACGGATTCGCTCCGTCGCGCGCTGGGCGGCAAAATCTCGGTCGACCCGACGGTCGATCCCTCGCTTCTGGGCGGGCTGGTCGTGCGCGTGGGCTCGCGCATGGTCGATTCCTCGCTCCGCACCAAGCTGCAACGTCTCGAGCTCGCGATGAAAGGGGTCGCGTGATGCAAATCCGCGCGGCGGAAATCTCCGCCATTCTCAAGGAACAGATCGCCAATTTCGGTTCGGAAGCCGATGTCGCCGAAGTAGGCCAGGTGCTGTCGGTCGGTGACGGCATCGCGCGCGTCTACGGCCTCGACAAGGTGCAGGCGGGTGAGCTGGTGGAGTTCCCCGGCGCCATCCGCGGCATGGCGCTGAACCTGGAAACCGACAATGTCGGCGTCGTCATCTTCGGCGACGACCGCACCATCAAGGAAGGCGATCTCGTCAAGCGCACGGGCGCCATCGTCGACGTCAACTCCAAGGCCTGCGCCACGTTCGGCTACACCCGTGACGAGTTCCGGCGCCTCGACGTCGGCGCGCTCGGCAGCGGCGAGCGTCCGTATACGCACCAGGACGCGCTCGGACTGATCGCACGTGCAGCAGAAG
>CAZQOA010000074.1:0-25057 GCA_964594715.1 uncultured Rhizobiaceae bacterium | reverse complement strand
CGAGGAAGCTTCTTCTCGTGCCGATCATGCGCCGTTCCTCCGTCATGTGCGGCCCGTGGAGGGGTGGCCGCTTCCCCTCAGAACTTCACCATGCCGGGGATCCACATCGAGATCGCCGGCACATAGGTGACGAGGCCGAGGACCACGAGCATCGCCAGGTAGAAGGGCCAGATCTCGCGCGTCACCTGCTCGATGGTGACCTTGCCGACGGCGCAGCCGACGAACATCGTCGCCCCCACCGGGGGGGTGATGAGGCCGATGCCGAGATTGACCAACATGATCATGCCGAAATGCACCGGGTCGACGCCGAAGCTCTTCACCACGGGCAGGAGGATCGGGGTGCAGATCAGCAGGAGCGGCGCCAGATCCATCAGGCAGCCCAGCACCAGCAGCATGAGGTTGATGAGGAAGAGGATGACGTACTTGTTGTCCGACAAGGTGAGGAAGAAGGCCGTCACCTGGGCTGGAAGCTGCATCAGCGCCATGATGTAGCCGAAGGACGAGGCGAACCCGATCAGGATCATCACCATCGCCACCGTCTTCACGACCCGATGCACCAGCTTCGGCAGTTCGCGCCAGCGATAGTCGCGATAGACGAACATGGTGACGAGGAAGGCATAGACGCAGGCGACGGCGGCGGATTCGGTGGCGGTGAAGACACCGGACAGGATGCCGCCCAGGATGATGACCATGGTCAGCAGGCCGTAGAACGCCTCGATCACGACCTTCACCGCTTGGCGCAGCGGCACCACTTCGCCCTTGGGATAGCCCTTGCGGTGGGCGATGAAGATGCAAAGGCTGATGAGGGCCATGCCGAGCAGCAGGCCCGGCAGGAAGCCGGCCAGGAACAGGTGTGCGATCGAGACGGTACCGCCCGCAGCCAGCGAATAGATCACCGCATTGTGGCTGGGCGGGATCAGGATCGCCTGCACCGAGCCCGCGATCGTGACGTTGGTCGCGAACACCCGCGGATAGCCCTTGCGCACCATCTGCGGGATCATCACCGACCCGATCGACGAGGTATCGGCCACCGACGAGCCCGAGATACAGCCGAAGAAGCTGGACGCCAGGATGTTGACCAGGGCGAGGCCGCCGCGGATGAAGCCGACGAAGACGTTGGCCAGCGCCACCAGCCGCCGCGCCATGCCGCCCTCGGCCATGATGGCGCCGGCCAGGACGAAGAACGGGATCGCCAGCAGCGAGAAGTTCCGCACCCCGTCCGAGATCTTCAGCATCACCGCTTCCCACGGGATGTCGATCCACAGCGCGCCGACCAGTGCCGCCGCGCCCAGCGCGTAGGCGACGGGAAGACCGATGGCGATCAGGCCGAACAGGCTACCGAGGAGGATGAGGGCATCCATCGCCGATCAATCCTCCTCGATCGCGGAATCGATATAGACGATCGAGCCCGGCGGCGGCGCACCGATCCAGATGCGCTCCAGGATGAACAGGAGTGTGATCGCGCTGCCGATCGGCAGCGGCAGGTAGGTCACGCCGACCGACAGGAACGGGAACTCGGCGATCACCTGATGCCACGTGGTCGCGCACAGCTCGAGCCCATAGACGACCATGAACAGGCTGAGCGCGGCCAGGATCAGGTCGACCGCCAGTGCCAGGGCGCGCCGCACCGCGGGCGGGGTAGCGCCGGCGATCATGTCGACCGCGATGTGCGAGTTCGCCCGGTAGCAGGCGGCCGCACCCAGGAAGGTGAATAGGACCATCAGCAGGATCGCCATCGGCTCCGGCCAGGCCGACCCGCTGTTGAGGACGTAGCGGGTGAAGACCCCCCAGGGCACCACCAGGGTGATGACGACGACCGCGGCACCGGCCAGGGTGACGCAGGCGAGATAGAGCGCGTCCATCGCGCGGCGAAAGGCGTGCTGCATCAGCGTCGGCCCTGTCGGTCGGTGCGAGCGGTGGTGGGGAGAGAACGGCACGGGCGCGTGCGGCCCGTGCCGTCCGGCCGCGAGCGACCCCGGCCTACTGGACCGCCTGGATGCGCTTCACCAGCTCGGCGTATTTTCCGCCATGCTTGTCCCAGACCGGCTTCACCGCGTCCTGGAAGGGCTTCTTGTCGGCGAAGGTGACGATCTCGATGCCCGATGCCTTGATCTTCGCGACCGCCTCCTCCTCCATCTTGTACCAGAGCTCGCGCTGCTCGTGCTGCGCCTCCTTGGAGACCTTGCGGATGAGGGCCTGGTCCTCCTTGGACAGCGTGTCCCAGGTGCGCTTCGAGAAGACAAATATCTCTGGGATGATCAGATGCTCGGTCATCGAGAAGTACTTGGCGACCTGGTAGTGGTTCTGGACGATGTAGGTCGGCGGATTGTTCTCCGCCCCGTCCACCACGCCGGTCTGCATCGCGCTGTAGAGTTCGTTGAAGCCCATGGCGATGCCGTTGCCACCGAGCGCGTTCATGGTGTCGACGAAGATCGGATTGCCCATCATCCGGATCTTCAGGCCCTTCAGGTCCTCGGTCGAACGGATCGGCCGCTTGCTGTTGTAGACGTTGCGCGAGCCGGCGTTCATCCAGCCGAGCGCGATCAGGCGGGTCTGCGGGTTGCTGTTGATCTTCTCCAGCAGCTCGTCGCCGATCGGGCCGTCGATCACGGCTTCCATGTGCTTGGAATCGCGGAAGACGAAAGGCATGTTGAAGACGTTGAGCTCGTCGACGATGGTGCCGACCGGGCCGACGCTGATGCGCGCGATCTGCAGGGCGCCGACCTGGGCCTGCTCGATCATCTCCTTCTCGCCGCCGAGCTGCATGGACGGGTACATCTGGATGCTGAGGCGGCCGTTGGTCGCCGCCTCCAGCTTCTTGCCCATGCGGACGATGGCCTCGACCGTCGGATAGCCCAACGGATGCACGTCGCTCGCCTTCAGCACGATTTTCTGTTGGGCCAGCGCGGGTCTGCCAATCTCTGGTCCACTGGCGCCTGCTCCGCCGAGCGTGATTGCAGCCGCTGCGGCGGCCGCCAGAACGAGCCGTTTGATGCGCATGCGTGTTTCCTCCGTGTGCCGCTTCGTTGCTGGCGGCGTTGGATGGGCGGACGCTAGCATGGCCATGGATTGGCAACAATCGGCGTACAACGAAACGTAGCAACGCATAAGGACCCCACGGAATGGCAACGATCTTCCTCACGCATCCGGAGAGTTCGCGCCGGCTTTACTACGGTGCCAAGGCAGTCGCGGGGCTGGAAGCGCTGGGGACCCTTCGCGTCAACCCGCACGACCGGCCGCTGGCCATGGACGAACTGGTCGAACGGGCCGACGGCGCGGACATCATCGTCTCCGATCGGCAGACGCCGGGCGAAGCCGTGCTGTTCGACCGCCTGGACGGGCTGGTGGCCTTCGTCCGCTGCGCGGTCGATATCCGCAACGTCGACGTGGCGGCGGCCAGCCGCAATGGCGTGCTGGTGACCCGGGCCGGCCCCGGCTTCGGCCCGGCGGTGGCGGAATGGATCGTCGGCGCCATGATCGGGCTGGCGCGGCGCACGGTGGAATATGCCCTGGCCTATCGCACCGGCGGCGACCTGACGCCGAGGATGGGGCGGGAGGTGCGCGGCAGCACCGTCGGCATCATCGGCTACGGCACCATCGCGCGCCGGCTGTGCCGGCTGTTGGCGCCGTTCGAGGCGCATATCCTGGTCCATGACCCCTATGCCACGGTCGACGATCCCGCCCTGGAGCAGACCGACCTCGCGACCCTGCTTCAGCGGTCCGACTTCGTGGTGCCGCTGGCGGTCGCCACGGCGGAGACCGAGAACCTGATCGGCCCCGCCACCCTGGCGCGGATGAAGCCGGGCGCGCTGCTGGTCAATGCCTCGCGCGGCAACCTGATGGACGAGGCGGCGGTGGCGGCCGCGCTCGCCGCCGGCGCCATCGGCGGCCTCGCCATGGATGTCGGCCGAGCCCAGGACCAGATGCCGGCACCGGACCTCGCCACCCGCCCCGGCGTTCTGGCGAGCCCGCATATCGGTGGCCTGACGCCGGAGGCGATCGCCTACCAGGCGATGGAAACCGTGCAGCAGGCCGGGCAACTGGTGCGCGGGATCGTCCCGGAGGGCGCGGTCAATGCCGCCGAAGCCAGCCGCCTCGTGCGGCTCGGCAACGGCGCCGCGGTCGAGGGGGGCGGGCGTTCGTCCCTCGACAAGCGCTCCGGATAAGACCCACCACGAGGAGAGGCAGGTGCCCCGGCCTCATGGTGGGGCGGACGAGCAATGCGCTCGGCTCCGATTGCCGGGCAGGTGCTATCGGTGATGGCCGCCGTGCTCCTGGGGGACGTCGATGGACTGGCCGACCTGGACCTCGACCGTCCGCGTCCCGCCATGCTCGAACTTCAGTTCCAGCGGGAAGTGGTCGCCGGTCTTCAGCGGCGCCTTCAGCCCCATCAGCATCAGGTGATAGCCGCCGGGCTGCAGCTTGGTGGTCGATCCGGCGGCGATGTCGATGGCGGCCACCGGCCGCATCCGCAGGATGTCGCCGTCCTTCAGCACCGTGTGCATCTCGACGCTGGCCGACACCGGCGTCGAGACGGATACCAGCCGGTCGGCAGCGGGCCCGGCATTGTGCAGCGTCAGGTAGGCGGCACCCATCTTGGCCGCGCCGGGCGAGGCCCGGGCCCAGGGCTGGGTGACCTCGATCGCGGATGCCTTTCCGGCCTCGGCCGAGGCGGGGAAGGCAAGGGCGAGCATGGCTGCCAGCGCCATGCCGGTGATGCGTAACTTCATGGGATCTCCAGTTCCGGGAAAGGGGTCAATCCATGCGGTCAATCGATTCGGGCCAGCGTGCGCGCTTCCAGGCGGCCGACCTCGCGGGCCAACCGGATGCCTTTGGCTAGCCCGACCTCGAACTCGCCGTCGCGGCAGGCGGCCCGCGCCTCTTCGAGGGTCTGGCGCAAGGCGGCGACGGTCTCCGACGACTGCTTCACCGTCGAAAGCATGGCGCCGAGCTCGCCCAGCGGCGAGCGGCACAGTTCCGCTAGTTGCTCGTTCATGGTGTCCGGGTCGCAGGCCACGGCCGGCAGCGGACCTCCGGCGGTAACCGTCAGGATGGCGGCGAGGCCGGCGGCAAGGCGATGGGTTCGGTTCATGGGACGATACTCCGCTCGGGGGAAGGAGAGGTCGATGTCATCGGCCGGCTACCAGCGCAGCCGCAGCCCGCCATAGACGGCCAGCCCATTGCCCGGCTCGAACAGGGCGGCGTTCGGGGCGGCCACCGCGGCGACGCTGGTGCTGGCGATGTACCGGGTGTCGAGCAGGTTGCGCGCATCGACGAACATGGAGACATGCTCGTCGAACTCGTAGCCGGCGCGAAATCCGAGGAGCGCGTAGGATTCCGTCTTCAGCGAGTTGGCGTTGTCGACGTGATAGGCCTCTGGCACCCACTCGACGTTCGGGCCGAGATAGAAGCCCTTGGGGCTGCGATAGAGCAGTTCCGCACGCAGATAGTGGCGCGGCGCGCCCGGCAGCTTGTTGTCCCCCCAGTTACGATCGCCGTCGAAGCGGAAGTCGTTGAAGGTGTAGGCCGCGTTCAGCCACAGCCGGTCGGGGTCGGACCCGGTTTCGAACAGGCCCTTGGCAAAGGCCCAGCCGCCACCGACCTCGATGCCCTGGTGGATGGTGCGGTCGGCATTGGTGACCTGGAAGTTGCCTCCGCCCAGGTCGAAATACTGGAACTCGTTCTTCAGGTTCATGCGGTAGAGGGCGAGATCCCAGCTGTAATCCGGGCGGCGCCCGTGCGTTCCCACCTCGTAGGTGGTCGCCTTCTGCGCCTTGGCATCGGCCAGGGCCAGGTTGGCGAAGTTGAGTTCGCCGAAGGTCGGCGCCTCGCCGCTTTGCGATACGTTGGCGAACACCTGCCAGCCGGGGTCGACCTGCCAGAGGACGCCCAGCTTGGGGTTGAGGAAGCTGTAGTCGTTCCGGCCGGACGTGTCGGTCGCGTCTGGGAAGCGGTCGGCCCGCTTGCGCCTGGCCTGTACATGCTGGGCGCCCGCCACCAGCGATACGCCCGGCATGACCTCGAAGGCGTCCTCGGCATAGACGACCGTGGTGAGCGAGGAATCCCTGGACTTCGAGAGCAGGTTGCCCTTCGCCGCGCCGGCCAGGTTGACGAACTGCCGGTTGTCGACGAAGCCGCTGGCGACATGGACGCCGACCGTCAGCCGATTGTGGTGGCCGGCGATCTGCCGTTCGTCGGTGACCCGCCCGAAGGCGCCGAAGTCGCGGTATTCGTAATCGAGATACTGGAAGATCGGGTGCAGCAAGTCCTTGCTGACCGCGTAGCCGCCGACCTCGAAGCTGGTCCCACCGAGCTTCAGGGTCGTCTTGTTGGCGACCCTGAAGGACTGCATGTTGCGCTGGTAATGCTGGACGAGGTTGCCGGGGGCGGCCGCCTTCGGGTTGCCCAGCGCCGACTGCCGGGTGACCGATCCCGGGATCTCCTGCTTCAGGTCCACGGCGTTGAAGTAGAAGCGCGTTTCCAGCTCGTCGGTGATCCGCCAGCCGACATTGCCCGAAGCCCGGGCCGAGTGGCCCCGACTGTGGTCGCGGAACCCGTCCTGGCGCTGCAAGGAACCGGTGACATAGCCGTCGACGATGCCGTTGTTGCCGCCGCTGCTGCCCTGAAGGCGCCGGAATCCGAAGCTGCCGATATCGGCGCGGCCGTCGAACAGGTCCGCATCGTAGCCGGTGGGGGAGACGAAGTTGATGGCGCCCCCGATGTAGTTGGCACCGTAGCGCAGCGCATTGGCGCCCTTGTAGACCTCGGTGTAGCGGAAGGCGGTGGGATCGAGTTCCTGGAAGTCGCTGCTGCCGTCCGACGCGTTGATCGGGACGCCGTCCTGGAGGATGCCCACCCCGCGCAGGTGGAAGTTCCGCGACAGGCCGGAGCCACGGATCGAGAGGCGGGTATCCTCGCCCCATTTGGGCTGGACGAAGATTCCCGGCGTGTAGTCGAGCACGTCCTTCAGCGTGGTCGCCGGGGTGTCGCGCCACGCCGTGTCGGGGATCACTTCGACCGCCCCCGGCGTCCGTTCGATGGCCCGCCGGGCGGTTTCGGTGTCGGGTGCCGTCAGGCTGTCGGGGCCGCGGATACCCTGGATGGTGAGGGGTTCGAGATGCACCGGCGACTGGCCGTGGGCGCCGGCCGAGGCGCCCGCGAGCGCCGTCGTGCCGAGGATGAACAGGCGGTAGGCCCGATTGGACCGCGCCCGATCCGGCGATGGGTCTTGCATTTTCCGCGACGCCTCAAGGCCGGGGCAGCAGCAGCAAGGCGGGGGCAGGCGCCTTCAGGGCGCCCGGTCGCTGGCCCGGCTCGGGGATTTCCACCCAGCGATGTTCACCCGTCTCGCAGCGCTGCACGACGGGGAAGCGCAAGGTCTCTCCCGGCCGGTTCGGCAGGCGGACCTGGATGGCGAACTCGTCGAAATGCGCATCATCCAGCCGTCCGCCGCTCCACACGACCTCGGCAACGCGGTCGGTGACGAGGTTGCCATGGCTGTCCCGGAACGGCTCCGGCAGCTTCTCGCGACGGATCGCGACTTGCCAGCCGGCCTTTGGCTGCGGCTTGCCGCCGGCGACGCCGTCCGGCAGGCCCACCGACAGTTCGACGGTCGGCGAGGCGTTGCACCCATGGGCGATGCGGACGACCAGCCTATGGTAGGCGCCGGCCGGGGCGGTATTGGGGTCCAGCACCGCATGGGCGCTGGCATCCAGGGACAGCAGAATCCCGGCAGCGGCGAAGGCACCGGCGACCCAGGCGGGGGCGGACGGCCGAAGGACGCGGCCCTGCGGCCGCAACGGATTCCCGATGGACATGGATAGGCTCCTGAAAACGCATGCGAGCGCCGCCTGACCCGACGCGGGACCAGGCGGTGGCGATGGGCCGTTCAGGAGTGCAGCGGGGGGCCTCTGGCGGATTGCGGCGACCGTAGCCGGGCGGTCGGGGCCGAATCGGGTGCCGGGATGGTCCAGGCGAAGCGCCACGCGGCCGGGGCCTCGGGAACGCCGGCCGTCTCCGTGGGCTCGGTCGCGGGGGTGACGCAGAGGATGCAATGCCAGCCGGCATCGACCAGGGCGGCGTCGCCGTCTGCCTCGCCATTGCCGCCGGCGGGTTCCGCCAGCCGCAGCCCCTCGATCGTGCAGATCGGCATGATCCGCCCGAGGGCGGCCATGGCGGTACCGTCGCCGAGCCGCATCGGCCCCAATACCGGCGCGAGGAGCTGGAAGGCGAAGGACCACACGAGCAGCGCCGACAGCCAGGCGCGCCGGGCGGCACCCCGCTCGGCCCCCCTGGAGGGCTGGTTCCCGTCGATCGCCCATGCCTGCTTGGTGGTGGCCCGCTTCATGGTGCACGATCCCTATTCTTCTTCGCCGGCACGTGCAAGACGGCGGCGTGTCGCGTCGGAACCGTCATCGGTGTAGCGTGTTCCGCCGAAGGCGGCTTCGATGGAGCGTCTGTGCGCACTGAACGTCCATCTCGAGGAGACCGCCGAGACGCGGACGCGCGAGCTGCGCGAGGCTGAGGAGCGGCTCCACCACGCCCATCGGCTGGAGGCGATCGGTCAACTGGCGGGCGGCATCGCCCATGACTTCAACAACCTGCTCCAGACGCTGGCGGCCTGCCTCACCTTGGTCGGGCTCCGCGCTTCCGAACCCGCGATTCTCCCCATCCTGGAGGCCGGCCAGCAGGCCGTTCTTCACGACCAAGACGGTCGGCAAGGGCTCGGGCCTCGGCCTGTCGCAGGTCTATGGCTTCTGCCGCCAATCCGGCGGCACGGTGCGGATCGAGAGCGAGGTCGGCCGCGGCACCACGGTCACCATCATCCTGCCGCGGGGCCGGGGGCGCCGTGGCGGGACGCATCGGGCGATGTCGCGACGCCGGCGGTGACCAGGGGCGCGTGCGTCCGGACTCTGATGCGGTCGGTGCAACGCCGCCCGCGATCAATCCTCGGCGATGCTGTAGTTCATCCGGCGGGTCGGGAATCCGGCTTCGTTCAGGGCGGCCACCAGGGCCTCGGCGTGGCTGAAGTTGCGGATCTCCACCACCGCGTCGACCTCGGCGCGCTTCACCGGCACGTCGAAGAACAGGCGCTGGTGATAGATCTCCACGATGTTGCCGCCGGCATCGGCGACGAGCCGGGTGACGCGGGACAAGGCGCCGGGCGCGTCGTTCAGCTCGACCCGGATGCGGATGAGGCGGCCGTCGCGCACCAGCCCGCGCATCAGGATCGACGCCAGCAGGCGGTCGTCGATGTTGCCGCCGCCGACGACGATGGCGACGCGGCGGCCGCGAAACGGCGCCGGGTTCGCCAGCAGGGCCGCGACCGGCGCCGCGCCGGCGCCTTCGGCGACGATCTTCTGCTCCTCGATCAGCAGGTGGACGGCGCGCTCGATGGCGGTCTCGTCCACCAGCAGGATGTCGGTCAGGAGCTGGCCCAGCATCTCCAGCGGCAGGCGGCCCGGCTCCGCCACCGCGATGCCTTCGGCCAGCGTGTCGCCGGCGGCGGCGATAGGCTCGCCCGCCAGCGCCTGCCGCATCGCCGGGAAGAGGGCGGTCTGCACGCCCCAGATGCGCACATCCGGCCGCAACGCCCGCAGCGCCACGGCGATGCCGGTGACGAGGCCGCCGCCACCGATCGGCACGATGACATCGTCGAGGTCGGCCATCTGCGCGGCCAGTTCCAGCCCCACGGTGCCTTGGCCGGCCACCACCATGCGGTCGTCATAGGGGTGGACGAAGGTCGAACCGTCCTTTTCCGAGACCTCGTCGGCGAAGGCCCGGGCCTCCGCCAGCGTCCTGCCATGCAGCAGGACACGCGCACCGTAGCCCTCGGTGCGCTCGATCTTGGTGAAGGGAGTGCCTTCCGGCATGACGATGGTGGCCGGGATACCGAGGCGCGCGGCGTGGCATGCCACCCCTTGGGCATGATTGCCGGCCGACATGGCAATGACGCCGGTGCGGGCAGCTTCCGGCGTCAGGGTCAGCAGCCGGGCGAGCGCGCCGCGTTCCTTGAACGAGCCGGTGGCGTGCTGCGTCTCCAGCTTCAGGAAGACGTCGGCGCCGCTGCGCTGCGACAGGCGTGGGGCGGCGACGCAAGGGGTAGGGGGGATGGCCGGGCGGATCAGGCGCTCGGCATGGCGGATATCGTCGATCGTCACGGTCATCGCGGCACCAGGTGAAGCGTCCGGCTATCGGGCATCGGGGTGGCGGCGCCGGGCAGGGCCAGCCAGCGGAAATCGCGCCACGGCACCGCCAGGTCGAGGAAGTGCCGCGACAGTGGGTTGCCGGACTGGCCGACCGCGATCATGAACAGGGACGCATCGAGGTTGGCTAGGTCGAAGATGCCGCGGAAGCCGGCGCCGTGCCGGTTGCGGAAGGGCGCCGCTTCGTCGGCGATCCGCATATGGCCGCGATTGATGGTGTCGTAGCCGCCGTCGGTCGCCACCTCGGCCGTGAACCATCGCCCCAGCAAGGGCACGTCGCCCAGGAAGAGCGGGGCGAAGCGGGCCGGGTGGGCAGTGCCCCACTGCCATTTGGCCATGTCGGTGCCGTGGCGGTCCGCCAGGAACACGATTGCCCGCTCCAGCGCCTCGGTCGCCTTCTCGGCGCAGGTTTCCACCCGTTCGGCGGTGGCGCGGTCGTCGCACCAGGATGGGTCCTCGGTCAGCACGCGATGCAGCAGCGTGGGGCGGACGTCCCAGAACTCCTCGAAGAGGTCGCCCAGCTCGTCGGCGAACACCGATCGCACCAGCTCCCGCACCCAGGCGGTGAAGATCAGCGGCTCGGCGCGATGGCGGTCCATGGTGCCGTCCCACGCCGCCAGCCGTTCCAGCGCCACGGCCGTGCGCTCGCCCTTGGCGACCATCGGGACCAGGATCGGCAGGAGGTCGCGGGCCGACAGCGACACGGTGTCGGACATGATGGCGGCACTGGTGTCGGGCCGGTGCCGCCCGGGCTCGTCGAGCAGGGTGGCCAGGCGCTGCGCGCGATAGGCGGCATCCCATTCCCGGGTGATGAAATATGGGTACTCGTCGCCCACGACGCGATTGTTGGCGTTGGCGATGGTCTCGTAGGGCTTGCCCATGCGCTGCGGCAGGCGGTCGAACGGGATGAAGGACGGCCAGCGGTCGCCCGCGCGCCAGCCTTCGGCCGGCATCCAGCCATTGCCTTCGTCGCGGATCGGGATGCGGCCCGCGGTGACCATGCCGAAGGCGCCGTCGGTATCGGCGAAATGGATGTTCTGCGGCGGCCCGGCGAATGCCTCCAGCGCCGCGCGGAAGGCGTCGGCGCTGGAGGCGCGGGTCATCCGGCGCAGCGCGTCGGCGGTGTGGTCGCCCGGCATCAGCCAGGTCGCCTGCAACGCCACCAGGTCGCCGGATGCGGCGGCGGCAACGTAGGGCAGCACGTCGGAGATGACGGGGCCATGCCGGGTCGACCGCACCGTGACCGTCACCGGCTGGCCGCCGCGCACCAGGATGCGCTCCTCCCGGAGGATGAGCGGGGCGGGGCCGTCCGGCGTCTCGTAATGGTCGGGACGGTCGGGCAGCACGCGCTCGACCACCAGGTCCGCGACGTCGGCGTTGGTCGTCGTCATGCCCCACGCGACCCGGCCGTTATGGCCGAGGATGTGGAAGGGGGTGCCCGGGAAAGCCGCCCCGGCGATCGAGAAGCCTGGCCCGTCGAGGCGCGACAGGTGCCACACGCCGGGCACGCTCAGGCCCAGATGCGGGTCGTTGGCGAGGATGGGCTTGCGCGTCGAGGACCGGTCGCCGCCGATGATCCAGGCGTTGGACGCGCCCTCGATGGTCGTCGGTCCGCCGGTCGGCGGCCACAGCGCGTCGATCCGCTCCTGCGGCAGGCGATCGCGCATCCGCGCCCGCAGCGCCTCGCCGCGGAAATTGCCGGACAGTTGCAGCGACATGAGCTTGCCCCAGGCGACGCTGTCGGCAACGGTCCATGGCTCGGGATGATGGCGGAGAATGGTGAATTCCGGCGACGGCGTGCTGGACGCCGAATTGATGTAAGAGTTTATCCCAGCCGCGTAAGATTCGAATATCGCTCGCGTATCCGGGTCCAATGTCGGCACGATGTCCTGTGCCAGGCGATGGATCCCGAGGGTGCGCATGAAGCGGTCGGATTCCAGTCCCGCCGGCCCGATCACCTCCGCCAGACGGCCCTGGGCGACGCGGCGCTGCATTTCCATCTGGGTGAAGCGGTCCTGGGCATGGACGAAGCCCAGGGCGAAGTAGGCGTCGCGCTCGCTGGCGGCGGCGATCCGGACCAGGCCGAACCGGTCGCGGGTGACCTGGACGGCGGCCGCGATGCCGGTCACCCGCACCTCGCCCGCGGTCTGCGGCAGCGATGACCATAAATAGAGGAAGCCGCCGGCCGTGAGGCAGGCGGCGACCGCGAGCAAGGCGAGGAGGGCGCGCCCGATGAATCTCATTCGCGCACCCTCCCCAACCCCTACTGCATGTTGATGATGACGGTCTTCTTGTGGGTGAAGTGCTCCAGCATCGCCTCCAGCGACGCTTCCTTGCCGAGGCCGGACTGCTTCACGCCGCCATAGGAGATGTTGGGCTGAACCACGAGGTTCTGGTTCACCTGAACGATGCCGGCCTCCAGCCGCCGCGAGGCGTCGAGCGCGGTGCGGAGGTCCGTGGTCCAGATGGTCGCAGCCAAACCGTATTGTGAATCATTGGCTTGTGAGAGGACTTCCTCATATTCGTCGAACTTGATGATGCAGGTGACCGGCCCGAAGATCTCCTCGCGGGCGATGCGGGAATCATTGTCGACCCCGGTGAAGATCACCGGCTGCACGAACAGGCCCTTCGCCAGCTTCGGGTCCGTCGGTAGCGCGGAGCAAGTATTTGCTTTGGAACCAGCTAGTTCGGTGCCGATCTTAATGTAGGATTTGACCTTGTCGAACTGCGGGATGGAGATGATCGTCCCGATGTCGGTCTTCTCGTCCAGCGGGTCGCCCATGACCATGGCGTCGACCTTCGCCTTCAAGCGCCGGGCGAACTCGTCATGGATGCTGGAATGGACGAAGATGCGGCTGGCCGCGGTGCAGCTCTGGCCCTGGCGGGTGAAGCGCATGCCGTTGACGGCGCCGGCGATGGCCTTCTCCATGTCGGCGTCGCCCATGACGATCATCGGGCTCTTGCCGCCGAGTTCCAGGGTCACCGGGATCAGCTTGTCGGCCGCGGCCCGGTAGACGATCTTCCCCGTCTCGACCGACCCGGTGAAGGTGATCTTGCCGACCTTGGGGTGGGTGACGAGGGGGGCGCCGCATTCCGGGCCGAAGCCGGCCAGGATGTTGAAGACGCCGGGTGGCAGCACCTCGTTCATGATCTGGCAGGCGCGCAGCACCGCCAGCGGGGCCTCCTCGGCGGATTTCACCACCACCGCGTTGCCGGCGACCATGGCGGGCGCGATCTTCAGCGCCATCAGCATCATCGGCACGTTCCACGGGATGATGGCGCCGACCACGCCGATCGGCTCGCGCAGGGTCAGGGACAGCATGTCCGGGTGGAAGGGGACGGTCTCGCCCTTCAGCTCGCCGCCGAGGCCGCCATAGAACACGAAGGCGTCGGCCAGGACGGAGGCCTCGACCCGGCTTTCGGTGCGCAACGCCTTGCCGGTCTCCAGCGCGATCAGGCGGCCCAGCTCCTCGACATGCTCGGTCAGGCGGCGGCCGCACTCGGTCACCAGCCGGCCACGCTCGCGCGCCGGGAGCTTGGCCCAGGCCTTCTGCGCCTTCACCGCGGCGGCGACGGCCGCATCGACGTCGGCGGCCTCGCCATAGGCGGCCTGCGACACCTCTTCGCCGGTGGCGGGGTTGACCACGGGAAAGGTCCGGCCGGACGCGGCCGGCACCAGCGCGCCGTCGATCAGGTTCAGGCCGGCCAGCGAACGGGCGAGGGCAAACGGGTCGAGCTGTGGGGAAAGAATATTCTGCATCAATACCTCTAGAGCTTGGATCGCCAGATTTCAGGCGCGGCCCAACGACTTCAGGATGGCGGCGCGATCCCCGTCCAGGACCGGCGCGGGGGGCCGCGTCGTGGGATCGTCGAAGCCCCAGATCTTGATTGGGTTGCCGACCACCGGCATCGACCCCATCACCGGGTCGTTCACCGTCACCAGCATGTTGCGGGCGGCCGCCTGGGGGAACTCGATCGCCTGCTGCACATTGTTGATCGGGCCCGCGGGCACGCCGGCCTTGTCCAGCAGCGTCGTCCAGTGGGTGGTCCCGGCGGTAGCCAGCGTCTGTTCCAGGGTGGCCTTCAGCAGGTCGACATGCTGGTTGCGCAGGTCATTGGTGATGTAGCGCGCGTCGGTGGCCAGTTCCGGCCGGCCGATCGCCTCGCACAGCTTGCGATAGAGGGCATCGTTGCCGGCCGCGATGATGATGTGCCCGTCCTGGGTGGTGAAGACCTCGAACGGCGTGATCGACGGATGGCGCGCCCCCAGCGGCCCGGGCGGCGTGCCGGACACGACATAGCGCATGATGGCGTTCTCCAGCAGCGCCAGCTGGCAATCGAACATGGCGATGTCGACCTTGCGGCCTTCGCCCGTCATGGCCCGGTGGAACAGCGCCGACACCACGCCGATGGTGGTGTAGAGGCCGGCGCCGAGATCGCCGATCGAGGCGCCGATCCGGGTCGGCGGGCCACCCTCCTGGCCGGTCACGCTCATGATGCCGCCCATGCCCTGGACGACCATGTCGTAGGCGGGACGCTTCGATTCCGGCCCGGTATGCCCGAAACCGGAAGCCGAGGCGTAGATCAGCCTGGGAAAGCGCGCATGCAGCACTTCCCAGCCATAGCCCAGCTTCTCCATGGTGCCGGGGCGGAAATTCTCCACCACCACGTCGGCGGTGCCCAGCAGGTCCTCGAGGATGGCGCGGTCCTCGTCGTTCTTGAGGTCGAGTGCGATCGATTCCTTGCCGCGGTTGATCGATTGGAAATAGGCGGACTTGCCTTTCACGAAGGGGCCGTAATGGCGGGCGTCGTCGCCGCGCTCCGGCGGTTCGACCTTGATCACCCTGGCCCCCAACTCGGTCATGAGCATGGTGCAGTAGGGTCCGGCCAGGATGCGGGACAGGTCGACGACCGTGATGCCGCTGAGCGGCCCGGCAGCGGTCATTCCGCTTTCTCCTTCGTTCTGGGTTCGGTTGGTTGGAAGCGCCTGTCATAGCTTGCGCGACGCAGCCGCCGCAAGGCCGGCCCGCCGGTGGGCATGGCCCTGGTGCAGGGCATAGAGCGCGAGGCTGGCCAGGATCAGGCCGCCGCCGGCCAGCGTGCGGCGGTCGGGGACCTCGTCCGCCCCGAGCCAGGCCCAGATCGGCGCCAGCACGGTTTCGGTCAGGGTCAGCAGCCCGGCCCGGGCGGCGGGCAGGAGGGCGATGCCGGCGACGAACAGGGACAGCCCCAATCCGACCTGGAAGATGCCCATCAGGGCGCAGATGACGATGTCCTTGGTCGAAACCGACCATGGGTCGACCACGAAGGCGCTGGCCGACGCCAGGAAGACCCCGCTCAGCACCACGGCCGGCACCATGTCCGTGCCGGGGCGGGTTCCGCGCACCACGACGATGTTGATCGCCCCGAAGAAGGCGACGCCGAGGCCGAGCAGGCCGCGCCATCCGCCGCTCCAGAGCTCGCCGGTCAGGAGGTCGGAGGGCCCGACCATGATGGCGATCCCGACCATGGTGGCGATGATGGCGAACACGGTCGCCGGCCCGAACCGCTCTCCCAGCACCACCCGGCCGAGCACGGCGGTCAAGAGCGGGGTGACGCTCATCAGCACCAGCACGGTGGCGACCGACGCCTCCGAAAGCCCGAGGAAGTAGAAGAGGGACGATCCCGCGACCGACGCGCCCGAGGCGGCACCCCGCCAGCCCATGGCGCGGAAGGCGGCGGCCGAGCCGGCGCGGTGGCGCCATGCCACGAACAGCCCGACGGCCAGCGCCAGGAACACCGAGCGCCAGAACGCCGTCTCCCAGGGGCCGGCATCGATGAAGCGCACGGCGACGCCGCCGGTGCTCCAGCAGAAGGCCGCGGCGACGACGAACAGGCCGCCACGGGTGGTGGGTGTCATGGGGGTCCGCTCTGCGGCGCGGGGGTGGGGCTCGCGCTGCGAGACTTCTAGTATCCGGGGCCGCGGCCGCCGTCCAGCATCGACCCGGATGCGTTTCCCCTTGCCCGCCCGCGAACTTGTGGATAATCGGACCAATCTGCCGGCACACTCAGGTGCCGGCCCGACGCGTCTCAGGTATCGATATGGTCGAAAAGATGCCGACGGTACTGATCGTTGACGACGTGCCGGTCAACCTTGCGTTGATGAGCGCCATTCTCGAGAATGATTGCCGCACCATCTGCACCAGCGACAGCGCGCAGGTGCGCTCGCTGGCGCTGGAGCACCAGCCGGACCTGATCCTGCTCGACATCATGATGCCCGGGCTGAACGGGTTCGACGTCTGCGAGCTGTTGAAGGCCAATCCCAGCACGCGGGATATTCCGGTGATCTTCCTGACCTCGCTGACCGAGGAGGAGGACGAGGAGCGCGGGCTGGGGCTGGGGGCGATCGACTACATCACCAAGCCCTTCAGCGTGCCGGTCGTCCGCGCGCGGGTCCGCAACCATCTCGAGCTGCAGCGCCAGCGCGACCTGCTGGAGCGCCTGTCCAGCATCGACGGCCTGACCGGGATATCGAACCGGCGCGCGCTGGACGGGGCGCTGGAGCGCGAATGGCTGCGCGCGCTCCGCCATGAGTCGCCGCTGTCGCTGCTGATGATCGACGTCGACCTGTTCAAGCAGTTCAACGACGGCTACGGCCACATCGCCGGCGACGAGTGCCTGAAGGCGGTGGCGCGCACCGTGGCCGAGCAGGCCGGCCGGGCCGCCGACCTGGTCGCCCGCTATGGCGGCGAGGAGTTCGCCTGCATCCTGCCCGACACCTGCCGCGGCGGCGCCGTCCGCGTCGCCGAGAAGATCCGCAATGCCGTCATCGACCTGCAGATTCCGCACGCCTTCTCCAGCGTGGCGCCGCAGGTGACGGTCAGCATCGGCGGGGCGACCACCCGCCCGGTGAAGCAGCTCGACGCCGCCGAGCTGGTCCGGCGGGCCGACGCGCAGCTCTATGAAAGCAAGAAATCCGGCCGCAACCGGATCTCTTTCTGCTGCCTGGAGACGTAGCCGGCTGTTAGGGTGGCCCGACCTTTCCCGGCCGGAGCGACCTTCCCCATGTCCCGCGACCTGCAACATGTTCCGTGCCTGGGTGCGCGCGGTTTCCACCGCATGGCCTACCATGTCTGGCCGGGCCCGGCCGACCGGCCGCCGGTGATCTGCGTCCATGGGCTGACCCGCAACGGCCGCGACTTCGACTTCCTGGCCGAGGCCCTGTCCCGCCGGCGCACGGTGATCTGCCCCGACATTGTCGGGCGAGGGGACAGCGGCCGCCTGTCGGATGGGGCGGAGTACGGCTATCCGCGCTACCTGGGCGACATGGCGACCTTGCTCGCGCGCCTGGGCGCGGCCGAGGTCGACTGGGTCGGAACCTCGATGGGCGGCTTCATGGGGATGCTGCTGGCCGCCACCCGTGGCAACCCGGTCCGCCGCCTGGTCCTGAACGATGTCGGCCCCTTCATCCCGCAGGCCGCCCTGGAGCAGATCGGCGGCTATGTCGGCAAGGACCCGCATTTCGCCTCGCTTGCCGAGGCGGAGGCGTACCAGCGCACGGTGGCGGCGGGCTTCGGGCGCCTGACGGATGCGCAATGGGCGCACATGGCGCGCCACATGACCCGCCCCCATGCCGATGGCGGGTTCCGCCTCGCCTACGACCCGGCCATCGCGCACCCCTTCAGCCAGCCGGCGCGGGACGTCGACATGTGGCCCGTCTATGAGCGGATCAAGGCGCCGACGCTGGTCCTGCGGGGGGCGGATTCCGGCCTGTTGCTGGCCGAGACGGCGGTGGACATGACGCGCCGCGGCCCGCAGGCCGAACTCGCCACCATCCCCGACTGCGGCCATGCCCCGGCCCTGATGGACGAAGGCCAGATCGCGCTGGTGGCCGAGTTTCTCGACCGCGCCTGACCTATCCGGCCGGTCGCTCGCGCAAGGCGAGCCACAGGCCGGAGACGACGCAGGCGAGGCCCGCCAGCGGCAGCCATCCGACCGGCTCCGCCAGCAGGACGGCGCCGAGCAGGGTGGCCGTCACCGGGCCGAGGCCGAGGAAGACGGTCACCCTGGTCGGAGTCGTCCGGCTCAACGCCCACAGCCACAGGAAATAGCCGGCCCCGCTGCCGACGCCGATGAAGAGGATGGCGCCCCAGCCGCCCATGGTCACCCGTGGCAATGCCTCGCTCAACCCCTCGCCGGCGGCCAGCACGGCCAGGAACGCGACCGAGGCCAGCATCGCCGCGGCGCCGACCGACAGGGCCGAATAGCGCGCGACATAGGGCCGGTAGAGGACCGTGCAGACGGCGCCGCAGACGGCGGCGGCGAAGACCATCGTCTCGCCGAACCAGTCGGTTTCGCCGCCGCCGGCGACGGCGCGCTCGCCCAGGGCCAGCGCCACCCCCAGGATGGTGACGACGACGCCGGCCGTCTTGGTGGCGGTCAGCCGTTCCCGGCCGAGTGCGGCGGCGGCGATCATGGTCAGGAGGGGGAAGGTGGCGAAGACCAGCGAGGCGCGTCCCGCCGGAATATGGGCAAGCCCGACATTCAACAGCGCGATCAGCACGCCGAACTGGGCGATCCCGAGCAGCGCGATGGGCACCAGGTCCCGGCCGGCGAAGCGCAGCCGGGTGCCGGTGGCGAGCAGCGCCGGGACGAGGCAGAGGAAGCCGATTGCGTAGCGCAGCAGCGCCAGCGATGCCGGGCCGACTTCCTCGACGACATAGCGCGTCGCCACCATCGCCGCACCCACCTGGATGCCGGCGATCGCCGCGGCCACGGCCGCCGCGTTCACAGGTCGAGGTCCCAGGTTTCCGCCACCAGGTCATGGCCGTAGCTGTGCTCCGGCCGCTCGGTGGAAAGCCGGAAGCCGGCGGCCTCGTAGATGCGGCGCGCCGCCGTCAGGCAGCTATAGGTGGAGAGCGTGATCCGCCGGTAGCCGGCGCGCCCGGCGAAGCCGATGCATTCGCCGACCAGTCGCCGGCCGACACCGAGCCCGCGGGCTTCCGGCTCGACGATGAGGACGCGGAGCTGGGCCAGGTCGTCGGACTTCCGCACGATCGCCACCGAGCCGATGTTGCGGCCGTCCTTCTCGGCGATCCAGCAGGCATCGGTCGTGGGATCGAAGTTGCGGACGATGTCGGCGGCGATGCCGGCGACCATCCCCTCGAAGGTCCAGTCCCAGCCATGTTCGGCGGCATAGATTTCGCCGTGCCGCTGCACCATCCAGCCAAGGTCGCCCGGCCGTGGCCCCCGCAGCAGCCACGGGCTGGACGCGGCGTCGCCCGGCTCCAGCACCTGGCGGACCGTCGCCAGCGCCTGCATCAGCCGGTCCCGGCCGGTCGGAGGGAGGCGCCGCAGCAAGCCGGCGATCTCCTCGCTCGCCTTGGCCTCCAGCGGGTCGTAGGTGGCGCGCCCAAGGTCGGTCAGGACGATGATGCTGCGCCGGCCATCGTCGGCGGAGGCCTGGCGCCGCACCAGCCCCTTGGCGTCGAACCGCCCCAGCAGCCGGCTCAGATACCCGGCGTCGAGGCCCAGTTCACGCCCCAGGGCGGCGGCCGTGGTGGGGCCGCGGTGGCAAAGCTCATAGAGGACGCGGACTTCGGTCAGGGAGAAGGGGCTATGCAGGTAGCCCTTCTCCAGCACCCCGATCGCCTTGGTGTAGAAGCGATTGAAGGCGCGCATGGTCGCGGCCTGTTCGTCGAGATCGTGGCGGCGCATGGCGCTCTCCCCGCGGACTGCCGCGAGGATGCCGAAGTTAGTTGACTATGGCAATGATATGATTGCCGAAGGCATGGGTGCCCGCTCAGCGCGACAGGCGTTCGGCGGCGTCGAGGGCGAAATAGGTGAGGATGCCGGCGGCACCGGCGCGCTTGAAGCCGGTCAGGGCTTCCAGGATGACCCGGTCTTCCAGCCAGCCGCGGTCGATGGCGCCGCGGATCATCGCGTATTCACCGCTCACCTGGTAGGCGAAGGTCGGGACCCGGAACGCCTCATGCACCCGCCGCACGACGTCGAGGTAGGGCATCCCGGGCTTGACCATCACCGTGTCGGCGCCCTCGGCGGGGTCGGGCGCGACCTCGCGCGGGGCCTCGTCGCCGTTGGCCGGGTCCATCTGATAGGTCTTCTTGTCGCCCTGGCCGAGCGCGGTGCCGGAGCCGACGGCATCGCGGAAGGGGCCGTAGAACCCCGATGCGTACTTGGCGGCATAGGCCATGATCCGGACATGCTCGAAGCCGGCGCCGTCGAGGGCCGCGCGGATGGCGCCGATGCGGCCGTCCATCATGTCGGACGGCGCGATGATGTCACAGCCGGCGTTCGCCTGGACCACGGCCTGGCGGCACAGCACCTCCAGCGACTCGTCGTTGACGACGTAGCCGCCGCGCACCAGCCCGTCCTGGCCATGGCTGGTATAGGGGTCGAGCGCCACGTCGCACATGACACCCATTCCGGGGACGGCGGCCTTGATGGCGCGCACCGCCTGGCAGACCAGGTTGGCGGAGTTGCAGCCCTCGGCCCCGTCCTCGGTCTTGAGCTGGGGATCGGTCTCCGGGAAGAGCGCGACGCAGGGGATGCCGAGGTCGGCCGCCTGGCGGACGGCCGCCGCGACCCGGTCGACCGAATAGCGCTGCACGCCCGGCATCGACGCCACGTCGCGCACCACGCCCTCGCCCTCGCACACGAAGATGGGCCAGATCAGGTCGTCGACCGACAGGCGGTTCTCGGCGACCAGCCGGCGGGTCCAGCCATCGTAGCGGTTGCGGCGCAGGCGGGTGGTCGGGAAGGCGCCGATGGCGCCCGGGTGACGCGCGGTCATGTCAGGATTTCCTCGGCAAGGGCGCCGGATCATATGTCCGCTGCCGACCGAGGGACAATGCGCCTGGATTGCGGCGCGTTGAACGGCCGCACCCCCATCGATATCATCCGCGCGACCTCATCCTTGCCCGCCCACACGGGCACCACACCGTATCAGGAGATCGTTGCGCCATGATCGATGCCGCCACGCGAGCCGACGCCGCATGACCGAAGACATTCGCATCGAGACGACGGATGGCGCCGGCCACGTCCTGCTGAACCGCCCCAAGGCCCTGAACGCGCTCACCCTGCCGATGATCCGGGCGATGGCGCCGGCCTTGCGCGACTGGGCGGCGGACCCCGCGGTCCGGGCGGTCATCATCCGCGGCGAGGGCGATCGCGCCTTCTGTGCCGGCGGCGACGTGCGGGCGATCTACGAGGCCGGCCGCAATGGCCGCGACGGGTCGGCCGACCATCCGACCCGCGCCTTCTTCCGCGAGGAATACCAGCTCAACCACCAGATCCACCGCTTCCCGAAGCCCTATGTCGCCCTGATGGACGGCATCACCATGGGCGGCGGCGTCGGCCTGTCGGTGCATGGCTCGCATCGCATCGTCACCGAGCGGACGATGTTCGCCATGCCGGAGACGGCGATCGGCCTGTTTCCCGATGTCGGTGCCACCTGGTTCCTGACCCGCTGCCCCGACCGGCTCGGCACCTACCTGGCGCTGACCGGTGCTCGCCTGAAGGGGGCGGACGTGCTGGCCGCCGATCCGGCGGCGCATTTCGTGCCCAGCGCCAGGATCGGTGAACTGGAAGCGGCGATCCGTGGCGGCGCGGATGTGGACGAGGCCGTGGCCCGGGTGAAGGCAACGCCCGGCCCGGGCACGCTCGACCCGCATCGCGACACCATCCGCCGCTGCTTCGCCCATGGCAGCGTCGAGGACATCCTGGACGCCTTGTCACGCGACGGCGGCGACTTCGCGCGGGAAACCCGCGACGGGCTGCTGCATCGCTCGCCGACCAGCCTGCGCGTGGTGCTGGAGCAGATGAAGCGCGGTGAGGGGCTGTCCATCGAGGACGCGCTGCGGATGGAATACCGCCTCGTCCAGCGCTGCATGGACGGGCATGACTTCTTCGAGGGCATCCGCGCGGTCCTGGTCGACAAGGACCACGCCCCGAAATGGCGGCCGGCCCGGCTGGAGGAGGTATCCGCAGACCTGGTGGACAGCCACTTCCAGGTGCCGGCCGAGGGCGATCTCAACTTCGACTGAAGGGCAGGCCGCCCGGGTCCGGGCGAGCGAGGAGACAGCGGAATGACCAGCATCGCATTCATCGGCGTCGGCAACATGGGCGGTCCGATGGCCGCCAACCTCGTCAAGGCGGGGCACCGGGTGCGCGCCTTCGACCTCGTGCCCGCCAACCTGGAGCGGGCCGCCGCCGCGGGGGCAGAGGCTGCCGGGTCCATGGCCGCGGCCGTCAAGGGCGTGGACGTGGTCGTCACCATGCTGCCGGCCGGGCCGGAGGTGCGGGCCGTTTACCTGGGCGAGGGCGGCATCCTCGGCGCCGTCGACCGCGGCACGCTGCTGATCGACGCCTCCACCATCGACGTCGATTCCGCCCGCGCGGTCGCCGCGGGTGCGGCCGAGGCCGGCTTCGACATGCTCGACGCGCCGGTGTCGGGCGGGGTGGGCGGTGCCGCGGCCGGGACCCTGACCTTCATGGTCGGCGGCACCGAGGCCGCCTTCGCCAAGGCCGAACCCCTGCTGCAGGCGATGGGCAAGACGATCGTCCATGCCGGCCCGTCCGGCAACGGCCAGGCCGCGAAGATCTGCAACAACATGATCCTCGGCATCTCCATGGTCGCGGTCTGCGAGGGCTTCAATCTGGCCGAGAAGCTGGGCCTCGACCCGCAGAAGCTGTTCGACATCGCCAGCCGCTCCTCCGGGCAATGCTGGTCGCTCACCACCTATTGCCCGGTACCGGGCCCGGTGCCGACCTCGCCCGCCAATCGCGACTACCAGGCGGGCTTCACCGCCGCGATGATGGCGAAGGACATGAAGCTGTCGCAGCAGGCGGCCCAGGCCGCCGGCGCGGTGACACCGCTCGGTGCCGCCGCGGCCCAGCTCTACGGGTTGATGAACGCCGCCGGCCGCGGGCACATGGACTTCTCGGCCATCATCAAGACGCTGGCTGGCAAGTAGCGGCCATGGCCAACCGCCGCCCGCCGCCGGCGCCGACCCCCAAGCACGGGGGCCGCGCCGCGCCGCGGCGCCGGCTGGGCACGCTGCGCCCGCCCGGCAGCTCGCCGGGCATGCTCAGCGACCACGTCACCGGCCCCCGCCGGGTCGTGCTCAAGGTCTATGACGAGCATGGCGTCGAGACGGTGGCAGACCCCGACACCGACGCCTGCACGGCGCTGCGCCGGCAGGGCCGTCGCATCTGGCTGGATGTCGCGGGCACGCCGGACTCGGCCCTGCTGCGGATGCTGGGCGAGGCGTTCGGCCTGCATCGGCTGGCGCTGGAGGACGTGCAGGCGGCCGGAACCCAGCGGCCCAAGGCCGACAGCTATGACGGCATCCTCTTCGTCGTCCTGAGCGACGTCGAACGGCAGCCGAGCGGGCAGCTCGAGATCGAGCAGGTCAGCCTCTTCCTCGGCCGCGACTTCGTCGTCAGCTTCCATGATTCGGAGGGGGAGGATGCCTTCGCCCCGGTGCGCAAGCGCCTCGACAGCGACGCCAACCCGATGCGCGCCCGCGGCCCGGACTATCTGTTCTATGCGCTGATCGACGTGGTGATCGACCGCAAGTTCCCGCTGCTGGAGGATTTCGGCGACCGGCTGGACGCGCTGGAAGCGCAGGTGCTGGAGAAGGCGACGCCGGATTCCGCGCGCTCGATCCAGCATGCGCGGCGATCGCTGCATGTGCTGCGGCGTGCCATCTGGCCGGAGCGCGACGTGGTGGCGGCCCTGCTGCGCGAGGACAACGACCTGATCCAGCCGGAGACGCGGGTCTTCCTGCGCGACTGCTACGACCACGCCGTCCAGGTGATCGAGGTGCTGGAAACCTATCGGGAAATCGGCTCGGGCCTGATGGACATCTATGTCTCGTCGATCTCCAACCGCCTCAACGACATCATGCGGGTACTGACGGTGATCGCCACCATCTTCATGCCGCTATCCTTCCTCGCCAGCGTCTACGGGATGAATTTCGACCGCCAGGCGGGCCCCCTGGCCATGCCGGAACTGGGCTGGGCCTACGGCTATCCGGTGATCTGGGGCGTGTTCATCGCGCTGGCGGTCGGCATGATCCTCTGGTTTCGCCGCCGCGGCTTCTTCTAGAGCCGCGATTTCTGCTAGGAATGGGGATGGAGCCGTCGGTCCTGCTGGCCGCCGCCGTCGGCGGCGCCATCGTCGTCCTGACGCCGGGGCCGGCCGTCCTGGCCCTGATCGCGATCGGGGCTTCCCAGCACCGCCGCGCGGCTGCGGCCTTCATCTTCGGCCACCTCGCGGGCGACCTGTGCTGGACGGTGCTGGCACTGGCGGCGATCGTGGGGGCGCAGACCCTGGCGCCCCGGCTGTTCCTGGGGTTGGCGCTGGTCTGCGCGGCCTATCTCTTCTGGCTCGGCCTGCGCGCGCTCCGGGCACGACCCGACCCGTCGGGTCGCCGGATGCCGATCGCCCGCCGGCCGCTGGCCACCGGCCTCATCTTCGGGATCACCAACCCCAAGAGCTATCCCGTCACGCTCTCGGTCTTCACCGCGCTCCTGGCCAACGAGGTCCAGGCCCTGACCCTGGCCAACGCGCCGCAGCTGCTGGCGGCGTGCCTGGTCGGCTTCTTAGTGGCCGACCTCGTGCTGATCTGGCTGGTCGGCAGCGCTCCGGTGCGCCGGCTCTACCGCCGGCACGAGGTCTGGGTCGTCCGCGGCACCGGCGCGCTCTTCGTCTTCTTCGCCCTGACGACGGCGTGGCAGGCGCTGTCGGGCGCGTAGCCGGCCGGAGAGATTTCATGGTTCGACAAGCTCACCATGAGGAGAAGCCACCGCTCCGGCCCTCATGGTGAGCCTGACGAACCATGAGCTCG
>CAZQOA010000073.1:0-25066 GCA_964594715.1 uncultured Rhizobiaceae bacterium | reverse complement strand
CGATCCGCGGCGCGAAGGGGTGGCGGTCGGGGACTGAGGCGCCATCGGTGGTTGGAGAGATGTCTTGGTTCGTCCGGCTGCCTATTCCCCGGCGGTCTCCGCGATTCGGCTCAGCACGTCGTCCCAGCGCCGCGGGTCGGTCTGGCGGACCAGCCTGGCCCCCGGAAGCCAGGGGCTGTCGTCGGTGCCGGGCGGATAGCGCCAGTCGGACTGGAATGCGCGCACTGCGACCGAGACGGGGGTGCCCACGGCCAGTGCCATCGCGACGGTGGCGTTGACGACCGAGGCGACGCTGTCCATGGCCGCCACCTGGGCGGCGAAGCCGTCGATGTCGCCCAGCGCGTCCACGCCCTCGTCGCGATAGGGGGCGACGCCGAACCATTGGCGGGCCTCGTCGCGGTCGGCCTTGGTGTCGCCGTACTGGAGATCGACCACGAACAGCTCGGGGCGTTGCAGCAGGCGGTCCCATTGGGTGAGCGGGACCTCGAACAGCTGTCCGTCCGGCTTGCGGCTGCGCCAGGCGATGCCGACGATGCGGCGACCCTTTGCCAGCTCGCGATATTGCCCGCGCCGGCGCTCGCGAAGTGCCGGGTCGACGGTCAGGCGTTCCGCCGGACGGTGGGGTACCCCGTCCCGGCGCCAGGCCAGGGCTGCCAGCCGGGACATCGGCGTCTGGGCCACCACATCGGCCGCGGACAGGCGCGGGTCGGGCGGGTCGAGTGCGGGTACCACTTCGATCCCGGGCAAGCTGCGCCGGAACAGCTGGACCATCCGCGGCGCGCATTCCACGACCAGCCGGTGCCCGGCCCGCACCAGCGCCGGCAGGAAGGCGGCGGCCCATAGCTGGTCACCGATGCCCTGGTCGCCCCATACGGCAATGGCCCCGTCGACCGGTTCGCCGGTCCACCAGGGCTGGGACAGCGGGCGCGGCGGGGTATGGGCCTGGCGCCAGTACCATTCGTTCTCGATCCAGCCTTCTTCGAAGCGCCCGAGGGACAGGAGGCCGAGCGCCCGGTTCACATGCGCCTCCGCCAGGTCGGGGGACCGGCGCAGCGCCTCCTCGGTTGCCTCCAGCGCCCCTTCATTGTCGCCCTGGAGGCGCCGGGCGGTACCGAGATTGACCCAGGCGGCGACCAGCGCCGGGTCGCGTGCGATGGCGCGCGCCGCGGCCTCGGCCGCTTCGGCGAAGTGCTCCGACCGGACCAGCGCCACGGCGTAGGTGGCTTGCAGCGCGGCATCGTCCGGGGTGGTGACGGCGGCCGGCGTCAGCACCGCCAGCGCCCGGTCGACGGCATTCAGCTTGAGGAGGGCCGCCCCCAGCAGATGCGCGGTCGGCCCGTGTCCGGGGCGCAGGCGGAGCGCCGTCGCATAGGCGCTGGCGGCCCCCGCCAGGTCGCCCGTCTGGGCCCGCATCGCACCCAACAGGCCATGCCCGTCCGGATTGCCCGGCTCGGCCGCTACCAGCGGTTCGAGCTCGGCCCGCGCGGCGTGGAAGTCGCGCCGCTGGATCGCCGCCTGGGCGCGTGCGCGCCGTGCTTTCGCGTCATCGCTCATCCGGTCCCCATATTCAGGCGTGCCCCCGCTCAGGCGTGCCCTGCTCAGGCACGGTCGACGCCGCGCAACTTGGCAACCCCGGGGGCCGGGCGCAAGCGGCGTGCCGTGCGCCCGGCCATGGCCGCCGGGTGGAGGTGATTGCCGGCGCCGGCGGCGGGGCTCAGGATAGGGAAGCCGTCCTGTCCTGCGCATCCCCCGGTGCCCCTGCTCGTGATCCCGTCCCAGCGCTCCCATCTCGCGACCAATCCCTGGACCATCGTCGCCGCCACCACCGCCGTGCAGGCGCTGGCGTCGGCCACCACCCTGTCGGTACCGACCATCGCGCCGCGCCTGGCCGAGATGCTGCAGGTCTCGCCCTCCCTGATCGGCTACCAGACGACGCTGATCTATACCGGCGCCATGACCACCTCGGTCATCGGCGGCGCGGTGGTCCGCCGCCTGGGCGCGGGCCGGGCGAGCCAGGCGGCCCTGGCGCTGGCGATCCTGGGGGTGCTGCTGGTCCTCGGCGGGTCGCTGTGGACGATGGCACTGGGCTCGGTCGTCATGGGCCTGGGCTACGGCCTGACCAACCCCGCCGCATCCCATCTGCTGATGCGCTTCGCGCGAGGGCCCCGCCTCAACCTCATCTTCTCGATCAAGCAGACGGGGGTGCCCTGGGGCGGGATGCTGGCGGGCCTGATGCTGCCGCCGGTGGCGCTGGCCTTCGGCTGGCGCTGGGCGGTCGGGCTGGTGGCGGTGATGGCGCTGGCGCTGCTGGTCGCGCTGGCCTTCGCCAGGCGCCATTGGGACGATGATCGCGACCCGCTGCACCAGCTGCGGCAGAGCCCGTTCGCGGCCGTCCTGCTGGTGTGGCGCACGCCGCCGCTGCGCTTCCTGTCGTTCGCGTCCATGGCCCTGTCGCTGACCCAGATGTGCGTGCTGGCCTTCATGACCACGCTGCTGGTGGCCGAGGTGCGGTTCGGCCTGGTGGAGGCGGGCTTCGTCGTCGCCATCATGCAGGTGGCGGGGGTGCTCGGGCGGATCGGCTGGGGCCTGGTGGCCGACCGCATCGGCGACGGCTTTGCCAGCCTGCTCATCGTCACCGCGCTCGCGGTCGCGGCCTGCCTGGCTGCATCGCAGATGGACCCGGCCTGGCCGGCTGCCGCCGTCTATGCGCTGGGCGCGCTGTTCGGCGCCACTGCCGTCGGCTGGAACGGCGTCTTCATGGCCGAGGTGGCGCGCCAGGCACCGCCCGACCGCATCGGCATCGCCACCGGCGGCTGCATGATGATCACCTTCTCCAGCATCATCTTCGGGCCGGCCGCCTTCGGCGCCATCAGCGTCGCCACCGGCAGCTATGCCACCACCTTCCTGGCGGTGGCGTGCGTGGCCGCCGCCGGCGGGGCCAGCCTGGTGGCCGCCCGGCGGGCCGCGCAGGCCCGGATCGCGGTGCGGGAAGGATGATCAGGATCGCATCCCAGGCGATGAAATAATGGGCAAGGCCTTTCCCTTGACGCAAAATTGCACGGTCGGCCATCGTGATTTTGGAGGGGGACCCGATGGCCGAGGCTTTCGATGAAATGGGGGATGGCGAGGCGTGCCGCGCGCCCTACCGCACGGTGCGGGACTGGCTCCGCTCGACCCCGGCCGACGTCTTCGCCCGCAAGCGGCGCGAGGCCGAGATGCTGTTCCGGCGCATCGGCATCACGTTCGCCGTCTATGGCGAGGGCGGCGACCCGGAGCGCCTGATCCCCTTCGACATCGTGCCCCGGGTGCTGGGGGCGGCCGAATGGCGGTTCCTGGCGGGCGGGCTGGAGCAGCGGGCGCGCGCCCTCAACGCCTTCCTCCATGACGTCTATCACGGGCGCGAGATCCTGCGGGCGGGCAAGGTGCCGGACGCGCTGGTCCTGAATAACCCGAGCTACCTGCCGATCATGCGCGGGTTCGAGGTGCCGGGCCGCGTCTATACCCACATCGCCGGCATCGACGTGGTGCGGGTGGCCGAGAACGACTTCTATGTGCTGGAGGATAATTGCCGCACCCCGTCCGGCGTCTCCTACATGCTGGAGGGGCGCGAGGTGATGATGCGCCTGTTCCCCGACCTCTTCGCGCGCCACCGCGTGCAGCCGGTGTCGCGCTATCCGGAGGCGCTGCTGGAGACGCTGCGCTCGGTGGCGCCGCCCGCCTGCAAGGGCGAGCCGGTGGCGGTGCTGCTGACCCCCGGCGCCTACAACAGCGCCTATTACGAGCACTCCTTCCTGGCCGACGAGATGGGCGTCGAGCTGGTCGAGGGGCAGGACCTCTTCGTCGACGAGCATATCGTCTACATGCGCACGACCCAGGGGCCGCGCCGGGTCGACGTCATCTACCGGCGGATCGACGACGATTTCCTCGATCCCGAAGCCTTCCGTGCCGATTCGGCGCTGGGGGTGTCGGGACTGATGGGTGCCTATCGCGCAGGCACCGTCACGCTGGCGAACGCCGCCGGGGCCGGCATCGCGGACGACAAGGCCGTCTATATCCACGTTCCCGAGATGGTGCGGTTCTATCTGGGCGAGGAGCCGATCCTGAAGAACGTGCCGACCTGGTCCTGTGCCAAGCCCGACGAGCGGGCCTATGTGCTGGACCATCTGTCGGAACTGGTGGTGAAGGACGTCCACGGCTCCGGCGGCTACGGCATGCTGGTCGGGCCGCACGCGACGGCCGGCGAGCGCGCCGATTTCGCCCGGAAGATCAAGGCCGGCCCCGACCGCTACATCGCCCAGCCGACCCTGGCGCTCTCCACCTGCCCGACCTTCGTCGATGCCGGGGTGGCGCCGCGCCACGTCGACCTGCGGCCCTTCGTGCTGGTGGGCGCCGACCAGGTCCGCATCGTGCCGGGCGGGCTGACGCGGGTGGCGCTGCGCGACGGTTCGCTGGTCGTCAACTCCAGCCAGGGCGGGGGCACCAAGGACACCTGGGTGCTGGAGGGTTGAGGCGATGCTGAGCCGGACCGCCGACAACCTCTTCTGGCTGGCCCGCTACATGGAGCGGGCCGAGAACATGGCCCGCATCCTGGAGGCGGGCTATCGGCTGGCGGCGATGGGCAGCGTCGCCGGTGGCGGCCACACCGAGTGGCATTCCACCATCGTCGCGGCGGGCTGCGAGAAGGGCTTCTACGAGAAGCATCGCGAGGCGACGGCGGAGGCGGCCATCGACTACCTTGCCCGCGACCCCGACAACGCGTCCTCGATCCTGTCCTGCATCCAGACCGCGCGCCGCAACGGGCGCGCGGTGCGGACCGCGCTGTCGGCCGACATGTGGGATGCGGTGAACGGCTCCTGGCTGCAGGCGCGCGCCTACGGCGACCAGGACTTCGCCCCCGACACGGTGCGCCGCGTGCTCGACTGGGTGAAGGAGCGGTCGCTGCTCTTCACCGGCTGCGCCGTCAGCACCATGATGCGCAACGACGCCTGGTGGTTCATCCGCCTCGGCACCTTCATCGAGCGCGCCGACAACACGGCCCGCATCCTCGACGTGAAGTACAATATCCTGCTGCCGACCTACGAGATGGTGGGTGGCGGTCTCGACTATGTGCAGTGGACCGCCGTGCTGCGCGCGGTGTCGGCGTCGCGCGCCTATCACTGGGTCTATCGCCGCGAGGTGAAGCCCTGGCTGGTGGCCGAGCTGCTGATCCTCAAGCCCGAGATGCCGCGCTCGCTGGCCGCCTGCTTCATCGAGATCACCCGCACCCTGGAGCTGCTGGCCGCCGCCTATGGCCGCCAGGGCGAGGCCGACCGGCTGGCCGGCCAGATCCATGCCCGCCTGCGCTTCACCCGCATCGAGGACATCCTCCAGATGGGGCTGCATGAATTCCTGTCGGAGTTCATTGCCAGCAACACGAGGCTCGGCGGCGAGGTATCGAAGCAGTATCTTACCTGACCCGGCCGGATTCGCCGGCCCCATCCCCGCGAAGCGGCAGACAGTCGATCGATGACCTATTGCGTCGGACTGCTCCTCGAAGAGGGGCTCGTCATGCTGGCCGACACCCGCACCAATGCCGGGGTCGACAACATCTCGACCTTCCGCAAGCTGCATTTCTTCGAGGTGTCGGGGGAGCGGACGATCTGCCTCGCCTCGGCCGGCAACCTCGCCATCACCCAGGCGGTGATCAGCCTGCTGGCCGAAGGCTTCGAAAGCGAGGCCACCGGCACGACCGAGAGCCTCTACACCGTGCCCAGCATGTTCCGTGCTGCGCAGCTGACCGGCGAGGCGGTGCGCAAGGTCTGGCACCTGGACGGCGAGGCGATGCGCCAGCAGAGCATCGGCTTCGAGGTGACGCTGCTGCTGGGTGGCCAGATCCGTGGCCGCAAGCTGCGCCTCTTCCTCGTGTACTCGGCCGGCAACTTCATCGAATCGACCGAGGACACGCCCTTCCTCCAGATCGGCGAGCACAAGTACGGCAAGCCGATCCTGGACCGCGCGGTGCGCTTCAACACCGCCATCCCCGATGGGGTGAAGCTCGCGCTCATCTCGATGGATTCGACCCTGCGGTCCAACCTGACGGTCGGGCTGCCGATCGACCTCATGGTCTATCGCCGCGATGCGCCGCAGGCCGATCTCAATCTTCGCCTGGGCGAGGACGACGCCTATTTCCGCATGATCCGCGAGCGCTGGTCGGCCGCACTCCGCGATGCCCACCGCGCCATTCCCAGGCCGGACTGGATGCCCTGAACGAGGCCCCCCGCACCCCCCTTCGCGGGAGGGCGCGGGGAAGCGCTTCAGAACTTGACGGCGGTGGTGAGCAGGATGGTCCGGCTCGGCGCCACGAAGGCGAAGCCGCCGCTGGTGTGGGCGGAATCGTAATACTTCTCGTCGAAGATGTTCTGGACGTTGAGCCGCAGCGCCACGTTCTCGGTCACGTCGTAGCTCAGCATCGCGTCGAACCGCCAATAGCTCGGCAGCTCGCGGGTGTTGGCGTCGTTGGCCCAGCGCTTGCTGGTGTAGAAGGCGCCGAGGCCGGCGTTCCAGTCCGGCAGGAAGCGGTAGGTCGACCAGATGCTGAAGCTGTGGGGCGCGACGTTGGCCATCTCGTTGCCGTCGTTGAAGGCGAGCGGGCCGTCATCGACGATCTTGCTGTGCAGGAAGGTGTAGCCGCCCCAGATCTTCCAGTCGTCGGTGATGGCACCGGCGATGCCGATCTCGAAGCCGTCCACCCGGCGCTCGCCGGCGAGCACGGTGATGTCGCCGAGGTCGCTCACCCGCGCGTTGGTCTTCTCCGAGCGGAAGGCGGCCGCCGTCAGCGACAGGCGGTCGTCGAGGAGGTTCCACTTGGCGCCGACCTCGTAGTTGGCGTTCTTCTCGGGGTCGAGTGCGGCCGTGCCGGCGCTGACCGACAGCCCCTCGGCCGACGGGTTGGTGGAGGTGCCGTAGGAGGCGTAGAGGCTGGCGGACGGCAGCGGCTTCCACAGCGCGCCGACCTGCCAGTTGAACGAGGTGTCCCGGGCGGAGAGGGTCGGGTTCTCGGCCTCGAAGCGATCGACGCGGATGCCGCCCGACAGCTCCAGTTGCTCGCCGAGCTTCACCGTATCGAAGGCGAAGGCCGACACCGTCGTCGCCTTGGTGGTGGTCGCGGTCGTGCTGCGGTAGGCGCCGGTGTAGGGCACATGCGGATCGGGGTTGGCCAGATCGGCGGCCGGCACGTTGGTGTAGGCGTCCCGAATGCCCTGGCCATAGAGCCCGGTCGCGGCGTTGTTGAAGTCCCGCCCCGTCGTCTTCGACCGCTCGTAGGACAGCTCGACGCCCGCCGTCAGCTTGTGCCGGAGGAAGCCCGTCTGGAACTCCGTCGTCACGTCGGTCTGGTTGGCGATGATCTCGTTCCGGCTGTCGCGCTGGCGGACGTTGCGGCGCACGGTCGAGAAGTCGGTGTCGTTGGGGAAGGCCGGGACGGTCACGACATAGTCGTTGCTTGACCTCGTGTACTGGACGCGGCTGCGGAACCTGGTCGTGTCGCTGAAGTCATGGGTGAGTTCGGCCGCGGCCGTGTCGACCTTGTTGCGCTGAAAGTCCCGGCCGAGGACGCCATAGAAATTGTCGCGGTCGACATCGACCGGCTTGCCGGTCCGCGGATCGAACGGATGGCCATAGTCCGGGATGCCCTCGCCCCGCAGGTGATAGGAACTGAGGGTGAGTTGCGTTGGCCTGCCCAGGCCGAAGGTGACGGACGGCGCGACCCCCCAGCGCTTCTGGGTGACCTCGTCGCGACCGGGAATCTCCGCGTCGTGGATCATGGCGTTGACCCGCACCGCGACGGTGTCGAAGACCTTCTGGTTGATGTCGGCGGTGGCGCGCTTGGTCAGGCCGCTGCCGAGCGTCAGGTCGCCGCCGATCGAGTTGCGCTCGTTCGGGCGCCTGGTCACCAGGTTGACCGAGCCGCCGGTGCTGCCGCGTCCGCTATAGGCGGAGCTCGGCCCCTTGATGATCTCCACCCGCTCGACGTTGAACGGGTCGCGGACCTGCGAGCCCTGGTCGCGGAAGCCGTCGATGAAGATGTCGTTCTGGGCGTCGAAACCGCGCACGAAGGGCCGGTCGCCGAGCGCGATGCCGCCTTCGGCCGCGCCCATCGTGATGCCGGGGGTGGTGCGCAGCACGTCCAGCAGCGAGGTCGCGCCGCGGTCCTCGATCACCTCGCGCGGGATGACCGTCACCGTGCGCGGCGTGTCGAGCAGGGGTGAGGTGAACTTGGGCGACTGGACGGTGTCGACCTTGTAGGTCTCCATCGGCGGCGGCGCGGTGACGCTGACGCCCGGCAGTTGCACCGCGCCCGGCGTCTGGGCCAGGAGCGCGCCCGGGGTCCAGGCGGCGCTCGCACCCGCCGCCGCCCAGGCCAGCATATGGCGCGAAGCGCGCGCCCTCTTGAAACCAGCTCTCTTCTTGAAGGCAGACATCGATACCCCCTCGGCGTTCGATCCAGCAGATCGGTTGAATGGACCTGGCTGGCTTGTCGCGAGGTTGGGCCTCGGCTGGCTGGCTGGGTGGTCGGGCCGGCGTTTCCGCGCGCGTGCAGCGGGGCGGCGGCTATTTGGTAAGGATCAGCTTGCCGTTGCTCGTGATGCGGAGCCGGTATTCGCTGTCCTGATGGACGATGATGCACTCGCGGCTGCCGGCCAGGAGCGTGCCGGCATCGAGCCGTCGCACGCCCTTCGGCGCGGGCAGCCCCGCTTTCCCGGTCGTTTCGTTCACGGCCGGTGGGCGACAGCACCCATCGGCGATCCTCGTGTTCATTTTCTGTCCACGTCCGGTCGAGATTCTTCTCCCGGGACGATCGTTACCAGCCGCTATATGAAAACGCAATTCATTCGCACTATGAATTGCACCGACGATCCGGCGCTGGCCTTGCCGTCAGTCGAAGGGCAGGCCGACATAGTTTTCCGCCAGCGTCCGCGCCGCCGAGGCCAGGCCTACCGTCTGGGCCAGCTCGGCCGCGCGCAGGCGACGGTCGAACGGGTCGGCGTCGGGGAAGCGGTGGAGGAGGGTGGTCATCCACCATGAAAAGCGCTGCACCTGCCACACCCGGGCGAGGCAGGCGTCGGAGTAGCGGTCGAGCCCGTCCTCGCTGCCGGTGGCAGCGAACCCGGCGATGGCGCGGGCCAGCACCCGCACGTCGGCCACCGCCAGGTTGAGGCCCTTGGCCCCGGTCGGCGGCACGATGTGCGCGGCGTCGCCGGCCAGGAAGAGGCGGCCATGGCGCATCGGCTCGGCGACGAAGCTGCGCATGCCGGTCACCCCCTTCTGAATGATCGGACCCTGGGGGATGGGGGCGTCGAGGCGGATGCGGAGCTCGTCCCAGATGCGCTCGTCCGGCCAGCGGTCGATATCCTCGTCTGGCGAGCACTGCAGGTAAAGCCGCGACAGCACGGGCGAACGCATGCTGGACAGCGCGAAGCCGCGCTCGTGCCCGGCATAGATCAGCTCCTCCGATACCGGTGGCGCCTCGGCCAGGATGCCGAGCCAGGCGAAGGGGTAGGGCCGCTCGTGGATGGTCAGCGCACCGGCCGGGATGGCGTCGCGGCAGACCCCGTGGAAGCCGTCGCAGCCGCCGACGATGTCGCAGTCGAGCCGCCGCTCCTGCCCGTCCTGGCGAAAGAATATGCGCGGGCAGGCGGAATCGATCGCCTCCAGCCGCACCTGGTCGACCTCGAACAGGATCGGCCCGCCATGGGCGAGGCGGGCGGCGATCAGGTCCTTCATCACCTCATGCTGGCCATAGACGGTGATGGCCCGGCCTTCGGTCAGCCCATGCAGGTCGATGCGGTGGCGGCCGCCGGCGAACCGCAGCTCGATGCCGTGATGGACCAGCCCCTCGCGCCGCATCCGCCCGCCGAGGCCGGCTTCGTTCAGCAGGTCGACCGTCCCCTGCTCCAGCACGCCGGCGCGGATGCGGCCCTCGACATGGGCGCGACTGCGCGCCTCGATGACCACGCTCTCGACCCCGGCCTGGTGAAGGAGATGGGCCAGCACCAGGCCGGCCGGGCCCGCCCCGACGATCCCGACCTGGGTCCGCATCGGGCTCCTTCGCCGGAGGCGGCGCTAGAGCGTCAGCGGGGCATAGGCAGCCACGGTCTGCGGGTCGCGCCGCCAGGAATCCGACTGGTCGATATAGAGTTCGACGCGGTTGCCGTCGGGGTCGCTGAAATAGAGCGATTTGCTGACGCCATGGTCGGCCGCCACCCACGCGATACCGGCCGCCTCGAGCTCCGACTTGGCATCCTTCAGGACCGCCATCTCGTCGCCGATCTTGAAGGCGACATGGGCGAGGCCGACGCCGTCCTCGACCGGCCCCGACGCCTTGTCGCCGACTGCGGCGACGGCGAAGTCGTGGTGGTTGCCGAGGCTGAAGAAGGTCATCCCCATCTCGTCGTAGCGGGCGACGATCGGCATGCCGAGGATGCCGTTGTAGAAGGCTTCCGCGCGGCTTTGGCTGCGAACCTTGAGCACTACATGTCCGAGCGACTGGATCTTCATCGCAACGCTCCCTTGTCCGATGGCGGGGTCCTCAATGGCCCCCGGTCGCGGCCGGCCGTTTGGGGCCGAACCAGCCCATCAACTCGCCGACGATACCACGCCGGAAGGTGAGGACGCAGATGACGAAAATGAAACCTTGGATGATCGTCACCCAGGAGCCGAACTCCGCCAGGTAGTTCTGCATGGTCACGATCACCACTGCGCCGACGATCGGCCCGAAGATGGTGCCGAGGCCGCCGACCAGCGTCATCAGCACGACCTCGCCCGACATCTGCCACTGGACGTCGGTGAGGGATGCCAGCTGGAACACCAGCGACTTGGTGCCGCCGGCCAGCCCCGCCAGCGTCGCCGACAGGATGAAGGCCAGCAGCTTGTAGCGGTCGGTCTCGTAGCCGAGCGAGATGGCGCGGGGCTCGTTCTCGCGGATCGCCTTCAGCACCTGGCCGAACGGCGAATGGACGACCCGATAGATGATGAGGACGCCGATGACGAAGATGGTCGCCACCGTGGTGTACATCGCCATCGGCTCATGCAGGTCGATGAAGCCGAACAGGTGGCCGCGCGGCACCGCCTGGATGCCGTCCTCGCCGCCTGTCCACGGCGCCTGCACGGCATAGAAGAAGACGATCTGCGACAGGGCCAGCGTGATCATCGCGAAATAGATGCCCTGGCGGCGGATGGTAAGCCAGCCGATGACCAGGCCCAGGGCAGCGCCGGTGGCGGCGCCCAGCAGGATGCCCAGCTCCGGCGACAGGCCCCACATCTTGACCGAGTAGGCGGTGACGTAGGCGGCGGACCCGAAGAAGGCGGCGTGGCCGAAGGACAAGAGCCCGACATAGCCGACGAGCAGGTTGAAGGCGCACGCGAAGAGCGCGAAGCACAGCACCTTCATCAGGAACACGGGATAGAGGACGTAGGGCGCGACCGCGAGGGCCACGAGCATGGCAAGGAAGGTGATGCGGGTCGCGCGGTCCATCTTCGCCCCTCACGCGGTCCGGCCGAAGAGGCCGGCCGGCTTGATCGTCAGCACGATCGCCATGATGACGAAAATCACGGTGTTGGAGGCCTCGGGATAGAACACCTTGGTCAGCCCCTCGATGATGCCGAGCGCGAAGCCGGTGATGATGGCGCCCATGATCGAGCCCATGCCGCCGATGACCACCACCGCGAAGACGACGATAATGAGGTTGGCGCCCATCAGCGGGCTGACCTGGTAGATCGGCGCGGCCATCACCCCGGCGAAGGCCGCCAGCGCCACGCCGAAGCCGTAGGTGAGGGTGATCATGCGCGGCACGTTGATGCCGAATGCCTGCACCAGGGTCGGGTTCTCGGTGGCCGCCCGCAGATAGGCGCCGAGCTTGGTGCGCTCGATCACCCACCAGGTGCCGAAGCAGACCACGATCGAGGCGACGACGACCCAGGCGCGGTAGGTCGGCAGGAACATGAAGCCCAGATTGTAGCCGCCGCGCAGCTCGGCCGGGATCGAGTAGGGCAGGCCCGAGGAGCCGTACTCGTTGCGGAAGAAACCCTCGATGATCAGGGCGATGCCGAAGGTGAGCAGCAGCCCGTAGAGATGGTCCAGCTTGTAGAGGCGGTGGAGCATCGTGCGCTCGAGCAGGATGCCGAAGGCCCCGACCAGGAGCGGCGCCACGATCAGCGCCCCCCAGTAGCCGAGGCCGAGATGGGTCAGGCAGAGATAGGCCACGAAGGCGCCCATCATGTACTGGGCGCCATGGGTGAAGTTGATGATGTTGAGGAGGCCGAAGATGACGGCGAGCCCCAGGCTCAGCATGGCATAGAAGGCGCCGTTGATGAGCCCGATCAGGAGCTGCCCGAACAGCGCCTGCGGGGGTATGCCCAGAAGCTCGAACATCCGCTTCGGCCTCGCTCAGATCCGGTTCCGGACCGGTTCGTGGTGCCCGATCAGCCCTTGACGAACGAGCAGCCGCCGTCCTTCAGCGCACGATAGGCCTCGTCGCCGGGGATGGTGCGGACCGTCTTGTAATAGTCCCAGGGCCCCTTCGATTCGCTCGGCTTCTTCACCTCGAACAGGTACATGTCACGGACGACGCGGCCATCCTCGCGGAGCACCCCGTTCTTGGTCATGAAGTCGTTGATCGGCATCTTCTTCATCTGGGCGACGACCTTCTCGCCCTCGTCCGTGTTCACTTCCTTGATCGCCTTCAGATAGTGCAGGACCGCGCCGTAGACGCCGGCCTGCACCATGCCGGGCTTCTTCTTCATGGTCGCCTCGAAGCGCTTGGAGAAGGCGCGGGTCTCGTCGTTCTGGTCCCAGTAGAAGGCTTCCGTGAGCTGCAGCCCCTGCGCCGTCTGCAGGCCGAGGGCGTGGATGTCGGTGATGAAGACCAGCAGCCCGGCCAGCTTCTGGCCGCCGGCGACGATGCCGAACTCGGACGCCTGCTTGATCGAGTTGATGGTGTCGCCGCCGGCATTGGCGAGGCCGATCACCTTGGCCTTGGACGCCTGCGCCTGGAGCAGGAAGGACGAGAAGTCCGAGGTGTTGATCGGATGGCGGACCTGGCCCAGCACCTTGCCGCCCGCCGCCTTCACGACCTCGGCCGTGTCGCGCTCCAGGGCGTGGCCGAAGGCATAGTCGGCGGTCAGGAAGAACCAGGTGTCGCCGCCGGACTTGACCACGGCGCCGCCGGTGCCCCTGGACAGCGCGACGGTGTCATAGGTCCAGTGGACGGTGGTGGTCTGGCAGGCCTTGCCGGTCAGGTCGGAGCTGGCCGCACCCGAATTGAGGAAGACCTTGTTCTTCTCCTTGATGAGCGGCGCCAGCGCCAGCGCGACCGACGAGGTCGGCACGTCGACGATCGCGTCGACGCCGTCGCGGTCCATCCATTGCCGAGCGATGTTGGAGCCGACGTCGGGCTTGTTCTGGTGGTCGGCGAAGACGACCTCGATCTTCTTGCCGTTGACGGTGCCGCCGAAATCCTCGACCGCCATGCGGGCGGCGGTGACCGACCCCTGGCCGGAAATGTCGGCATAGAGCGACGACTGGTCGTTGAGGACGCCCAGCTTCACGACATCGCCAGAAATCTGTGCCGATGCGGTCCCTGCGAAAACGACCGCCGCCGCCCCCGTGAGCAATGCCTGCTTCAGCTTCATGGCCCTGTTCCTTCCCTCAGTATTGCCGAGACGGTTCTTCTAGACCCCCAGATACTCGTGCAGTCGTTGGGTGTGCTGCGCGAGATTGGCGTTCTCGATCATGTCGATGACGCGGCCATGCTCGACCACGTAGTGGCGGTCGGCGACGGTCGCGGCGAAGCGGAAATTCTGCTCGACCAGCAGGATGGTGAAGCCGCGCTGCTTCAGCGTGCGGATGACCTGGCCGATCTGCTGGATGATGACCGGGGCCAGGCCCTCGGTCGGCTCGTCGAGCAGCAGCAGGGTGGAGCCGGTGCGCAGGATGCGGGCGATCGCCAGCATCTGCTGCTCGCCGCCCGACAGCTTGGTGCCCTGGCTGCGCAGGCGCTCGCGCAGGTTGGGGAACAGGGTGAAGATCTCTTCGAGCGGCATGCCGCCGGCCTTCACCGGCGGCGGTAGCATCAGGTTCTCGCGCACGTCGAGGCTGGAGAAGATGCCGCGTTCCTCCGGGCACCAGGCGATGCCGAGGCGCGCGATGGCGTTCGACGGCAGGCCGATCAACTCCTGGCCGCGATAGCGGATCGATCCGCGGCGCCTGGCCATCACCCCCATGATCGACTTGAGGGTGGTGCTCTTGCCGGCGCCGTTGCGGCCGAGAAGCGTCACCACCTCGCCGTCCGGAATCTCCAGCGTCATGCCGTGCAGCGCGTGCGATTCGCCGTAGAAGGCGTGCAGGTCGGCGATGGTGAGCAGGGTCTCAGCCATGCCCGGTGCCCATGTAGGCCTCGATGACGGCCGGGTTCCTGGAGACGGTGGCGTAGGGCCCCTCGGCCAGGATCTCGCCCCGCTGCAGCACGGTGATGGTGTCGGATAGCTGCGCCACCACGCTCATGTTGTGCTCGACCATGAGGACGGTGCGGTTCTCGGACACCCGCCGGATCAGGTCGCTGATGCGGCCGATATCCTCCTGGCCCATGCCGGCCATGGGTTCGTCCAGCAGCATCATCTCCGGTTCCAGCGCCAGCGTCGTCGCGATTTCCAGCGCGCGCTTGCGGCCGTAGGGCAGCTCGCCCGCGACGGCGGTGCGGAACTGGGTCAGCCCGACATCCTCGACCAGCGCGTCGGCGCGCTCGTGCAGGGCCGCCAGCGACGCTTCCGACTTCCAGAAATGGAAGGAGGTGCCGAGCGGGCGCTGCAGGGCGATGCGGATGTTCTCGCGCACCGAAAGGTGGGGAAAGACCGCGGAAATCTGGAACGACCGTACCATCCCGCGGCGCGCAATGGCGGCCGGCTTGGTGCTGGTGATGTCGTCGCCATTGTAGAGAATCTGGCCGCCGGTCGGCGTCAGGAACTTGGTCAGCAGGTTGAAGACCGTGGTCTTGCCCGCCCCATTGGGGCCGATCAGCGCGTGGATGGAATGTCGGCGCACCCGCAGGCTCACCTTCCGCACGGCGACGAAGCCGACGAACTCCTTGGTGAGATCCTGCGTCTCCAGGATGTATTCGCCCGCCATGCCCCCGGCCGTCTCGTCCCCAGTTCGCTTCCCGGTCGGCCGGAATTGTTTTTCCAGCTCATTCCCTCGCGGAACGTACTCACTCGCCCGCCACCGTGCAAGCGACCTTGGACGCGCGTTGACGGCGGGCGCCGGGGCCCCGACGATAGGTCGGAATTGCCGGAGGGAGCCTGCCGATGCGCGCCGTCGTCGCCATGATGAAACACGAGACCAACACCTTCTCGCCGGTGCCGACACCGCTCGCCCGGTTCGGGCGCGGGTCCGGCGAGCCGTGGTTCGGCCAGGCGGCGCGGGATGCCTTCCGCGGCACCAACACCGGCTTCGGCGCCTTCCTGGCACTGGCGGAGGAGGCCGGCTGCACCGTCGCGACGCCGCTGGCCGCGGCCGCGGCACCGTCCGGCCCGGTGGAGGCCGCCGCCTACGAGCGCATGTCGCAGGCGATCCTGGAGGCGGTCGATGCCGGCTGCGACGTGCTCTTCCTCGACCTCCACGGCGCCATGGTGGCCGAGACGACCGACGACGGCGAGGGCACGCTGCTGGAGCGGGTGCGCCGCCTGCGCCCCGACCTGCCGATCGCCGTCGCCCTCGACCTCCATGCCAACATGACCGACCGCATCGTGCGCAACTGCACCGCCCTGGTCGGCTACAAGACTTACCCCCATATCGACATGGCGGCGGCCGGCGCCCATGCCGGGCGCATCGTGCTGGACGCGGTCGCCGGCAAGGTCGCGCCGGCCATGGCCTGGGGCAGCCGGCCGATGATCCCGCACACCCTGCGCATGGGCCATGACGAGGCGCCGATGGGTCCGCTCATCGAGCGCGCCCGCGCCCAGGAGGCCGAAGGCTTGCTGGCGGTCAGCGTTTTCGGCGGATTCCCGCTGGCCGACATTCCCCAGCCCGGCCTCAGCGTCGTCGCGGTCGCCGACGGCGACGGCCAGCAGGCGGCCCGCGCCGCCCTGGAGCTGCTCGACGCCGCGTGGGAGCGCCGCGCCGACTTCGTCTATGATTCAGAACCGCTCGCCCGTTCGGTGGCGCGCGCGAAGGAAATGACTGAAGGCCCGGTCCTGCTGATCGACCATGCCGACAATTGCGCGTCGGGCGGGACCCAGGACACCATGGCGGTGATCGCCGAGGCGATGCGCCAGGGGCTGGAGGACGTCGCCGTCTTCGCCGTCGTCGACCCCGCCGCGGTGGCGAGCATGGCCGAGGCGGGGGTGGGCGCCCGGGTCACCCTGCAGCTCGGCGGCAAGACCGACATGCCGACCATCGGGCAGGCGGGCGCGCCGCTGGAGGTGTCGGGCGTGGTGCGCGCCATCACCGACGGGCAGTTCACCGTGACCGGACCGATGGGCACCGGGACCCGCGCCCATATGGGCCGCTCGGCGGTGCTCGACACCGGGCCGATGCAGATTGTCGTCATCGAGCAGCACCACGAGCCGTTCGACCTCGGCGCCTTCCGCTCGGTCGGCATCGAGCCGACCCAGAAGCGCTACCTCGTGCTGAAGAGCCGCATCCACTACCGCGCCGGCTTCAAGCCGATCGCACGCGCCATCGTCGAATGCGACGGCGTCGGCGTCACCAGCTCCGACTATTCGCTCTTCCGCTTCCGCAAGCTGAACCGCCCGACCTACCCGCTGGTGGGCGACGCGCAACCTTGAATGGGGTCGCCGGGCGGTGCCTCAGCACACGGTCCGGTGCCGCTCCTTGCAGATCTCCAGCACCTCGTCCGGGTCGCGCTTCCACCAGTTGCCGGCCGAGAAGATCTCGGCCTCGTGCAGGCCGGTGAAGCCGGCCGCCTCGACCATGCGGCGGATGCGCCGGATGTCGATGACCCCGTCGCCCATCATGCCGCGGTCGAGCAGCAGGTCGGTGGTCGGCACCAGCCAGTCGCAGATATGGAATGCCAGGATGCGCGCCGCTCCGGCGCGGCGGATGGCGGCGGCCAGGTTCGGGTCCCACCAGGTGTGGTAGACGTCGACCGCGACGCCGACGCCCTGGCCCAGCTCGTCGCACAGGTCGAGGGCCTGGTCGATGGTGTTCACGCAGGCGCGGTCGGCGGCATACATCGGGTGCAGCGGCTCGATGGCGATCGGCACGCCGGCCGCCCGCGCCTCGGGCAGGATGGCGGCGATGCCGTCGCGGACCATGCCGCGGGCGCCGTCGATGTCCTTCGACCCGGCGGGCAGCCCGCCCACCACCAGGACGAGGCAGGCGGCGCCGAGCTCGGCCGCTTCGGCGATGGCGCGCCGGTTGTCCTCGATGGCGGCCTGCCGCCCGGCGGCGTCGGGGGCGGGGAAGAGGCCGCCGCGGCAGAGCCCGGTCACTGTCAGGCCGGCTTCGCGGATCTGCCGGGCGGACTGGGCCAGGCCCAGCTCCGCCACCTTGTCGCGCCAGGGCGAGATGCCGCCGATGCCGTGGCGGGCGCAGCCCTCGATCGCCTGGGCCAGGTTCCAGCGCTCGCGGACGGTGGCGGTGTTGAGCGACAGGCGGCTGGAATCGAGCGCCATCACGCGATCCCGTGGACGGCCATGACGTTCCGCATGCGGAAGGCGGCGTCGTCCGGGTCGCGCAGCAGGCCCGCCTTGTCGGCGAGGCGGAACAGCTCCGCCAGGTGGGTGACGGAGCGCGCGCTCTGCTGGCCGCCGACCATGGTGAAGTGATCCTGCAGCCCGTTCAGGTAGGCCATGAACACCACCCCCGTCTTGTAGAAGCGGGTCGGCGCCTTGAAGATGTGGCGCGACAGGGGCACGGTCGGCGCCAGGATGTCGTGGAAGTCCTGGCGGCGGTCGTTGGCGAGTGCGGCCAGCGCGGCCGAGGCCGCGGGCGCGATGGCGTCGAAGATGCCGAGCAGCGCGTCCGAATAGCCCGCCTCGTCGCCGTCGATCAGCTCGGCGTAGTTGAAGTCGTCGCCGGTATACATGCGCACGCCCGCCGGCAGGCGGCGGCGCATGGCGATCTCCTTGTCCTTGTCGAGGAGCGAGATCTTGATGCCGTCGACCTTGGCCGCATTGTCCTGAAGGACCTCGAGGCAGACCTCCATGCCCTGGTAGTGGTCGCCATGGCCCCAATAGCCGGCCAGTGCGGGGTCGAACATCTCGCCCAGCCAATGGATGATGACCGGTTCTTTCGTCTGGCGCAGGACGCGGCCATAGACGCGGTGATAGTCGTCGGGCGAGCGCGCGGTCGCCGCCAGCGCCCGGCTCGCCATCAGGATGATGCGCCCGCCCGCCGCCTCGACGGCGCCGACCTGCTCCTCGTAGGCCGCGATCACGTCGTCGACGGTGACCGACGGGCCGGGGGCCAGGTGGTCGGTGCCGGCGCCGCAGAACATCACCGCGCCCGGCCGCCCCGAGGCGGCGGCGACCGAGCGCCGGATCAGCTCCAGCGAGGTATTCCAGTCGAGGCCCATGCCGCGCTGGGCCGTGTCCATCGCCTCGGCCACGCCCAGGCCCAGGTCCCACAGGCGCGAGCGGAAGGCGATGGTGCGGTCCCAGTCGATGGCGGTGTCGACCCAGGGGTCGTGCTCGGCCCGCGGGTCGGCCACGACGTGGGCGGCAGCCAGCGCCACGCGGTTGAACGGCACGTTGGTGCGGTCGGGGAAATGGCGCGGCGCGCCGGTCGTGTAGCGCGCGATCTTGCCGTCGGCGGTGGGCAGGTCGAGGGTCGGCATGATGGACCTCCTGCTTCCGGTCAGAGAGGGGCGGTCAGAGGGGCGGGACGTCGAGCCAGCGGCGCTCGCGCCAGCTTTGCAGCCCCAGCATGGCGAGCTGTACGCCCTTGGCCCCGGCCTTCAGGTTCCACGGGAAGGGCGTGCCCTCATAGAGATGGCGGATGAACAGCTCCCATTCGACCTTGAAGGCGTTGTCGTAGGGCTGGTTGTCCGGCACCTCCTGCCAGGTCCGGTAGAAGTCGATCGCCTGGGGCACGTCCGGATTCCACACGGGCTTCGGCGTGTTGACGCGGGCCTGGCTGTGGCAACGGGTGAGGCCGGCCACCGCCGAGCCCAGCGTGCCGTCGACATGGAAGGTGACGAGGTCGTCGCGGCGCACCCGGGTCGCCCACGAGCTGTTGATCTGCACCACCACGCCGTCGCCGGCCTGGAAGGTGGCGTAGGCGGCGTCGTCGACGTCGCAGTCATAGGGCTGGCCGTTCTCGTCCCAGCGCCGCGGGATGTGGGTGGCGCCGAGGCACGAGACGCTCTTCACCTCGCCGAACAGGTTGTCGACGACGTAGCGCCAGTGGCACAGCATGTCGAGGATGATGCCGCCGCCGTCGGCCGCGCGATAGTTCCAGGACGGGCGCTGGGCCGCCTGCCAGTCGCCCTCGAACACCCAGTAGCCGAACTCGCCGCGCACCGACAGGATGCGGCCGAAGAAGCCGCTGTCGATCAGCGTCTTCAGCTTGCGCAGGCCGGGCAGCCACAGCTTGTCCTGGACCACGCCGTGACGGATGCCGGCGGCCTCGGCCAGGCGGTGGAGGTCGAGCGCGTCCGCCAGGTTGTCGGCGGTCGGCTTCTCGCAATAGATGTCCTTGCCGGCCGCGATCGCCTTGCGGATCAGCTCGGCCCGCATGTTGGTCGAGGCGGCGTCGAAGAAGAGGGTGTCGTCCTGGTTGGCGATGGCGCCGTCGAGGTCGGTGGTCCAGCGCTCGACGCCATGCGCCTTGGCCAACGCTTCCACCTTGGCCGCGTTGCGGCCGACCAGGATGGGGTCGGGCATGATGCGGGTGCCGTCGGGCAGGGCGACGCCGCCCTGGGCGCGGATGGCCAGGATGGAGCGCACCAGGTGCTGGTTGGTGCCCATGCGTCCGGTGACGCCGTTCATGATGATGCCGAGGCGCTTGGTCGCCATGCTCGCTACTCCATGCCGAGGAGACGGTAGAGCCGCCGCGAATAGTCGCCGAAGGCCGGGCTGGTCTTCATGTCGAGCGTGCGGGGATAGGGAAGGTCGATGCGGATATGGTCGGCCATCCGGGCGGGGCCGGCCGTCAGCACCACCGTGCGGGTGGCCAGGAACACCGCCTCGGCGATGCCGTGGGTGACGAAGAGGATGGTCTTCCGGCTCTCGCGCCAGATGCGCAGGAGCTCCAGGTTCATCTTCTCGCGGGTCAGCGCGTCGAGTGCCCCGAACGGCTCGTCCATCAGGATCAGCTTGGGGTCGTGGACCAGCGCGCGGGCGATGGCGGCGCGCTGCTGCATGCCGCCCGACAGCTCGTAGGGATATTTGTCCTCGAACCCGGCGAGGCCGACCATGGCCAGCAGGTCGCGGGCGCGGTCCCGGCTGGCCTTCATCGGCAGGCCCAGGATCTCGGCCGGCAGCAGCACATTGTCGATGATGCGCCGCCATTTCAGCAGCAGCGCCTGCTGGAAGACCATGCCGACATCGCGCGCCGGGTCGAACGGGTGGGTGGCGTTGCCGATCCGCACCTCGCCGCCATCATGGGGGTGCAGGCCGGCCAGGATCTTCAGCAGGGTCGACTTGCCGCAGCCGGACGGGCCGACCATGGTCACGAGCTCGCCTGCCTCGACATCGAAGGTGACCTCGGAGACCGCAAGGAACTCCTTGCCGCGCGAGCGGTAGACCTTGCGCACTTCGCGCAGGTGGATGAAGGGGTCGGTCATGCCGGGGCTTGGGCTCGGTCGGGCTGCGGGGCTCAGGAGACGCGGGCGTCGCGCACGACGAGCAGCCGTTCGAGCAGGACCACCAGCCCGTAGAGCAGCACGCCGAGGAGGCTGATGAGGGCGACGGCCATGAACATCGCCGCCGTGTCGAGCGTCACCTGCACCTGCAGCATCAGGTAGCCGAGGCCGCTGTCGGAGCCCAGGAACTCGCCGACGATGGCGCCGGCGACCGCCAGGATGGCCCCCACCTTCATGCCGGAGAAGATGTAGGGCAGCGCCCCCGGCAACTGGATCTTCAGGAAGATCTGCCATTTCGACCCGCGCAGCGAGCGCACGAGGTCGAGCAGGTCCGGCTCGACCTCGCGCAGGCCGCGCGCGGTCGTCAGCACGATCGGGAAGAAGGCGATCGAAAAGGCGATCAGCGCGTTGGGCAGCACGCCATAGCTGAACCAGACGATGAAGAGCGGGCCCAGCGCCACCTTGGGGATCATGTTGAAGGTGACCAGCACCGGCATGATCACCGCTTCGAGCACGCGCGACCAGGTGAACAGCAGAGCCGCCACCACCCCGGTCACCACGGCCAGCAGGTAGCCGCCATAGATCTCGGTCGCGGTGACGACGATGTTGGGCCACCAGCGGTAGTCGGGGTCGATCAGGGCCTGGGCCGTGTCCCAGGGCGTCGGCATGACGAACCTCGGCACGTCGCCCAGGACGACGAAGAGGTGCCAGGCCACGACCACGGCGACATGCGCCAGGATCGCGACCCCGATCCGCCACGCGCTCTCCCCCGCGTTCATCCGTTCCCCGCCGTCCTTGTCCGTTGCAACCGTCAGGTCACGCGCACGAATGCCGCCTCGTCATAGGGCAGGGCGGGGTTCGTGAACACGTTGCCGGCGCCAACATAGTGGAAGGCGACGGCGCGGCGCCACCGGCTCGAACGGTTGACGCCGGATTGGTGGAGCGTGCCGCCATGGTGGAAAGACACCCCGCCCTTCGGCACCGGGGCCGGCGTCATCTCGATCGCGGCCGCGATCTCGGCCGGGATCTGCAGGTTGTACGGCTCGTCGGCGGGCGCGGTATGGACCAGCAGCGGCTTGCGGTGGCTGCCCTCGCCGAACTGCAGGCAGCCATTGTCGACGGTGGCGGTGTCGAGTGCCACCCAGGCCGTCACCAGCCGCTGCGGGTCGGCCGGGCCGAAATAGAAATTGTCCTGGTGCATCGGCTTCGGCCCGCCGCCTTCGGGCGGCTTGAAGAAGATCTGGCTGAAATAGACCGACACGCCGGGGCCGATGATCTCCTCCACCAGCCCGACCAGGCGCGGGTCGGAGGCCAGCTTCATGAAGGCGGGCCGGGCGGCATGGGGGTTGTCCAGCTTGCGCAGCACGGTGCGCGCCTTCACCCCGCCGTCGACGTACCAGCGCCGCTGGTCGGGTGCCAGGTCTGCCAGGAAACTCTCGCCCCAGGCCTCGGCATCGGCGATGGCGGCATCCATCTCGGCGGCGGCGAACACGATCGGCACGGTCAGGTGACCGGTGGCGGCATAGAAGCGCCGCTCGACATCGGCCAGGGCCATTGTTTCCTCCCGGAAGGTAACCGGATGGTTACTAGGAGGCGAGGGCTGCTGGTTTGTCAATGTGCCGGCGTTCGATCGGATGGCCCTTTTGCCCGACGCGCCGGGCGGGCTAGCTTCTGCCCTCCCCGACCAGGAGACCCCGCCGATGCCGACTTCCGCCATGCTTGCCCTCGAAGGCCGCATCGACCGCCTGGTCCAGCCATGGAACCGTCCCGACCAGCCGGGCTGCGTCATCGGCGTGGTCCGTCACGGTGAAGTGCTGCTGCGCCGTGGCTATGGCCAGGCCAGCCTCGAGCATGGGGTGGCGATCGACCCGGGCACCGTCTTCCGCATCGCCTCGGTGACCAAGCAGTTCACCACCGGTGCGGTGCTGGCGCTCGCGCTCGAAGGGCGGCTCGGCATCGACGACGAGGCGCGCCGGCACCTGCCCTGGCTGCCGGACTATGGCACGCCCGTCACCCTCCGCCACCTGATGCACAATGTCAGCGGCCTGCGCGATTTCCTGGAGCTGACGCGCTGGGGTGGGATGGCGCTCGACCGGCCGGCCTCGGAGGAGGACCTGACGCGGGCGATCGCGCGGGCGGGCGGCCTCAACTTTCAGCCTGGCAGCCGCTTCCTCTACAGCAACACCAACTTCCTGCTGCTCGGCCTGATCGTCGAGAAGATCGAGGGCCGGCCGCTGGAAGAGGTGTTCGAGCGCCGCTTCTTCGCGCCCATCGGCATGAATGCGACCCGGCTGGTGCGCGACCCGATGACGGTGGTGCCGCGGCTGGCCCAGCCCTATCTGCGCCAGCCGGACGGCAGCATCCTCCGCGCCGTCCAGGCCTATCCGACGGTCGGCGAGGGCGGGTTGGTCTCCAGCCTCGACGACCTCCTGCGCTGGGCCCGCCATTTCGACCGGCCGCTGCCCGGCATGGCACACCTGGTCCGGGCGATGCAGACGGAGCTGCCGCTCGCCGGCGGCGCATGGCAGCCCTATGCGCGCGGGCTGGAGGTCGGCACCTGGCGCGGTGCCCGCACCGTTGGCCATGGCGGGTTGTGGCCCGGCTACCGCACCGAGTTCCTGCGCGTGCCGGACCGCGACCTGGCGGTCGTCGTCATCGCTAACCTGGACGCGATCGATCCCTATCGCCTGGCCCGCGCCGTGGCGGCGGCGGCCCTGGCCGAGGAGGGCCTGCCGCCGGAACCGGCGGCACCCGCCGGGCTCGCCGGCCTGGCCGGGCGCTGGCTCGACGCGGACGGCCTCTCGGTGCTGGAGCTGATCCCGACCGGCGACGCCATGACCGGCCGCTCGAACGGCGTCGGCTTCTCGTTCCAGCCGGCCGCCGGCGGCTGGATGCGGGCCTATCGCGGCGCCTTCGAGCTGGCGGTCCGCGCCGACGGCGACGGCGTCTTGGCCGACACCGGCGCCGGGCGCACCGTCCGCCTGTCGCGGGTCGAGGGCGCGGCCATGCCGGACGGGTTGGCCGGCACCTACCGGTCGGGCGAGCTCGACACCGAATGGCGGATTGCCGCCGATGGGCCGGGCCTGGCGGTGCGCGCCCGTGGCCCGCTGGCCGCCGCCGGCCCTTGGCCGATCGAGGCGGTGGGGCCGGACATCATCGAGCTGTCGATGCCGAACCGCTGGATGAACTCGACCATCGTCGCCCGGGTGGAACGGAACGGGCAGGGCCAGGTCACCGGCCTCCGCGCCTCCAGCCCGCGCATCAAGGACCTGCGCTTCGAGCGAGTCACGAATGGGGACGGGTAGGTCTCCCTCCCGTCTCGTGTCGAAAGGCCGGGCTTCGTCTCGACCGCGCTCAGGGGCGCCAGGCTTGCAGCTCGGCGTCGAGATGGGCTTGGTCGGACGGGATCTTGGCTGCGGCCAAGGCTTTCAGGAACTCTTCACCTAGTTCCTCCACGGGCCGGACCTCGCGGTCGCGGCGCTTCAGGCGGCGATATTCCGCAGCCGAAAGCAGCACCAGGCTGTCATGCCCATGGTTGGTGATCGAAACCGGCTCGCGCAGCGCGGCCTCACGATATTGGCCGAACCGCCTCTGAAACTCGGTGGAAGTGATGGTGACCATGGCAGATTCCCCGATGTGATCTCAGCTCACGGCCGCAGGTAGCGCAGCACCAGGTCGACATGCAGCTCGCTGCGTGCCGCGATGGTGTCGGGCAGGGCCAGGTCGCGGCCGAACACCACCGACAGGGTGTGGATATTCGAGAAGTAGAAATACCCGAGCGCCGCGATGGTGATGTAGAGGTCGAGCGGATCGATGCCGGGGCGGAAGGCGCCGTCGGCGACACCGCGCGCCAGGATCCGCCCGATCGTGTCGATCACCGGCAGGTTCACCTGGCGCACCTTGCCGGACTTGGCCAGGTAGTGGGCGCGGTGCAGGTTCTCGTTCGCCAGCAGGTGGATGAAGCCCGGATTGTCGCGGCAGAAGGCAAAATTATAGGCGACGAGCCGGCCGATGCCCTCGGCCGGCGGGCAATCCTCCACCGCCAGGGTCTGCTCATGGCCGCGGATGCGGTCATAGGCCTGCTCCAGCACCGCCAGGTAGAGCCCGGCCTTGCTGCCGAAGTAATGGTAGATCATGCGCTTGTTGGTGGCGGCATGGTCGGCGATGGCGTCGACCCGCGCACCCCCCAGCCCCTTGGCGGAGAATTCGGCCCACGCCGCTTCCAGCAGCCGCGCCCGCGTCTCCTCGGGCTGGCGAGGACGCGGGGG
>CAZQOA010000072.1:0-25180 GCA_964594715.1 uncultured Rhizobiaceae bacterium | reverse complement strand
CAGGCGGCGGAGTGCGGTCTTCACCACCTTGCCGTTGGCATTGCGGGGCAGCGGCTCGCGCACGAAGGTGACCGTCTCCGGCACCTTGTAGTCGGCCAGCCGCTCGGCGCAGAAGGCACGCAGCTCGGCCGCGTCGAGCGACGGCCGGTCGGCCAGCACGAAGACGTGCACCCGCTCGCCCAGCACCGGGCAAGGCCGGCCGATGACCGCGGATTCGATTACGCCCGGCAGGTGGGCCAGCGCGTTCTCCACCTCGGCGCTGTAGATCTTGTAGCCGGCGCGATTGATCATGTCCTTCTTGCGGTCCAGCACCCGCACGAAGCCATCTGCGTCAACTTGGCCGAGGTCGCCCGACTTCCAGAACTCGTCGCAGAAATTGGCCCGGGTCGCCTCCGCCGCGTCCCAGTAGCCCGGCACCACCATCGGGCCCGCGATCCACAATTCGCCGACGGTCCCGGCGGCGACCGGCCGGCCCGCCTCGTCGACCACCTTGACCTGGCCCAGCGGCACCGTGCGCCCGACCGAATCCGGGCGCATCTCCGTGCCGCCGGCCGGCATCACCGTCGTCGGCGAAGTGGTTTCCGTTGCGCCGTAGAGGTTGGCGAGGCGCAATCCCGGCAGGCGGGCGCCGATGCCGGCGATCGTCGCCTCCGGCATCGGCGCCCCGCCATAGCCGCAGACCCGCCACGCCGATAGGTCGGCGGTCGCGAAACTGGGCTCCAGCAGGCAGAGGTTGACCATCGCCGGGACCAGCACCGTGAAGGTCATCACCTCGTGCTGGGCCAGGGCCAGGAAGGCCTTGGCCTGGAACCGCTTCATGATGATGAGGGTGCCGGCCAGCCGGGCGGTGACCGCGACCTGCGCCACCAGCCCGGTGACGTGGGATGCCGGCACCGCCAGCAGCGACCGCTCGCCCTCTTCCAGCCCCAGGCAATATTGGTAGTGCATGGCCGAATGGACGAGGCCGAGCCCGGTCAGCATCGCCCCCTTGGGCCGCCCGGTGGTGCCCGACGTGTAGAGGATGACCGCCGGGTCGTCCTCCTGCACCGACGCCACGGGTGGGGCTGCGATCGGGCCCAGCAGCCCGTCGAAGGATTGCGCACCCGCCACCGCACCGCCGACCGCGATGCGGCAGGGCAGCATCGGCGTCTCGTAGGGTTTCGGCAGGATGGCCGCCAGCTCGGCGTCGAAGATCAGGATCTCGGCGCCGGAATCATTGATCGCGTGGGCGATCTCCATGCCCTTGAGGCGGGTGCCCAGCGGCACCGCGATGGCGCCCAGCCGGGCACAGGCCCACAGCGTCCACAGGAAGGGCCGGCCGTTGCCGAGCAGCATCGCCACCCGGCTGCCGCGGATGATGCCGCGCCGGGCGAGATGCCCCGCCACCCGGCCGACCGCCTCGTCCAGCTCGGCCCAGGTCGCGCGCCCGCGCTCGCCCACCACGGCCATCCGGTCCGGCGCCCGCGACGCCGCCTCGGCGAAGAGTTGGAACAGGCTCCGCGGGCGATCGGCGAAGCAGCGCATCGTCCGCCCGTAGTGGCGCTCGTCGACGATCGGGACCGGCAGGGACCATTGGAACGGCATGCCGACGATCCTAGTGCCGAACTACCCGGCAGCGCCACCGCCGGCCGCATCCGACAGGTAGGCATCGAGGCCGGCGAGCCAGCTCCGGTCGGTGCCGAGGATCCCTTTGGCGGCCGCGATCCGGCCGCGCAGATCGGCCCGCCAGGCCGGGTCCCGCGCCAGGCGCACGGCCAGCGCCACATATTCGTCGGCCGAGCCGGCGATGGTGTCCTCGATGCCCATCAGGCGCAGGATCGCCAGCGAATGCCGCCCGCGCATCAGGCGGCCGGGCCAGGTGACGACCGGCAGGTCGGCGTCGAGGCTTTCCAGGGTCGAGTTGCAACCCGACCAGCCGACCGAATCCAGGAACACGTCGGCCAGCCGCGCCACCCCGGCGAAGCGCGCCGAGGGCAGCATGCCGAGGAAGCGGCAATGGCGGCCGGCGTCGAGCCCGGCGCGTGCGAAGGCCGCGCCCATGCGATCGCGGATGACCGACCCGACCCGGTCGCCCACCGGATAGCCGACGAAGAGGAAGCGCGCCTCGGGCACGGCGGCCGCGATGCGCGGCAGCAGGTCGTCGTCGGCGGGCAGGTACTTGTAGAGCGACTGGCAGCACCAATAGACGATGTCGCCCGGGTCGACGCCGATCTCGGCCCGCGTCACCGCCTGTGGCACGATCGGCACCGGGATGCGGCGGAACGAGAGGCCCGGCAGGCGCACCAGCCGCTCGGTGTAATGGTCGTCGCCGTCGGGCGGCTCCATCAGGTCGCTCGACAGGAAATGATCGATGGTCGGCAGGCCCGAGGTCTGCGGATGGCCCCAGGAGGTCGCCTGCACCGGCGCCAGCCGCAGGGCGGCCAGTTGCAAGGTGGTCGCATCCATGCCGATTTCCGGGATCAGCAGGACATGGAGGTCGTCGGCCCGGATGATGCCGGCCCAGCGGTCGACCGGATGGGTCCCCATGACGAACCGCGCGCAATGATGCCGGGCGATCTCGGTGGCGGCATCCCCGTCGCTATCCGGGAAATAACCGTGGATCGCGAAGCGCGTCGGGTCGAGGTCGGCCAGCCAGCTATGGAGGGGTACCTTCCAGACGGAATGGTGACGGAAGAAGGCGGTCAGCACGCCGACCCGGATGCGCCGGCCGGGTGCCAGAACCGGCCGGGGCGGGGCCGCGGCGTAGGCCGGCAGCCGCGCGCCCATGATGCGGCAGGCCATGCCGCCGAACAGGGCCTGCAGGTCGCGGTCGTTCTCGCTCTGATAGGCCAGGTAGAAGGGTTGCCTGGCATGGAGCGCCTCGGCCATCCGGCCGATCGCTGCCGGATCGTCCGGCAGCGGTGCCGCGGCCAGCGCCGCCAGGGCAACCTGGTAGCGCTGCCGCGCCTGCCGCCGCTCGGTATCGTCGCGATAGACGATCGGCAGTTCCGCGATGCAGGCGGAGAAGCGCGCCTGCCAGGCGTCGGGGTGGCGCCGCAGCGTCGCGCGGAAGACGGCCGCACTCTCCTCCTGGCGGCCGAAGGCATGGAGCGCGTTGGCATAGTGGGTCGCCACGTCGGCATGGTCGGGCCGGACCTCGGCCGCATGCCGTAGCGCCTCCAGGGCGGGCACGGTCTGCTTCGTCGCCCACAGCATGGCGCCAAGCCCGCTCAGCGCCTCGCCATGATCGGGCTTCAGGCGCACCGCGTCGCGGAAGGCCTGGATCGCCGACTGGCTGCGGCCGGCCCGGCGCAGGGCGTGGCCGAGATCGTGGTGGAGGTCGGCATCCCTGGGTGCCAGCTGGCAGGCTTGGCGCATGGCATTGATGGCATCGTCCAGGCGCCCCAGCCGATCCAGCACCACGCCGCGCCCCTGATGGGTTCCGGCATGGTCCGGCTCCAGCGCCAGCGCGCGATCGAAGCCGGCCAGCGCGTCCACGAGCCGCCCGAGGTCGCGCAGCGCAGTCGCCCGCGTGCGCTCCAGCGCCACCTGCCCCGGCCGGATCGCCAGTGCCCGGTCGAACGCCTCGACCGCCGCCTCGCCGCGATCCAGGCGAAGCAGGGTCGCGGCCAGGTTGGCCCATGCCTCGAAGCGCGCCGGATCGCGCGCGATGACGGCGCGATAGGCGTCCGCCGCCTCGGCGAAGGCGCCCAGTTCGCGCAGTGCGCCGCCCAGGTTGTTCCATGCCGCCACATGGTCCGGATGCAGCGCCAGCGCGGCCTGGTAGGCATCGCGCGCATCGGCCCAGGCGCGGCAGGCCATCAGGAGGTCGCCGGCCGCCGCCAGGATCGCGGGATCGTTCCCCCGCGGCACCGCCCGGACCGCGGCCGCCGCGTCCTCCCGGCGGCCGAGGCGGACGAGGATGGCGGCCCGATCGAGCGACCAGGCTGGCGGCGCCCCGCCGCCTGCCAGCGCGCGCTCGATCCAGCCCAGCGCATCGGGGTAGGCGCCGGACGCGGACAGTGCCAGGGCCAGGCCGCGCATCGCCCGGCGGTCCGTACCGTCGGCAGACAGGAGCCGGCGAAAGGCGGCAAGCGCCCCCGCCGCCTCGCCCGACCGCAGCAGGGCCCATGCGGCATCGACCGCGGTCATCGCGGCCGCTCCGCCGCGGCAGCCAGGTAGGCTTCCAGCCCGGCCAGATACGAGCGATCCTCGAACAGCGCCGCCTTGCACCCGGCAATGCGGTCGCGCAGGCGGGCGCGGAGCTGGCCGTCGCCGCCGAGCCGGACGGCGAGGTCGACATATTCGTCCTTGGAGCCGGCCACCGTCTCCTCCACCCCGATCAGTCGCAGGATCGCGGCCGAATGGCGGGCGCGCATGGTGACGCCCGGCCAGGTGACGACGGGCAGGTCGAAGCCCAGCGCCTCGATGGTCGAGTTGCAGCCCGACCAGCCGATCGAATCGAGGAAGATGTCGGCGAGCCGGGTGAGGCCGGCGAAGCGGTCGGCGGGCTGGGTCCCGAGAAACCGGCAATGGCGCCCGGCATCGAGGCCGTACGCGGCGAAGCCAGCGCCGATGCGCGCGCGGAAGGCCTGGTCGACGCGGTCGCCATGGGCATAGCCGAGGAAGAGGAAGCGGGCCGACGGCAGGCCCTGGGCAATGCGCGGGAAGACGTCGTCATGCGCCGGCAGGTACTTGTAGAGGGACTGGCAGCACCAGAAGAGGGTGTCGTCCGCCTCCACCCCGATCTCGGCGCGCGCGATCGCGGCCGGCGCCACCGCCACCGGGACCGGGCGGCAGGACAGGCCCGGCAGGCGGACCAGCCGCTCGGTATAGTGGGTGTCGCCGTCGGGCGGCTCCATCAGGGCGCTGGACAGGAAATCGTCGATGGTCGGCATGCCCGAGGTCTGCGGATGCCCCCAGGAGGTGGCCTGCACCGGGGCCAGCCGGAGCGCCGCCAGTTGCAGCACCTGCGGGTCCATGCCGATTTCCGGGATCAGCAGGACGTGGAGCCGGTCGGCGCGGATGCGGCGGGCCCAGCCCTCGACCGATCCCCCGTCCGTGACGAAGCGGTCGGCCAATGCCCGGGCTCGCGCCGTCTCTGCGTCCTCGCCGCCGCCGGTGTAGTAGGCATGCAGCTGGAAGCGGTCGCGGTCGATATCCTCCAACCACGCCCGCAACCGCATCTTCCAGTTGGAATGGTGGCGGAAGAAACCCGACAGGATGCCAACCCGGATGCGCTCGGCCGGCGCCAGCCCGGGGGCCGGCGGCGGGGCGGCGAGGTCAGGATGGGACAAAGCCATGGTGCGGCAGACGAGGCCGCCATAGATCGCCTGGAGGTCGCGATCGACCTCGCCCTGATAGGCCAGCAGGAAGGGCTTGCGCGCGCCGAGCAGGCTGGTGCGGCCCTCCGCGGAGGCCGGCAAGGGCATGCCCTCGATGATCCGCAGGTCGCGGCCATAGGCGGCGCGCGACCGCACCCGCTCGCCGTCGTCGGCATAGACCATGCGCAGGCGGGCGACGCAGGCGTTGAGGCGGCTCGGCAGATGGCCGGGGCGCATCCGGAGGGTCTCCTCGAACACCCGCTCCGCCGCCGCCCAATGCCCGACCGCATGCAGGCAGTTGCCCAGGCTGTCGCGCACCTCGGTCCAGTCGGGCCGGGCGGCCACCGCCCGGGTCAGGGCATCGATCGCCGCCTCGCCCTCCCGCCGCTGCCACAGCGCGCCGCCCAGCGAGGCGAGCGCGCCGGCATGGCCCGGCGCGCGGCGCACGGCCCGGCGGAATTCGGCGATCGCCTCGTCGGCCCGGCCCAGGCGCTCCAGCGCCCGGCCGAGGTCCCAGCGCAGGTCCGCATGGTCGGGCAGCCGGGCCAGTGCCCGCCGCAGGGCCGCGACCGCTTCGACCACCCGTCCGAGGCGCAGCAGCAGGGACCCGCGACGCCCGTCCCATTCCGCCGGCGCCGGCCCCTCGCCGATGGCGCGCTCGATCCAGCCCAGCGCCTCGCCATAGCGCCCGTCCGCCGCCAGCGCCTGGGCCAGCCCGGCCATCGCCCCGCGGTCGGCCGGGTCGTGCTGGAGGGTCGCGCGGAAAGGGCCGGCGGCGTCGGCCGTCATGGCGTGGCGCCGACGGCCGCCAGCAGATAGGCCTCCAGCCCGCGGGCCGGCCGGCGATCCTGCTCGATGGCGGCGCGGCCGGCCGCGATGCGGCGCGACATCGCCGCCCGCAGTATCGGGTCGCGGCCCAACGCCACCGCGATCGCGACATACTCGTCGGTCGAGCCGGCGATCAGATCGTCGAGGCCGATCATGCGCAGGATCGCCGCGGAATGCCGGCCGCGCATCAGATTCCCCGGCAGGGTCACCACCGGCAAGCCATGGCCCAGGGCCTCGATGGTGGAATTGCACCCCGACCAGCAGATCGAATCGAGGAACACGTCCGCCAGGCCGGTGATGCCGGCGAAGCGACCCGGCGCCAGGGTCCCGAGGAAACGGCAGTGGCGGTCGGCATCGAGGCCCGCCTGGGCGAAGGCGCCCGCCATCCTGGCCCGGAACAGGTCGGCCACCGCCGTGCCCAGCGGGTATCCGAGGAAGAGGAACCGTGCCTGGGGAAGCTGGAGCGCGATGCGGGCGAAGAGATCGTCATCGCGGGGGAGATACTTGAAGAGCGACTGGCAGCACCAGAAGAGAACCGCATCCTCCTCCACGCCGAGGTCGGCGCGGCCCACCGCATCCGCCGCGACCGGTTGCGGCAGATGGCGGAAGGACAGGCCGGGCAGCCGCACCAGGCGCTCGCTGTAGTACCGGTTGCCGTCGGGCGGCTCCATCAGCTCGCTCGACAAGTAATCGTCGATGCTGGGCATGCCGGAGGTCTGGGGATGGCCCCAGGAGGTCGCCTGCACCGGCGCCAGGCGCAGTGCCGCCAGCCGCACCGTCATCGGGTCCATGCCGATTTCCGGGATCAGCAGCACATGCAGGCGGTCGGCGCGGATGGTGCCGGCCCATTCCGCCGTGGTGCGGCTGCCCGCGACGAAGCGGGCGCAGCGCGCCCGCGCCCGCGCCGCCTCCGGCCCCTCGATCGCCTGGGTGTAGTAGCCATGGACGGCGAAGCGCGTCGGATCCAGATCCTCGAGCCAGCCATGGATCGGGATCTTCCAGTTGGAGTGATGGCGGAAGAAGCCCGACAGGATACCGACGCGCAGGCGCTCACCGGGCCCGAGCGGCGGCATCGCCGGGCGTCCGGCGAAATGCGGGTAGCGCGCCGCCAGGACGCGGCAGACGAAGCTGCCATAGGCGGATTGCAGCGCCCGGTCGTCCTGCCCCTGATAGGCCAGGTAGAAGGGCTGGCTGGCGCCGACCGCTTCGGCCAGCTCGGCGACCTGGGCCGGGTCGGTCGGCAGCGGCATCGCCGTCAGCGCCGCCAGGTCGCGGCCATAGGCGGCACGGGCGCGGTCGCATTCGTCCATGTCGCGATAGATGATGCGCAGGCGCGCGAAGGCAGCATGCAACCGGGTCGGCAGGTGCTCGGGCCGGCGCGCCAGCACCTCGTCCAGCACCGTCTGCGCCTCGTCGTGGCGGCCCAGCATGGACAGCAGGCTGCCGAGGTTGTCATGCGCCTTGGGATAGTCCGGCCGCAGGGCCACGGCCCGGCGGTAGTCGTCGATCGCCGCCTCGGTGTCGCCGCTCGCCTCCCGCGCGCTGCCGCGGTTGTTGTAGGCCTCGGCATAGTCCGGCCGCAGCTCCAGCGCGCGGCCGAAGCTCTCCAGCGCCTCGGCGGTGCGCCCCGCATGGTGCAGCACATTCCCCAGGTTGTTGTGCGGCGCCGCGTCGCCCGGGGTCAGCGCGATGGCCCGGCGGAACCCCTCCACCGCGTCGGCCAGGCGGCCGGCGGCATGGAGCGAGACCGCCCGGTTGTTGTGGGTGTTGGCGTCGTCCGGATTGGCGGCCAGCATCCGATCGAACATTGCGATCGCGTCCTCCTCGCGCCCGCAATGATGGAAGGCCACCCCACGGCCGCTCTCCGCGGGCGGAAAGCCCGGCCGCAGCGCCAGGGCGCGATCGAAGGCGGCGAGCGCGGCCTGCGCCTGCCCGCCCCGATTGAGGGCGTTGCCGAGATTGACCCAGGCCTCCGGCTGGTCAGGCCCGCGCTCGATCGCCGATCGATAGGCGGCGAGCGCCCCCGGCCCGTCGCCCGCCATCTCCAGCGCGTGGCCGAGATTGCTCCAGGCGGCCGCCCGCGTCGGATCGATCGCCAGCGCCTGGCGGTAGGCGTCGCCGGCCTGGACGAAGTCGCCCATCGCCAGGGCCGCGTCGGCCAGTTGCAGGCGGAAGGCGGCATTCCCGGGGCCGCGCTCGGCGGCGCCGGCGAATGCGGCCAATGCCTCCGCATGGCGGTTGAGGCGTTGCAGCATGGCACCCCGGTTGGCATGCCAGCTTGCCGGCACGCTGCCTTCGCCGACCGCCCGGTCCATGTGGGCCAGGGCATCGTCCCAGGCGCCGCGGCCGGCCAGCGCCAGCGCCATTCCGTTGCATGCATCGCGATGATCGGGAAAGCGGTCCAGGATCGCGCGGAATATCCGCTCTGCCTCTGCTCCGCGCCCGGAACGGAGTGCCGCCAGCCCGGCGTCGATCGGGTCAGGTGCCCGCGGGGCGGCCGTGCCGTCGGCCTGCATGGGCAGCCCGTTTCAACCCCCGACGCCCACGACCGTCATGCCGCCGCAGACATGGAGGACCTGTCCGGTGACGAAGCCGCTGCCGGGGGCGAGGAAGAAGCCGACCGCGCCGGCGATATCGTCCGGCAGGCCCATGCGGCCCATCGGGATGGCGGCGCGGATGGCGGCCGTGCGCGGGCTGTCCTCGGGGTTGACCCGCCGGAACAGGTCGGTCGCGATCGGGCCGGGCGAGACGGCGTTCACGGTGATGCCGAGCGGGCCCAATTCGAGCGCCCAGGTCTTGGTCAGTCCGTGCAGGGCGGACTTGCTGGCGGCGTAGGCGGAGCGCAGCTCCTTGCCCAGGGCCGCCCGGCTGGTGATGTTGACGATCCGCCCGAACCGCGCCGCGCGCATCGCCGGCAGCACCGCCTCGGCGCATTGGATCGCGGTACGGACGTTGAGGTCCATCACCGCCTCCAGGTCGGCCGCCGTGCTTTCTTCCACCGGCGCCGGGCGGACGATGCCGACATTGTTGACGAGCCGGGTGGCCGGATAGCGCCGGACCGTATCCGCCAGGGCCGCCGCCGTGGCGGCCCGGTCCGCCAGGTCGACCTCGACATGCAGGCCCAGCGCCACCGCCGGCGCCTCGCGGTCGAGATTGATCACCTGATAGCCCGCGCGCGCAAGCTGCTCGGCGATGGCCCGGCCGATTCCCTGGGATGCCCCGGTGACGATGGCGACTTCGATCATGCGCGCGCACGCTAGCCGGCTGCCGCGCAGGCCGCAATCGGGACGATCCGCGGCAGTGGTAGTTATGTGAAAAAGTTGAAAGAATTGGCCACAACTCCACTTCTGGCTTGTGGCAGATCGCCGCAAGGGGCACCGTTTAATGGAGTGCAGCCGGCGCGGGCATATATAAGTCGAACCATCACGCGCCCGCATTGCATGCAGGACGCGATTCCATACACGGGCCCGGTCCCACTGCGGGGGGTGGACCGCCCGTCGAAACCCCAAAGACGCGCGAATTATCAGAAAGACGTCTTGGTTCTCTTGCGGCGCATCGCAGCGCCATGAAAAGGTGAGTTTCTATGGCACGTTCCCCAGCGACCCAGGCGGCGCGAATCCAAAGCATGTTGGCCGGCGGTATGTCCGACGTAGAGATCGCAACCAAGCTCCAGGTCGGGATTCCGACCGTCCGGCGCGCGCTGGCGCCGCCGACCGTCGCCAAGCCGCGGCCGGTCCGGCCCGTGGCCGACCGGCCGCGCCGCCGCGTCGCCATCATCGACGGCCCGTCGCCGGTGGACGTCCATGTCGGCCGCCAGGTGCGCCTCTACCGCACGGTTGCCGGCCTGAGCCAGACCCAGCTGGCAGAGGCGATCGGCCTCACTTTCCAGCAGGTGCAGAAGTACGAGCGCGGCGGAAACCGCATCTCCGCCAGCAAGCTGGTGCAGATCGCCCAGGTGCTCGGCACCCCGGTCACCGCCTTCTTCGACGGCCTGGAAGCCGGTTCCGAACAGATACAGGAGCCCGGCATCATGCTGCGGCGCGAAGCCATCGAGCTGTCGCGCGCCTATGAACGGATCGCCAGCCCCGACCTTCGGCAATCGCTGATGGAGCTGTTCCACCGCCTCGGCGACAAGCTGACGGTGGACGAGCCCAAGGCGAGAAAAGCCGCTCGTTGATCCGGTTCCTCATCGATCGGCGTGGTGTCATCTCACCGATCGAGCGAGGAATTCGGCGTTTCGTTCACTACAGGCTGCCACCGGATGCGGATACGGTCGTCTTTGCCGTTCGCCATCTGGGGATCATCGAAGTAGCGGTCGCGCCGCTGGGCGTGCGCGTCCGCCTGCGGCCGGCATTGGTTTCGCCACGCGCGCTGGGCCGGCTTCTCTACTTCCTGGGCGACCTCCGGCCCCGGCGCTGCGTGCTCACCTACTATGACCGTGGCTGGCATGAGGAGCTCATTCCCGGCTTCGACGCCCTCGTCAAACGGATCCAGGAAACCGTCTACGGCGTGGTCAGCCGCCATCCGGGCAAGCTGTTCCATGCCGAGGAGCGACCGCTCGACCCCGAGGTGTCGCTGATCGCGCGGCCCTTCGCCCACCTCGTCGAGGAATGGACGGCGCGCGGTGGCGTGCTGCCGGAGAATGCCACCGTACCCTTCCGACGTGCCCGCTGCCTCGGCCGCACCACGCTGGTGACGCACGACGGGGACAGCCGCCTACTGGTCGCGTTCCGCGGCCGGCACCTGACCCACTATGGCAGTGCCGGCTGGACGAAATATGTCGGCGTGCCGATCGAGGAACAGCCCGACCTGCAATTCTCGGCGGCGGCCGGCGCCGCCTATGCCGATACCCAGAGCCGGCACCGGCCGCTGCTCGAATCCTGCGAGGGCACCATCGCCGCCCCGTCCGGCGCCGGCCGGCGCAGCATCTATGAACGGCTGCTCCTGCCGTGGCGCACCCATGACGGGCGGTGGCTGACCTCCGGCGTCAGTCAGTTGCGCGGCCGCACGGACTGGAGGAAGGCGACGAACGCCTCGCTGTCGGACAGCAGTTCCGAGGCCGACATCCAAACCCAGGAAATGGCGAACACCCGCCCATAGCGGTTGCGGAAATGCAGGCCGCGGTGCCGGTGCGGGTAGCCGTAGACGCCGTCCAGCCCGGCATCGAGCAGGTGGTCGACGACGTGGCTGAAGGCGAAGTCCGGGGCCCAGCGGACATGGGTCCAGGCGCGGCCGATCCGCGGCATGATCCGGGCCAGGCCGCGGCCGCGAAAGTCGGGGTGGATCCAGAGCCCGCCGACATAGGCGACCCGGCCCGCGACGCGGGTGGGCATCGGCTGCGCCAGGGTCAGGTCCGCACCCGGCCGGGCGTGCAGGAGCGGCTCGTCATAGAAGATGCGCAGCGCCCGGCCCTCGCTCTCCAGGTCGGTCCGGGTCCAGTCGAAAAGGCGTGCCGCGTGCGTGAGGACGGTGCGGCCGGCGGCATCGAGCCCCTCGATCCAGAAGGCGCGGTCCGGCGGCAGGGCGCAGAAATCGACGTCGAGCTGCGACGGCAGCGGTCGTTCGGCGCCGAGGAAGGCGTCGTCGCGATGGCGGTCGCGCAGGCTCCGCATGTCGTCATGGCGCACCAGGCGGACGCCCCGCTCCGCCAGTGCCGTGGTACCGTGCCGCAGCAGGCGGTCCAGGAGCCGGGTTTCGGAAGTGTCCGATAGGCCGGTGATCGGGAACGGATACGCGGCCTGATCTCCAATCATGATCGCAACCTTTTGGTGCATTGCAATTACAATATACCAAAATCGAGGCCCGTGCCGTTCTACAGTGTCCCCATCGTGATGGCCGGGGCGAGCTGGCCCTGGAAGAATTCCGGCAGGGGCAACCCGCGCCGGAGGATGCTGGCATGGCAGTTCTCGGTCAGCAGGCCGCGGCTGGCGCTTTCTCCGAAGACCGCCATGTTCTTCTCCGCGACGAACAGCCGATGACCGGCCGGCTTGGCCACCGCCTTGATCAGGAAATCCATCTCCTTGGCGTTGGGAATCTCGTCCGGAAAGGACGCGAATATGTGACGCAGGACCTTCACGCGCAGAAACTGGTGGATCCAGATCTGCTCATAGCCGCTGCGTTCCAGGAACCGCCCGCCGTCCGGTCCCGTCAGGACATGGCCGGTGAGGAACCTGGTGCTGAGCAGCTTGCGGCACCGGCAGATAAGGATGCCGGCGATCTGCGGATCCTCGATGCCGGCCACCCACTCGGCGGTGCGCGGCAAGGCGGCGGCATCGACCTCGATCGGATACTTGTCGTCGATGCACCAATAGACCCATTCATCGTCGGCAAGGCCGTCCAGCAGCCCCATCATGGTGGGCTTGATCCCCGGCGGCGTCCGGACGAGTTCCGCCTCGTCCGCGCCGGGTATCGCCATCGCCTGGTAGGGGATGCGGAACCGGAGCGGATGGTCCGGCCATTTCTCGCGATAGGCCGCGATCATATGCAGGGTGATCGCGCGGTAGCGGTCGAAGGTGAGGACCAGAGCGCGCATTATTTCCTTCCAAGCAATGCAAGGGCGTGGCCGCGGACGCTACCCCGCGGCGTCGATGCCCGTCACCCCATCCGGCGATTGACACGGAGCGCGGCCCATATAGCATCCCCCGATGCCTAGTCCATCGATGTATCCGCGCGGCAATCCGAAGCCCGCCCCGGACCTCACCAGCCGGTCCTACTGGAACGGCACGATCAAGATGAGCCTGTCCAAGTTCTTCATCCTGTGCGTGCTGCATGCCCGGCCGATGCATGGCTACGAGATCGCGCGCAGGGTGGAGGCCACGACCAACGGTTGCTGCTCGCCGACCGAGGGCACCATCTACCCGGCCCTGCGCGATTTCGAGGAGGGCGGCTACGTCACCGCCGCGGTCGAGATCGTGTCGGGGCGCGAGCGCCGCGTCTACACCCTGACGGCCAAGGGGCGAGAAGCGTTCCGTGTCGCGGTCGATGCGTGGATGGAGATCACCGGCTGCCTGATCGACACGCGCCGCCTGCTCCAGGACAGCCCCTCGTGCCAGGGCAACCCCTCGTGACCGTCGCCATTGCCGCGACAGGCCGCAAGCCGGTCGGGCCGCGCTGGTTCATCGCCGGCCTCGGTGTCGCCCAGATCGTGTCCTGGGGGTCGCTCTACTACAGCTTCCCGCTGATCGCCGAGGCGATGGGCGCGGAACTGGGCTACGCCAAGTCGCAGATCTACGGCGCCACCACGATCGGGCTGCTGATCGCGGCATTGGCGGCCTATCCGATCGGCAGCGCCATCGACCGCGGGTACGGCCGGGCAGTGATGACCGTGGGCTCGCTCGCCGGTGGCCTGCTGCTCGTCGCCTGGTCGCGGCTGGACAGCCTGCCGGCCTTCTACCTGATGTTCGCCGGCATCGGCCTGGTCCAGGCGATGACCCTCTACGAACCGGCCTTCGCCGTCGTCGCGCGGCGCTTCGGCCCGGGCGAGGCACGGCGCGGCATCACCGCCCTGACACTGTGGGGCGGCTTCGCCAGCACGGTGTTCGTGCCGCTGATCCAGTTCCTGCTCGACCGCATCGGCTGGCGCGACACGCTGCTGGTCCTGGCCCTGGTCAATCTCGGCCTCAACGCCGCCCTCTATGCCTGGATCATCGATGCCAGGGCGGGCTCGGCCGCGCCGCCCGCGCCCCGGCCGGCCGGCGACGCCAACCGGGGTGAGGGCAAGCGCCGCGGGGTCGTGCGCTGGGCCATGACGCAGCCCGCCTTCTGGGGCCTGGCGCTCGCCTTCACCGCCTACTACGCCACCTTCTCGGCCCTCACCTTCCACCTCTATCCCCTCCTGGTGGAGCGCGGGCTCGACATGGCGGCCATCGTCGGCATCATCGCCATCATCGGTCCGGCCCAGGTGGCGGGGCGCACGCTGATCTGGCTGTTCGGCGCCAATGCGCCGGTGCGCCTGATCGGCTGCGCCGTGGCCGCCGCCTTCCCGGTCGCGGTCGGCATCCTCTGGCTGGCCCCGACCGGGCTGGTGCCGCTCGTCATCTACGCGGTCATCCAGGGCATGGCCAACGGCGTCATGACCATCGTCCGCGGCCTGGCGGTGCCCGAGATGCTGACGCGCGAGGCCTATGGCGCGCTGAACGGCGTCCTGGCCCTGCCCGGCACCGTCGCCAAGGCGATGGCGCCCGTGGCGGCTGCCCTGCTGTGGGCAATCGGCGGGTCCTACGACCTGGTGCTGGCGATCTGCTTCGGCATGACGCTGCTGGTGGTGGTTGGAATGGTATTCGCCGCTGTCACCGCCCGGCGCTAGACTGGCGGGCCATGTTCCAGATTCGCGACATCGACCACCTCGTCCTGCGCGTGCGCGACCTCGACGCCATGGTGGCGTTCTATTGCGGCGTGCTGGGCTGCACCGTGGAGCGGCGACAGGATGAGCTGGGCCTGGTCCAGCTGCGCGCCGGCCGCTCGCTGATCGACCTGGTGCCGGTGGACGGCGCGCTTGGCCGGCGCGGCGGCGCCCCGCCCGGCCGCGAAGCACGCAACCTCGACCATTTCTGCCTGCGCATCGAGCCCTGGGACGAGGCCGCGATCGGCCGCCACATGCGGGTCAACGGCATCGCCGTGGGCGAGACCGGCCAGCGCTATGGGGCCGAGGGGGAAGGTCCGTCGATCTATGTCGACGACCCGGAGGGCAACACGGTCGAGCTGAAGGGGCCGCCGCGCTAGGGCCTTCCACCCTACGCCCATCAGACCTTCCCCTCGGCCGTGCCGGGATCGTCGGCGCCCATGGCGACCGGCGCGTCGGCCGACCCCTTCTTCCTGCGCCTTTCGAAGAGGCGCATGACCCAGACGAAGAACACCGGGACGAAGAAGACGGCCAGCACCGTCGCGGAGATCATGCCGCCCATGACGCCGGTGCCGATCGCCTGCTGGCTGCCGGCACTGGCGCCCGACGCGATGGCCAGCGGCAACACGCCGAGGGTGAAGGCGACCGACGTCATGATGATCGGCCGGAAGCGAAGCTGGGCGGCCTCCATGGTGGCATCCGTCAGCGACTTGCCCTGCGCCCGCAGATCCTTGGCGAACTCGACGATCAGGATGGCGTTCTTCGCCGACAGGCCGATGATCGCGATCAGCCCGACCTTGAAGTAGACGTCGTTCGGCATGTCGCGCACCATCACGGCCAGGACGGAACCGACCACGCCCAGCGGCACGACCAGCATGACCGAGATGGGAATCGACCAGCTTTCGTAGAGCGCGGCCAGAAGCAGGAAGATGATGAGGCAGCTCAACCCGATGAGGTAGGGCGCCTGCGAGCCGGACTGGATCTCCTGGAGCGACTGGCCGGTCCATTCATAACCGAACCCGGGCGGCAGGCCGGCCGCCAGGCGCTCCATCTCCGCGATGGCCGCGCCCGAGGAGTGGCCGGCCGCCGCCTGTCCGCTGATGCGGATGGAGGGGTAGCCGTTGTAGCCGACGACCAGCGACGGGCCCTTGATCCACTCGACGCTGGCGAAGGCGGACAAGGGCACCATTCCCCCGCCCGCGTTGCGGACATTGATCTTCATCAGGTCGGACGTTTGCATCCGCTGCCCCTGGTCGGCCTGCACGGTGACGCGCTGCATGCGCCCGGCGTTCGGAAAGTCGTTGACGTAGGCCGAGCCGAGATTGGTCGAGATGGCATGGTTGATGTCGGCGAAGGTGACGCCGAAGGTGTTGGCCTTCTCGCGATCGATGGTGAGGCTCACCTGCGCGGCGTCGGGAAGGCCCTCGACGCGCACGCCGGTGACGACGGCACTCTTGGCCGCTGCCGCCAGGAGCTGATCGCGGGCAGCCGCCAAGGCTTGCTGACCACGACCCGCGCGATCCTGGAGACGGAAGGAGAAGCCGTTCGACGTGCCCAGCCCCTGGATGGGCGGCGGCGACAGGGCAAAGGTGATCGCGTCGCGCAGCCCGGAAAGCGAGGCATTCGCGCGCGCCGATATGGCGGCGGCGGAGTCGGTGGCGCCGCGCTCCGCCCAGTCCTTCAGCGTGACGAATGCCAGCGCCGCGTTCTGCCCGGCCCCGGAGAAGCTGAAGCCGCTGATCCCGACGATGGTGCGCACGGCCTCCTCCTTGCCGAAGACCTCTTCCACCTGCTCCAGCACGGCCCGCGTGCGGTGGCCCGTGGCCTCCGGCGGCGCCTGCATGTCGACCAGCACGAAGCCCTGGTCCTCGTTGGGAAGAAACGCCGTCGGCAGTTGCACGAAGAACCATGCGAGGCCGACGAGCAGCGCCGCATAGATGATCATGTAGCGCCCGGCGCGCCGGATGATGTTTCCCACCACCGACATGTAGCCATGGGAGGCCCGGTCGAAGCTGCGATTGAACCAGCCGAAGAAGCCCCGCTTCTGGTGATGGTGGCCCTTCTTGACGGGCTTCAGGAAGGTCGCGCACAGCGCCGGCGTCAACGACAGCGCCAGTAGGGCCGACAGCAGGATCGAGACCACCATGGTCAGGCTGAACTGGCGGTAGATCACGCCGACGGCGCCGGGGAAGAAGGCCATCGGCACGAACACGGCCGACAGGACCAGCGTGATGCCGATGATCGCGCCGGTGATCTGCGTCATCGCCTTGCGCGTGGCCTCCTTCGGTGGAAGCCCCTCCTCGGCCATGATGCGCTCGACATTCTCCACCACCACGATGGCGTCGTCGACCAGGATGCCGATGGCGAGCACCATCCCGAACATGGTCAGCACGTTGATCGAGAACCCCATCGCCAGCATGACGGCGCAGGTGCCGAGCAGCGCGATCGGAACGACCAGGATCGGGATGACCGTGTAGCGGAAGTTCTGCAGGAACAGGAACATCACCACGAAGACGAGGGCCACGGCCTCGATCAGCGTGTGCAGAACCTTCTCGATCGACACCCGGACGAACGGCGAGGTGTCGTAAGGCACCTGATATTCCAGGCCGGGCGGAAAGAACTCGGCGAGTTCGGCCATGCGGGCCTGCACCGCCTCCGAGGTGGCGAGCGCGTTCCCGGTCGGCGAAAGCTGCACGCCGATGGCGGCGGTGGGATTGCCGTTCAGCCGCGTCGAGAAATTGTAGGCCTCGCCGCCCAGCTCGACCCGCGCCACGTCGCGCAGGCGCACCGTCGATCCGTCCGGATTGGCGCGCAGCACGATGGCGGCGAACTCCTCGGCGGAGGTAAGCTGCCCCTTGACCAGGACGCTGGCCGCGACCTGCTGGGTGATCGGGTTCGGCTGGGCGCCGATGCTTCCCGCCGCGACCTGGGCGTTCTGGGCCTGGATGGCGTTCGTGATGTCGGTCGAGGACAGGTTGAGGCCGACCAGCTTGTCCGGGTCGATCCAGATGCGCATCGCGCGCTGCGTGGCGAACAATTGCGCCCGGCCGACGCCCGGCACGCGCCGCACCTCGCTCAGGACGTTGCGGCTCAGATAGTCGCCGAGGCCGACCGCGTCGACGGTGCCGTCGGTCGACGACAGCGTCACCAGCATCAGGAAGCCGGAACCTGCCTGCTCGACCCGGATGCCCTGCTGGGAAACCGACTGCGGCAGGCGCGGCTCCACCCGCCGGACCCGGTTCTGCACCTCGCTTGCGGCGGTGATCGGGTCCATGCCGGGCTCGAAGGTCACGTTGATCTCGACCGACCCGGCCGTGTTCGACGTCGATTCGAAATAGAGCAGGCCCGGAATACCGTTCAGCTCCTCCTCGATCAGCCGGGTGACGCTCTGATACACGTCCTCCGGCGACGCGCCGGGATAGGACGTCGAAACCGAGATCTGGGGTGGCGCCACCGTCGGATACTGGGCGACCGGCAGCATCGGAATGGCGATCGCCCCCGCCAGCATGAGGAAGATGGCGACGACCCAGGCGAAGACCGGACGGTCGATGAAGAAATTCGGCATCGTGCGCGTCCTACTCGGCCACGCGCGGGGATGCGGAGGGGCCGGCCGGGGTCCATTCCTCGGCCACCACTTTCGCGCCCGGCCGGATTTTCTGGAATCCCTCGACGATCACGCGGTCGCCGGCCTTCAGGCCCTCGTCGATCACCCATCGATCGCCGGTCGTGCGGCCGGCCTTGATCGGCCGGACCTCGACCTTGCCTTCGGCGGTGACGACGTGGATCTGCCCCTGGCCACCGCCATCGCGCTGAACCGCCTGCTGCGGCACCGCGATGGTGTTCTGCTGCACGCCCTGTTCGATCAGGACACGCACATACATGCCGGGCAGGAGGTCGCCGTCGGGATTGGGGAACTCGCCGCGCAGGGTGACCTGCCCGGTGGTCGCATCGACGGCCGCCTCGGAAAACAGCAGCCGGCCGGCATGAGGGTAGATCGTTCCATCGTCGAGCAGGAGCCGGACGCTCGCTTCTTCCGAACCGCCGTCCGTCAGGGCCCCCGCCTGCAGCGCGCGCCTGAGGCGCATGAGGTCGTTCGCCGACTGGGTGAAGTCGGCATAGACGCGATCGAGCTGCTGGATCGTGGCGAGATGGTCGACATTGGTGCCGCCCACCAGCGCGCCTTCGGTGATCAGGGCGCGCCCGATCCGCCCGGCGATGGGCGCCTTCACCTCCGCGTATTCGAGATCGAGCAGGGTCGACGACAGGGCCGCCCTGGCAAGCGCCACGTCGGCGGTCGCCTGGGCATGGGCGGCGACGCTGTTGTCCAGCGCCTGGGCGCTGGTGACGTTGTTGACCCGCAGCGCGCGGCTCCGGTCCGCCTGCTGGCGGGCCTGAAGCTGCGTGGCCTCGGCACGTTGCAGCGTGGCCCGGGCGCTTGCCACCTGCAGGCGGAAGGGTGCCGGGTCGATGCGGTAGAGAACCTCGCCCTCCCGCACCATGCTGCCCTGCTTGAAGACGCGTTCGACGACGATGCCGGACACGCGCGGCCGCACCTCCGCGATGCGGATGGGCGCGATCCGGCCCGGCAACTCGTTGGTGATCGCGACGGCCTCCGGCCGGACGGTGACGATGCTGACGGTGGTGGGAGGTACCGGCGGAGCGGCTTTTGCCGCCTCGCCCTCCTCCGAGCACGCGGCCAGTCCGATGAGCGAAAGAAGTGCAAGCGCCCGGAAGACGCGCCGGGGCGATGATTTGAACGGCATTTGGATCTTCCTGGCGGAGGCTCCCGGATCGGAGCCGCGGTGCCGCTAGACGGGCTGGGGCCCCGCATTCGGGACGGATGATTCCGGCTCCTGCGAGGAGAGCCAGGTGATTTCCGCGAGCAGGCGGTCGCGCTCCTCGCCGGACCAGGCGTGAAAACCGAACCATTCGAGATGGCGCAGGCCCTCGAGCGCGAGAAAGGCCAGCAGAGCGCCGCGGGCATTTCCCGAGGTCTCCAGGAGGGCCGCGATCTGGATGCGAAGGAGCTCCTGGATGGGCTCCCGCAACTCGGTGTCCTGGGCGGTGGCGGCACACAGATTGACCGCGACGGCGCGATCCTCGTCCGTCGGCGACTGCATCACCTCGCGGATATGGGTGCGGATGCGGGCATCGGGCACGGGCCCGAGTTCGCGTTGGATCGCATCGAACTTGCGGCGATATTCCTCGATGCGCCGCACGATCACCGCCCGGACGAGCGCCTGCTTGGTCTTGTAGTCGTAGAGCACGCTGGCCTTGCTGATGCCGGCCTGGGCGGCCACCGCTTCGAGGGTCAGATGCGCGGCGCCATCGCGCAGGACCACCGCCTGCGCGGCATCGAGCATGGCATCCCGGTCGATGATCCGCCTGCGTCCCACGATCGCCTCATTGATTTATATCCGACCGGATGGAAATGAATACGAACACCTTCGCAGTCAACCCCGGAACAAGAAGACGTGAACGGAATTCGCCGGCGGCCGCCGGCCGACTAACCGAGGATCCGGCGGAACGCCGACGCCAGCGCCCGGCCTTCGGCGTCGCCAGTGCGGGCCGTCGCCGCCTCCAGCTCGACCAGCAGTTCACCCGCCATCGTCGCGATCGGACCTTCCCGCAACCGCCCGAACAGGTTGAAGCGCTCCTCGGGATCGCGGGTGAGGTCGAACAGCTGCGGCTTGGCGACGTCGCGCAGGGTCAGCTTCCGCCGGCCGGTCCACACCGTCCGCTCCGCCCGCCGCTGCACGCCGACGAGCTGGCGGAGATTGCCGTCGCGCGTCGCCACCGGCTCGATCGCCACATTCTCCACCACCACCGCGGACCGCTCGATGCGGCCGGCCGCAAGGTCCAGCAGGTCGACGCCGTCGCCCGCGAACGACGCCCCCGTGCACCCCATCCCAGCCAGCCGCGCCAGGGTCGGCGCCACGTCGAGCAGCGATGCCGGCGCCTCGATTCCGGCAGGGCCCGCGCCGGGCGCGCGCACGAGCAGGGGGATGCGTAGCGCCTCCTCCTGCGTGGTGCGCTTCGACCCCTTGCCGACCTGGAACGTCTCGCCATGGTCGGAGAAATAGAATATCGCGCGCTCCCGGCCCGCGGGCCGGCCATCCACCGCGCCGAGCAGGCGGCCGACGCAGGCATCGATGCCCTCGACCGCGGCATAGTAGAGGGGATGGGGGATGCCACGGCCGCGATAGCGGGCGATCTGCTCGTCGGGCGCGTCATAGGGCGGGTGGGGCGGGTAGTAGGACACGACCAGCAGGATGGGCGGCCCGTCGGACCAGGCGCGCAGCAGGTCGATCGCCGCCTCGGTCTCACGATGGGGGCGCCAGGTCCTGCCCTCCAGCCAGTGGCTCTCCGCCGAGTTGTAGCCGGCCCAATGGTCGAACCCGGCCGGCCTTCCTTCGCCGAGATGCCACTTGCCGATATAACCGGTGCGGTAACCGGCGGCCTGGATCGCCGGGAAGATCGACGGCACGCCCAGGCGCGCCAGCGCGTCCGGCTCGCCGTAGATGTTGTCGGTGACGCCGTGCCGGTGGGCGGCGAGCCCGGTCCACAGCCCGGCCCGGGCCGGGCTGCACAGCGGGAACGGCGTCACCGCATTGCGGAAGCGCAAGGCGCCGGCGGCGAAGCGATCGAGATGCGGGGTGGCGACGAAGCCGTTGCCGGCATGGCCGAGGCTGTCCCAGCGCTGCTGGTCGGTCATGACGAGAAGGATGTCCGGGCGGCCCGCCATCACCCAGCGTCCCCCCTTCAATCCACCCGGCAGGACTTCACCCAGACGTCGTAGACCGGGTGTTCGAGGGCGGAAACGGCCGGGCTGGAGGCGAACATCCAGCCCGTGAAGACGCGCTGGCGCGCCTCGCCCGGGCGCTCGTCGTCGATCTCCAGGAAGGCGGTGCTCTCCGGCGGCTCTTCCGGCGGCCGCGTGCGGCAGGCCCGGACCGTGATGTAGAGGGTGCCGAACCGGGTCGGCTCGCCGACCTTGGCCTCGAAGGTGGAGATCCGGCCGAGGATCTTGTCCAGGGCCTGGAGGACCGCGACCTCGCCCGCCCGGGCCGGCGACGCCGCCAGGACGGCTGCCACGGCGCAGGCCGCGACGGCAGCCCGGACCTTCGTCACCGTCGGGTCACAGCTTCGGGGCTGCCGGCCTGGCGCCGTCCGCCGGGGCTTCGTTCTTCTTGTCGGCGCCGCCCTGGCTGAACATGAACTGGCCGATCAGATTCTCGATGCTGACCGAGGCCTGGGTGTACTGGATGACGCCGCCGGGCTCGAGCATCTTCTCGTCGCCGCCCGGCACCAGCGCCAGGAACTTGTCGCCGAGCAGGCCGGTGCTGGAGATCGACGCCACGGTATCCACCGGCAGCTTGACCGACCGGTCGATGCTGAGGCGGACCACCGCCAGATAGGTCTTGGGGTCGAGCGACAGGTCGCCGATCGAGCCGATCTTGATGCCGCCGATGCGGACGTCGGACCCGACCGCCACCCCGTCCACCCGCTCGAACCGGGCCAGCACCTCGTAGCCGTTCACCCCGCGGACGCCGCTTGCCGAATAGGCGAACACGACAAAGGCCACGGCCACCGCCAGAACGACGGCGCCGATGATCGTCTCGACGATATTGTGCTTCATTGGGATCTACCTGGGGGAGGCGCCGGCCGAAGGGGCGTGCGGCAGCTTCAGCTCGGCCGCCATGGCTCATAGTCGCCGGTGGCACGCGCGCGCCGCCCGCCCTGGAGGACGTGGCCCGGCGGCCGGTAGGCGTCCTCGGTGCCGGTCTGGTTGGGCAGATGTTCCTTCTGCCATGCGCGCTGGGGCTGGCCCCCGGCGCCAGGCAGGACGTCGATGGTGTAGTGCAGCCAGGCGTGCCACTCCGGCGGCACCCGGGTCGCCTCGACCTCGCCCTCGTACATCACCCAGCGGCGGGCGCGCAGCCCGGCCCGCGGGTTGCGTTCGGTGTAGTAGCGGTTGCCGAGATGGTCGACTCCGACCTCGCGGCCCCGCAGCCAAGTGAACAAGCGCGTTCCCAGCGTCATGAGCGGTCCGCGAATCTGCCTTCAGGGTTGATGGGAGGGCCGGACTATGGCACCGGCGTCCGACCGCGTAAAGTGCGGCCGCCCTTCCCGCCAGGAACGATGCCGCCCGACACCGCCCCGCGCACCCCCGGCCTGCCCGCCTTCGACGGCCGCCACCCGGTCTCCGTCAAGGCCGTGCTGGCCCACCGCGACCGCTTCATCCTGCTGCGCAACGAGCGCGCGGAGTGGGAACTTCCCGGCGGCCGGCTGGAGGCCGGGGAGACGCCGGAGGACTGCCTGCTGCGCGAAATCCGCGAGGAGCTGGCGATCGCGGCGCGGCTGGGACCGATCCTGGATTGCTGGGTCTATCCGGTGCTGCCCGGCCGGTCGGTGGTGATCGTCACCTATGGCGCCACCGCCGGCAACCTCGACGGCCTTGCCCATTCGGCCGAGCATGACCGCCTGGCCGTGGTCGGCCTGGCCGAGATCGAGGGCATGGCGATGCCCGAGGGCTATCGCCGGTCGATCCGCCGCTGGCATCGGCTGCGCGCGGGCGACCGCCCATGAGTGACTTCGACCCGTGAGCGGCTTCGTCGAGCCGCCCGAATCGCGCTACTGGCGCGGCATCGGCTTCCTCCTCGTCTCCAGCTTCGGCTTCGGCATGGCGCCGACGCTGGCCCGGCTCGCCTACGACGCCGGCAGCACGCCGACCACCGCCATCCTGATGCGCTTCACCATCGCCTCCATGCTGGCCACCCTGTTGCTGCGCCGACTCGGGCGCCCGCTGCGCCTGGCCCCGCGGGAACGCTGGCAGGCGATCGGCATCGGGCTGGTCGCCGGGACCATGTCCTTCGGCTACCTGTCCGCGGTCGACCGCATCCCGGTCAGCGTCGCGGCACTGGTCTTCTTCACCTTTCCCGCCATGACCGCGGTCGCGGCCCACCTGCTGGGCGACGAGCGCCTCAGCCTGCTGCGGTCGGCGGCACTGCTGGCCGCCTTCGCGGGAATCGCGCTGGTGGTCGGATTCGAGGGTGGCCCCAATCTCCAAGGAGGGCGGGAGCTGGATCCGGTTGGCCTGGGACTGGCGCTCCTGGCGGCAGTGGCCTGCACCGTCTCGATCCTGTGGACCAGCCGCGTCCTGCGCCGCGCCGACGCGCTGGTCGTGAACGGCCATGCGGTGCTGACGGGTGCCGCCGCCTACCTGCTGGTCGTGGCCGCGCAGGGCGGGCCGGCCTGGCCGGTCACCGGCCTCGGCTGGGTCGGGCTGGTCGGCGCCAGCCTCGTCTACGCCGCGGGCTTCGTCAGCATCTTCCACGCCGTCGGCCTGCTCGGCCCGTTCCGGGTGGCGGCGCTGGGCAATATCGAGCCGATCATCGCCGTCGGCTTCGCGGTCGCCGTCCTGGGCGAGACGGTGACGCCGCAGCAGGGGGCCGGGATGACGGTGGTGATCGCCGCATTGGTCGCGCTGCAACTGCGGGACCGACGCGGCGGCTGACGCAGAATTGCAACATATGGCGTGGAACCTCCGCGACATCGCCCAAATGTAGTTGCACGTCGGCCCTGGCTTCGGCACGATCCGGGGCTGCGATCGCTCTTGGCCTCAGCCCATGCACCGACGCACTGCCAGACGAAATTGAACAAAGTCAGCGCCCTACGGCGTTATTTTGACGTGCGTTCAAAGCTAATTTCTCTAGCGGCCAGTTATTTCCGATATTTTGCCCGACCGGGCTTGCGACACAGCCGCTCGACGTTCTAGATTTTGCGTCGGCGCGCCGCGTCGATACCACTGGATGTGTCGGAGCGGCGAAGGCCCGACGACCACGCAATACCGAGGGGGCAAGGGAATGCGTATCGCGCGACGCTTCACGATCGAGGGACAGGATCCCTACGACTCCATCGGTTTCCGCACGACTACCAGCGAGATCCGCAACCCGGACGGCTCGGTCGTTTTCCAGCAGACCGACATCGAGGTTCCGGCCGAGTGGTCGCAGGTGGCGAGCGACATCCTCGCGCAGAAATACTTCCGCAAGGCGGGCGTGCCGAAGGCGCTGAAGCCGGTCGAGGAGCATGACGTCCCGTCGTGGCTGTGGCGGCGTGCCGCCGACGAGCCGACCCTGGCGACCCTGCCCAAGGCCGAGCGCATCGGCGGCGAGACCAGTGCCCGCCAAGTGTTCGACCGGCTGGCCGGCACCTGGACCTATTGGGGCTGGAAGGGCGGCCATTTCAACGAGGAGGCCGACGCACGGACCTTCTTCGACGAGATGCGCTACATGCTGGCGCGCCAGATGGCCGCGCCCAACTCGCCACAATGGTTCAACACCGGGCTGCACTGGGCCTATGGCATCGATGGCCCGCCGCAAGGCCACTGGTATGTCGACCACCGCACCGGCGAGGCCGCTCCCTCCCCCAATGCCTATGAGCGGCCGCAGCCGCACGCCTGCTTCATCCAGAGCGTCGCCGACGACCTGGTGGGCGACGGCGGCATCATGGACCTGTGGGTGCGCGAGGCGCGCCTCTTCAAGTACGGCTCCGGCACCGGCTCCAACTTCTCCCGCCTGCGCGGCGAAGGCGAGCGCCTGTCCGGCGGCGGGCGCTCGTCCGGCCTGATGAGCTTCCTGAAGATCGGCGACCGCGCGGCGGGCGCCATCAAGTCGGGCGGCACCACCCGGCGCGCGGCCAAGATGGT
>CAZQOA010000071.1:0-25251 GCA_964594715.1 uncultured Rhizobiaceae bacterium | reverse complement strand
AGGTGGTAGAGGGCGCCTCGGGATTTCGGCTTGCCGCCCCAGGCCTTGCCCGTTGTCGTCACCCAGCGCTTCGAGACGATGCCACGCCGGTCCGCCTCCGCCTTCAGAAGCCGAACGCTGCCGAGTTCCAGATAGAGAGCAAAGAGGGTGCGGACAGTCTCAGCTTCCTCCTCGTCGATCACCAGCGTTCGCCCGCTGGGAGTGTAGCCGAGCGGCGGGTAGCCTTGGAACGCGATGAGGACCGCTTCCTCCTCGACCGAGAGCACCGTCGATCGCGACTCCTTCGGGCCAGTCGGCTGATCGGCGACCGACGGGCGCTCTGTGGCCACGCTGTGGACCGTTCACTTCACCCGGGCTCCTCTATGTAACGAAAGTACTTCTTCCAGATGATTCCTTCCTCGGTGTGCCGTGAGACCCACGCCAGCCAGGAGACGGCCCACTCCGGCTGTTCGGCCTGGATTGCGCGTGCGATCGCGACGATCTCTGGGTCGGGGGCGGGAGGGGTGTGCCGGATGGCGACGTGATCATGGCGACCTTGCTGGGCCGACCAGGCGCGGATGCGGGCAGCGAGCGCCGGACTCAGCGCGATCTCCTCGGGACCGACGATACGCACCCTCTGCTCGCGGGATGGGGCAATCTCGTTCGATCGGACGCGGGCCACGTAGCGACCGTCGCACTTCAGCCTATACTCGATGACCGGATACCACTTGCGCATCGCCTCGTTGTCACTGGAGGCGGTCGCCAGTGCCGGGGTCGGCGGCGGCTCGTCGCCATGCGGTAGATCCTCGGCGAATGGTTCGGGCTGCCGTGGGTCGTAGTGTGCCATCGGCGGCGACGCCGCCGGGGGTGCCCAGTCGGGAGGGGGCGCGGTGGGGCCGCCGGTCACCTCGAAGAAGTACTGCTCTCGCGTCGCGCCCCTCCCAACGGTGGTAAGGAACCATTCCATGTAGAAGACAGTCCAAGCGGGATGTTCAGCCTTGATCGCCCGGGCGATGGCCAACCCCTCGGCATCGAATGCCGCAGGATTGAGTGGCACGCCATAGACGCCGTAGTCGTCGAAAACCCGCGCCCAGAGGCGTATGCGCGCGCGCAGGCCCTCCCCCAGTGGCACCTCGTCGGCGAGGACGACACATCCGTCCCGCACCTGCAGGCAGTCGGTCGAGTTCTCGGCGGCGACGGCGATGTATCCGTCTTCGCCGATCCAGTCGTGCTCGGGTTCGGTCTCCAGCTCGGAGCTCGCCTCGTCTTCGCTCATTTGGTCACCGTCGCGCGGGCACGCCACCAGCGCAATATCGATCAATCATCGGTGACGATCCTCCAACAGCCCAGCGCATGGAGCCGGGGTCGGCGCGTTCATCCAGCTCGGCCGCAATCAGCCTGAGTGGCCCAATGCTCCTGATGGGCCTGGACCAGAAAGCGATCGATCGTGCTGACATCGACCTCGCGCCGACAATCCTCGACGGCGCTACGAAGCCGCACCTCGGCTTCCTCGATCAGGTGCAATGCCTGAGCGAAATCGACGCGACCCTGGCGGACGTCGCGCAACGTCGAGAGATCCGGCGCGCGGACCGGCATCGAGATATGTCCGTCGGTCATGAACTCAATGCCCTGGAGGCCCAGCCGGAGCGAGTGCATGGCGAACTTGGTGTCGTAGCCGTAGCGGGCGACCAACTCAGGTCGGTTCGTCGTGTTGTTGCGTTCGCCCTTCAGCTTCTGTTTCTGCGCCGTGAGATAGCCGAGGAATCGTTCGCCCGCATTTCGGTTGACGAACGCGTCCCGCAGCGCCACGAGCCGCTGCCCCATCGCCGTGCAGGTGATGTGCTCCGGCAGCCATAGCAGGAGCAGGATGCTCGGGTTCCCGTGGGCGGCGAGCCGGCAGAATTTGCGCAGGCTATACATCGCAAGGTCGAGATCGCCGGCCTCGCTCCGAACGCCTTCCGGGCGGTCCCGCTGGATGTAGTGGTCGCATGGCTCGAGTCCTCAGACGAATCTGGCGGGCTCGATGAAGATGCCCATCTCGTCGCGGTCATCCTGACCGTCGATCGCGGTGCCGTGCGCCGTCGACCCGACGAGGCCGCGCAGGATCTCGTTCGACATCGCGACTTCGCGTGCCCAGGGCGGGTTCGACACGTTCTGCAACTCGTCGCTCATCATCCCTCCATCGGCATCGGCCGAGCCCGTCACGCGAGCCCCGCCGCCCGCCTCTACCCCTTCACGCACACCACCTGCTTCAGCACATGCACCACGTCGACGAGGTCGGTCTGCGCGGCCATGACGGCATCGATCGACTTGTAGGCGCCGGGTGTCTCGTCGAGGACACCGACATCCTTGCGGCACTCCACGCCGTCGGTCGCCCGAGCATGGTCCTGCAGCGTGAAGCGCTTGTGCGCCGCCGTCCTGCTCATCGCTCGCCCGGCACCGTGAGAGCAGGAGTAGAAGCTCTCCGGGTTGCCCTTGCCGCGGACGATGTAGGAGCGTGCGCCCATGCTGCCGGGGATGATGCCGAGGTCACCCGCGCGCGCCCTGACGGCTCCCTTGCGGGTCACCCACACGTTGGCGCCGCCGTGGTTCTCCTTGGCGACATAGTTGTGGTGGCAGTTGACCGCGACCATGCCCCAAGAGATCGGCCGCCCCATCTCGGCCTCGATCGCGCGAATCGTCGCGGCCAGCATCAGGTCGCGGTTGGTGCGCGCGAAGTCCTGCGCCCAGCCCACCGCCTCGACATACTCGTCGAATGCCAGCGTGCCCTCCGCCAGGTAGGCCAGGTCGGCATCCGGCAGCGTGATGAACCAGCGCTCCATCTCCTTCTTCGCTCGCTCGATGAAATAGGTCCCGATGCGGTTGCCGATGCCGCGGCTACCCGAATGCAGCATCACCCAGACGCGATCGGCCTCATCCAGGCAGACCTCGACGAAGTGATTGCCCGTCCCGAGCGTGCCTAGGTGACGCACCGGGTCGGCCGTATGCCGGCCGGAGACCTTCGGGTTTTTCTCCAGGATCGCACGCAGAGGGGGCTCGATCGCCGCCATGGTCTCGACCACGGACGCCGGCGGGTTGCCCCACGCGCCGCGATCGGCCGGGCCACCATTGTCGGTGCGGCCGTGCGGTACCGCAGCTTCGATCGCGGTGCGGATGCTTGCCAGATTGTCGGGCAGATCCGACGAGACGAGATTGGTCATCGCTGCGACCATGCCGCAACCGATGTCCACGCCGACCGCTGCCGGCACGATGGCGCCCTTGGTCGGGATCACCGAGCCGATGGTGGCGCCCATGCCAAGATGCACGTCGGGCATGACTGCGACATGGCCATGCACGAAGGGCAAGCCGGCAACGTTGCGGAGCTGCTGCTCAGCGCGATCCTCGACCGGTACGCCGTTCGTCCACATCTTGAGTGGAACACCGCGCGTTTCGACGTAGGTCCATTTGCGATCGCTCATGGCGATCCTCCTTCTCCGGGAACTCGCTGCCGCACACGCGGAAGCGCCCCGCCGAGCCATCACGGTTTCGACGGGGCGCAGGTTCTAGAGCGAGGGTTCGTGGGATTCAACCCGAATTGGTTGTGAGGTCGCGCCGTGTGGGCCGACCGCTTCAACGACTTCTAGAGGTTTCCTGCGAGAGCAGGCTTCGTCCGCCACCCTGGTCATACCGGCATCAGGCCGTCGTCGGCACCGTCTCCCCCAGGAAGGCGTCGAGCGTACCCGAGCGCAGCGTGCGGAGGTCGGCTGCGGCCCAGGAATTGATCCTCGCCTCCTCCAGCAGCGCCCGGGTCCAGACGGCTCGGTCCGTCAAGGGCAGCCCATCCCAGTCGTCGGGCAGATCGAACATGGGGCGCGGCGTGCGCACGATGCGGCCGCTCACCGTCTCACCCATCGACAGCTTTACGAAACGCCTTATCGCAGCGCGCTTGCTAGACGTTCCGGGAAAGGTGACGTAGTCGACGCTGTAGAGCTTTGCTAGGAACGCCTGCAGCCGCGCGGCGTCCCACGCCGCCAGCTCCGCCGCGCCCACGTCGATGCCCTTGCTCCGAAGGTCCGCACCGACCATCACCGCAGCCCATTCCCCGGGCCGGTAGTCGTCACACAGCGCATACGCGCGCAGCGCGCCGTAGAAGGCGGCGACGAAAACCCGGCGCGCTATCAGGATTGCCAGCTCCGGCGGATCGAAGGGCAGCTCCGCCTCGCTGCCCCAGGCCGCGGCGCGGTGGGCGACGGCGATGAACACCATTGCGGGATTGTCGTCGGACCGGGCCTCGATATGCGCCTCGCTGGTTTCGCAATCAACCAAGACGGCGCCATCGCCCCCGGCGGCGATCACCTCGAGCCAATCCAGGATCTCCGGGAACGGGTCGAGGAAATGGCTCGCCTCGAAGCGCGTCTCCCTTCTGCCAGCGCTGATGGCGACGGGCTGCCAGCCGGCGTCGCAGGGCGCGAAGCTGACGGCGACCGTATCGACGCGGAGGGGTGTGATGGCCGCCCCTCCCGCCGCTGCCAGGGGGCCTATCGTCGCCATGGCCATCGCCAGCGCCATTGCCACCGGCCGGAGCGTGACCGGCCCGGACCCGACCCGTCGTCCGAGCTGTCGCCGTGGCGTGTCCTGCTGTCGTCGTTCACATGGTCACGCACCAGCTTGGCCAAGTGCGGCCAGGTTTCGCGCGTCCAGGCGGGATTGCCCATATAGGCGTGGAGGAGGTCGGTGGCCAGCTCCGCCGGCGCCCGCAGGTAAGCGGTGGCCCTTCCCTCCTCCCACTGCCATCCGCGCAAACTCATGGAGACTCGTTCGGCATCGGCTCGCAGCACTGGGTCCCGGGCGAGCGTGCGGGCGAGTCCCGTTCGCTGACCAAGCACGTGGCCCAGCGCGTGCTGACGAGCCGAGTGCAGATCCTCGTCGCTACGTGCGCCATCGACCCAGACCCCAATGATCGCGCCGTACGGCGGCTGCGTGTAGGCGATCTCCGTCACCGACATAGGACCCAGCCGCGCGGGCGATAGACGGGCATGCACGGTGACCAGCGCCGATAGCGCTTCGCTGGTGGCGGCCGGCGACAGCGCCCGATCTACGCCATCGGGGCCGCGCCCGGCGACGTAGGCAGCGGTCAGGGTGCGCCCTTCCGGGTCGACGGGGTAGCGGTGCTCGGGCGGGGGCAATCCCGGCTCGTCGGGCTCACGCATGGGGCGGGGCTCCGCTACCGGTTACGGGTGATGCTCGCGGCGTTGCCACTGCTCGTCGAGCGTGCGGTACGCCTGGAACCTGTCGACCATCTCGCGGGCCTCGACGTAGCGGCGTCCGCCCTTGGTCGCGATGAGAAGCATGGCAGTCATGGAGTTCGCCTTTGGTCGTCCTCCAGCCGGGCCACCGCCCTACAGCAGCGCCAGCGTCCGTGGGTTCATCTCGCCCGCACAGTAGCGGTCGAGCACCGCCTGGAAGATCGGCTCGCGGTCCTCGGCGGCCTTGGCGAAGAGCGTCATCGAGGACTGGAGCTTCATCGCGTCGAGTGGGCCGAAGACGTCCTCCAGGGTGCGATTGCCGAGCCCCAGCAGGGTGCCGGCGCACGTCACCAGGCGCGGTCCCAGCATCGGATGGGCGAGGTAGGCGCGCGCCTCCTCCAGCGAGCCCAGGGCATAGACCTCGGCGCGCCATGAGCGACCGAGGCCCCTCATCTGCGGGAAGACGAACCACATCCAGTGGGTATGCTTCTGTCCGGCCGTCAGCTCTGCCAGCGCGATGTCGATAACCCCGTCCTGCGCGTTCACGAAGCGCGACAGGTCGTGGACGCGGGCCTTGGCCTTGCGCAGCGCGTTCCTCCTGGTGTCGCCGTGGCAGGGCGCGCCATGGTAGTATATCGGCTGCAATGAGAGGGGGCGAGCATGGCGTGGAACACACCGGCCGAGGCGGCCTTTACCGCCCTGCGCCTGCTGCACGAGCGGCCGGGCGAGCTACCGGAGCCCGAGGTCGACCCTGATGCCCGCCCGCAGATGGTGGCGATGGACGCCCCCGAGTTGGCGTTGCGCTGGCATCAGGACCCGGCCCTCCGTGCATGGGCGGCCGCCCTCGGCCGGGGAATCTCCACGGGCGATACCGACGCCCAGGCCGCCGTCTTGGAGCAGGCCGCCGAGCATATACGCCAGCACGGCCTGTCGAATGCCGCCTGGCTCATGCTGCGCAACCGGCCGATGCCGACCATGGCGCAGTACGAGCAGCGCTTCCGCTGCCCCGAATGCGGCGGCACGCAGGAGGCCACGCGCATCGCCTGCATACAGGGCGAATTTCCCGAGGACACGCCGTGGGAACAGCGGAGCCCGTGGTTGAGCGTCTTCGCCCAGATCATCTGCGCCGGCTGCGCCGCCCGCATCCCCAGCCATCTCGGCCAGCGCTGGCATGGCCCGGAGGAGGCAGGAGGTCGCATCGGCGAGCAGGCCGCCGCGTGGGCCGCCGCGGAGTGGCGGCTCCTGTTCCGCCCGGAATTGTGCCGGAGTGGTGTCTGGAAGGCGGCGGGAGGCGGTGGCGGCGAACGGTATTGAGGTGCGCCATCTGGATTCGGCAGCGCTGAATGCAATGCGTCCTCCGGGGGTGGCGCCGGCCTAAAGTCCGGCCAACCCCGCGACTGCAGCGTCCCTGCACGGGGCTACGACCGCCATCGAAGCACGATCCGCGTTCGGCAAAGGTCGTTGCGGATCCCCCCGCAACCAGAGATGCACGATGCCCCGTGCCGAAAGGTTCGAGGCGTTTCGCTGTATGGCGCTGACACGCTGGCCGGCGGCGATGGGGCCGACCGCGTGTCCCGGATTGTTCCGGCTCAGTCAGCCTGCGCGCAGGATTGGTCTTCAATAGTTGGCGACACCCCCGCTTCGCGTACAAATCGGGCAATTGCCTCGCTGGTGTGGGCGTAGGAGACGCGCCCTGCTTGGGCTAGATCGACACTAGTATAGGTGTTCACCCCCACCGCCCGCAGGCGTCGGCCAAAGGCCTTCCGGAGTAGCCCTTCATGATCGGCGCTGTGTGTACGATGACGAGAACACCGGAATCGTTAGATTGGACGGGCTGAATACCTCCTCGTGTCAGGTTAAGATCCGGTGAACGGTCGGCATCTCCGCGAAGCAGGGACTGGAAGTCGGCGTCACCCTTGATCACCATTCCGGGGTACCCGGATGCAACCACGGCCGAGAGCTTGGCCGGCGGAGCCACCAAACTGAGATAACCAGGAGCGGTGCCCGAACGCAGGCGGACGAGCGCTAGATCAAGTCCACCGGTCTGCCCGGCTGGCGTCGGTGCACGACGACGCCTATCTGCGGCGCGGACAAGCGGCGACTAACCAACAAAACCGAGCCGTCTTTACTCTTCTCGACCACATGCCGGTTTGTGACGAGATGGGTGGGTCCGACGAAGAAGCCAGTGCCGAACCCGTCCTGAGCTACGTTGGTGCAGCGTGAGGTAAGCAACTGCTGTAGATGCGGTCGGACTGAGGCGATGTCGGAAGGGCTGAGCGGCTCGGCCTGCCCGGCGGGGGATGGCTGAACCTGCGCGCCAGCCGGCGCCAGGGATAGCTGCCAGCCCCCAAAGGAACGAACACCACGCGATCGAGCGCCGCATTCCGATACCTCCAGCGCGAGCATTCGGGACATAACTACGGGTCGCCTTGACAGATCAATATTCGACCGGAAGATTGTCCCTCGCATTGTCGATTCTCTACCCGAGGTCTCACATTTACCGAGCGTCGGGATTATCGGGATCAAGGGAGCGGGCGCAGCAGCAACGGGGCCGAAGCGACCGGCGGCTCACAGGCATACCCGCGCTGTGTTGACGTGCCGTCGCGACCGATTGGGTCTTAGGCATCCTAGCGCACCGACCGTTAAAGCTGAGAGTTGCAAGCGAATCGGCGCGCGTGATGCAAGTGTCAGTAGATTAGAGTATGGGAGCAGGAAATGTCCCGGACTGGCAAGAGCGACAACTCCGCACCGGACGATCGCCTATTGTATCAGACCGCTCGAGAGATTCTTGATCGCTATCGGGATTATTGGCCGTTAACGGTACGCCAACTGGGGTGGCGCCTGATGCAGCAGGTCAGTATGCCTCTTTCTCCCGAATCTTTTGAGCGGCTGTTTGACGTGCTGGTGCGAGGGATTGTCGTCGGAGAAATCGAGTTTGATGCGGTCGTAGACGAGATGGCCTTGCTTGGGTTTCCTGGCTCGGCGTCGGTCCGGCCCCCTCTTCCCGGGGATGGGCCGTTACCTGGGTCACTTGTCCCACCGGCATCAGTTCGCGACCGCCACGAAGGCCAGGCACGGCTCGTGTCGGTGCTTACGGTTCATACTGGGATGATTCCACAACTTCGCCGCATCGCCGACCCCACGGGAACGAGGGTGATCGCCACCGGCCTTGCCGTTGGTTTGGAAAGTCCTTTGCGCCGATTCCAGGACGCCGTGACGCTCATGAATGCGGCAGGTGGCCGCGGCATCACTTTTATCCTCGTCGATGACCTGTTCCTTGATGGCTCCCAGCCGCGCCCACGACCAGGCTTGGCCGACTATCTCGGCACTCTCGCCGGCATTCTGGAGCGCAGCGAGGTTGCTTTCTCCGTCATCCCATTGGAACCGGAAGTGTTCGTCGGGTGGGGAATGCGTATGACTGAACCTCCTTACGAAGGTTGGATCCATGCGGACATTTCCGCCATCCCGCCGGATCAGCTGGCCGTCGCTGTGCGTAGCAGGATCGAGGAGAAGCTCGACATGGCGCGCATTGCCGAAGTCCTACGAGCCGAGGAACGGCAAAGCGCTGCGACAACTATGGCGGCTGCCGGGCCACTGCATTGAGGGTGACGGCGGCGCGTATTGTCGGCGCGTTAGACCGTCGCGCGATCGGGGGCCCACATGAAATTAGGTTTGCGTTGATCCCAGTTGCAGCTTGATGATTCCCTGATCAGGCATGCTGTTTTCCCCGCCTTGTGCGGGCCTTTTGGCGTTTGGGCGCACCGGCAACGGCCGCGGCAATCATGCCTTTGGCAGGGCTTGCTGGATCTCCCTGGCCTCGCTGGTGTCGCGGTGCACCTCCTCACGGATGACGCGGGTCGTGACCTCGTCGAGGTATTGCATCAGGGCTGCATTGAGTTCCTGGAACTCGGGCCAGAGGACCTGATCGACGAACTTCTGCGGAACGCGCAGCATCACGGTCGTCACGCGCTGGCGATAGAGCCGGTAAGGCTTCAATCCATAGCGGCGGCACAGCGCCAGGAACAGCCTGCGGGCCCACTGGTCCGGCAAGGAGAACTGCATCTCGATCGGATCCTGGCTGCGCTCCAGCTCGGCCAGCCGCGCGCGAACGCGTTCGAGGGCGGCCTCGGCGGCAAGCTTCTCGCCCACCGTTCCCGCACCGGCGAACAAGGCCTCGATCTTGCGCAGCTTCTCTCGCAGGAGGGCTTCGTCGCTAGAACCCGAGTTCACGCAAGATCTCCTCGGTATGCTCTCCCAACATCGGCGGGGCGCCGGCGCGCTGGTCGGCCCGGCTGCCGTCTAGCCGAACAGGCCGGCGGACCGAAACGAGCTCGCCCTTCACGGGATGAGTGAGGTCGTAGAAGGAATCGAGGTGCTCCACCTGCGGGTCGGCGAAGACCTCGGTCACGTCATTGACCGAGGCGAACGGCACGTCGAACTCCGCCAGGCGCTGGAACCAGTAGGCGGCCGGCTGGCGCGCGAAGTCGACCCCGGCCTCGGCCAGCAGGGGCTCGTAGTTGGCGATGCGGCCTTCGAGCGTGGCGAAGCGCGCGTCCGCTCCCAGGTCAGGCCGCTCGATGGCGCCCAGCAGGCCGGCCCAGAACTTTGGCTGCGAGGACAGGTGGATTGCCACCATCCGGCCGTCGGCGCAGCGGAAGGCATAGGCCTGGGAGTTGCGGATGCGCAGGTAGGCGTCGGCCACCTCGCCGTTCTGCGTCCAGTAGCCGAAGGGCTCCGGCATGAAGGCGATGGTCGCTTCCAGCATATTCACCTCGACCCGGCGCGCCACGCCTTTGCGCTCGCGCTCCAACAGGGCCGAGAGGATGCCATAGCAGGCATATTGCCCGGTGACATTGTCCGAGATGGTGGTGCCCGACAGGCGCGGGGACACCGCGTCCAGGAACTGGCTCGACATGCCGCTCAGTGCCTGGGCAATGGCGTCGTAGCAGGGGCGGTCGGAGTAGGGTCCGTCGGCGCCGAAGCCGGTGATCGAACAGCGCACCAGGCGCGGGTTCAACTCGACCAAGCGAGCGTCGGAGAAGCCCAGCCGGTCCAGCACGCCGGGGCGGAAATTCTCCAGCAGCACGTCGCTGCGCTGCACCAGCCGCTCCAGCGCCTGCCGCCCGAGGTCGGTGCGCAGCGATATCGCCAAGCTGCGCTTGTTGCGGTTGTAGGAGCAGAACTGGGCACTGTAGGCGCCGCCGCCATAGCTGCGGAACGGGTCGCCGCCGTCGGGGTTCTCGATCTTCACCACGTCGGCGCCCATGTCGGCCAGCATCATGCCGGTGAGCGGGCCGGTGATCATCGTGGTCAGCTCTACGACGGCAATGCCGTCGAGCGGTCCGGGCATCGGGCGGGTCCTCCAGGGGAATCAGTGGCCAGGCGGGCGGCGCGACCGAGCGCACCGCCCGTCGTCGTCGCGCGGTCTACTTGTCGCGCTGGTCGGTGATCTGCGTGCCCATCTTGAAGGGCTCGTAGACCGGCTTGTAGCTCTTCTTGTCGAGGAACTGCTGCAGGCCGGTCTGGTAGGACCGCTCGGCGTCGTCGACGCGCAGCGCCTGCTTCTTCTCCTGCATGTAGTCGGCCGCCTCGGCGAAGCCCATCTGGCGCACCATGCGGATCGCCTGCTTGGTGCCGCGGAGTGCGGCCGGACTCTTGGTCATCAGCTTCTTCGCAAGCTTGGTGACCTCGTCCTCCAGCGTCTCCTTCGGCACGGCGAAGTTGGCGATGCCGATGCGCACGGCCTCCTTGCCGTTGAACGCCTCGCCCAAGCATGCGTAGTAGAGGGCATGGCGCAGCAGGACGGCGTCGGCGAAGGCCTTGCTGACCATGCCGCCCGGCAGGATGCCCCAGTTCACCTCGGAGAGCGAGAAGGTGGCATCCTCGGCGACGATGGCGAAGTCGGTCGCCAGGAAGTGTGAGAAGGCCCCGCCGACGCAATAGCCCTCGACCATGGCGATGGTCGGCTTGTCGAACATGTAGAGCCGGTCCCACTGCCAGCCGTTGGAGACCAGGCGGGCCTTCTTGGCCTGGGCCGGCTTCCCTTCGAGTGCGCGGAAATACTCCTTCAGGTCCTGACCGGCCGAGAAGTTGCCGCCGGCACCTGCAATGACGACGACCTTGGTGTCGGGGTCCTCTTCCAGCTCGTCCAGCGTGGCCGCCATCTCGCGATGGAGCGCCGGGCTCATGGCGTTGCGCTTCTCTGGACGGTTCAGGTAGGTCCAGGCGATGCCGTCCTGCTTGACGACCTTGACGTATTTGCGCTGGGGCTCGCTCATGCTGCTGTCTTCCTGGTTGCCGGATGGGGGTTCGTTGCTCACTTCCACCACACGAGGCGCCGGTCGATCCAGGCGAAGAGGCCGTAGAACGCCATGCTGGCGGCCGAAGCCAGCACGATCGCCGCCCACACGCGCAGGAAGTCGACCTGTTGTGTCGCGAGGTAGATGATCTGGCCAAGACCGGCGTAGGCGCCCAGCATCTCGGCCACGATAGCGATGATGATGCTGCGCACGACGGCCACGCGCAGGCCGCTGGCGATGGCGGGAAGGGCGGCCGGCAGGCGCAGGATCCAGATGGTCCTGAGCGCGCCGGAGCCGAAGCTGCGCAGCAGGTTGACCGCGGCCGGATCGACCGCCTTCAGCCCATTCATGGCGTTGACGAAGACGGCGAAGCCCGCGGCCAGCGCCACCATCGCGATCTTGGAGGCCGAGCCCATGCCCAGCGCCACCAGGGCGACCGGCGCGTAGGCGACGACGGGCACGGAATTGATCGCGACGACGATCGGCATGGCGGCACGTTCGACCAGCGGCATCAGTACGAACAGCAGCGCCAGCAGGATCGCCGCCACGGCGCCCAGGACATAGCCGGTCCCGGCTTCATACAGGGTGACGCCCAAGCCCGCCAGCAGTGCCGGCAAATCGTTCCACAGCGCGACCGCGATGCTGGGGATGCTGGGCAGAACGAAGGTCGGGATGCGGAAGACGAAGATCGACGCCTCCCACACGAAGGCGATGACCAGCAGCCCGGTCACGGGATAGGCGATGCGGGAGAGTGCGTTCACAGCTCGCGCCCCCACCACACGAAGCGCCGCTCGATGGCGGCCAGGATGCCATAGAGCCCGGCGCCGAGCACGCCGCAGGCGACCACGATCGACCACAGCTGCGGCATGTTCTCGGCATACATGGCCTGCACCAGCATGATGCCGAGGCCGACCGTGTCGCCGAACCATTCGCCGACGATGGCCCCGACCAGGCTGAGGCTGACGCCCAGCAGCAGCGAGGCCATGATGGCGGGAAGGGCGAAGGGTAGCCGCAGGCGCCAGAACAGCGTCCAGGGCGAGGCGCCGAAGCTGCGCATCAGGTCGACGCGTTGCGGGTCGACCGACATGAGGCCGCGGAGTGTGTTCACCGTCACCGGGAAGAAGGTGAGGTAGAAGGCGATCACCACCTTCGACAGGATGCCGTTGCCGAACCAGATGACGACCAGCGCGCCGAAGGCGATGACCGGAACCGTCTGCGACACCACCAACAGCGGCAGCAGCAGGCGCTCCAGCAGACGGAACTGAGCAAACGCGGCCCCGGCCAGGAAGCCGAAGGCGGCACCCGCGGCGAAGCCCAGCACCGTCTCGGTCAGGGTGCGCAGGATGCCGCGAGCAAGGGCGACATGATTGACGACCATATCGGCCAGCACCGCCGAGACGGCGGGCATCACCGAATAGGGCCCACCCCAGATGCGCGCGGCCGCCTCCCACAATGCCACGCAGGCGAGGATGGTCGCGGTCTGAAGCGCCAGGGTGCGGCCGCGCGTCATGGCGTCAGTGGCCGGCCATGGTGAACGACTTCATGCTTTCTTCCTCGATCGCATCGAGGAGGGTGCTCTTGATGCGCAGGAATTCGGGCGAGGTGACGAGGTGTGCCGGTCGCGGCCGCGGCAGGTCGACCGCGACGTCGAGCTTGATGCGACCTGGCCGGGCCGTCATCACGACGACCCGGTCTCCCAGGAAGATCGCCTCGTCGACATCGTGGGTGATGAACAGGATAGAGCGCCGGTGGCGCTGCCAGACATCGAGCAGCCAGCGCTGCATCATGGTCCGTGTCAGGGCGTCGAGCGCCCCGAACGGCTCGTCCAGCAGCATCAGGTCGCGCTCGAAGAGGAAGGTGCGGATCAGCGCCACGCGCTGGCGCATGCCGCCCGACAGCTGGTGCGGGTAGTGCCGTTCGAAGCCGGCCAGGCCGAACTCCGGCATCATGGCCATGGCCTTGTGGCGGGCATCCGCCCGGCGCATGCCCTCCACCTCCAGGGCCAGGATGGCGTTGTCGATGACCCGGCGCCAGGGCAGCAGCAGGTCGCGCTGGGGCATGAACGAGACCTTGCCCAGCAGGTCACGGCCGGCATGGCGCTGGCCGCCGAACCGGATCTGGCCACCGGAATCGGCATCGGCCAGGCCGGCGGCGATGTTGAACAGTGTGCTCTTGCCGCAGCCACTTGGGCCGACCAGGGTGACGAACTCCCCCCGGCCGACCTGGAGATCGACGCCATTGATCGCCACGACACGGTCCGCACCGCCACCGAACGTCCTGGAGATGCCGGCAAGCTCGATGATGGCGTCGCTCGCCGGATCGGTCATTCCCTGCACTGCTCTGCTGCTTCCCGGTTTCGAGGTTGTGGATTGGTAGAGGTCAGGGCTTCTTGTATTCCGCCGGGACGGCGTTCCAGAACTTCGGCTCTAGCGCGCTGCCGATCTGGACGCTGGCATCCAGCACCTTGCGCTCGATGAGCGACCGGCGGACGGCTTCCAGCTTGGTCAGGTCGATGGCGCCGATACCCTGGCTGGTGCCGAGGTCGGCCACCATCAGCTTGGAATATTCGGCCAGCATGCCGAGCTGGTGGGCGCGGTCGAGGCCGGATGCCGCCTTCATCACGATGTCGACCGCCTCTTCCTGGTTCGCGGCGGCGTACTTCCAGCCACGCATCGACCCATTGAGAAATGCCTGCACTGTCTTCGGCCGCTCCGCGATCAGCTTCTCGTTCACGATCAGCGTGTCGCTGGGGAAGCTGACGCCGTAATCCTCGGCGCGGAACACGGTGAAGTCCTTCACGCCGCGCGCCTTCAGCACGTTCAGTTCGTTGAACAGCATGACGGTGGCGACGTCGATCTGGCGGTCGATGAAGGGCGCCATCGAGACCGCCTGCGGCACGACACTGAGATCATTGGCGCCGACATCGAATTTCGCCAGCACGGCATAGAGCGTGTTGTGGGCGCCGGTGAAGAAGGTGGAGACCTTCTTGCCCTTGAAGTCCTTGGGCGACTTGATGCCCGAATCGTTGAAGGCGACGTAGGCGGACGGCGTCCGCTGCAGCATCATCGCGATGCCGGTGATCGGCAGGTTCTTGGCCCGGCTCGCCAGCAGGTTCTCAATGCCGCCGGCCAGGGCGAAATGATCGGCGCCGGATGCCACCAGCGTTTCGCCGTTCAGGTTCGGGCCGCCCGGGTTAACCGTCACGTCCAGCCCCTCGGCCGCGTAGAAGCCCTTCGCCTTGGCGACGTAGAAGCCGGCGAACTGCGCCTGCGCCACCCATTTCAGGCGAACCGAGACGGCCTCCACTGCAATCGCGTCCGTCGCCGCCGCGACGATCCCGACAGCCAATGCGGCCGCGACGAGCCTGCCCAACTTTCCAGCCATGCCAGCCTCCCGTTTTATGTTTGTTGTATGCAAAAAGCCGTTATATGAAGACAAGATGCTTCGTGAACATTGACATGGACCGACGCGAAGGCGCAACATGCATCCGCCTCAGGAATGCAAAAATCCCTAAGAAGCGCCGAAAGTGGCCGATCAACTGCAGTAAAGCAGGCTCTGCGGTCGGAAATGCAGAAGTGAGACTATTGCATACATGACTGACCATCCGACCGGCTCCACCATCGCGGAAAATATCCGTTCCCAGCTTGAACGGGCCATCGTCACCGGTGCGATGCGGCCAGGCGAACGGCTCGACGAGCAGGAGATGGCCGACCGGTTCGGCGTGTCGCGCACGCCGGTGCGCGAGGCGATCCGGGCGCTGGCGGCCAGCGGCCTGGTGGATGTCCGCCAGCGCCAGGGCGCCACCGTCGGCATCATCGACATTCCGCGCCTGATTGAGATGTTCCAGGTGATGGCCGAGCTGGAGGGGCTGTGCGGCGAGCTGGCCGCGCGGCGCATTACCCACGAGGAGAAGGCTAACCTGGCCGCCCTGCACGAGCGCCTGATCGCTGCTGGCGACCGCGTGTCGCCGCTGGAGTTCTATGAGATCAACCGCGAGTTCCACGAGGCGATTTACGACGCTGCGCGCAACGATTTCCTGGCGGAGCAGACCCGCGCCTTGCGCACCCGCGTCGGTGCCTATCGCCGCCAGGTGACCTACCTGCCGGGCCGGGTCGCCTCGACTATCCGCGAGCATGCCGCCGTCATCGACGCCATCTGCCGCCATGACGGCGAGGCGGCGCGCCGTAGCTTGCGCGACCACGTCAATCTCCTGGGCGACAACCTGTCGGACTTCATCGCATCGCTCGCGATCAGCCGTCCTGCGCCCGGCGAGCGCCGGGCCCGCGCCGTGACCGAAGAATCCCCTGCCACCGAAGATGCATTGGGAGACCGTTCTTGAAGCTGGACCTTGAAGGAAAGTCCGTCCTCGTCACCGGTGCGTCGAAGGGGATCGGCTTGGCGACGGCCGAGGCCTTCGCCCGCGAAGGCTGCGCGCTGCATCTGGCCGCGCGGGACGGCGCCGCGCTGGCCAAGGCCAAGGATGCGATCGGTGCCGCCCACGGCGTTGCGGTCGAGATTCATGTGATGGACCTATCGACGCCGGAAAGCATGGTCGAATTGGCCGATCGCTGCGGTGCCGTCGACATCCTGGTCAACAATGCCGGCGACATTCCGGCCGGCCCGCTCCACGCTGTCGATGCCGTCGCCTGGCGGCGCGGTTTCGACCTCAAGGTGTTCGGCTATATCGACCTGACGCGGGCCATCTATCGCGGCATGACCGAGCGCGGTTGCGGCGTCATCGTCAACGACATCGGCAATTCCGGCGAGAACTGGGATGCCAACTACATCGCCGGCAGTACCGGCAATGCCGCGTTGATGTCCTTCACCCGGGCGCTGGGCGGCGTCAGCCTGGACCACGGCGTGCGCGTCGTCGGCGTCAATCCGGGGCCGGTCGCGACCGACCGCATGGTGAAGCTGATGAAGCGGCGCGCCGTCGACAATTGGGGCGATGACAGCCGCTGGCAGGAACTGTTCAAGCTCTATCCGGGTGGCCGCCCGGCCAGCGCGGAGGAGGTGGCCGACCTCATGGTGTTCCTGGCCTCTCCGCGGGCTGGCTACATCACCGGCACGATCGTCACCATCGACGGCGGCATCGCGTCGCGCGGCTCGATCATCTGAGCCCGCGAGGACCCCCGCCATGTCCACTGCTGCCGTGCGCAACCGGCATTTCGACGACCTGTTCGCCACGCCGGACCTGCGCTGGCTCGGGCAGAACACCAATCATGTCCCGGCCCATCCCGACGTGCTGCGGGCCATGGCCCGCTCGATCGAGGGCGAGGAGTTTCACGCCTATGCGCCGCCGCTCGGCTTCGAGGCGCTGCGGCATGCGATCGTGGAGGATCTGGGCCTGGCCGCCGGCAGCGCGGAAGCGCTGGTGACGGAGGGCGGGGTGTCGGCCCTGGCACTGCTGGTGAAGGCCCATTGTCGCCCCGGCAGCCGCTTCGTCACCACCGACCCGACCTGGAAATGGCCCTGCCTCTTCGCCCGCCAGGCCGGTGCCGAGGTGGTGGAGATCCCGATCTTCGACCCCGCCGTAGGGTACCGGCTGACCGCCGAGCGGCTGGCGGCCGAGGTCGATGAACGCACCCGCGTCATCTACCTCGTCGATCCCAACAATCCGCTGGGCGTATCCTACAGCCAGGCCGAGATCGAGGCGTTCGCGGCGATCGCGCGCAGCGTCGGCGCGCTGCTGATCCAGGACGCGACCTATCGCGACTTCGCGGCCGAGCCGTATCCCGTGCTGGCGACCATGCCCGAGGGCGCGGTGATGACCGTCAGCTTCTCCAAGTGGCTGGGCCTGGCGGGCATGCGCATCGGCGCGCTGGTCGCCGCCCCGGCTTTGATCGCCGAACTGGCCGGCCTGTCGAACGCCGCACTCGGCGCCAGCGTCGTCGCCCAGCGCGGCGCGATGGCGGGGCTGGCCGTGAAGCAGGAATGGATGGCCAAGGTGCGGGCGCTGGACGACGCCAACAAGGCGGCGATCCATGCCCGCGTGCAGGAGACACCCGGCCTCAGCATCCCCGTATATCCCTCGCACGGCAACTTCCTGGTGATCGAGACCCATGCCGCCGGCATCCGTCCGGAATCCCTGGCCGAGGTCTATCGCCGGCGCAAGATCATGATCCGCCACGGTGCCTACCACACGCAGCGGTTCGGCGATCGTTTCGTGAAGGTGAGCACCTCGGTCCCGGCCGAATGGGTACGGGAATTCTGCGACCTGCTGCCGGCCATGGTGGAGGAGGCGCGCAGCCTCAACGCCCCGCCGGAAATGTTCTGAGGGCGGAATTGTTCTGAGGAGGGGGCGATGGGCTTCGCTACCGCGGGCGACGGCGTGCGCCTGTATTTCGAGGAGACGGGCACCGGCACGCCCATCATCTTCGTGCATGAGTTCGGCGACAGCTATCGCTCGTGGGAGCCGCAGGTGCGCCGCTTCGCGCGCACCCGCCGCTGCATTGCGTTTGCCGCTCGCGGGTACCCGCCGTCCGACGTGCCGGACGATCCGGGGGCCTATTCGCAGGCGATCGCGGCGTCCGACATCGCGGCCGTGCTGGATGCCGCCGGGGTGGACCGCGCCCATGTCGTGGGCTGCTCGATGGGTGGGTTCGCCGCCCTGCATTTCGGCCTCGACCATGCCGACCGCGCCCTGTCGATCGTGGCTGCGGGTGCCGGCTACGGTGCCGAGAAGCAGCATGAGGAGTATTTCCGCGACGTCTCCCTGACGGTCGCCCGCAACTTCGAGGAGATCGGGGCGGAACGCTTCGCCGAGACCTACGGCTCGGGTGCGTCGCGCGTGCAGTTCCAGAACAAGGATCCACGCGGCTGGCGCGAGTTCGTGGAGCGCCTGGCGCAGCATTCGGCGGTGGGTGCATCGGCCACCATGCGCGGCGTCCAGGCCAGGCGGCCGTCGCTCTATGACCTGGCCGACCGTTTCGCCCGGATGGCGGCGCCGACCCTGGTCGTCGTCGGTGACGAGGACGACCATTGCATCCAGCCGGGCGTCTTCCTGAAGAAGGCCATCCCCGCCTGCGGCCTCCTGATCCTGCCCAAAACCGGGCATGCGGCCAACCTGGAGGAGCCGGAACTGTTCAATTCCGTCCTGAGCGACTTCCTGGATGCGGTCGAGGCTGGGCGCTGGGCGCCGCGCGATCCGCGGGCCAGGCCCGACCAGATCATGCGGACCGCCGGCTCATGACCGCGTTCGGCCGGGTGGCAGCGTCGGTCGACGAGCGCCGCCTGTGGGACCGGCATGAAGCCCTGGCGCAGGCAGGCGCGACCGCCCGCGGCGGCGTCAACCGCCAGGCCCTGTCCGACGAGGAGATCGCGGCCAAGCGCATGCTGCTCGGATGGGCCGAGGCGCTTGCACTGGAGGCATCGACCGATGCCATCGGCAATCTGTTCCTGCGCCTTCCCGGCCGGGATCCGACCCTGCCGCCGGTGCTGACCGGGTCGCACATCGACAGCCAGCCGACCGGCGGCAAATATGACGGGGTCTATGGCGTGCTGGCCGGACTGGAGGCCGTGGAGGCGATGCGCGCCGCCGGCCACCAGCCGCGCCGCGCCATCGACATCGTCGCCTGGACCAACGAGGAGGGCTCGCGCTTCGCCCCCGGCATGATGGGGTCGGAGGCCTTCGCCGGCGTCCGCGCCCTGGAGACGATCCTGCCGGTGGTCGATGCCGTCGGCATCAGCGTCGACACCGAGCTGGCGAGACTGGCGGCCGCATTCCCAGACATGGCGCGCCGGCCGCTCGGCTTCCCGGTCGCGGCCTATGTCGAAGCCCATATCGAGCAAGGCCCGGAGCTGGAAGCGGCCGGGCATCAGGTCGGTCTGGTCACCGGCATCCAGGGCAAGAAGACCTGGAAGGTTTCCGTTCGCGGCGAGGAGGCCCACGCCGGCACGACGCCGCGCCGCCGCCGCCGTGATGCGCTGGCGGCGGCGGCGGTGATGATCGCGGCGCTGCATCGCGCCGTCGTCGATGCCGACGACGTCGTGCGCTTCACCGTCGGCCGCATCCAGGTCGAGCCCAACGCGCCATCCGTCGTGCCGGCCAGGGCCGATTTCTCCATCGACCTGCGGCACCCCGACGGCGCCACGCTGGACAGCTTCGGTGCCGCGGTCGAAAGCATCTGCCAGGCCAATGCCGGTCCCTGCACGGTGACCGTCGCGCCGCTGGTCGATGCAGCTCCGCTCGCCTTCCCACCGGCGATGCAGGATGCGACCCGGGCCGTTGCCGACCGCCTTGGCCTGGCGTCGATGGCGCTGGCGTCCGCCGCCGGCCACGACGCGCGAAACCTGCACATGGTCTGCCCGTCGGCCATGATCTTCGTGCCGTGTGCGGGCGGCATCAGCCATAACGAGGCCGAGGCCACCCTGCCGGGTGACCTGGCGGCCGGCACCCGGGTGCTGGCCGAGCTGCTGGCGCAGCTCGCCGACCGCGCCTGAGACGGGACGCCATGCCGACCTACACCGCCCCCGTCGACGACCTTGCCTATGTCCTGACCGAGGTGCTGGAGGTTCAGCGTCTCGCCAACCTGCCGGCCTATGGCCACCTGTCGCCGGACTTCATCCAGGATTTCCTGCGCGGGGCGGCCGACATCTGCGAGGGCGTGGCGCAGCCGATGAACCAGTCGGGCGACGCCGAGGGGTGCCGTTGGGAGAACGGATCGGTCTTCACGCCCAAGGGCTTCCGAGAGGCCTACCGGGCCTTTGCCGACGGTGGCTGGATCGGGCTCGCTTTCGACCCCGAGCATGGCGGCAAGGGGCTGCCGGGGGTGCTGGCGGAATCCTTCTACGAGATGCTGGCCGGCGCGAACCTCGCCTTCAGCGGCTATATCGAGCTGAGCGAGGCGGTCTTCACCGCGATCGCCGCCCATGGCACCGATGCGCAGAAGCGGCTCTATCTGCCGAAGTTGGCGTCGGGTGAATGGACCGGCGCCATGCACCTGACCGAGGCCCATGCCGGCAGCGACCTGGGGCGCGTGCGCACGCGGGCGGAGCTGGCAGCCGATGGCCTCTATCGCCTGCACGGCAGCAAGATCTTCATAACCAACGCCGAGCACGACCTGGCGGACAACATCGTCAACCTGGTGCTGGCGCGCATGCCCGACGCGCCGCCGGGCGCGCGTGGCCTCAGCCTGTTCCTGGTGCCCAAGCACCTGCCGGATGCTGGGGGCCGGCCTGGCGCGCGCAACGCCGTCCATTGCGCCTCGCTCGAACACAAGATGGGCCTGCGCGCGGCGCCCACCGGCGTCATCGTTTATGAGGGCGCGGTGGGGGAACTGGTCGGCCAGCCCCATCGCGGGCTGCAGGCGATGTTCACCATGGTCAACGACGCCCGCCTCGGGGTTGCCCTCCAGGGGCTCGGCATCGCCGAGGTCGCTTGCCAGAATGCAGCCCGCTACGCCCGCGAGCGCCACCAGGGCCGGGCCCCCAGCGCCGAACCGGGCGGCGAGCCGCAGCCGATCATCGGCCATCCCGATGTGCGCGCCATGCTGCTGACGCAGCGGTCTTTCGCCGACGGTGCCCGAGCCTTGGGCCTCTGGGTCGCCATGCAGATCGACCTGTCGCGCCTGCATCCGGACCCGGGCGAGCGGCGGCGCGCCGACGAACGCGCGGCGCTGCTGACCCCCGTCATCAAGGCGCATTTCACCGACCGTGGCTTCGAGGCAGCAAACCTGGCACTGCAATGCCATGGCGGGCACGGCTATATCCGAGAATACGGCATCGAGCAGTTCGTGCGCGATGTCCGCGTGACGCAGCTCTATGAGGGCACCAACGGCATTCAGGCGCTCGACCTCGTCCGCCGCAAGCTGGCGCTGGACGAGGGCCGGACGCTGCGGGCGCTGCTGGACGAGATGGCCGACACGGCCATCCGCAGCCGCGCCGTCCCGGCAGCAGCACCCTTCGGTGACGCCCTCGAATCCGCGCTGAGCGACCTCCGACGGGCGAGCGATTGGTTGGGCGGGCAGGTCGGCACCGCGCCGACCGAGGCGGCCGCGGCGGCCACCGACTATCTGCGCCTGTTCGGGCTGGTGGTGGTCGGCTGGATGTGGGCGCGTATGGCGACGGTATCGGCCCGCGCGCTCCATGCCGGCAGCGGCGATCCCGCCTTCCACCGCCGCAAGCTGGCGGTCGGCCGCTTCTACATGGGGCGCACCTTGCCGGAAACGGCGCTGCTCGGCCGGCGCATCGCGCTCGGTGCCGCCGGGATCATGGAACTGGACGCCGCGGCCTTCTGAGGCCGCCTGACGAGGAAGCGACAATGAGCCAGGGCCAGATCATCCCGCGCGGCATGCTCCACTATGGCGGGCAGTGGTGCCCGGCGCACGGGACTGACGAGATAGCCGTCCACAGCCCGGCAACGCGGATGCTGCTGGGCCATGTGCCGGTCGCCGATGACAGCGACGTCGCGGCCGCCGTGGACGCCGCCAACAGCGCCTTCGCCGACTGGCGGCGCACGGACGCGCTCGATCGCGGCCGCCACCTGCGGGCGCTGGCCGACCTCGTCCGCGCGCGCATCGGCGCGCTGGCGGAGCTGGAATCGGCGGTCACCGGGCGGCCGATCCGCGAGATGCGGGCGCAGATGGGCCGCATCCCGGAATGGCTGGAGTATTTTGGCGGTATCGCCGCCGGGCTGGAGGGTGAATCGAACCGCGTGCGCGGCGGCATCGTGACGCTGACGCAGTACGAGCCGCTTGGCGTCTGTGCCCTGCTGACGCCGTGGAACCACCCGATCCTCATCCTGGTGAAGAAGCTGGCTGCCGCTCTGGCTGCCGGCAACACCTGCGTCGTCAAGCCGTCCGAACTGGCGCCGGTCTCGGCCTTGGTGTTCGCCGACTGGTGCCGCGAGGCGGGGCTGCCGGCAGGAACGGTCAACGTAGTCACCGGAGCGGGCGCCACCGGGGCGGCACTCTGTGCCTTGCCTGCCGTGCGCAAGATAGACCTGACCGGTGGCACCGTGACCGGCCGGCGTGTCGCCGCCGCCGCGGGAGAGCGCCTCATCCCCTGCACCCTGGAACTGGGCGGCAAGGCACCCATCATCGTCTGCGACGACGTGCCCGTCGCCGAAGCCGCTGCCGGTGCGGTGTTTGCGGCCTTCGTCGCGGCCGGCCAGACCTGCGTGTCGGCCACCCGCTTCATCGTTGCCGAACCCGTCTATGACGCGTTCGTCGAGACGCTGCGGGGCAGGGTGGCCGCATTGCGGGTCGGCCCCCCGGACGATCCGGCGACCGACATCGGCCCGGTGATCTCGGCCGCGTCGCGCGATCGCTGCCTCGACCATATCGCGGCCGCCCGGGCGGCCGGCGCACGCCTGGTGCAGGGTGGCGAACGCCCCGACCTCGCCCCGGCGCTGGCGGACGGCTTCTATGTGGCGCCGACGGTCTTCGCCGATGTGACGCCGGACATGCGGCTCTTCCGCGAGGAGGTGTTCGGGCCGGTCGTCGCCGTCACCCCCTTCCGCGACGAGGTCGAGGCGCTGGCACTCGCCAACGACAGCGACTTCGCGCTGGGTGCGGCGATCTGGACCTGCGATGTCGGCCGCGCCCACCGCCTGGCGGCCGAGGTGCGGGCGGGCGTGGTGTGGATCAACGATCACCACAAGAACGATCCGCGCTCCGTCTGGGGCGGCTTCGGCGACAGCGGCTACGGCAAGGAGAATGGGTGGGACGCACTGCGCAGCTACATGCGCAAGCGCAGCATCGTCGTCCGCACCGCACCCGCCTTCGACGACTGGTTCGCGGGTGGGCAGCGCTACGGCTGAGGGGAGGGGCGGCATGGATCAAACGCAGGGGTTTCCCGTCATCAATCTCGGCCGGCCGGACGACCGCGCGGCGATAGCCGACGTGGCGGCGGTCGCCGACGCCATCCGCCAGGCCTGCGACGCCACCGGCTTCTTCTACATCGCCGACCATGGCATCCCCGATGCCTGGATCGCCGCTGCGTTTGCCGCCAACCGCCGCTTCCACGCCCGGCCGATGGCGGAGAAAGAGGCCCTGGCGACCAACCGCTGGCACCGCGGCTACATGGGCTTCGGCACCGCGAAGCTGACCGCGTCCGCGCGGTTCGCCCCAGCGCGGCGGCCCAACCAGATGGAATCCTTCTTCGTCCGCCACGAGGTGGCCGAGGACGATCCGGGCCGCTTGGCCGGGATGCCGCTGCAAGGTCCCAACCAGTGGCCGGACGACCCCGCCTTCCGCGCCGAAATCCAGCGCTATGACGGCGCGGTGGCGCGGCTGGGGGCAAGCCTGCTGCCGGCCCTGTCGCTGGCGGTCGGCGAGGATGTCGGTTTCTTCCGCCGGCGCTTCGCCCCGCCGGCCACCGCCTTGCGCCTCAACCACTACCCGCCGGCCCCCGTCGACCGGCCGGAAGACCTCTATGGCAGCCACCCGCACACCGACTATGGCTTCCTCACCATCCTGGCCCAGGACGATGTCGGGGGGCTGGAGGTGCAGATGCCGGGCGGCGGCTGGCGGGCGGCGCCCTACATCCCGGGTACCTTCATCTGCAACATCGGCGACGCGCTGGCGCGCTGGACCAACGACGTCTTCAACTCCACGCCGCATCGCGTGGTGAATGCCTCCCCCGAGCGCGATCGCTATTCGATCGCCTACTTCTTCGACCCCAACCTGGAAGCCGTGGTCGAGTGCCTGCCGCGGTTCCGCGTCGGCCGACCTGCCATCTATGAACCGGTTCGATTCGTCGACTATTTCGCTGCTCGGCTGGATGCGAACTACATTCGTACAAACCTTCAATAGGGGCATTTACTGGCCGGCACCTGCGTGGTGAGCCGTCTGCTGCGGGTTCCCGATTTGGACCTACGCCGGAACGCGGATCGGAAACTGTCGGTGCTTGAAGGTACCCACAACGCATGCCGGTTTCACACTGGAGCCGCCGCGCGGGGTTATCAGGGCCCTTAGGTGGATCCCTGTTCCGCGGAATCCATGCCCTGATACGCGTTCGAAAATTCCCTGTTCCTCCCATCACCATGGTGAACTAGGGTGCTTATAAAGCACTGATATCCCGATATAATCGGGCGGGGAGGATCTGAGTGTGCGCTCCAGACTGGCGATTTTCCCTGTATTTTCCCTGTGGAACAGGGAAATTCCGGACGGAGACCGGTTCGCGCCGGACTGCACCCACCGCCAATCAGTCTGCAATCTAGAGACTGAGTGGCCAGCGACGTGAAAAGGCCCGCCTCGCGCGGGCCTTTTGGCGTTTGGGCGAACCGGGCCGGCCGCTCGACCCCTGCTATCCATCCAGCGGGCTTCGTCGACGCAACCGAGGCGCTAGGTTCGTACGCATCCGGTAATGGCCGCGGCTGTCATGCCTTTGGCAGGGCTTGCTGGATCTCCCTGGCCTCGCTGGTGTCGCGGTGCACCTCCTCACGGATGACGCGGGTCGTGACCTCGTCAAGGTACTGCATCGGGGCTGCATTGAGTTCCTGGAACTCGGGCCAGAGGACCTGATCGACGAACTTTTGCGGTACGCGCAGCATCACGGTCGTCACTCGCTGGCGATAGAGCCGGTAAGGATTCAATCCGTAGCGGCGGCACAGCGCCAGGAACAGCTTGCGGGACCACTGGTCAGGCAAGGAGAACTGCATCTCGATCGGATCATGGCTGCGCCCCAGTTCGGCCAGCCGCGCGCGAACGCGTTCAAGGGCGGCCTCGGCAACAAGCTTCTCGCCCGCCGTCAGCTGGATCACCTTCAAAGGTGGCTACAACATTTCCCTGTTCGGCGGAATCCAT
>CAZQOA010000070.1:0-25510 GCA_964594715.1 uncultured Rhizobiaceae bacterium | reverse complement strand
TCGTCCATCTCGCCGCTGCCATGATCTGGCTGCGATGAATGTCGATCCGCCCTAGCGCGATGGTGCCGATGGCGAGAATCCGGCCAACGCCCGAACAAAGCCGAAGAGCCGTCCTCATGTGCCATCTCCAGGAACATTGCGTTGTGGAGAATGCAACGCGGAGATCGAACAGACTGGCACGTCCGTTCGCCCCGGCAACCAACGGCTGGAGGCAAACCGCAAGATTGAATTCGTGCCGACGCTGCCCGCCTGTCGGCACCATAACGCTTCTCCTCGCGAGCCCGTATCACCCTTTCGGGGGATCCCGGGACCCCTGCCGGCGAGCCGATTCCGCCTCGGCCGGGACCGCCCGGCGATGGCGGCCGGGCTTGGCGTAGCGGACGCCGAGGAAGTCGCGGAAGGCGGCGGCGGCCGGCGAGAGCGAGCGGCCGCGCGGCGTCACGATGCCGATGTCGCGGTGCATGGGCCGGCCGGTGAGCTGGATCATCCGCAGCCGCGACAGGTCGAGGCGGACGGCGAAGATGCGCGGCACAAAGGTGACGCCGAAGCCGGCCTCGGCCAGCGCCAGCAGCGTCGTCAGGTTCATCGCCTCGTAGGCCGGGACGATCTCCAGCCCGAAGAGGGCGAAGGCCTCGTCGACCATGGCGCGCACGCTGGTGCCGACCGCCGGCACCAGCAGGGGGTGGCCGACCAGCTCGCGCAAGCCGACCGAGCGGCGGGCGGCCAGTGGATGGCCGACCGCGACCACCGCCACCGAATCGTCGCGGAAGAGTGGCTCGAACAGCAGGTCGCGATGGGCGAGCGGTGCACGGGCCAGGAGGCCGAAGGCCGCCTCGCCGCGGGCCACCGCCTCCAGCGCGCGGCCTTCATGGGCGTCGATCATGCCAATCTGCACGCCGGGATGGCCGGACCGGAAATCCGCCATCGCCGGTGGCAGGATGGTCGCCGCCATGGAGGGCAGCGTCGCCACCGCGAAGCGCCCATGCCGCAGCGCCGCCTCGTCGCGCAACGCGTCCGCCACCCGGTGCAGCTCGCTTATTGCCTGGAGTGCGGCCGACCCCAGGCGCTCACCCTCCGCGGTCAGCACCACCGAGCGCGTCGTGCGATGGAAGAGACGCACGCCCAGCCGGTCCTCCAACTCGCGGATGCGCGCGCTCACGGCCGGCGGCGACACGCGCAGCCGTTCGGCCGCCAGCCGGAAGCTCCGCGTCTCGGCCACCGCCAGGAAGGTCGTGATCTGGGTCAGGGTATAATTGATCATCGAAGCTGCATGATCCGTCAGACTTTTCGAATGGTCTGATCAATCCGGCTCTGGTTCAATCCCCTTGGGATAAAGCGGGCGATCAGCGCCCCGATCGGAAACGTGGACACCAACCAAGGCAGGGCCATGGCAGATACCGGCACCAACCGGGCGTCGGACCTATCGACATTGACCGTGATCGAGGCGGCGGGCACCCCCGCCGGCGCCTTCGCCGCCAGCCTGTTCGCCGATTTCGGCGGCCGCGTCATCGTCTGCGAGCCGCCCGGCGGGTCGCCGATCCGGCAGTTGGGCAGCGAGGTGGTGCGTCGGGTATGGTGGCCGATCATCGCCCGCAACAAGCGCTCGCTCGCCCTCGACGCGGACCATCCCGAGGCAGGCGCCATCGTCGACCGGCTGCTGGGGCAGGCCCACGTGCTGGTGCGCGACGGCGGCACCCCGGCCGGCTGGCAGGCGCGGGCGGCGGGGCATGGCGACGCCCCCCTCGACCTCGCCCTGCACGCGCCCGGCGCCGACCGCCCCGAATTGTGGCCCTGGGGCACGTCGCCGCAACTGGCGGCGGCCGCCACCGGCATGGTGGCGCTCACCGGCCATCCCGATGGCCCCGCGATGCAGCCGGAATTTCCTTTGGCGGACTATACGGCCGGCCTCTTCGCCGCCGCCGGCGCGCTCTGCGAGCTGCGCGCGGCCGGCATCGGCGGCCGGGCCGCGGCGCCGCTGGCCTTCGGCATGCACGAGGCGCTGCTGCGCATGAACGAGTGGCAGCTGGCGGTCGCCGCCATCACCGGCCGGGCGGAGCCGCGCAACGGCAACCGCTTCCCGATGAATTCGAACATCGGCAACGTCTTCCGCACCCGCGACGGCAAGCTCCTGACGGTGTCGGCGGCAACGCCGTCGGTCGCCGACCGGCTGCTGATGATGATCGGCGGCCCGGCGCTGCGCGACGACCCGCGCTTCCGCACCACCGCCGACCGGCAGCGCAACATGGATGCGCTGGACGCGGTCATCGCCGACTGGATGGCGCGCCATGACGGGGCGGACGCCATGCGCCTGGTGCGCGAGAACGACGTCGTGGTCGGCCCGCTCTACGAGGCGGGCGACCTCCTGGCCGACCCGCATCTGGCGGCGCGGGCGGACATCGCCTGGGTCGATGACGGCAGCGGCGTCTCGCTGCCGCAGCCGGGCATCCTGCCGAAGATCGCCGGCATGGCGGGCACCATCCGCCGGGCCGGCCCCGCGATCGGGGCCGACAGCGACCAGGTGCTGCAGGAGGCCGGCTTCTCCACCGCGGAGATCGCAGGCTTCCGCCGGTCCGGCGCGGTCTGGGCATGAGGCAGCCCAGCGACATCACCGTCGACAACGCAAAGAAACCACCCTCTGGGGAGAAGCGCATGAACGGGAACTGGTTCGCAAAGGGCCCTGCCGGCCGCCTGCTGCTGCTGGCCGCGGCGGCGATCACCGCCGCGGCATCGACCGCCGCTGCCCAGGAGCCGCCGAAATCCCTCGTCATCATCGGCCGCGGCTCCTCCGGCTCGACCAGCGACCTCGCCTTCACGGTGATGGAGGAGGCGATCAAGCGCGCCTATGCCGGCACCAGCATCAACGTGCGCCGCCTGCCGGGCACGGCGACGGCGGTGCCGCCGCGCATCCACAGCGGCGAGGCCCAGATCGGCCACGGGGTCGGCGAGAGCGTCGTCGATGCCTGGACCGGCACCCGCACCTTCGCCAACCGCCCCAAGATGCAGACCCTGCGCTATGTCGGCGCCTATATCGGCTTCATGACCCGGCCCTCGGCCAGCCCGACCTACATCACGACCGAGAAGTCCGGCCTGAAATCCTGGGCCGACCTGAAGGACAAGCGGATCGGCGTCGGCACCCCGGACAGCCTGACCTCGACCATGGTCAATGTCGGGCTGAAGGGGGCCGGGCTGTCCTACGACGCCATCAAGCGCAATGGCGGCATCGTCGCGACGGGCGACTGGAACCAGCAGATGGACATGCTGGCGGACGGCCAGCTCGACGCGGTGTTCCTGACCGCCGACCACCCGTCGCCGATCCTGACCCAGTTCTCGGCAACCAATCCCGCCCGCATCGTCTCCATGGAGGAGTCCGTCCTGAAGGCGCTGCTGGAGAACTACCCGACCTTCAGCCGCAACGAGCTGCCGGCCGGCACCTACGAGTGGCAGAAGAACGACGTGACCGGCGTCCAGCTCTCGCTCGGCTACGTCGTCCACAAGGACCTGCCCGACGACGTCGTCTATCGGATCTGCAAGCAGCTCTACTGGCCGGAGAACGCCCGGATCTGGGGCGAGGTGGTGCCGACCTGGAAGGGTGCGGAGAAGATCGTCGACCGCGCGGCGCAGACCGTCTTCATCCCGCTCCACCCGGGCGCGAAGAAGTGCTTCGACGAGGCCAAGATTCCGATCCGCACCATCGCGCAGGGCGGCGCCACGCCGTCCTGAGCCCTCCTTTCCCAAGCCCGCCGACCTTGCCCCACCGGACCACCTGCCGCAGCTGAGGATCGTCCATGGTTCACGGCCAAGCACCATCCGAAGCGGCCATCGCCCTCCTGGAACAGGATGCGGCGAGGCCGTTGCGGCAGGCGATCCGGCACGGTGCGTGGCACCACCGCGCGACCGCGGCTGCGATCATCTTCATCAGTCTCTTCCTCGGCATCCTGCTGATCTACACGGCCGCCTTCGGCACCATCACCGCCTATCTCCAGCGCATCGCCTTCGTCTGCGCCATCTGCTCGCTGGGCCTCCTGGCCCGTTCGGCCGGCGGCACTCCCTGGCACAAGCGCGGCGCCGCCAGCCTGCTGCCCGACGCGATCGGCATCGCGCTGCTGGTGGCCGGCATGCTGCACGTCTTCCTCGACTACGAGAACTTCGCGCGCCGGATCGGCTTCCCCGACCCGGCCGACCTTGCCTACGGCATCATCTACATCGCCATCACGCTCGAGGTGACGCGCCGCTTCATCGGCTGGGCCATGCTGATGATCGTCGCCCTGTTCACCATCCAGGCGCTGTTCGGCGAGCATTTCCCCGGCATGTTCGGCGCGCCCGACGTGCGCTGGCAGACCTTCGTCGAGATCCTGTTCATGCAGGACCAGGGGCTCTTCGGGTCGACCACCGGGGTCGCCGCCACCTACCTGATGCTGTTCCTGATCTTCGGCGCGGTGCTGGTCCGCACCAACGGCATCAACTTCTTCGAGGACCTGTCGCTGGCCCTGATGGGCCGGCGGGCCGGCGGGCCGGCCCATGTCTCGGTCCTCTCCAGCGCGCTCCAGGGCACGACCTCGGGCAGCGTCGTCGGCAATGTCGTGGGCATGGGCAACGTCACCATCCCCCTGATGATCCGCAGCGGCTTCAAGCCGGCGACGGCCGGCGCCATCGAGGCAGTGGCCTCGTCCGGTGCCCAGATCATGCCGCCGGTGATGGGGTCCGCCGCCTTCCTGATGGCGGCCTTCCTCGGTGTCAGCTACTGGACGATCGTCGTCGCCGCGGTCATCCCGGCCGTCATCTATTTCGTCTCGATCCACGCCCAGGTGGAGTTCCGGTCGCGCCGGATGGGCCTGATTGCGACCACCGAGACCCTGCCCACGGTCGGCGGGGCGATGCGCGAGGGTGGCCATCTCCTGATCGCCATCGCCGCCCTGATCGCACCCTTCTTCTTCGGCTTCTCATCCCAGATGGCGGCGCTCATCGGACTGGCATCCCTGTTCGTGGCCTCGCTGCTGGCGCGCTCGACCCGGATCCCGATGGCGCGCTACCTCGATGCCATCGTCGACGCCATGTCGAACAACGTGGCGGTCGGGGCCGCGGTCGCCACCGCCGGCATCCTGATGGGCACGCTCTGGGTCTCGGGGGCCGGCAACCTGCTGGCTGATTTCGTCGTCTATGCCTCCGACGGCCGCCTGCTCATGGCCCTGGTCCTGACCGCGGTCATCGCGCTCGTGCTCGGGATGGGGCTACCGACCCCGGCCGTCTACCTCACCGTCGCGGTCCTCATCGTGCCGGCCCTGATCCGGATGGGTGCGCCCGAACTGCCGAGCCACATGTTCGCCTTCTATTTCGGCATCCTGGCGAACGTGACGCCGCCGGTGGCGCTGGCCGCCTATGCCGCCGCCAGCATCGCCGGCGCCGACCTCAACCGGACCGGCTACGAGGCCTTCATCCTGGCGCTGTCCGGCTTCATCGTCCCCTTCATCTTCGTCTACGACCCGGCCCTGCTGATGGCGGGCTCCTGGCCGGCCATCGCCATGGTCTCGGTCGCGACCCTGATCGCGGTCGTCCTGCTGGCGGCCAGCGTCGAGGGCTGGCTCGGGCGCAACCTGACCTTGCCGGTGCGCGCCATGCTGGCGATCTCCACCCTGTGCCTGGCCTGGCCGGACTGGCGCGCGCGCCTCGTCGGCCTGGCGATCGCCGCGGCGGCGATTCTGCCCACCGTGCTGCGCCGCGACGCCCCGACCCGGGCCGTCGCCGCCGGCCGGGCCGAATAGGAGGCCGCCCATGTCGCCTGCCCGGATCAATGCCGTCGTCTGGTGCGTCGTGCTGCTGGTCGCGGCCGGCCTCTGGTTCTTCGCCGCCCGCACCCGGCTGCACATGGTCGACCCGCTCTCCTTCATCGCCGTCGTCGGGGTGGCCGCCGCCGTGCTGACGGCGCTCCTGTGGTGGGAGATGGCGAGCGGCCCCGAAGACGAAGGAAAAGACCAATGAAGGAGGCGGCCATGTGGCCCTTGCGATCGATGCTGTTCATCCCCGCGCACAAGCTCGACTGGACGCGGCGGGTCGCGCGCTTCGCGCCGGATTCGGTGGTGCTCGACCTCGAGGATGCGGTGCCGCCGGCCGACAAGATCCCGGCCCGGGCGATCGCGCGGGAAGCGATCGGGCTGCTCCACGCCATGGGCATTCCGGCCTTCGTGCGCATCAACGCGCTCGACCAGGGTGGGCTGGAGGACGCGGTCGCCGTCGCCGCCACCGGCTATTCCGGCGTGATGCTGCCCAAGGGACGCACCGCCGACGAGGTGCGCGAGCTCGACGTGGCGCTGGCCTTCGCCGAGGGCAAGGCCGGCCTGCCGCAGCGGTCGGTGGCGATCATGGCCCTGCCGGAGACGGCCGAGGGGCTGTGGGCAGCCCGCGACCTGGCGGCAGCCAGCCCGCGCGTGAAGGGCGTCATCGGCATCGTCGGCGGCCCGGTCATCGGCGACGTGGCGCGCGCGGCCGGCTTCCGCCCGACCGCGGAGGGCACCGAGCAGCTCTACCTCGCCTCCAAGATGGTGCTGGACAGCCGGGCCGGCGGTGCGCTCTTCCCGATGTCGAGCATCATCGGCACCGCACTCGACGACCACGACCTGGTGCGCCGGCTCTGCGTGCGCGCGAAGTCGCTGGGCTTCACGGGCGCCGTGCTGATCCATCCGAGCCACGTCGCCATCGCCAACGAGGTCTTCACCCCCGACCGCGCCGAGGTCGATTATTTCAAGGGCCTGGTCGACGCCATGCGCGCGGCGGAGGCGGCGGGGTCCGGCGCCGTCACCTATCGCGGGCAGATGGTCGACTACGCCATGCTGCCGATCGCCGAGGAGGTGCTGCGCGAGGCGCGCCGCCGCGGCGTGCTGGCGGATTGAAGCTGGCGGACTGAAGGAAGAACATCATGGACGGCACCCCGCCCACCGCACGGCCGCTGCCATTGGCCGGGCTTCGCGTCGTCGAGGTCGGCATCGCGCTGGCCGGCCCCTTCGCCGGCAGCCTCTTGGCCGACATGGGGGCCGAGGTGATCAAGGTCGAGCGCCGCGATGGCGGCGACCCGATGCGCCTGCTCGGCCGCAGCAAGAACGGCGTCCAGGTCTGGTGGGGGGTGGCCGCGCGCAACAAGCGGGTGGTCACGCTCAACCTGAAGCACCCGGAGGGCAAGGCGCTGTTCGAGCAGCTCGTGGCCGATGCCGACGTGGTGGTGGAGAACTACCGACCGGGGGTCATGGACCGGCTGGGGATCGGCTGGAAGGACCTCTCGCGGATCAACCCGCGCCTGGTGATGCTGAGCGTGTCGGGCTTCGGGCAGACCGGCCCGGACGCCGGCCGGCCCGGCTTCGGCAAGATCGCCGAAGCGCTGAGCGGCATGGTGGTATTGACCGGCGAGCCCGGCGACACGCCCCAGCATGTCGGCTTCAGCCTGGCCGACACCTCGGCCGGGCTGATGGGCTTCTTCGCGGTCTCGGCCGCGCTCTTTGCCCGCGATTGCGCCGGCGGCAGCGGGACCCATATCGACGTCGCGCTCTACGAGCCGCTCCTGCGCATGGCCGACTGCCAGCTGGCGCTGCACCACCTCGCCCAGCGCAGCCCGGCCCGCCAGGGCACCAACGATCCCTATGGCTGGGGTGCTGCGGAGGCGGGTAGTGGGGAAGTGGGCGGCGACTGGCTGCCGAGCTTCGCCTGCGCCGACGGCAGCTGGGTCATGCTGCTGGTCTGGCCGGGCGGCGAGGAGAAGCTGGCGACCCTGGCCGGGACACCGGCCGGCAGCAGCCGGGACGCCCTGGCCGTGGCCCTGGCATCCTGGTTCCGCAGCCACACCCCGGAGGCGGCACTGGCCGCGCTGGGGCCGCTCAACATCGAGCTGGTGCCGGTCCATGACGGCGCCAGCCTGGCCGGCGACGCCTATTTCCGCGCCCGCGGCGACGTGGTAGCGGTCGACGATCCGGTCGTCGGGCCACTCATGGTCTCCGGGCGGGTGCCGCGCGGCTATGCGCCGGAGGACTTGCGCGACTTCCGCGACGCCCAGGTGGGCGAGAACAACGCCGAGATCCTGGGCGACCGGCTCGGCCTCGGCCGCGAGCGGCTGGCGGCGCTGGAGGCGGCGGGAACCGTCTAGCGGCGCCAGATCTAGACCGCCAGCGGGCGCCGCTCCGCCAGCCGGCGGTCGATGGCGTCCCACAGGTCGGATTCCAGGCGCACGCCGTCGAAGCGATTGATCTCCTGGATGCCGGTCGGCGAGGTCACGTTGATTTCGGTCAGGTAGCCGCCGATCACGTCGATGCCGACGAAGATCAGACCGGCCTCGCGCAGCGCCGGGCCGATCGCCGCACAGATTTCGCGGTCACGGTCGGTCAGGACCGCCTTCACCGGCTTGGCGCCGGCATGCATGTTGGCCCGCGCCTCGCCCCGCTCCGGCACCCGGTTGATGGCGCCGCCCGGCATGCCGTCGACCAGGATGATGCGCTTGTCGCCCAGCCGCACTTCCGGCAGGTAGCGCTGGATGATGATCGGCTCGCGATAGATCTGGGTGAACATCTCCAGCAAGGCCGTCAGGTTCTCGTCGTCGGGGCCGATATGGAACACCCCGGCGCCGCCATTGCCGAACAGCGGCTTGACGATGATGTCCTTGTGCTCGTCGCGGAACGCCAGGACCTCCTGGCGGTCGGCGGTGATCAGCGTCGGCGGCATCAGCTCGGGGAAATGGGTGACGTAGAGCTTCTCGGGTGCGTTGCGGACGCGCACCGGGTCGTTGACCACCAGGGTCTGCGGGTGGATGTGCTCCAGCAGGTGGGTGGCGGTGATATAGGCCATGTCGAAGGGCGGGTCCTGGCGCATGAGGACGACGTCCATGGTGGCGAGATCGATCGTCTGCCAGTCGCCGAACGTGTGGTGGTCGCCCTTCTCGCGCCGCACCCGCAGCGGCCGGCAGCGCGCCACCACCCGGCCGCCGCGCAGCGACAGATGCTGCGGCAGATAGTGGAACAGGGCGTGGCCGCGGCGCTGCGCCTCCAGCGCCAGGACGAAAGTCGAGTCGGCGTCGATGTTGATGGTTTCGATCGGGTCCATCTGGATGGCGACGGCGAGGCTCATGGGGCGGCTCCGAAGGCGAGGGGGTCGGGACTATAGCGAGGCGGCGGGTCGCAGACGAGCGGGTGCGGAAGCCCGATTGACCGCGGCGAACGGTCCCACCTATAGTCGCTTCCGAAAAGGAAGCTACTCATGCGCTGGTCCGAGATCGGTGGATCATCCTGCACCGTCGCCCGCGCGCTCGCCATTGTCGGCGACCGCTGGACGCTGCTCGTCCTGCGCGAGGCGTTCTTCGGCGTCCGCCGCTTCGAGGACTTCCAGCGCCTGACCGCGGCCTCGCCACGCCTGGTCGCCGACCGGCTGGCCAAGCTGGTGGCGGAGGGGGTGATGGAGAAGCGCCGCTACCAGGATCGGCCGGCCCGCGACGAATATCGTCTGACGGCCAAGGGGCGCGACCTGCACGCCACCATGTTGAGCCTCAGCCAATGGGGCCAGCGCTGGATGGGCGATCCGGCCGCCCCGCCCGTGACCCTGACCCATGCCGGTGAGGGGGGCTGCGGCCGCCCGCTGCGTCCCGTGCTGGTGTGCGCGGAATGCGGCGAGCCGGTCCGGCCTGCCGACACCCAGGTCGAATTCGGGCCCGAATATGCCGCCGAGCGGGCGGGCCTTGCCCATCCAGACAAGCCCTGAAGCCGGGTCCGAGCCCCGGGGGAGCCATTCATGAAGGCCGCTACCGCCTCCACAGCCGCAACTGCCGGCCGCGTCGTGCTGATCGTCATCGTCGCGGGCTGCCTGTTCAATATCTTCTCGTTCGGTCTGCGCACCGGTTTCGGCCTCTTCCTCGAACCGATGAGCGAGGCCCGCGGCTGGGGACGCGAGGTCTTCTCCATGGCGTCGGCCATCCAGAACCTGCTGTGGGGGCTGGGGGTGCCGTTCGCGGCGGCGGCGGCCGACCGCTGGGGCACCGGCCGGGTGCTGGCCCTCGGTGCAATCCTCTATGCGGCCGGCACCGCCCTGATGCCGTTCGCGTCCGAATCCTGGATGCTGAACGCTGCCATGGGCGTACTGGTCGGCTTCGGGCTGTCCTGCGCCTCGTTCTCGATCGTGCTGGCGGCGCTGGGCCGCGCGGTGCCGGCGGAAAAGCGCACCTGGGTCTTCGGCCTCGGCACCGCCGCCGGCTCCATGGGCCAGTTCCTGATCGCACCCATCGAGCAGCTTCTGCTCGGCCTCTTCGGCTGGGTCCAGGCGCTGGTCATCATCGGCGCCATGGCCCTCGTCATGGTCCCGCTCGCCTGGTTCCTGCGCGGCCGGCCCGATAATTTCGCCGGGCAGCAATCCATGGGCCAGGCCCTGCGCGAGGCCGGCAGCCATGGCAGCTACTGGTACCTGGTCGCCGGCTTCTTCGTCTGCGGCTTCCATGTCGCCTTCATCCTGACCCACCTGCCGCCCTACCTGAAGGATGTCGGCGTCCCCGCCTCGATCGCGGGCTGGAGCCTGGCCCTGGTCGGGCTGTTCAACATCGTCGGCTCCTACGCGGCCGGCGTGCTGGGCGGGCGGCACAGCAAGAAGTGGCTGCTGAGCCTGATCTATCTGGGCCGCGGCATCATCATCACCATCTTCGTCCTGACGCCGCCCTCGTCGGCCTCGGTCCTGATCTTCGCCGCCGCGATGGGTCTGCTGTGGCTGTCGACGGTGCCGCTGACCTCCGGCCTGGTCGCGGTCATGTTCGGGCCGCGCTACATGGCGACCCTGTTCGGTATCGTCTTCCTCAGCCACCAGGTCGGCGCCTTCTTCGGCGTCTGGCTGGGCGGGCGCATCTACGACGCCACCGGCAGCTACGACCTGGTGTGGTGGTTCGGCGTGGCGCTGGCCCTGTTCGCGGCCCTGATCCACCTGCCGATCTCCGAGCGGTCGCTGCGCGTCGCACCGGCGACTACCTAGCTCGGCGACCTTGATCGGAGCCGGGGCGGCAATGACGAGCGCGGAGATCGAGGGCGGGGGCACCCGCCGCCCACACCGGCTGGCGCTGGGCATCGCGGCCGGAATCGTCGGCGGGTGGCTGGCGGCGGCGGCCCTGCTGCTGGCGTTCGGCGCCCTGCCGGCGGATCGCTCCGGGACCGTGGCCGTGCTGTTCCCGCCGGCCACCGGCAGCCTGGCGGCGCTGGCGGCCATCGCGGCCGCCGACGGCACGCTGGTGCGCGACACCCTGCTGCCGAACGTGATGATCGCCGACGGCCGCGACCCCGGCTTCGTCGGCCGGCTGCGCGCCGCGGGCGCCATCGCCGCCTATCCGCCGATCGACCTCGGGCCAGTCATGATCGGCGGCTGCACCGGCCTGCCGCCGATGCGGTAGGGCGCGCCATCAGTGCAGGCGGCCGCGCAGCTCCTGCAGGAGGGTGGCCAGGTGGTGCCGGTCGCCGGCGTCCGGCGTCAGCGCCAGGGCGCGCTCGATGGCGGCGGCGCCGGCCCTGAGGTTGCCGAGATGGGCGTTGAGGAGGCCCGCCTCATGCCACAGCCCGACCTCCGAGGGCGCGAACAGCAGCATCGCGTCGATGGCGGCGAGCGCGCCTGCCGCGTCGCGCGCGCCCAGGCGGCGCATCTTCACGTTGTTGTGGAGGCGCAGCAGCACCGAGCGATGGGACACCCGGGCATAGTGGGCAGGGTCCAGCTCCTCGCCCTCGCCGGCCACGGACTTCAGCAGACGGCGAAGGGTGGCGGCATCGCACAGGCGGCCGCCATTGAACGGGTCGAGGATCGCCCGGCCGCCGCCGGCGCCCAGCGCGATGACGAAGTGACCCGGGAAGGAGAGGCCGGCCGCATCCCATCCGAGCCGCCGCGCGACCTCGAGATAGAGGATGCCGAGCGCCACCGGCAGCCCCTTCCGGCGATCCATCACCCGGATCATGTTGGCGTTCTGGAGGTCGTCATAGTTCAGCGCATCGCCCTGGTAGCGCTGCTGCACGGCGATTACCCGGGCCAGGACGGCGGCCCGTTCGTCGAGCGCGGGATCGGTGCCGCCCTGGCGCGCAACCTCGGCCGCGAGCTCTTCCAGATGGGCGAGATAGCGCCCGAGCGGCACCAGCGGCCGGTCGAGCGCGGCCAGCGCCAGGGCGCCTTCGCCGAGCGCGAAATCATCATCCGGCGCATCGGCCAGGGACCGCAGGATGGCTTCCGCCGCCGCCCGGTCGGTCATGGCGCGTCCGGGCGCCAGGCGTCCGCCAGGTGGCGCGGCCAGCGCCCGGGATTGGCCAACACCACGTCGAAACGCACGTCGAGGCCGGCCAGCTCCGGCCGCCCGGCCAGGTATTCCGCCGCCGCCCGGGCGAGGCGCAGCCGGCCCTTGCGATCGATGGCCGCCGCCGCGGTGGCAAGGTCGCCACGCGACTTCACTTCGACCATGGCGAGCGTGCCGCCGCGCCGGGTCACCAGGTCGATCTCTCCCGTCCGGCCCCGCCACCGCCGGGAAATGATGCGGTACCCCTTCAGTCGCAGGAGCCAGGCCGCCCACATCTCGGCCCGGCGGCCGCTGCGTTCGGCAGCGACCCGGCGCTGGGTCGCCCCCGGCATCCGTCGCGGCCCGCTCATCGCCCGTCCTCCGCCGATGGTTCCTCCGCCGATGGTGGCACCAGCGCCAGCGCGCGGGCATAGACCTCGCGCCGCGACAGCCCGGTCGCGCCGGCCACCGCCGTCGCCGCATCCTTGACCCGCATGGTGGCCAGGGCGGCGCGCAGGCGATCGTCCAATTCCGCCTCGCCGACCGCCGCCTCGGCGAGCGGCGGGCCGACCACGATCACGATCTCGCCCCGAGGCGGGCCGGCGTCCAGATAGTGGGCCGCGAGCGCCACTAGCGGCCCGCGCCGCACCTCTTCGTGCAGCTTGGTCAGCTCGCGCGCCACCGCCGCCGGCCGATCGCCGAGCACCGCCGCCATCTGCGCCAGGCTGTCGGCCAGCCGGGGCGCCGTCTCGAAGAACAGCAGCGTCGCCGGGACCTTGGCCAGCTCCGCCAGCGCCGCCCCGCGGGCACCCGACTTCGGCGGCAGGAAGCCCGCGAACAGGAACCGGTCACTGGGCAGGCCCGAAAGAACCAGGGCCGCCAGCGGCGCCGACGGGCCGGGCAGGGTCGTCACGGCGATGCCGCGGTCGACGCATTCCGCCACCAGCCGATAGCCGGGGTCCGACACCAGCGGCGTGCCGGCGTCGGAGACCAAAGCCACGGCCAGGCCCTCGGCCATGCGCTGCAGCAGCTTCGGGCGAACCCTGGCCGCATTGTGGTCGTGATAGGCGATGAGGGGGGCGGTGGCACCGAGGCCGCGCACGAAGGGGCCGCTGACCCTCGTATCCTCGCAGGCGATCAGGTCGGCCGCGCACAGCGCATCGACGGCGCGCAGCGTGATGTCGCGGCGGTTGCCGATCGGCGTCGCCACCACATGCAGGCCGGCCGGCAATCGCCCGCCCGCGTGCAGCGGGCCCTCCAGGACGTCGGGGTCGGCCGGGTCGGCATCCGGTTTACTTGCGGCAGGGCCGTCGATAGGCTTCGTCGGACCCTGTCCCCCTGCTGGGAGAGCCGCCCGTGCGCGCCGCCCGCCTTGTTCGTCCGTCTGGTCTGTGGACCGCGGCATGTCTCGCCTTCGCTCTTACGCTCGCCGCTTGCGGCCCCACCGTAAGGGAGGGGCCGCCCCGACCGCAACCGATGGCTCCGATGCCGCCGCCGCAGGCCATGGTGGTGGAACCGCCACCGCCGCAGCAGCCGGCCCCGGTGCCCAATCCCGCGCTCGGCCGAATGAACCCCGGGGGTGCGCAGGTGGCCCTGCTGCTGCCGCTGTCCGGACAGCATGCAGCACTGGGCAGCACCCTGCTCGAAGCCGCCCAGATGTCGCTGCTGGAGACCGGCCAGGGCGGCGGCGGGATCACCCTGGTGCCGCTGGATACCGGCGGCACGCCGGAAGGGGCGGAAGCTGCCGCGCGCAAGGCGCTCGATGACGGCGCGCGGCTCATCCTGGGACCGCTCTTCTCCAGCGAGGTGCGGGCGGCGTCGGCGCCGGCGCGAGAACGCGGCGTGCCCATCATCGCCTTCACCAACGATGCCGACGTGGCGGCCGAGGGCGTGTTCATCATGGGGCTGCACCCCCGGCCGGAGATCCGGCGGGTGGTGACGGAGGCGGCAGCCGACGGCGGCAAGCGCTTCTCGATCCTGGCGCCCGCCACCGCCTATGGGCAGCGCGGCGCCCAGGCGGCGGAGGCGACCATCCCGCAGGTCGGCGGCAGCATCGTCGCCGTCGAGTTCTACGATCCGGGCGGCAGCGACGCGCAGGAGACGGCCCGCCGCCTCGCCCGGCTGCCGGCCGACTTCGTGGTGCTGCCGGAAGGACCGGCCCGGGCCGCCACCCTGGCGCCGGTCTATGCCTATTACGAGACGCGCGGCGCCCGCGCCCGCTTCCTCGGGACCCAGCTTTGGGAGGACCCGGCGATGTGGCGCGAACCCGCCCTCTACGGCTCGTGGTTCGCAGCACCGCCGTCAGAGGCCCGCACCGCCTTCATGGAACGCTTCACGGCCCTGCAAGGCCGCCAGCCGCCACGCATCGCGACCCTGCCCTACGACGCGACCGCGCTCGCCTCGGTGCTGGCACGGCGCCAGGGCGGGCCGGACTTCTCGATCGAGGCGATCACCCAGCCGAACGGCTTCACCGGGGTCGAGGGGCTGTTCCGCTTCCGCCGCGACGGCCTGTCCGAGCGCGCGCTGGCGGTGATGGAGATCCGCCGCGGCACCGCCCCGGCCGTCGTCCGCCCCGCGCCGACGACCTTCGACGACCGGCCGAGCTGAAGCCGATGGCCTCGGCTACCGCCCAACCGTATTCCACCCCGGCAAAGCCGCCCACCACCGTCGTCTTCGACCTGGGCGGCGTGCTGATCGACTGGAACCCGCGCCACCTCTACCGCAAGCTGTTCGCGAGCGAGGAGGAGATGGAGCGTTTCCTGGGTGAGATCTGCACCGGCGAATGGAACCTGGAGCAGGATCGCGGCCGTCCCTTCGCGGAGGCGGCCGCCCTCCTCATCCGGCGCCATCCGGACCGGCAGGACCTGATCGAGGCCTTCTACGGGCGCTGGACCGAGATGCTGAACGGCCCGATCCACGGCACCGTGGCGGTGCTGGAGGAGATGGACCAGGCCGGCGTTCCGCTCTATGCGCTGACCAACTGGTCGGCCGAGACCTGGCTCCTGGCCCGGCCGCTCTTCCCGTTCCTCGAGCGCTTCCGCGGCATCCTGGTGTCCGGGCAGGTCGGCCTGGTGAAGCCGGACCCCGAGATCTTCCGCCGCCTGTGCGCGGACTTCGCGATCGTCCCGGAGGAATCGGTATTCATCGACGATTCCCAGAAGAACGTCGACGCAGCGGCCCGCCTCGGCTTCCACGCCCATCATTTCCGCGGACCGGCTGTGCTACGCGACTGGCTGGCCGGACAGGGACTGCTGCACGCCGGGGTCACGGCCTAACGCCCGATGCGGGCGACCCATTCCCATCAGAGTGGCAGCGCCTCGCCCGGCAGCAGGGTCGCCAGCACCGCATTCAGCCGCTGGCGGCCGGCTGCGGTGGCCGTCAGCCGGCCATCGTCGCACGTGACGAAGCCTCCGCGAACGAGGCGTGCCACCCGTTCCGGCGCGACCCAGTGATCGAGCGGCCGGCCGGTCTCGTCCTCCAGCCGCGACAGCGGCACGCCCTCGGCCAGGCGTAGCCCCATCATCAGCAGCTCGGACGCCCGCTCCGCCGCATCGAGCGGCACTTCCTCCTCCATGCCATCGCCGGTCGCCGCCACCGCCGCCAGCCATGCCTCCGGCGCCTTCTTCTGGCGCGTCGCCATCTTGCGCCCGTCGATCGTCAGCCGCCCATGGCCGCCCGGCCCGATGCCCGCATAGTCGCCATACCGCCAATAGGCGAGATTGTGGCGACTCTCGCCGCCCGGGCGGGCATGGTTGGAGATCTCGTAGGCCGGAAGGCCGGCGGCGGCCAGTATCTCCTGCGTCGTCTCGTAGAGCGCGCCCTGGGTATCCTCGTCGGGCAGAACCAGGTCGCCGCGGTCGAACAGGGTGGCGAAGCGGGTGCCCGCCTCGATGGTTAGCTGGTAGACCGAGAGGTGGTCGCCGGCCAGCGCCAGCGCGCGCTCCAGCTCCGCTCGCCACGCCGCCACCGTGTGCCCGGGCCGGGCATAGATCAGGTCGAAGGACCAGCGCGGGAAGATGCGGGCCGCGAGCTCGAGCGCGGCCAGCGCCTCGCCCGCGTCATGGCGGCGGCCCAGCATGGCGAGTGCGGCGTCGTCGAGCGCCTGCACGCCGAGCGAGACCCGGCCCACGCCGGCCGCGCGATAGCCGGCGAAGCGGCCGGCCTCCACCGAGCCGGGATTGGCCTCCAGCGTCACTTCCACGTCGTCGGCCACCGGCCAGCGGGCGGCGATGCGGTCGAGCACCCCCGCCACCGTCGCCGGGTCCATCAGCGAGGGCGTGCCGCCGCCGAAGAAGATGCTGGCGACCGTCCGGCCCGGCGTCCGCGCCGCCGCCGCGTCGATGGCGGCGGCATAGGCGCCCTGCCATTGCCCCTCCTCGATGCGTTCCCGGACATGGCTGTTGAAGTCGCAATAGGGGCATTTGGAGACGCAGAACGGCCAATGGACATAGACCGCGAGCGTCCCCGGGTCGGCACGCGCCGTCATCGGGCCGGCTCCCCGCCGAAGCAGGCCGCGACCAGCTTGCGGAAGGCGTCGGCGCGATGGCTGATGCGGTGCTTGGCGTCCGGGTCCATCTCGCCGAATGTCTGGTCGGCGCCGAGCGGCAGGAAGATCGGGTCGTAGCCGAAGCCCTGGCCGCCACGCGGCGGGAAGACCAGGGTGCCGTCGACGGTGCCGAGGAAGCTTTCGCCATGGCCGTCGGGCCAGGCCAGCGTCAGGGCGCAGACGAAGCGCGCGCTGCGGTCGGCCGAACCGGCCAGCCGCCGCTCGATCTCGGCCATGGCGTGGCCGAAATCCTTGTTCGGGCCCGCCCAGCGGGCGGAATAGATGCCGGGGGCGCCGTCCAGGGCCGCCACCGCCAGACCGGAATCGTCGGCCAGCGCCGGCAGCCCGGTCGTCCGGGCGGCGGCATGGGCCTTCAGCTCGGCGTTGGCGAGGAAGCTGGTACCGGTCTCTTCCGGCTCCGGCAGGCCGAACTCGCCGGCCGAGACGACCGCGACCCGGAAGGGCGCCAGCAACCGGCCGATCTCGCGCACCTTGCCGGCATTGTGGCTGGCGATGACGAGGCGGTCGGATGCAAAGCGGCGGGCCATTACGCGGCCTCGACCGCCTCGCGCTGCAACAGCGTCAGCTCGCCGATCCCCTTGCGCGCCAGCCCGAGCAGGGCCAGCAGCTCGGCCTCGTCGAAGGGGGCGCCTTCGGCCGTACCCTGGACCTCGACGATGCGGCCGGCATCGGTCAGCACGAAGTTGGCATCGGTCTCGGCCACGGAGTCTTCCGGGTAGTCGAGGTCGAGGACCGGAATGCCCTTGTAGATGCCGCAGGATACGGCGGCGACGCCGCCGATGAGGGGCGATGCCGGGAGCTTGCCGGCGGTGACCAGGCCGCGGCAGGCGATCGCCAGCGCCACCCAGGAGCCGGTGACGGCCGCCGTGCGGGTGCCGCCATCGGCCTGCAGGACGTCGCAATCGATCTTGATCTGGCGCTCGCCCAGCGCGGTCATGTCGACGATGGCGCGCAGCGAGCGGCCGATCAGGCGCTGGATCTCCTGGGTGCGGCCGGACTGCTTGCCCCGGGCCGCCTCGCGGTCGGTGCGGGTATGGGTGGAGCGCGGCAGCATGCCGTACTCCGCCGTCACCCAGCCCTTGCCGGTGTTGCGCAGGAAGGGCGGCACCTTCTCCTCCACCGACGCGGTGCAGAGGACATGGGTGTCGCCGAACCGCGCCAGGCACGAGCCTTCGGCATGCTTGGAGAAGCCCGGTTCCAGGCGGATCGCACGCAGCGCGTCGGGCGCGCGGCCGGAGGGACGCATCGTAGGGGTTCCTTGGGTTTTATCCTGAGATCGCGGCGGAACCTACGCGTCCGCCCCGGCCTCGTCCAGCGCCGCCTGCGCGTCGCGCCAGCGGATGAGACGCGCCAGGCCGTCCCGCATGGCCATCTCCGGCTGCCAGCCGATCGCCTGGCCGGCCGCCGTGTGGTCGATCCGGAAGGCGCCGCCGGAGGTCAGGCGGACGCGGCCGGCCGGCGGGTCGACATGCTCCGGCGCCAGGTCGCTGCCAGCCAGCTCGGTGACCATCCGCACCAGTTCCAGGGTCGTCACCGGGGCGGGGCCGGAGATATTGACGGCGACATCGGTCGCCGGGGCCTCGAATGCCCGCGCATTGGCCCGCGCGACATCGCCGACATAGACGAAATGCTTGGTTTCGCTGCCGTCGCCGATGACCCGCGGCCGTTCGCCGCGGCGCACACGATCCAGCGTCTCGATGATGTAGAGGGCGTTCGCCGCGCGATAATGCTGTCGTTCGCCATAGACGGTGGAGTAGCGCAGCACCACATAGTCGAGGCCGTGCCGCCGATGGGCGTCGCGACAAAGTTGTTCGCCGATGATCTTGGAAGCACCATATATCACGGCACCCGATGGCGCACCGAGGGAATGGAAGGGCGTAGCCTCCACCAGATTGCCGGCCACCCCCGGCCCATAGCCGTAGACCGCGTTGGACGAGGCGAAGACCAGCTTGCGCACGCGATTGGCGCGGCATGCCTCGATCATGTTCTGGGCGCCGCGGATATTGACGTCGAGTCCCGTCCAGGGATCGGCATCCATGGAGATCGACATGGCCGCGGCCAGATGCAGCACCCCATCCATGCCCTCGCTCGCCGCCAGCAGCTGCGGCAGGCGCATGACGTCGCCGCGGACGATCCGCGCCCTGGGCTCGTCCTTCAGGTGGGCGACGACGCTTTCCGCCCCGAAGGCGAAATTGTCGAGCAGCGCCACCTCGGCCGCACCCTGGGACAGCAGCAGGTCGGCGGTGGTCGATCCGACGAGGCTGGCACCCCCGACGATGAGGAAGCGGCCCCCGGCGACGGGGACTGCGGCATTCGGGCGCTCCATCTCTTCCCTCCCATTCTGGATGAGTGCCATGGTAGCGCACCCGACCGGCCGCGTGCAGCGCAGGCGAGCGGCATCGGGCCCAGAGTGACGGAAGCCAGAGTGACGGAAGGCCGAAGCCCCTTGTGTTCCCCATGCAAGCGTTCCGATCCGGCATGATCACGGAACTCAACGAACGGTCCCGCGAGGTCTTCCGGCTGATCGTCGACGCCTACCTGGAGACCGGCGAGCCGGTCGGCTCGCGCACCATCGCCCGGCGCCTCGGCCAGCAGCTGTCGCCGGCCACCATCCGCAACGTGATGGCCGACCTGGAGGATGCGGGCCTGCTGTTCGCGCCCCATACCTCGGCCGGTCGCCTGCCGACCGAAGCCGGCGTGCGGCTGTTCGTCAACGGCCTGCTGGAGGTGGGCCGCCTCAGCGAGGACGAGCGCCGCAACATCGACGGGCGCTGCACGACCTCGGGCCGCAGCGTCGGCCAGGTACTGGAGGAGGCGACGGAGCTGCTGTCGGGCCTGTCGCACTGCGCCGGGATCGTGTTCGCGCCGAAGGTCGAGCGTTCGCTGCGCCACATCGAGTTCGTCCATCTCGGGCCGGGCCGGGCCCTGGTGGTGATGGTCACCGAGGACGGGCTGGTCGAGAACCGCATCGTCGAGGTGCCGATGGGCATGCCGCCTTCGGCCCTGGTGCGGGCCGGCAACTACCTCAATGCGCGCCTCAGCGGGCGCACCATCGAGGAGGCGAAGAGCGACATCACCTCGGAGCTGGAGGGCCACCGCGCCCAGCTGGACGAGCTGGCCAGCGGCGTGGTCGCGGCCGGGCTCGCCACCTGGACCGGCAGCCGCAGCGAAGGCGCGCTCATCGTCCGCGGCCAGTCGAACCTGCTGGGCAACGTCACCGCGCTCGAGGACCTGGAGAAGATCCGCACGCTGTTCGAGCTGCTGGAGGCCAAGGATTCGATGCTGCGCCTGCTCGACGCCACCCAGATCGGCGAAGGGGTGCAGATCTTCATCGGCGCGGAGCATAACCTCTTCGCCAACACCGGCTGTTCGGTGGTCATCGCGCCCTACCACAACAGTCGCGAGCAGATCGTCGGCGCGATCGGCGTGATCGGCCCGACGCGCATCAACTATGCCCGAATCATCCCGATGGTCGACTATACCGCCAAGGTGATCGGGCGAATCATCGGCTGACACGGAAAGGTTTCATGAACGCTTCCAACAAGGACGCGGCCGGACGGCCGGATCCCGCGAACGACACGGCGACCGGCGACTTCGTGGCCGGCGAGGCGGCGGAGACCGCCTTCGAGGGCATCGACGACCGGATCGCCGAGCTCGAGGCCGAGGCCGCCCGCCTGAAGGACCAGTACCTGCGCGCCGTCGCCGAGGCGGAGAACATCCGCCGGCGCGGCGAGCGCGAACGCCAGGACGCGCTGAAATACGGCGCCACTGCCTTCGCCAGGGACATGCTGCCGGTTGCCGACAACCTGCGGCGCGCGCTCGACACCTTGCCCGAGGATGCCCGTGCCGACGAGCATGTGCGGGGCTTCGTCGAGGGCGTCGAGCTGACCGAGCGCGAGCTGCTGACGGCCTTCTCCCGCCACGGCATCGACTGCGTCCAGCCGATGGACGTGCCGTTCGACCATAACCGGCACCAGGCGATGTTCGAGGTGCCGGGCACCGGCAAGCCGGACGGCACCGTCGTCCAATGCCTCCAGGCCGGATGGGTCATGCATGACCGGCTGCTGCGGCCGGCCCTGGTCGGCGTGGCAAAAGGTGGTACGCCGCCCGGGTCCGCGCCTGCCAACGTCACCCCTGTTAACGTCATCGCCGACGACGAACCAACCTTGGGTTGAGCCGATGATCCGCGCCGCCGCCGCCGTGATGCTTCTCATTGCCATCGCGGCGCCGGGGCGGGCGGAACCGATCGGCGCGCCCGTGGCCATCGACACGCTGGTCGCGGGCGCCGCCGAGGTGACGGTGACGGTCGACGACCCGGTCTACAAGAAGACCAAGCACTATGCCGGCTATCGCCTGGCCGATCTGCTGCGGCGGGCATATCCCGATGTCGATGGCTGGGCGGCGGCGGGGGCGGAGCTGGTGCTGACATCGACCGACGGCTACACGCCGTCGATGGACCTGGCCCGCGCGCTGCGTCACCAAGGGGTGGTGGCGACGCGCGATCTCGACCGCCCGGCGGCCGATCCGTGGGAGCCATTCCCCAAGGGCCGGAAGATGGCCACCCCGGCACCCTACTACCTGGTATGGGCCGGCGTGCGCGCATCCGAGCCGGGCTTCGCCTGGCCCTACAAGCTGGCCCGGTTCTCGGTCCAGTCCTTCGAGTTCCGCTATGGCCAGGCGACCCCGCCGGCCGGGGCGCCGGCCCAGGCCCAGCGGGGCTTCCGGCTGTTCGTGCAGAACTGCGTCAGCTGCCATTCGGTGAACCAGGTCGGCGGCGATATCGGCCCGGAGCTGAATGTCCCGCGCAACGTCACGGAATATTGGTCGCCCACCCATCTTGCAGCCTTCGTCGCCGCACCGGAGAGCTATCGCCTGCGCAGCAGGATGCCGAACTTCAGCCATCTGCCGCAGGCCGACCGCAGCGCCATCCTGGCCTATCTGGCCGCCATGCGTGGGCGGAAGCTATGCGGCGGGCAACCCTGCTGAGGGCGCTTCGCAGACCAGGAAGATGATCGCCGTCCTGCCGTAACGCCGCGCATCGATGGTGCGGAAGCCGGCGGGAGCGGCGAAACCGTCACCAGTCCCGGTCTCGACCATCACCACCGAGCCCGGCGCCAGCCAGCCGGTGCCGGCCAACGCGACCAGCGCGGCCGGGGCAAGGCCACCGCCATAGGGCGGGTCGAGGAAGGCGATATCCACCGCGCGCAATGCCGTCGGCGGGTGGGTGGCATCGCCGGCGACGATGTGCGAGCGCGCCTCCTCCGCCATCCGCACGACGTTCTGGTGCAAGACCGCGAGCGCGGCACGGTCCTTCTCGATGAAGCTGGCGCGGGCCGCACCCCGCGACAGGGCTTCCAGCCCGAGCGCGCCGGTGCCGGCGAAGGCGTCGAGGATTTCGGCGTCGCGCAGGCGGCAGAAGGTCGACGGCACGCCGTGGACCAGGATATCGAACGCCGCTTCGCGCGCGCGCGCCGCCGTTGGGCGGATCCGCTCATCCGCAAGCGCTTGCAGGGGCCGGCCGCGATGGCGACCGCCGGCGATGCGCAGCGTCATTCGCCGGTTCTTCTGCGGCCCGCGGGCGTGACTGGCCGTCGGCGGGCGGGCGGAACGGCGGGCGGCTTCGGCGCCGGGCCGGCGCCAGGCCCGGTATTCGGCCTGGAGCGCGAGGTGGTGGCTGCCTCGCGGGCCTCGCCGGCGAGGCCGAGCTGGTCGCGCAGCACCTTGCCGGTGACCTCCGCCGCGGCACCCCGTTCCAGCTCGCCCAGCTGGAAAGGCCCGTAGGCCAGGCGGATGAGGCGGCTGGTGACGTAGCCCAGATGCTCCATCACCCGCCGGACCTCGCGGTTCTTGCCTTCCCGCATACTCACCGTCAGCCAGGCATTCTCGCCCTTCTGGCCATCGAGTGCGGCGCGGATCGGCCCGTATGCCACCCCATCGACGGTCACCCCGGCCTCCAGCGTGGCGAGGCGGGCCGGGTCGACGATGCCATGCACCCGCACCCGGTAACGCCGCAGCCAGCCGGTCGAGGGCAGCTCCAGCCGGCGGGCCAGGCCGCCATCGTTGGTCAGCAGGATCAGCCCTTCGCTATTGAGGTCGAGGCGCCCGACCGAGACGACGCGGGGCAGCTCCGGCGGCAGGATGTCGAACAGTGTCGGGCGCCCTTGCGGGTCGCGGTGGGTGGTGACCACCCCGGGCGGCTTGTGGAACCGCCACAGCCGGGTGCGCTCGGCCGCCGGAAGGGGTTGCCCGTCGACGACGATCTGGTCCTTGTCGGTAACGACGCAGGCCGGGGTCTCCAGGACGCGGCCATTCACCCGCACCCGGCCCTCGGCGATCCAGCGCTCAGCATCCCGGCGCGAGCACAGGCCGGCCCGGGCCAGCACCTTGGCGATGCGGTCGCCCTTCTCCTCCGCCTCCGTCATCGCCCCGTCACCCATCGCCCAGTCACCGGCTGGCGCCGATGAAGGCCGTGAAGATCTTCCCGTCGCCGGCGCTGATGTCGTATTCCGGATGCCACTGCACGCCGAGGCAGAAGCGCTGTCTTGGGTCCTCGATGCCTTCGATGACGCCGTCCGGGGCCACCGCATCGACGACCACCGCCGCCGGCACGCTCTTCACCGCCTGGTGATGGGCGCTGTTCACCGGCAACTCGTCGGCGCCGACGATGCGATGCAGGAGGGTGCCCTTGGTCACCCGCACGGTGTGCCCGGCCTCGGTGCGGGGGTTCGGCTGCTCATGGGCAAGCGCGCCCGCCACCTCGTCCGGGATGTGCTGGACCAGGGTTCCGCCCAGGACCACTGCCAGGAGCTGCTGGCCACCGCAGATGCCGAGCACCGGCAGGCCGCGTGCCATGGCGCCGCGGGTCACCGCCAGCTCGAACGCCGTCCGACGATCCTTCGTGCGCACGGTGGCATGGCGGGCGCCGGCGCCGAACAGCGCCGGGTCGACATCGAAGGCGCCGCCGGTCACGACCAGGCCCTGGATGCGGTCGAGATAGTCGTCGGCCTGGTCCGGCTCGTGCGGCAGCAGCATCGGCAGGCCGCCTGCGGCCAGCACGGCGGCGCAATAATTCTCGCGCAGCGCATACCAGGGCATCTTCGAGTAGCCGCCGGGCGGCTCCGAATCGAGCGTGATTCCAATGGTGGGACGTTTCATGGGCGGGAATGTAGGCCCCGCCCGGCGCAGCCGCAATCGGCTCCCGGGCCGCGGGAGCCGATCCGGCGTCGCTCGCCGTCTACTGCGCGGTCACCAGGGGGAGCTGGAGCTTCTTCCACTCGTCCATGCCGAGCGCATAATAGTAGACATCCCGGTAGCCCCAGCCGAGCGCCATCTGCACTGCCTTGGCGGCGCGGCCGCAATTCACGCCGTTGCAGTAGAAGAGCAGCGGGCGGTCCTTCTGCGGCGCCAGCTCGGCCATCTTCGCCTCCGACAGGTCGGTGTCGAGGACGCGGATGGCGCCTTCGATGTGCCCGGCATCGAAGTCTTCCGCGCGGCGATTATCGACGATCACCATGTTCTTCTTGGTGTCGATCAGGGTGATGATCTTGTCCGCGTCGACGGTGGTCGCGCCCTTGATCTCCAAGGGGGCCGCCGCCTGCACCGCCGGCGCCGGTGTCTGGGCGTGGCCGATGGCGGGCAGCCAGGCCGGGAGGAGCCCGGCCAGCATGGCCAACGCGGCGAAGCGGCATTTCATGGCCCAACCTTTCATGGCAATCGACCCTTTCCACGCCTGCCCCGCAGCGCAGCGCCGGCGCACTTGCCCTATCATAGCGGAATCTTCCGCCGGCCGGCAAAGAAGCCGTGCGGTCAGTCCGCCGCCATCGCCGGCGGCATCGCCCGGCGGATCGCCTCCGCCAGATCCACCGTCGCCTGGTCGCCCTTCGCGACCACCTGCTGGGTGCGGTGGCCGAGATATTCATGCTCCTGCGCGGTCAGGGTCTTGGCCGTCACCACCACCACCGGGATATCCCGCCAGGCGGGCTCCGACCGCAGCTCTTCCAGGAACTGGAACCCGTCCATCTCGGGCATCATCAGGTCGAGCAGGATGAGGCCGGGCGACGGATTGTGGCGCAGCCAATCCAGGGCGCGGGCGCCGTTCTCGGCCTCCGCCGCCTCCAGCCCACCCGCCTCCACCGCGCGCCGCATCAGGTCGCGGCTGGCGGGATCATCCTCGATGAGGAGGACGGCCCGCGGCGCCGATTCGGCGGCGAAGCGGCGGACGATCGCCACCAGCCGGGCACGGTCGATCGGCTTGGTGATGAACTCGGCCGCCCCCAGGGAGTAGCCGAGGCCACGCTCGTCGCTGATCGTCACCATCACCACCGGGATGTGGTTGGTGTCCGGGTCCGCCTTGAGGGCGGTCAGCACCGACCAGCCGTTCACCTTCGGCATCATCACGTCGAGCGTCACCAGGGAGGGACGCTCGGCCCGCGCCAGCTCCAGCGCCTCCTCGCCCGAATAGGCGTGGATGGCAAGGAAGCCCTCCTTGGCCAGGATGGCGCCGAGGAGATTGTGGACGTTGGTATCGTCGTCCACGACCAGGATCTTCTGCCCCGTCCCACCGGTAGCCGCGATCGAGCCCTGGCGGACCAGGGCATGGCTGGGCGGCGCCGGCGCCACCTGGCCGGGTGCCGGGTCGGGCAGCCACATCGAGAAGGTGGTGCCGACCCCGACCGTGCTCGTGACCGTGATAT
>CAZQOA010000069.1:10419-25574 GCA_964594715.1 uncultured Rhizobiaceae bacterium | reverse complement strand
ACGTCTTCAACGTGCTGCTGCAGGTGCTGGACGACGGTCGCCTGACGGACGGGCAGGGACGCACCGTCGACTTCCGCAACACCCTGATCGTGCTCACCTCCAACCTCGGCTCCGACGTGCTGGCGCGCCAGCCGGAAGGGCAGGATTCGAGTGTGGTGCGCGAGCAGGTGATAGCGGTGGTCCGCAGCGCCTTCCGGCCGGAGTTCCTGAACCGGCTCGACGAGATCCTGCTCTTCCATCGGCTGGAGCGCCGGCAGATGGCGACCATCGTCGATATCCAGATCGGCCGGCTGCAGAAGCTGCTGGACGACCGCAAGATCCGCCTGGAGCTGGACGAGGCGGCCAGGACCTGGATCGGCAACGCCGGTTACGATCCGACCTATGGTGCCCGGCCGCTGAAGCGGGTGATCCAGCGCGAGCTGCAGAACCCGCTCGCCCAGATGCTGCTGGAAGGCCGCATCCGTGACGGCGACACGGTGCCGGTCACGGTTGCCGGCGGCAAGCTCGAGATCGGCGCCGCCGAGCAGGCCGCCGCGGCCGACTGAGCGACGAGGCCGGCGGGCCGGTGACGGCCCGCCGGCCCTCCTTTCACGCGATCGGCAACTCCCGCATCGCCGGCTGGCCGTCGCCGCCCCGCTCGAAGCCGAGATGACGCACCCACCTGGCATCGTCGCGGGCGGGGTGGTCGCGGCGCTGGTGGGCGCCGCGGCTTTCGGTCCGGGCGAGGGCCGCGGCGGCGATGAGGCGGGCGGCCAGCGTCATGTGGCCGGCCTCCAGGGCGGACACCCGGTCATCCAGGGTGCGGCCGGCGAGGCCGCTCGCGATCTCGTCGTCGGCCCGATCGATCTCCGCCAGTGCTGCCTGCAGGCCGGCTTCGTCACGATAGATCCCGACATGGCGGCTCATGGTCCGGCGCAGCGCCGCCTTCACCCGGTCCGCGGGGGCCGTCCCCACGGGCAGGGCCGCCAGGACGTCCAGGGCGGCCCGCTCCATCGCCGGCCAGTCGCGGTCGTGGTCGCCCTGCCACGCCTTCGCCGCCGCCTCGCCGGCGATCGCCCCGAAGACGATCGTCTCGCCGCCGCCATTGCCGGCGAGCCGGCTCGCACCATGGACGCCGCCGGTCGCCTCGCCCGCGGCGTAAAGGCCGGGGATGCCCGAGAAACCGTCGGCATCGATGCGGATGCCACCCATCTGGCTGTGGGCGGCCGGGCGCACGCGCGGCATCTGGCGGGCCGGGTCGAGGCCGGCCTGGCGCAGGCGGCGGCAATGGCTGACATAGGTTTCCAGCTTGGCGGGCAGGACCAGGGTCGTGTCCATGACCACGGTGCCGTCGGGGAAGCCGCGGCCGGCGTCGATCTCTTCCTGGATCGCCAGCGACATGCGCGCCTTCTCGATCCGCTTCTCGCCATGCTCGGGGTTGTGGCGGAACATGAAGCGCTCGCCGGCGGCGTTCAGCAGCGTGGCACCGTCCCCCAGCATCGCCGTCGGCATCTCCATGCCGCGGCAGGCGTCGGGATGGACCGTCACCGTCGGCTCGAACTGGACGAACTCCATGTCGATCAGGCTGGCCCCCGCGTCATAAGCCAACGCGTAGGACCCGGCCGCGACGTCGGCCGGATAGGTGCTGTCCTCGTAGAGCCGGCCGATGCCGCCGGCCGCCAGCACGACCGCCCCGGCGCGCACGAAGCGCAGCCGCTGGCCGGCCTTGCGGTAGAGCAGCGCGCCCGCGACGCCGTCGCCGTCATGCAGCAGGGCGACCGCCTGCCATCCGGCCAGCGTCTCGACCCCGACCGTGCGGGCATGGCGCGCCAGATGGTCGAGGATGACCCGGCCCGTCCCTTCCGGCACATAGACCGAGCGCGGATAGCGGTTGCCGGACAGATGGCGCTGGAGATAGCGCCCGTCCTGCCCGGCGAAGGGCACGCCCAGCGCCGCCAACCCCTCGAAGACCGCGACCGACCGGCGCGCCAGAGCATCGACCAGCCGGCGGTCGTTCAGCCCGTAGCCGCCGGCAACCATGTCCTCGGCATAGATGGCCGCGTCGTCGGCCGGGTCGGCATGGCCGAGCGGGACGTTGGCGCCGATCACGTGCGGCGATGCCCCGCGGGCGAGGTGGGCCAGCACCGTCCGCCGGCCGGCCGTGGCGGCCGCGATCGCCGCCTGGTGCCCGGCCAGCCCGCCGCCGATGACGAGGATGTCGGCCGTCCGCCCATCGGGCTCCATCATTGCGCTACGGTCGGGCCGTCCCCCGCCACCGTGGTGCGCTGCATCAGCCGCTTGTAGCGCACCCCGTCATAGGCGGTGGCGCGATGGAGCAGGCGGCGATTGTCCCAGACCAGCAGGTCGCCGGCGCGCCATTGATGGGAATGGCAGAACTCCGGCCGGATCGCGGTTTCGGTCAGGTGGCGGACGAAGGCGCGGCCTTCCTCCAGCGGCCAGCCGATGACGTGCGAGCAGTGCGCGCCGATGAAGAGCGCATGCCGCCCCGTCGTCGCGTTCACCCGCACCATCACCTGCCGCACGGGCGGGACCTCGGCCTTCTGCGCCTCGGTCATCACCGTCGGGTCGACCTGGGCGCGGGAATGGACGATCGAGTGCTCCGCCACCAGCCCTTCGAGCCGACGCTTGGTCGCCTCGGGCAGCGCGTCATAGGCGGCCGCCATGTCGGCGAACTCGGTGTTGCCGCCCTCGGGCGGCACCAGGCGTCCGGACAGCAGCGAACAGAGCGAGGGGACCGGCTTGTAGGAGCTGTCGGTGTGCCAGAGGTAGTTGGCCTTCTGGTAGATCATCCGCCGGTCCTCGGGCGGGATGACCGAGCCGTCGGCGATGTCCAGATTCGACTGGCGGGCGAACAGCGAACCGCCGGCCGGGTTGGCGCTGATCGTCTTCTCCAGCGGCCCGAACCGCTCGCTGAAGGCCACCTGCTTCGCGTCGTCCAGATCCTGGTCGCGGAACAGCAGCAGCCCGTGCTCCTCGAAGGCCGCGCGGATCGGGGCGAACGCCGCATCGTCGAGCGGCCGGGTGATGTCGACCCCCGACAGCTCGACGCCGAAGGCGGGGTGGAGCGCGCGTAGCTTCATGACGCCCTCTTCCGCTGGGCCCCGGCCGTCACATGGCCTCCCGGAACAGCATTTCATACTCCGCCACCGTCGGCTGGCGCGGCGTCGTCAGGTGGCAATGGTCCTTGATGGCGGCCTCCGACATGCGCGGCAGCACCTGGCTCGGCACCCCCATCGCCCGCAGCCCGCCGGGCAGGCCGACCGTCGCATTCAGCTTCTCCACATAGTCCGCCAGGTCGGCGCCGGGGGCGAGATCCATGGTCTCGCGCAGGCGGGCGTACTTGTCGCCGACATGGCCATCGTTCCAGCGCAGGATGGCCGGCAGGATGACCGCGTTGAGGGTGCCGTGATGCAGCTTCAGCTCCTCCAGGCTGCCCAGCGGGTGCGACATGGCATGGACGGCCCCCAGCCCCTTCTGGAAGGCCATGGCGCCCTCCATGGCGGCCATCATCATGTTCCAGCGCGCCTCGCGGTCCTGCCCGTTCTCCACCGCGCGGACGATGTGGCGGGCGGCCCGCCTCGCCCCGTCCAGCGCGATGGCGTCGGCGGGCGGGTTGATGTTGGGCGACAGGAAGGTCTCGACGCAGTGGGTCAGCGCGTCCATGCCGGTGCCGGCCGTGATGCCGGCCGGCAGGCCCAGCGTCAGCTCCGGGTCGCAGAGCGCCAGCCGGGGCAGCAGATGCGGGCTGATGAGGCCGATCTTGCGGCCGTCCTCGAAGATGATGATGGCGCCGCGGCCGACCTCGCTGCCGGTCCCGGCCGTGGTCGGGATGGCGACGATGGGTGCCACCTTGGCGGTGATGCGGGCGACGCCGCCCTCGGCCGCCGCGTACTGCACCAGCGGCGGCGCATGGGTGGCCAGGATGGCGACGGCCTTGGCCAGGTCCATCGACGAGCCGCCGCCGACCGCGATGATGCCGTCCGCATCATGGGCACGGTAGGCGGCCAGGGCGGCGAGCGCCGCGCGCTCGGTCGGATTCGCGGGGGTGCCGTCGAAGACCGCGGTGGCGACCGACTTCGGCAGCGTCGCCGTCACCCGCTCCAGCAGGCCGACCGCGACCACGCCCCGGTCGGTGACGAACAGGGGACGGTTCATGCCGATCAGCTTCAGCTCGTCCGGCAGCAGGGCCAGCGCCCCGAAGTCGAACTGGATGCGGGTCAGGTAGGTGATGAGGGCCATGGCGGCGCCGCTCTTTCTTCTCGCTGGGGTCGACCCGTGATTAAAGCAGCCGCGCCGGCCGGAGGGAAAGGGCGGTTGCCGGCCGTTTGCCCGCGATGATAGTTTCGATCCAAGTAACCAACTGGATACTTCCCCGGGAGGAAGCCATGCCGCGCATTCAGACCACCGTCGTCGGATCCTACCCCATCCCCGATTGGCTGGCGGCGATGCCGACCGAGCAGGCCCTGGTCGACGCCACCCGCGTCGTGCTCCACACCCAGGAGCGTGCCGGCATCGACCTCGTCTGCGACGGCGAGCTCTATCGGTTCGACGTGAACCATCCCGAAACCAACGGGATGATCGAGTATTTCGTGCGCCCGATGTCGGGCATCCGCAATGCCATCGGCTTCGACGAGATGATGGCCTATCGCAGCCAGCGCGGCATGACCTTCCGCGCCCGTCCGCCGGGGGTGGTGGACAGCCCGATCGGCGCCGGCACGCTCGACCTGCCGAGCGCCTGCGCGCGCGCCCGGCGACTGGCACAGAAGCCGCTGAAATTCACCCTGACCGGCCCCCACATGCTGGCCAAGACCCTGATCGACAAGCATTACGGCAGCGTCGAAGGGGTCGCCGACGGGCTGGCCGCGGTGCTGGCCGAACAGGTGCGCCATTGCCAGGCCGACGTGATCCAGGTCGACGAGGCCAACCTGCCGGGCCATCCCGAGGAATGGGAATGGGCGGCGCGCGCGATCAACCGCGTGCTGGATGCGGTGCCGGGCAAGGCGGCGGTCCATCTCTGCTTCGGCAACTATGGTGGGCAGTCGATCCAGAAGGGCGCCTGGGACCAGCTCATGCGCTATCTCAACGCGCTCCACGCCGACCACATCGTGATGGAGATCGCCGCCCGCCCGGCCGACGAGCTGGCGGTGTTCCGCGGCCTCGACCCGCGCATCGGCTTCGGCCTGGGCGTCGTCGACATCAAGCGCACCGAGGTCGAGACCGCCGACCAGATCGCGCGCGAGATCGAACGCGCCGAGAAGCTGCTGGGGCCCGGCCGGGTGCGCTACATCCACCCCGATTGCGGCTTCTGGATGCTGAAGCGCTCGATCGCCGACGGCAAGATCGCGGCCCTGGTCGCCGGCCGCGACCTCTACGAGCAGGGCGGCGCGGACGTGCGCGTGGCGTAGGCCTGCCCCAGGGAAACCTCATGGCGGCCCTCGCTGATCCCCGGGGTATAGTGGGGTGACCAAAGCCGCTCGCGAGGACGCCTGATCATGGAAACCGGAATCCGCCGAATCGCCCATTGCTGCCATTGGGGCGCGTTCGAGCTTCTGGTGCGGGACGGCCGCATCGTCGGGGTCGAGCCGATGGCGTTCGACCCGGCGCCCTCGGACATCATCCGCAGCGTGCCGGAATGGGCCGACCCGCGCCTGCGCGTCGACCAGCCGATGGTCCGCGAGGGCTGGCTGCGCGACCGTGAGCGCTCCGACGGCGGCGGCCGCGGGCGCGAGCGCTTCGTGCCGGTCGGTTGGGACGAGGCGCTCGACCTGGTGGCGGGCCAGGTCCGCCGGGTCCGCGACCGGTTCGGGGCCGCCTCGATCTTCGCCGGCTCCTATGGCTGGACCAGCGCCGGCCGCTTCCATCATGCGGCGACCGGCCTGAAGCGGATGCTGGGCCTGTTCGGCGGCTATACCGGGCACGTCAACACCTACAGCGTCGCCGCCGGGCCGGTGATCCTGCGCCATGTCTTCGGCAGCGAGGACGCCTGCAACGGCGGCGCCACCACGCTGGACAGCGTGGCCGAGCATTCCGAGCTGGTGGTGGTGTTCGGCGCCTTGTCGCCGCGCACCGCCCAGACCGAGGCGGGCGGCCTCGCCCGGCACACGCTGGAAGGCCATCTGCGCCGCCTGGTGGAGCGGGGGGCGGAAATCGTGCTGGTGTCGCCCGCGCGCGACGACCTGCCCGACTGGGTCCCGGCCGAGTGGATCCCGATCCGCCCCAACACCGACACCGCCCTCATGCTGGCCCTGGCGCAGGAGATCGTGGCCGGGGGGCGCAACGACCTGGAATTCCTGACGCGCAACTGCTCGGGCTCCGACGCCTTCCTCGCCTATCTCGCGGGCGACGCCGACGGGGTGGTGAAGGATGCGGCCTGGGCCGCCCCCATCACCGGCATCGATGCTGCGCGCATCCGTGCGCTGGCGGGCAAGGCACCCGCCCGCCGGACCATGCTGACCGTGAGCTGGGCCTTGCAGCGCGCCGACCATGGCGAGCAGCCCTTCTGGGCCGCGACCGGCCTGGCCGCGGTGATCGGCCAGATCGGCCTGCCGGGCGGCGGGGTCGGCTTCGGCTACGGCTCGCTGGGCGGGGTGGGGGCGCCGCAGGTGCTGTCCCAGCCGCCGGCCATGTCGGCGGGGGTCAATCCGACCGGCAGCTTCATCCCGGTCGCGCGCATCACCGACCTCCTGTCCCGTCCCGGCGAGGCCTTCGACTATAACGGCCGGCAATACACCTATCCCGACACGCGGATGGTCTATTGGGCCGGCGGCAACCCCTTTCACCACCACCAGGACCTCAACCGCCTGCGCCGCGCCTGGGCCCGGCCGGAGGCGATCGTCGTGCAGGAGCCGTTCTGGACGGCGACCGCGCGCCATGCCGACATCGTGCTGCCGGCGACCACCTCGATCGAGCGCAACGACCTCTCCGGCAATCGCCGCTCCGACCACATCGTGGCGATGAAGCAGGCGATCCGGCCGGTCGGCGCGGCGCGCGACGACTTCGCCATCTTCCGTGCCCTCTCCGAGCGTCTGGGCGTCGCCCAAGCCTTCACCGAGGGGCGGAGCGAGATGGAGTGGGTGCGCCATCTCTACGAGGCCAGCCGGGCCGACGCCGCCCTGCGCTTCGGGCACGACATGCCCGACTTCGATCAGTTCTGGGCACAGGGCTGGGCGGCGCTGCCGGTCCGCCGCGACCATACCTATCTGGCGGATTTTCGCGCCGTGCCGGATGCCCATCCGCTCGCCACCGACAGCGGTCGCATCGTGCTGCACAGCCCGCGCATCGCCGCGATGGCCCATGCCGACTGCCCGCCCCATCCGGCCTGGGTGGAGCCGGCGGAATGGCTGGGCGGCGCCGGCGCCGACGGCCGCTTCCACCTCGTCTCCCGCCAGCCGGTCGACAAGCTGCACAGCCAGCTCGACTACTCGGCCCCCAGCCAGGCGCTGAAGCAGGACGGCCGCGAGGTCGCGACCATCCACCCGGCCGATGCGGCCCGGCTCGGCATCGCCGGCGGCGACACGATCCGCCTGTGGAACGAGCGCGGCGCCTGCCTCGCCGGCGTCCGGGTGACGGACAGGGTGCGCCCCGGCGTCGTCATCCTGCCGACCGGCGCCTGGTTCACCCCGGCCGACGGTGCCGATGGCCCCCTCGACCTGGCCGGCAACCCCAACGTCCTGACCCTGGACAAGGGCACGTCCGCCCTGGCCCAGGGCTGCGCCGCCCACACCTGCCTCGTGCAGATCGAGCGGGTGGAGCGGGCAGCCCCGCTGCGGACGACGCCGCCGGAGATCGTGCGCGACGCGGCGTGAGGGGGCGGAGCGTCCTCAGTAGAAGAAGAAGTCCTGCGCCCCGAGCTGGCTGGTGGTGACGTTCTTCACCAGCACGAAGTTGCCGGCGCCGAGGTCGATGCCGGTGCCGTCCGCCTGGGCGACGAAGCGGCCCTGGAGGTCGGCGAAGCTGGCGATGCCGGTGCCGTTGATGTCGATCTGGATGCCGATCTGGTCGGCCTCGTCGCGATGGAAATCCTCGATCGTGTCGCGCTCGCTGCCATCGCCGAAGGCGAACAGGTCGCGGCCGTCGCCGCCGAACAGCACGTCCTGGCCGATGTCGCCGCGGAGATAGTCGTCGCCGGCGCCGCCATGGACGAAATCGTCGCCCTTGCCGCCATAGACGAAGTCGTTGCCGACGCCGCCCAGCACCTGGTCGTTGCCGAGGCTGCCGGTCAGGAAGTCGTCGGCCTTGTCGCCCGACACGGTGTCGTTGCCCTGGCCGCCATGCATGCTGTCGTTGCCGTTGCCGCCGAAGACCGCGTCGTTGCCCTGGTTGCCGTTCATGTCGTCGTTGCCGTGGCTGCCGGTCAGCAGGTCGTTGCCGTCGAAGCCCAGCAACCGGTCGTCGCCGGGGCCGCCCTGGATGGTGTCGTTGCCGGAATAGATCGCCTGGCGCAGGCCGAAGCTGTCCAGCTCGGCCACCTTCTGGTTGTAGAGCGCCAGGTCGATGTTGAAGCCCGACCCCTCGTAGTTGATCGCGTTATTGTTCTGGAAGGTCTCGGTGATGGTCTGGATGGTGCCGGCGGTGACGGTCTGGTTCTGGCTGACGAACGAGCCGGCGAAGGTCTGGATGGTGCCGAGCGGGGTCTGGAGCTGGATGGTCACCGCCGACGCCGTGAAGACGTAGGGCGGGGTCAGCGGGTAGAAGCCGACATTGACGGTCATGTCGATCTGGCCGTGGACGACGAGCTGCCCCATGGGTCCCCCCTTGGATTGGACAAGGGCACGATGATCCGGCGGCCGCACGGCCCGGTCAATCGCCGATCTGCAACCTGGGGTTACAGGACGAGGAAGTGGTCGGCGGACACCTCGCCGCCCGGATAGTTGCGGATCAGCAGGACATTGCCGTCGCCGAGATCGAGCAGCTGGCCGTCCGGGTGGAGGCGGATGCGCGGCAGCAGGTCGCTTGCTTCGGCGATGTCGGTGCCGTTGACGAAGCGTTCGACGACGATGCGGTCGCCCGCGACGGGGTCGAAATCCTCGATCGCGTCGGCCCCGGCGCCCGAACCGACGAAGAAGCGGTCGGCACCGTCATCGCCGTAGAGCACGTCGTTGCCGATGTCGCCGGAGAGGTGGTCGTCGCCCTCGCCGCCGCGCAGCAGGTCGTTGCCCTGGCCGCCATACACAAGGTCGTCGCCCTGGCCGCCGCTGACGGTGTCGCGGCCGAGGCTGCCGGTGGCGAGATCGTCGCCGGCCCCGCCGAATACGAGGTCGTCGTCGCGCCCGCCATGGATGGTATCGGCGCCGTCGCCGCCATCGACGGTGTCGGCGCCGCGATTGCCGTTCAGGTCGTCGGCCCCGAAGCCCCCCTCGACGAGGTCGTCGCCGTCGAAGCCGAGCAGCCGGTCGGCGCCGCCGCTGCCCTGGATGCGGTCGTCGCCCGCGAAGAGGGCCATGCGCAGGCCGAACACGTCGCCCGCCTGCATGAAAAGGCCATAGCGGTCGACGTCGAAGTCCAGGCCCGCGATGTCATGGGCCGCGCCGTCGATGGCCGCGATGCCGCCGCCGGTCAGGGCGCCGGCCGCATCGTAGGTGAAGCTGCCGGTGACCAACTGGACCCGGCCGTCCTGGTCGAAGAGCTGGATGATCGATCCGGAGCGGGTGATGACATGGGCGCCGGACAGCGCGCGAAGGCCGGCATTCACCGCCATGTCGACGGCGCCGGCGGCGACCAGCTCGGCCATGGGCGCTGCTCCCGCCGGCTAGCGCTGGATCGACGCCAGGTAGGCGACGAGGTCGGCGATCTGGTCGACCGTGAAGTCGATATCGACCATCGGCTTGCCCTCGTGCCCCATGCGGATACCTTCGGCCAGGGTCTCGGCGGCGGCTTCCGCCGGCCAATCCCGGGTGATGTGGCGGAAGGTGGGGGCGGTCGGGTCGGGGCTGGGCCCGGGCCCGGAGATGGCGTGGCAGGCGGCGCAATGTTCCTTGGCGAAGGCGGCGCCGGCGCTGGCATCGCCTTCGCCATCGGCGGCGGCGGGTGCCGCAGCCAGCAATATGCCCGCAAGGCCCCAGCCTGCCGCCGTCTTCATGCCCATGATCGCATTCATAAAGATTGGCGGCCCCCAGCTCCCGACTCCGTGCGCGCACTCTTGCACAATCGCCGGCACCCGGGCCACGTTCCCTGACGCATGGGCCCTCGACGCATGGGCAAGGGGCCGGAAGGGGGATGCCGATGGGCAACGGGGAGCCAGGGCGGGTCGCGATGATATCGGGCGCCAATCGCGGCATCGGCAATGCGGTCGCGCGCCGGCTGCACGGGGAGGGGTATCGGCTCAGCCTGGGGGTGCGCAAGCCGGGCGCCTTCACCGACCGCGCCTGCCTGGATGGCGGCGCGGAGGTGGCGGTCCTGCCCTACGAGGCGGCGGAGCGGGCGGACGCCGACGCCTGGGTGGCGGCCACCATGGCGCGCTTCGGACGCATCGACGTGCTGGTGAACAATGCCGGCATCCATCGCAACGTCACCCTGGAAAGCGGCACCGACGAGGAGCTGGACGAGCTGCTGGAGATCAACGTCAAGGCGCCGTTCCGGCTGATCCGGGCGGCCTTCCCGCACCTCAAGGCGTCGGGCGCGGGGCGGGTGGTCAATGTCGCGTCCCTGTCGGGCAAGCGGGTGCGCAACCTGGCCGTCGGCTACCAGATGAGCAAGGCCGCCATGGTGACCCTGGCCCATGCCGTGCGCCGCGCGGGCTGGGAGGATGGGGTGCGCGCGGTCGCCATCTGCCCCGGCTATGTCCGCACCGACATGGCGGGCGGCGCCACCGCCCCGCCGCGCGACCGGATGACCGACCCCGACGAACTGGCCGGCCTGATCGCGGCCGTGGTCGGCCTGTCCAACACCGCCTCGGTCGCCGAGCTGCTGGTCAATTGCCAGTACGAGAACATGCTGTAGGGCAGGGGGCCGCCGCCGGCTGCCGGCGTTGGGTCCCCCTCGAGGGACGAGAGCTCACGCCTTCTGCAACGCCGCCAGGATCGCCACCAGCTTGGCATCGCGGTCGCGGGCGAGTTCGGGGATGGTGCGGCCGGCGGCCTCTTCGGCGACGCCTTCGATCAGTTGCCGGCGCACTTCGGGCGTCAGCCTGGGGCGGCCCAGTTCTTCCCAGCGAGTCTCCATGAATTCCCCCAGATGATCGAGGAAGTGCGGCATGCCGCCCTCGCCGCCGGCCAGCGAGAAGGTCAGGGTCGGCCCCATGATCGCCCAGCGCAGGCCGGGGCCGTAGGCGATCGCCTTGTCGGTGTCCTCGACCGTGGCGACCCCCTCGGCGATGCAATGGACGGCCTCGCGCCACAGCGCGCTCTGCAGACGGTTGGCGAGGTGGCCCGGGATCTCCTTCAACAGGCGGATGGTCTTCTTGCCGACCTGCTCATAGAAGGCGATCGCCCAATCGACTGCCTCCTCGGAGGTCCGGGCGCCGCCCACCACCTCGACCAGCGGGATCAGGTGCGGCGGGTTGAAGGGGTGGCCGATGACCAGCCGCTCAGGATGGGCCAGCCGCGACTGCAGGCTGGAGGGGGTGAAGCCGGAGGTGGAGGAGGAGATGACGCGGTCGGGCGCCAGCACCGCGTCGATGCGGGCCAGGAGGTCCTGCTTCAGCTCCTCGCGCTCGGGCGCCTGCTCCTGCACGAAGTCGGCGCCGCGGACGCACGCCTCGACGTCGGTGGTGAAGTGGAAGCGCCCGGGGTCGGCGCCGGGCGACAGGCCCAGCGTCTCCAGGGTCGGCCAGGCGCGCCGGATGAAGCCGCGGGCGAAGGCCTCGCCATCGGGGGCAGGGTCGGTCGCGACCACGTCAAGGCCACGGGCGAGAAACCAGGCGGCCCAGCTGGCCCCGATGGTGCCGGCCCCGACGATCGCCACCCGCCGCACGTCCCGAACTTCGATCAACGCCATCTGCATCCTCCCCTGAAGGCCGGGAGGATCGCGGGCGCGCATGGTCCCCGTCAACGCCCCCGTAGATTGACGCTTGTCCGAACGGTCCCCTAAGCTCGCTACCAACCAGACGAGGGTGTGTCCCTCGCAAGAAACTATCGGATATGGGGAGGGATACGGTCATGCGCGCAGGAGCAATCTTTTCCGGCCTGGGTGCCCTGGGCCTCGGGATCGCGGTCGCGGCCGGCGGGGCCGAGGCGGCGGGCGGGCTTCCCGACACCATGGTGTGGAGCGCCTACGACGTCGGCTCCACCGGCTATGTCGAGGCATCCGCGATCGCCGACGCGCTCGGCAAGAAATACGGCACCCGCGTCCGCCTGCAACCGTCGGGCACCTCGATCGGGCGCCTCCTGCCGCTGAAGCAGAAGCGGGTCAGCTACGCCTGGCTCGCCAACGAGCTCTTCTTCGCGGCCGAGGGGCTCTATGATTTCGGCCAGCCCGACTGGGGCCCCCAGGACCTGCGCGTCATGCTGGGGCGGACCAACGGCTTCAGCGTCGTGGTGACCAAGACCAGCGGCATCCAGTCGGTCGCCGACCTCAAGGGCAAGCGCTTCGCCTTCGTGCCGGCGAACAGCTCGGTCAACATCAAGCTCGACGGCATCTTCGCGTTTGCCGGCCTGACCTGGAACGACGTGCAGGTCGTGCCCTTCGCCAGTTACGGCGCCAGCCTGAAGGCGCTGGTCGAGGGCAAGGCGGATGCGGCCGGTGCCGCCCCCAACGCGGCCGCCCTCTACGAGCTGCAATCCTCGCCCAACGGCATCGGCTGGGTCCCGCTGCCGGCGGACAACAAGAAAGGCTGGGAGGCAGCCCAGAAGGCGGTGCCGTTCCTGGAGCCGTTCCGCGACACGATCGGCGCCGGCATCTCCGAGGCCAACCCCGGTCATGTGATGGGCTATCGCTATCCGATGGTGACGATCTATGCCGACGCCTCGGGGGACGAGGTCTATGCCCTGACCAAGGCCATCATCGACACCTACGACATGTACAAGGACGCCAACCCGGTGATGGCGCGCTGGCATGTCTCGAAGTCGGGCACGCCGCCGATGGATGCCGCCTTCCATGACGGCGCCATCCGGGCCCTGAAGGAGGCCGGCGTGTGGACGGCCGAGAGCCAGGCCTGGCAGGACAAGACGCTGGCCCGCCAGAAGACGCTGCAGGCCGCCTGGGCCAAGGCGACCGCCGATGCCAAGGCGCAGAACGTCGCCGCCGACGGCTTCGCCAAGTTCTGGGAGGGCTACCGGCTGAAGGCGCTGGGCCTCTAGGGGGATCGCCGCGGAGGGACCCCGATGCGCCTGCAGGGTGCGCCGCGGATCGCGGTGATGGTGACCACGGCGGCCCTGCTGGCGGTCACCATCGACCACACCATGTCGCTGCGCCTGGCCGGCGTGGTGCTGATCGAGAACGCCTTCTACTACCTGATCGTGGGCGGCTTCCTGGCGGTGGCGTTCCTGGCCTTCCCCGCGCGGGCGGCCGACCGCGAGCGGGTCGGCTGGTACGACTGGGTGCTGGCGGCGGTCGCGCTGTCGGTCGGCATCTACCTGGCCGCCCACGGCACCGAGATCACGACCCGCGGCTGGGACCTGGCGGCGCCGCCGCTGCCGACCGCTGCTGCCGTTGCGGTCTGCGTGATGGCGCTGGAGGGCATAAGGCGGGTCGGCGGCACGCTGCTCTTCGTCATGGCGGCCTTCTTCGCCTGCTATCCGCTGTTCGCCGACCACCTGCCCGGCATCTTCTGGGGCGTGCAGCTGACCCCGGCCGAGACGGTGCGCGCCCATGCGCTGGGGCAGGAGAGCATCATCGGCATCCCGCTGCGCACGGTGGCCGACCTCCTGATCGGCTACCTCCTGTTCGGGGTGGCGCTGGTGGTCACCGGCGGGGCGGATTTCTTCATGGATTTCGCCAACGCCCTGATGGGCCGCACCCGCGGCGGTGCCGCCAAGGTGGCGGTGGTGTCGAGCGGCCTCCAGGGAATGCTGTCGGGCAGCGTCGTCTCCAACGTCATCACGTCGGGCGTCATGACCATCCCGGCGATGCAGCGCACCGGCTACAGGCCCGCCTACGCGGCCGCGGTGGAGGCGGTGGCGTCGACCGGTGGCGCCATCATGCCGCCGGTGATGGGGGCCGCCGCCTTCATCATGGCGAGCTTCCTCAACATGCCCTATGGCGACATCGCGCTGGCGGCGGCCGCGCCGGCCGTCCTCTACTACCTGGCCCTGCTGCTGCAATCCGACCTCTATGCCGCGCGCCACGGGCTGGTCGGGATGCGCCGCGACGAGGTGCCGAGCCTGTGGACGACACTGAAGGACGGCTGGGTCTTCCTCTTCTCCATCGTCGCCATGGCCTACCTCCTGATCGTCATGCAGCTCGAGGTGCTGGCGGCGCTGGCGGCGACGGCCCTGCTGCTGGTGGCGGCCCTGCTGCGCCGGCGCAACCGGCTGAGTTTCGCCAAGTTCGGCGAGTTCATCGTCGAATCCGGCGTCGCGATCGGGCAGCTGGTGGCGATCCTGGCCGGCATCGGCTTCGTCGTCGGCGCGCTGTCGATCACCGGCGTGGGCACCGCCTTCTCGCGCGAGCTGGTGCAATATGCCGACGGCAGCGTGCCGATGCTGCTGGTCCTGGGGGCTATCACCAGCTTCATCCTCGGCATGGGGATGACGGTCAGCTCCTGCTACATCTTCCTCGCCATCGTGCTGGCGCCGGCCCTGATCCAGGCCGGCATCCAGCCGCTGGTCGCGCACCTCTTCATCCTCTATTACGGCACCCTCAGCTACATCACCCCGCCGGTGGCGCTGGCCGCGATCTCCGCCGCGGCGATCAACAACTCCAACGCCGTGCAGGTCGGCTTCTATTCCATGCGGCTGGGCGTCGTGCTGTTCTTCGTGCCGTTCCTCATCGTCATCGACCCGGCCCTGGTGCTGATCGGCACCCCGGGGGAGATCCTGTTCCAGATGGTCAACGCATCCGCGGGCGTGTCGCTGCTCGCCATGGGCTTCGAGGCCTATCTCTACGGCATCGGCCGCATCTCGCGGCCGGTGGCCGCCCTGACCGTGGCGGCGGGCGCGCTGGTGGTCTTCCCGACCTGGCAGACGACGGCGGTCGGCGTCCTGCTGGCGCTGGCGGCCTATGGGCTGGGCCATGCGCAGCGCCACCGGCCGGCGGCGGTGGCGCCGTGACCCTGGTCC
>CAZQOA010000069.1:0-10319 GCA_964594715.1 uncultured Rhizobiaceae bacterium | reverse complement strand
CTGGTCCACACCGAGCGGCCGTCCGCGGCCGTCCTGCGCATCGTCCTCGACGACCCGGCCAAGCGCAACGCGCTGTCGGCCGACCTGCGGGCGGCCCTGCTGTCGGCGATCGAGGCGGCCCTGGCCGACGCGCGTGTCGGCGCCATCATCGTGACCGGGGCGGGCGGCGTCTTCTGCGCCGGCGGCGATCTGTCGACCATGGGGGCCTTGTCGGCCGACGCGGCGCGCGCGCGGATGAAGGCCGGCCACCGGCTGATCCGCCTGCTGGCGGCCGCCGACAAGCCGATCGTCTCGGCGGTCGAGGGGCCGGCGATGGGCGGTGGTGCGGGCCTGGCGCTGCTGGCCGACGCCGTCGTCATGGGCGAGGGGGCGACGATCGGCTTCCCCTATTTCAAGGTCGGCCTGGTGCCGGACTACGGCCTCTTCCACACCTTGCCGCGGCGGGTGGGGGCCGGCCATGCGCGCCGGCTGTTCAACACGGCCGCCACGGTGCGATCGGCCGAGGCCCTGGCGATCGGCCTGGTCGACCGCGTCGTGCCGGACGGCGAGGTGCAGGCAGCCGCCCTGGCCCAGGCGGAGCTGCTGGCGGCATTGCCGGCCCATGCCTTCGCCATGACCAAGCAGCAACTGGCGCAGATGCCGGCCTCGCTGGAGGCGGCCTTGGAGATGGAGGCGCTGGCTCAGACCGTGGCCTTCGGCAGCGCCGACCATGCCGAGGGCAAGCGCGCCTTCTTCGAGAAGCGCAAGCCCATCTTCCGCTCTGACGAGGGGGCCGAACGATGAGCGCCGCCATCCTGGAGACGCCGCTGTTCGAGACGGCGATCACCCGCCTGTTCGGCATCCGCCACCCGATCCTGTGTGGCGGGCTGATGTGGCTGGCCGATGCGCGCTATGTGGCGGCCGCGGTCAATGCCGGCGGCATGGGCTTCATCACGGCCCGCACCTTTCCCGACTACGACGCCTTCCGCGCCGAGCTTCGCCTCTGTGCCGAGCTGACCGATGGCCAGCCCTTCGGCGTCAACCTCTTCATCTCCGGCCGGGCGGAGGAGAATGCGGTGCTCGACCGCTATATCGAGATCCTGGTCGAGGAGGGGGTGCGCCTGATCGAGACCGCCGGCAACACGCCGGAGGCCTATCTGCCGCGCCTGAAGGCGGCCGGCTGCATCGTCATGCACAAGGTTTCGGCGGTGCGCCACGGCTTGCGCGCCGAGAAGGCCGGCGTCGACGCGCTGGCGATCGTCGGCCAGGAATGCGGTGGCCATCCCGGCCTGCATTTCGTCGGCACCATGGTCCAGGGGGCCTTGGCCGCGCGCGCCTTCAAGGTGCCCTTCGCGCTGGGTGGGGGCATCGGCGAGGGGCGGCAGTTGCTGGCGGCACTGGGACTGGGGGCGGACGCCATCGTCATGGGTTCGCGCATGACGGTGGCGAGCGAGGTCTGGGCCCACGGCGACTACAAGCAGAAGGTGCTGGAGCTGACCGAGGCGGATTCGCGCCTGGTGATGCAATCCTTCCGCAACACCTATCGCTGCCTCGACAATGCGGCGGCACGCTCCGTGGCGGCGCTGGAGGCGGCGGGCGAGCGGGACTTCGCGCTCTACATGCCGCATGTCCGCGGCAGCAATGCGCGCGACGCCTACACGACCGGCGATTGGGAGCGGGGGATCCTGTCGATGGGCCAGTCGGCGGCCTTCGCCGACGCGGTCAAGCCGGTGGCGGCGATCTTCGCCGAGATCCTGGCCGACGCCACCGCCGCCCGCGACCGCATGGACGCGCTGCGGCCCGGCGCAGGGGCTTCTATTTCCAGGAAGATGGCGGGCGCCGCACGGTGATGGAGCTCGACCGGCCGGTGATCAGCGCATAGACCACGCCGGCCACGATCAGGAACGCGACCACGATCCCGATCACCCAGAGGATGCCGCTCAGCACCGTCACGACCAGCATGACGATGGCGGCGGCAACCACCGCGGCCACCAGCAACGACAGAATCTGACCCACCCTCATTCACCCGGCTCGTGATTGTCCATGAGCGAAGGTGGTGCGGCGGGGTGGCCGTCGCAAGGCGTCGGCCCCCCCGGCCCCGGCCGGCCAGGATCGGATGGATCGACGAAGCCCCGAATGAATGCTACTTATTGGAGAGTGGGTATCGCTCGCGATCGGGGGCGCAATGGAAATCGACCTGCGCATGGTGGCCATCGCCGTTACCATCGTCGCCTGCGGGGCGGTCATCTTCTACGCCATCTGGCGGCACTGATCCGGCCCCGGGCGGGTCACGCCCCGTCCAACTCCTTGGCAAGCCGGCGCAGGTCCGCGATGCGCCCTTCGAGCAGGATGGCGGCCGCCATGGCGTGGGACCGGAGCGCCTCGTTCTCGCCGTCGCGGCCATAGGTTTCCTGCAGCTTCAGCGCCGCCTCGTGGTTCTCGATCGCGATCCGCAGATAGGCCCGGTCCAGCCCCTCCGGCGCGGTGTTGCGCAGGGCCTCCACCGCCTCGTCGCCGGCGTCCGCGGCGGCCTTGTCCGGCCGCATGCCGAGCGACTGCACCGAGGCCACGGTGGTCAGCCGATGCTGCGACTTCATGCGCTCGTCCAGCACCTTCTTGGCCGCCTCGCGCACGGCATTGCGCCCCGACCGCTCCAGCACCAGCCGGCTGGTCTCGATCGCGACCCGGTCCTGGCGCGCGGATTCCTTCACATAGCGCTCGGTCGCCTCGTCCGTCGTGACAGCGGGGGGCGTGACAGCAGGGGGCGTGACAGCGGGGGGCTTGGCGGAGGGCGGCGCGGCCGCAGGGGCAGGCGGGGTGGCGGGCGCCTGCGCCCGGGCGGCATCGGGCACGGCTACGGAGGCGGCCAGGGTGGCGACGGCGGCCAGCAGGGCGACGCGGGCGTCGGCCATGGGTGATCTCCTTCACACCTCGGGGTCGAAGGAGAAACGGTCGAGGCGGTCCGGGGTTCCGGCCGTCAGTTCTTCAACCGCCACCCGGTGCGGAAGATCCACCACACGGCACCCAGGCAGAAACCCAGGAACACCAGCGTCATGGCGAGGCTGATGGCGAGGCTGACGTCGGCCACGCCATAGAAGCTCCAGCGGAAGCCGCTGATCAGGTAGACGACCGGGTTGAACAGGGTCACCGTCCGCCAGAAGGGCGGCAGCATGTCGATCGAATAGAAGCTGCCGCCGAGGAAGGTGAGCGGCGTGACGATGAGAAGGGGGATGATCTGCAGCTTCTCGAACCCGTCGGCCCAGATGCCGATGATGAAGCCGAACAGGCTGAAGGTGACGCAGGTCAGCACCAGGAAGGCGACCATCCACACCGGGTGGGCGATGCGCAGCGGCACGAAGAGCGCGGCCGTCGCCAGGATGATCAACCCCAGGATGAGCGACTTGGTCGCCGCCGCCCCGACATAGCTCAGCACGATCTCGACATAGGACACCGGCGCCGACAGCAGCTCGTAGATGGTGCCGGTGAATTTCGGGAAATAGATGGCGAAGGAGGCGTTGGAGATGCTGTGCGTCAGCAGCGACAGCATGACCAGGCCCGGCACGATGAAGGCGCCGTAGGGGATGCCGTCGACCTCCTGGATGCGCGACCCGATGGCCGCCCCGAAGACCACGAAATAGAGCGAGGTGGAGATGACGGGCGAGACGATGCTCTGCAGCAGCGTGCGCCCCGTGCGCGCCATCTCGAAATAATAGATGGCGGCGACCGCGTGCCAGTTCATGCCCCGTCCTTCACGACCGAATCCCCGGCTGGCTGCGCGGCCGGGGGGCGATGCACCAGGCTGACGAAGATGTCCTCGAGCGAGCTCTGCTCGGTCGCGAGGTCGCGGAAGCGGATGCCGGCGGCGTTGAGGTCGCCCAGCAGGGCCGCGATGCCGGTGCGCTCGGCATTCATGTCGTAGGTGTAGACGAGCTCGCTGCCTTCGCCGGCCAGGGCCAGGCGATGCCGTTCCAGGGCCGGCGGCACCGCGTCGAGCGGCGCCTGAAGCTGCACCGTCAGCTTCTTGCGGCCGAGCTTGCGCATCAGGGCCGCCTTCTCCTCCACCAGGATGATCCGGCCCTTGTCGATGACGCCGATGCGGTCGGCCATCTCCTCCGCCTCCTCGATATAGTGGGTGGTGAGGATGATGGTGACGCCGGTGTCGCGCAGCGACCGGATGAGCCGCCACATGTCGCGCCGGAGCTCGACATCGACGCCGGCCGTCGGCTCGTCGAGGAACAGGATGCGCGGCTCGTGCGACAGCGCCTTGGCGATCATCACCCGGCGCTTCATGCCGCCCGAGAGCGTGCGGATGCGGCTGTCCTTCTTGTCCCACAGGGACAGGTCACGCAGCACGCGCTCGATGTGGCGGGGGTCCTTGGCCCGGCCGAACAGGCCGCGGCTGAAGCTGACCGTGGCCCACACCGTCTCGAAGGCGTCGGTCGTCAGCTCCTGCGGCACCAGCCCGATCATGGTGCGGGCGGCGCGATAGTCCGCCCCGATGTCGTGGCCGTCGGCCAGCACCGTCCCCTCGCTGGCCCGCACGATGCCGCAGATGATGCCGATGAGGGTCGTCTTGCCCGCCCCGTTGGGGCCGAGGAGCGCGAAAATCTCCCCCGCGCGGATATCCAGGTCGACGTTCTTCAGGGCCTGGAAGCCGGACGCGTAGGATTTCGAGAGGTTGGAAACCTGGATGATGGGCCGCATTGACGGGAACCTAGCCGATGATGGTGGCATTTCCAGGGAAATGCGCGGGGCGCATGCTGGCAAATCGCCCGAGGTCGACAGGGCAGGGCGGCCGCCACTTACATGACCATCCGCCTATCCATTGCAACCGCCCGGAGGAGCATTCGATGTTTGCCAAGCCGCAGAAGGAACATGCCTGGCTGGACCAGCTCGTCGGCGAGTGGACGGTGACGTCGGACTGCGCCATGGGCCCCGACCAGCCGCCGGCCAAAGCCGAGGGGCGCGAGACGACGCGCAGCCTGCACGGCCTCTGGGTGGTGTCGGAGGGCACGGGCGAGATGCCGGGCGGCGGCACCGCCACCTCCATCCTCTCGATCGGCTACGACCCCGACCGGGGCACGTATGTCGGCACCTTCATCGCCTCGATGATGACCTATCTGTGGATCTATGACGGCGGCACGCTGGACGCCACGGGCAGGGTGCTGACGCTGAACGCCGAGGGCCCGAGCTTCGCTACGCCGGGCAAGATGGCGAAATACCAGGACATCATCGAGATCAAGGGCCCCGACCACCGCACCCTGACGTCCCGCATGCAGGGGCCGGACGGGGAGTGGGCCCAGGTCATGCAGGCGGAATACCGCCGCCGGAAGTAGGGGCCACGCCCGGCCGGCGGCATTCTTCGCACCTCCCCCTGTCGGGAAGGCCGGGGCCGGAACGTCCTATGGCCATCGACACGGGGTGGCCGGGTCGCCGGCCGCCCGCAACCGGATGGAGGATCGCCATGCTCGCCTCGACCCTTTCGGCGCTCGCCTTGACCATGGGCGCCATCATCGCCGCACCAGCCGCGGCCCAGCCGGCCAAGGACACGACGCCCGTGGCGCCGGCCGCCAAGAGCGGCCATATCACGGTCGACGGCATCCCCTACTACTACGAGGTGCGCGGCACGGGAAAACCGCTCCTGGTCCTGCATGGTGGCCTCGGCTCGTTCGACATGTTCGAGCACGCCCTGCCCGCGCTGACCGCCCATCGCCAGGTGATCGGCGTCGACCTCCAGGGCCACGGCCGCACGCTGCTCGGCCAGCGGCCGATCAGCCTGGAGGCGATGGGCGCCGACATGGGCGAAATCCTGCGGCAGCTCGACTACAGCCAGGTCGACGTGCTGGGCTATTCCATGGGCGGCGGCGTCGCCTTTCAGTTGGCCTTGCAGCACCCGGACCGGGTCGGCCGCCTCGCCATGGTGTCGGCCGGCTATGCCCGCGACGGCTTCTTTCCGGAGATGCTGCCGGCTCAGGCCCAGGTGGGTGCCGCGATGGCCCCGCAGATGAAGGACACGCCGATGTACCAGTCCTACATGAAGCTGGCGCCCCGGCCGGAAGACTTCCCCCGCCTGCTCGACGCCATGGGCGCCCTGATGCGCCAGCCCTACGACTGGTCGGCCGATGTGCCCCGGCTGAAGATGCCGGTGATGCTGGTCTATGGCGACAGCGACATGTACCGGCCGGAGCATGTGGTGAAGTTCTACCAGCTCCTCGGCGGCGGCCTCCGCGACGCCGGCTGGCAGCGCGAGAACATGGCCCCCAACCGCCTCGCCATCCTGCCGGGCCTGACGCACTACGACATCTTCCTGGCACCGGAACTGGTGGAGACGGTGCTGCCGTTCCTGGACGGGAAGGTGCGGGCGGTGGATTGGGGGGAGAAGGGGAGGAAGTAGGGGCGAAGGTGGCGGGGTGGCGACATTCGCCAGCCGTCGTGTGGCACCGAAAGCGCTCACAACCCGCCGACCAGCTAAACACGGTCCGCCTAGTCCTCCGCATGAACGGTTGCCCGTGCGAGGGCTACTCCTTCGTCATGGACCATCTCACCGGGGCGCGGATGCATGAGCCAACGACCTGGTCTTCACTGCCATCTCCCGCGCGCCATCGCCGGAGATCGAGGCGGTGAAGCGCCGCGTGGGCTGGACCTTCCCCTGGCTCTACTTTGCGAACCTCACCTCCATTCCCGGCAAAGCGAAGAGTTAGGGCGCCGGGAACGGGTAGCCCGAGGGTGATTGGAGAAGCTTGCCTTCAGCGCCTTTCATGTGTGTCATCGACGGGTGCATGATCGCTCTTGTAGCGCGGCGCGGTTCCCGTGTTTCGAGCGGCCTCGGCTGCAAGAATTTCCGCCAAAGACAAAGATTCGGGAGGACGAATGGTCCTTAGCACCGAGACGCGTATCCAAAAGCTCACAACCCTGCGGGGGTCGGAGAAGGATCAGGTCGTCCAAAAGCTCTTCTATCGGGGTGAGACCAAGGCCCACAAGGTTTCGACCATTGATCTCGATTACCTGATCTACAATCGACACAATGGTCGATTAGAAGCGGAAATGCTAACTTGGGAACAAGAGAACGTTGTCTCGCCTGATGAGTATGATGATGACTTGCATAGTAAGATCGAGGATTTACTCTGGGAATCGGCGCCTCAAAAAAATAAGCAGACCTTATCGGACTTAGATGACAAGGGACAGCAACGTCCCGGTATTGTGAGCCTCGACGGCGTCGTCATCGATGGCAATCGACGCGCCATGCTGCTGCGACGCTTGGAGAAAAAGAGCGGCCACAAACAGTACTTCGATGCGATTATTCTCCCGGACTCTTACGCCGACAATCAGACCGAGATTGTCCGTCTTGAGACCCAATATCAGCTCGGCGAGGATGCCAAAGTCGACTACGGGCCGCTCCAAAAATATCTCCACGTCCGGCGTTTGGTCGATTTGGGCATCCCAGTCGAACAGATCGACAAACTCATGAATGAGCGTCCCGGCAATGCCAAGCGGCTACTCGATATCATGGCCTTGATGGACGACTATCTCCACCACATTGGGTGCCCGCGTCTCTACACCATGCTCAAAGACAACGATGGAAGTAAAGAGGGTATGTTCGTCGACCTGTACAACGACTTGAACCGTATCAATGGAGGGAGACACAAAATTCCATGGGCTTTCGATCCGGAATTGGATCCAATGGAACTTAGGCTTATTCAGTTTGACTATATTCGCTTAGGTGATTTCGCAGATGCTAAAAAGGTTTATCGTGAAATCTCCCATCAAGGACAAGGTAAGAATTTCTTCGCGACTAAGGAGATTTGGGAAAATTTTCGGTCCACACATCAAAAATCCGTCGATCTCGTGACGGCCGACATGGGGTCATTGCAGGACTTCATGCATGAAAACACTGGCCAGTTCGACAACAAAGCCGACGCAGCCAAGGCACGAGACCTAAAATGGTCCGAGCGGGTGCGTGATCAGATGAAACGAAATTTCGGTCAGTCGAGCTACAAACTAAATCTAACGACAGAGATTCTCAAGCCAGGTGAATACCTAAAGCGCGCAAAGGACTATCTCGACAAGATCGACTTGGGGAGCGCTGCGCTGCTCTCCGCAACGGAGAATCTTGCACTAGCGACAGAAATCAATCGGCTTACCTTCGCGATCAAGAAGAAATTTGAGGAACAGGCCCGTGCTGAGGCCCGCGTCGGTTGAAATCGATCATCCTTGAATTCGATGCCGTGGACGAAATCCTCATCCTCAAGGGCGCCGATGATACTTTACTGCGAAACCCCCTCTTCGCGGCTTACCTCCGGCAGGTAGGTGGCGAGGTTGCGGCGTCAGGTGACATCCATCTTCCGACGATCCCCGACGCCTTGACCTCGCGTTATCAGGGCTTGTCCAAGATTTTTGGGCGGATCGGCATCGAACTCAGTTCCAGCGGGCACGTCTCCGATGCCCTGGAAATGGTGGAGGCCGAGGAACGGCATTTTGCGGAATTTTCGCGTCAGGCTGACGAAATTTGGCATGGCCAAATAGAGACTCAAGATTTTAGGCGCTTCGTTTCAGTGGTAGAGATGGCTTGTGCAGGGAGAATATTTTACCGCAAGCAGCTGTTGTCGGCTTTTCATATCGCTTTTTCGCAGCACGCCTGCAATTTTTCGGTCCCGGGGGCAGGCAAGACATCAATCGTGTATGCGGCCTACGCGTACCTAAAATCACTACCTGTCGAAGATGAGAAGGGCATCGACCGAATCTTGATTGTCGGGCCTCTATCCTGCTTTAAGGCTTGGGAGGATGAGTTCGAGGAAATTTTCCTTCGCAGCGCGAACTCCAAACGCATCAACGGGGCGGTCCCGATCGGCGAGCGGATCGATCATCTGCGTGGCATTGCCCCAGGTTCCAGGGCAGTGGAGCTGACGCTTACATCATATCCTACTCTAATGAACAACGAAGAGGAGTTTCGCGTTTTCCTCCGCCGCGGTGGCAGAACAATGATGGTTCTGGACGAGGCGCACTACGTCAAAGGCGCTGACGGCCAGCAAGCGAACGCCGTTCTCCGACTTGCACCGCTGGCGCAGGCCCGTGTCGTGTTGACCGGGACGCCCGCCCCCAATGGTTATGAGGACCTAGCAAACCTCTTTAAATTCATCTATCCGGTTCGTCGGATCGTGGGTTTCCCCGCTGCGACCCTGCGCGCCATGACTGATGGTGCGATGCCTTCGGCAATAGGTGAGCTGAAGGCACGCATACGACCCTACTTCACGCGGATTCGCAAAAGTGATTTGGGTCTACCGCCTGTGACCGAGGTTCGCGTCGCTATTACTTTCGGTAAAGTCCATGAACGCATCTATCGCAGCCTGGAACGAAAGATCGTTCCACAACTCCGCCGGGAACTTGATCGGCCTGAAGCACCTGTAAGGGTACGAGCTCGCCTGATCCGTCTGCGCCAAGCTAGCGTGAACCCTGAGTTGTTGCTTCGGCCCCTCGACGACGAGGGTGTTTTCGACACGGGTGGCACCGGTGACCTCACGGTAAGCGAACTCGAGGTCGCAGAATTGATCCGTTCCTTTGACGCGAAGCAGGATTTGTCGCGCCTCGACACTTGCCGGGACCTCGTGACCGAAATTCTCCGTGACCAGGGAAAGGTGCTGATCTGGTCCTATTTCCTCGGGAACCTCGACCGCCTGCGCCAAGCCTTCCGAGACACCGCGCCTTTCGTCGAGGTCTTGACGGGAGCTACGCCCGTGGCGGCCGGCGAGCCCGAGGAGGAACCGGCCGAAGGAACTCGTGAAGCTATCATAGACGCGTTCCATAAAACCGCTGGCCCGGCGATCCTGATCGCCAACCCACAGGCGGTGGGCGAATCGATCTCGCTCCACAAGGTCTGCCGAACGGCCATCTATTTCGACCGCGACTTCAACGCCGGTCGATACATCCAATCCAAGGACCGCATCCATCGTTATAATCCCGCGGGTGGATTGCCCGTGACCTATCACTATCTTGTCACCACGGGGACGGTGGACGACGACATCGACACTCGCCTGGTTGTCAAGGAACAGCGCTTGGCGGACCTAGTGGACGCCGAGGACATACCCCTGCTGACAGGTCTGGGCGACAGCGAGAGCACAGACGACATTCGTGCAATCCTCGACGCTTATGAACGCCGTAAGACGCGCTGATGGCTTACTTCCAGCTAGGCATACCTTGGCGCTGCTCGCCTTGGTCGGCCAGCGGGTGGAGGGATGTACCGAGGAGCGTGTACTCGCAGACTTGACCGCCATCGCTAACACCTCGCGGTCTAGGCCGGATCGACATTCAGGATTCCCAAAGGGAATGATCACTGATTCATAGGG
>CAZQOA010000068.1:0-26159 GCA_964594715.1 uncultured Rhizobiaceae bacterium | reverse complement strand
CTGCTGTCCCTGGCGGAGGGCGAGGGTTAGAGGTTCGCCACGAAGTCCGGGATCGGCCGGCTGAGCCCGCGCAGGAAGGCCATCATCGGCCCGACCACCTGGCGCACCGCCGGCCGGGCCGCCATCCGCGCCTGCCATGCCCGCAGGCCGGGTGCTGCGTCGGTCACCGGCGCACCCATGCGCGCGCCGAAGATCTGGGCCATGAAGAAGGCGATGTCGGCATAGGAGTAGGTGCCGGCCAGGAACTGGCGGCCCGCCAGGCGATCCTCCATCGCGCGATAGTAGCCGGCCGACGCGGCGCGGGCGGCGACGGCGGCCGGGTCGTCGGGGGTCGCCTGCAGGCCCATCAGCCGCACGATCGGCGGGAAGTAGACCTCGTCGGACATATGTTCCAGCAGGCGCGCGCGGGCGCGCTCCACCGGGGCGCCCGGCCACAAGGGCGGCTCCGGCGCGATGTCCTCGAGATATTCGAAGATCTGCGTTGAATCGAAGATCTCCAGCCCGTCATGGACCAGCACCGGGACCTGGCGCCTGGGGTTGATCCGGACCACCTCGGGGTGCTTGGGCTCGTAGAGCCGGTCCATGTCGAAGGGAACCATGACGAGCTCGAAATCGAGCCCCTTCTCGTGGGCCGCGATCTCCGCCTTGGCGCCGAACATGCTGAGCGGGCCGGAATAGAGACGCATCGTCATGGCGGCGGGTCTTTCGGCTGAGGCGTCGATGCCGCGGAGGGCAGGGCAGAGCAGGGCAGGGTAGCCAGTCGCGCTTGCTGCCGGAAGACGCCATCGATGCCGGTGCTCTTCTCGATATTGCAACTCACTCGCAATATCGATTACCGTCACCGACCTACGAAACGGGAGAGCGGGATGGACGGGACGAAAACGATGCCGGGGCCGGCGGTGGCGGCGCTGACCCAGGGCGAGCGGCTGCTGCTGTGGTCGTTCCGCGCCTGGGTCTCCGGCCCCGGCCACCGCCCGATGGTGGTGCGGGAATTCGCCCGCATCTTCCCCGCCGACGAGACCGCGCGGGCGATCCATGCGCTGGACCGGTCGATCGCCGCGATCGCCGGCCATGCGCGGCGGCAGATCGTCCATCACCCGCTGTGCGGGCAGCAGGTGGCGGCGGACGAACAGGCGGTGATGGCCGTGTTCGCCGCCTTGCAGGAGGAGCAGACGGGGCTGGCGCTGCGCCACGCGGCCTGGCTGGTCCGCCCGGCCGGCCTTACCCCGCTCGTCACGGCCGCGGCGGCGCTGGCGCTGCTGATGGCCGAGAGCGACCTCGACCTGCCCTATCGCGGGCCGGGCATGTCCCTGCCGGACCCGGAGGGGGCGGCCCCGCGGATGGCGCGGGTGCAGATGGCGAAATGAATTATGCCGGCGGCAGCTCCGTCTCGCGGAAGGCCGGCGTGGTACGAAGCCTGGCGGCCAGCGCTTGCAGGCGCGGCCGGGCGCCGTCGGGCAGCAGGGCCGGCAGCGATGCCTTCAGGAATTCCACCAGCACCGCGGTCGACACGTCGGCCTGGGTCATGGAACCGCCGGCGAGCCAGGGCTTGCCCTCGATCGCGTCCAGCGCCGTCAACCCGCCCGCCACCTGGCTCGCCAGATTGTCGATCCAGGGCTGGTGCTGGCGCTCCGGCGGGCGGCGCTTGGTCTCATAGGAGTAGGCGACCGCCTTCTCCATCGTGCCCAGGGCGATGGCGACCAGGTTCTGCACCCGCCGTCGCTCCGGCCCGGCCGGTGGCGTCAGGGCGCGGGCGGGGCCCGCCTTCTCGTCCAGATAGTCGATGATGGCGGGGGAATCGACCAGCGTCTCGCCATCGTCGAGGACCAGCGCGGGGACCCGGCCGACCGGGTTGATCCGCTTGATCGCGTCCATGTCGGCCATGGTCGAGAGCGGGTTGTGCTCATACTCCATGCCATAGAGCTTGAGGGTGACCGCGGTGCGGCGGACAAAGGGCGAGAGATAGCGGCCGACGAGGATCATGGGTCTAGGCGTCCTCCAGGAACGGATCGGTAGGGCTATGGCTACCGGCCCTTAACTAAGCAAACTGCCAGATGCTTAATTAGCGAAGTGCTCAGTTAAGCCCGCTTAATCAAGCATCGGTCGATGCGTCCTATCAAGGAACAATGCCCCTAACCGACGGCCGGCACGAACAGCGCGTCGACTGCGACCACGCCCTTGCCCTCGGGCCGGGCGAGGATCGGGTTCACGTCCAGGCTGGCGATGCGCCCGGCATTGGCGGCGGCGAACACCGACAGGCGGGCCAGCGCGTCGGCGAGCGCGGCGATGTCCGCCTTGGGCTTGCCGCGGGCGCCGTCCAGCATGGCGAAGCCCTTCACCTCGCGGATCATCGCCTCGGCATCGTCGATGCCGAAGGGTGCGACCCGCATGGTCACGTCCCGCAGCACCTCGACGAAGATGCCGCCCAGGCCGAACAGCACGACCGGCCCGAAGGCGGGATCGACGACCACGCCCATGATGCACTCGACCCCGTCGGTCACCATCGGGCTGACCAGCACGCCCTCGATGCGGGCGTCGGGCTGCCGCGCCATGACGCGCGCATGCATGGCCGTGAACTCGGCCGCGGCGGCGTCGGGGGTCGCGATGTCGATGGCGACGCCGCCGACCTCGGTCTTGTGCGGGATGTCGGGCGACGAGATCTTCAGCACCACCGGGCCGCCGATGGCGGCCGCCGAGGCGCGCGCCTCGTCGGCCGTGCGTGCCAGCCGGTCCTCCACCACCGGGATGCCGGCGGCGGCCAGAATGCGCTTGGCCTCGCGTTCGTCGACCGTCCCGGCCGGGGCGGGCAGCGCACCCGCCGGCAGGGCCGGGGGCTCGGCGCGGGCCCCGCGCGCGAAGGCGTCGCCGAAGCGGCAGAGCGCGGCCAGCGCCTTCACCGCGCGATGCGGGTCCTCGAAGACGAGATAGCCGTCGGACTCATATTCCTTGGTCATCTCGGGCGTGGAGATCATGCACATGATCTGGAGGCGGCCGGGGAAGCGCCTGGCCGCCTCCTGCATCGCCGGCCGCAGCCGCGCATTGATGACCTTGGAGCGCGGCACCGAGGTGAAGAAGTTGACGATGAAGTCGTAGCCGCCCTCGGCCAGCATGGTCTCGACATTCTTCGTCACCAGGCTCATGTCGTTGAAGGCCTGGGCGGTGATGTCGACCGGGTTGCGCACGGCCGCGAAGGGCAGCAGCTCCTTCAGGCGGCGCTGGGCGTCGGCCGGCATGGCCGGCACCTCCAGCCCCGCGGCGGTCGCGGCATCGGCCAGCACCACGCCGCCGCCGCCGGAGATGGTGACGATGCCGAGGCGCCGCCCGGTCGGATAGGTGCGCCGGCTGCACGCATAGGCGACATCCAGCATCTCCTCGGTGGTGTCGACGCGCAGCGCCCCGTAGCGGCGGAAGACGGTATCGTAGACCTGGTCGGCGCCGGCCAGCGACGCGGTGTGCGACTGCGCCGCCGCAGCCCCTACGGCCGAGCGGCCCACCTTCATCACGACCACGGGCTTGCGCCGCTGATAGGCGTAGTCGAGGGCGGCGGTCAGGCGGGCGGCGTCGGCCACCCCTTCGATGTAGCAGGCGATGACGTCGACATCGGGCTCGTCGGCGAAGTAGGCGATGCAGTCGGCGACCTGCACGTCGCACTCGTTGCCCGTGGTCACCCAGTAGGTGGTGCCCAGCCCCTTTTCGCGGGCCAGCGTCGCCATGTGGCTGCCATAGGCGCCGGACTGGCTGACGATGGCGATGCCGCCCGGGATCGGGAACCCGCCATGGTCGAAGGACGCCGTGAAGGTGCAGTAATGGCCGATCCGGGCGTTGAAGACGCCGAGGCAGTTGGGGCCGGCGATGCGCATGCCGCTGTCGCGCGCGATCTCGGTCAGGCGCGCCTGCATCGCCAGGCCGTCACCTTCGTCCATCTCGGCGAAGCCGGACGAGAAGATGACCATGGCGCCGGCTCCCTTGGCCGCGGCCTCCTCGGCCGCCGCCACCACCGACGCGGCCGGGATCGCCAGCAGCACCAGGTCCGGCGCCTCGGGCAGGCTGGTCAGATTGGGGTAGGCCTTGACGCCCTGGATCTCGGACCGGTTCGGGTTGATCGGGTAGACCGCGCCCGTGAAGCCGTTCTCCAGATAGTAGCGCAAGGGGCGCCCGCCGATCCGGGTCGGGTCGTTGCTGGCACCCACCAGCGCCACGGACCGCGGCCGCAGCAGTGGGATCAGCGATGCGGGGTCGAGCAGAGCCGGGGCGCGGTCTGGCGCGTGGCTGCCGGTCGCGGGCGGGGCGTCGGACAAGCGCTTTCTCCTGGGATGGCGCGGGGTTGGCCGCCATTGGTAGCCGCCGCGGCGCGCGCGAACAATTGCCGCAGTGCGTGGAAGGGCGAACAAATCGCGTCCTCAGCCGTTATCTTGCCGGTGCGGATGTCGAACCGGAGGGCTGGTCGGCGCGACGAACCCGCGAACGCAAGGGGGGCGACACTTGCCGGAGTCGCTCATGCAATCCAGCTATCGGCCCAGCCATCGGGCCAGTTCCCGCGACGAAAGCCAATCGGAAGGTGCCGTGACCCGGTTTCTCCTCACGTTGATCGCCATCGGCGCGTCGCTCATGCTGCTGAGCGGCGCCATGCTGCCCGTCGCCGACGGCGACGTGCCGCCGTTCGGCATCGAAGTGCTGGCGTCCTCGCTGGAGCGGGTGAAGGAGATGCTGGGCGTTTGACCGGTCAGGGCGGCGCAGCGCCCGCTGCGATCGCCCGTTGCCGCAGCTCGCGGCGAATGATCTTGCCCGTGGCCGTCATCGGCAGGCTGTCGATGAAGGCGACGTGGCGTGGATACTCATGGGCGGCCAGCCGCGTGCGCACCCATGATTGTATCTCCTTCGACAGCTCGACCGAAGGGACATGGCCGGGCTTCAGCACCAGCCATGCCATCACCGCCTCGGTGCGCACCGGGTCGGGCACGCCGATGGCGGCGGCCATGGCGACCGCGGGGTGGCCCAGCAGGCAATCCTCGATCTCGCCGGGGCCGATGCGATAGCCGGCCGAGGTAATCACGTCGTCGTCGCGGCCGAGATAATGGAGGTACCCATCCTCGTCCATCCGGCCGAGGTCGCCGGTCAGCAGCCAGTCGCCCGCGAACTTGGCCCGGGTCGCGGGCTCGTTGTTCCAGTACCCGAGGAACATCACCGGGTCCGGCCGGCGGATGGCGATCGCGCCCGTCTCCCCCGCACCCAGCTCCTGCCCGTCGGCATCGACGATCGCCACCGTATGGCCGGGGATCGGCCGGCCCATGGAGCCGGCGCGCACCGGGTAGAGCGTGTTGCAATTGCCGACCACCAGGTTGCACTCGGTCTGGCCGTAGAACTCGTTCACCGTCAGGCCAAAGGTGGCGCGACCCCAGTCGAGCAGCTCGTTTCCCAGCGTCTCGCCGCCCGACGCCAGGGTCCGCAGCGCCAGCCCGGCCGGGGCCCGGGCCCCAGACTGGCGCAGCATCTTCAGCGCCGTCGGCGGAAAGAAGACGTTGCGCACGCCATGGCGCGCCATCAGCGCCAGGGCGGCATCGGGGTCGAACTTGCGGGCCCGGTGGGCCAATACCGGCACGCCGTGGTGCCAGGCGGGCAGCAGGACGTCGAGCAGGCCGCCGATCCAGGCCCAGTCGGCCGGGGTCCAGAAGAGGTCGCCGGCGGCCGGGAAGAAATCATGCGGCAGCTCGACCCCCGGCAGATGCCCGAGCAGGACCCGGTGGGCGTGCAGGGCGCCCTTCGGTTGTCCGGTGGTGCCGGACGTATAGATGATCAGCGCCGGGTCGCAGGCAGCCGTGGCGACGGCGGTGAATGCGTCCGAGGCGCGCCCGATCAGGCTCCAGAACGCCGGTTCCCCATCGGTGAGGACGACGTGCGCCAGGGCCGGCAGGCGGTCGCGCACGCCGGCGATCTTGGCCGCGTTCTCCTGGTCGGTGACCAGCGCGCGGGCGCCGGAATCCGCCAGCCGGTACTCCAGCGCCTCCGGCCCGAACAGGGTGAAGAGGGGGACCGCGATCAGCCCCGCCTTGTAGGCGGCGACATGGGCGATCGCCGTCTCCGGTCCCTGGGACAGGAGAATGCCGATACGGTCGCCCCGGCTGAGGCCCAGCGCGTGCAGCGCGTTGGCGAAGGCATTGGCGGCGCGCGCCACGTCGCGGAAGCCGAGGCGGGTGACGTGGCCGGCCTCGTCCTCATAGATGAGGGCCGGCGCGTTCCCGGCCGCCGCATGGCGATCGACCACGTCGACGCCGATGTTGAACGCTGGCGGAACGGCCCAGGCGAAGCTTTCGCGCAGGGCGGCCCAGTTTTCGGCCCGATGCAGCATTCCGGTCGCCCTCCCGCTGTTTTTATCCGCTCCCGCGGCCGATCATAGCGGATCGGTATGGCCAAGGGGCGCGCGCGGCTGTAATCCTCGCGCCCGTCACTCCCGGGGGGAATTCTTGCGATGTTGAATGCGGCGGTGGTCGGCCTTGGCCGATGGGGGCAGGTCCTGGTCAATGCGGCCAAGGGCAGCGAGAAGATCCGTTTCGTCGCCGGCACCACCCGGACCCTGGCCAAGGCGCAGGAATTCGCCGCCGCCAGCGGTTTTCCCCTCGCGGCCGACTATGCCGCGGTGCTGGCGGACCCCGCCGTGGAGGCGGTGGTCCTGGCCACCCCGCATACCCAGCACGCCGAGCAGGTGGCGGCCGCGGCGGCAGCGGGCAAGCACGTCTTCTGCGACAAGCCCTTCACGCTGACCAGGGACAGTGCCGCCGCGGCCGTGGCGGCCTGTAACGCCGCCGGCGTGACGCTCGCGGTCGGCCATAATCGCCGCTTCCTGCCGGGCTATCTCGAACTGGCGGGGCTGATCCGCTCGGGCGAGCTCGGCACGGTATTGCAGGTCGAAGGGGCGATCACCGGCTCCGGCGCCTTCACCTACGCGCCGGGCGGGTGGCGCGCCTCGCCCACGGAAAGCCCGGCCGGCGGCATGACCGCGCTCGGCATCCACATGGTCGATGCGCTGATCGGCCTGCTCGGGCCGGTCGCCGCGGTCTCGGCCCTGAGCTGGCGCCGGGCCATCGAGATTCCGATCGACGACACCACCGCCATGCTCCTGCGCTTCGCCGGCGGGGCCGCCGGCACGCTGGTGACGTCGCCGGCGACCGTCGCCAACTGGCGCGTCCACGTCTACGGGACCAAGGCCGGTGCCGAGATGCGCGGCGAGGGGCAGCTCGTGGTCACCAAGGTCGGCGGCAAGCCCGAGGTGCGGGAATACCAGCCGATCAACAAGGAGCGGGCGGAGCTGGACGCCTTTGCCGACGCGGTCGCCGGCCGTAGCCGGTTCCCGGTCACCGACGCCGATGCCATCCATGGGGTTTCCGTGCTGGAATCCGTGGAGCGATCGGCCCGCGCGGGCGGCTGGGTCGACGTTCCGTAAAGCGCGTGCGGCCCTAAGGCTACGGTCGTACCGCCGCCGGGATAGGCCCGAATCGACTCCGCGGGACGGCCCTCGTGGCCCGTCCCACGGCATCCCGGCCCGAATAGACTACCCCAATCTGACATGGGTATTACCCCCTTTGGCCGAATAAGCTGGCACAGCTTCCAGATTCGGCCGATGGAGGTAACTCCATCAGGTGCTCCATATTCGCGGGTCTTATAAGACGCCGGCCACTGCCCGCGCGGCATCGGCCATCCAGATCCAGAGATAGGGCAATAGATCTGCCAGTTAATGAAGGGCAGAAGCCGCCTGTCCTGATGGGAAAATCTAAAACACACTCTTCGATAATCGTGATTGACTTCATCATCACGGTAAATAGCAAAAACACGCCAATCCTCCAAAGAATTGGACATTTTTGATTGTGCACATTCATCGTGTCGGTGCGAGATATTTCGAATACAGAGAACTTCAGTAAGAAAAATATGTGATTTCCATAAGAGTTTGATCTTAGAAAAGTACCTGACAGGGAAATTCGAAAGGCAAAGAACATTTAGTGTTTTATCATAATTATTCATAATGAAAAAGACTGAAGATAAGCCAGCAGGCGACTCTTTAATTACTGCATATCTGAAATTTCACTTACGGATTATTCTCGAAATTTCACTGTGAATTGGATTGTTGCGGAGGTGTGGAGCCCACTCATGCACTTTCGCTGGGCGACCTAGCCCCAGGCGACCTCGCCATCGAGTGTCGCTGAATTTGAGTGGAGTTATCGTTTGCCCTACGGAACCACGCCCGGAGCCAAGCCAGCCGGCGCCATCACGCTGACGCCCGGCTCGGACATCCAAACCATCGTCAATGGCGCCCCCACGGGTGCGACCTTCTGGTTCGAGGCCGGCGTCTATCGCCTCGCCAGCATCACGCCCAAGGACAACCAGACTTTCGTCGGCGCCGAAGGCGCTGTCCTCAACGGATCGAAGCTGCTGACCAGCTTCACCCAGGACGGCGCGGGCCGCTGGGTCGCCAGCGGTCAGACGCAGGAGGGCCTGCGCAACGCCCTCGACCAGCCCGACGAGGCCTCCGGCCAGATGCGGGCCGGCTACCCCGACACCCTCTACATCGACAACGTGCCGCAGACGGTGGTGGATTCCCTGTCCAAGGTCGGGGCGGGGAAGTTCTATTTCGACTACGCGGCCGACAAGATCTATTTCGGCACCAACCCGACCGGTCACACGGTCGAGGCCGGCGTCACGGCCCAGGCCTTCAAGGGCTCGGCGTCCAACGTCACGATCACCGACCTGACGGTCGAGAAGTACGCCACGCCCATCCAGTACGCGACCATCCAGGGCGGCAAGGGCTGGACCATCCAGGACAATGAGGTCCGCCTCAACTACGGCGTCGGCATCGATGCCATGGACAACAGCAAGATCCTCGGCAACTTCGTCCACGACAACGGCCAGATGGGGATCGGGGGCGGCGGCAAGGGCCTCCTCGTTCAGGGCAACGAGATCTCCCACAACGGCTTCTGGTCGGGCATCGACGTGTTCTGGGAGGGTGGCGGCACCAAGTTCACGGTGACCGACGGCCTCATCGTGCGGGACAACTACTCGCACCACAATCACGGTTTCGGCCTGTGGACCGATATCGACAACACCAACACGCTCTATGAGAACAACACCGTCGCCTACAATGACGGCGGCGGCATCACCCACGAGATCAGCGGCTCGGCGATCATCCGCAACAACAACTTCGTAGGCAACGGCACCCATGCCCAGGGCGACCTCACCGGGGCCAAGGGCCATGGCGAGAACTGGATGTGGGGGGCCGCCGTCCAGCTCCAGAACTCCAAGGACGTCGAGGTCTACGGCAACAACATCGACATGACCGGCGCCAAGGGTGGCAACGGCATCAGCATGATCCAGCAGGATCGTGGGTCGGGCGCCATCGGCACCTACACGACCACCAACAACAAAATCCACGACAACGTGATCGTGTCGAAGGACGGCAACGGGATGAGCGGCGGCGTCGCCGACTTCAACGAGGCCGGCATGCTGAACGGCGGCAACGTCTTCGACAACAACAAGTACTACATGGCCGACGGCGATCATTGGTGGTGGGGCGACTTCCCCAGCGGCGACGATTGGGCCGCCTACATGAAGGACACGAGCCAGGACGACAACAGCCAGCGCCTCTCCCCGACATCGGCGCCGGACACGTCGAGCTGGGCCACGCCAGCCGGCGGCGGCGCCAGCCCGGCCCCGACGCCGGATCCGTCGACGCCGGACCCCACTCCGACGCCCACGCCCACGCCTACGCCCACGCCGACCCCAACTCCCACCCCGACTCCGACGCCCACCCCGACCACGGGCCAGGGCGCGGACATCAAGGGCAACAGCAGCAACAACACGCTGACCGGCACCGCGCGTGGCGAGGACATGTACGGCAACGGCGGCAACGACAAGCTGTTCGGCCTCGGTGGCAATGACGAGCTGTTCGGCGGCGACGGCAGGGACACGCTCGACGGCGGGGCCGGCACCGACTACCTGATCGGCGGCCGCGGCGCCGACGCCTTCGTCTTCAAGAAGGGCTACGGCACCGACTGGGTGGAGGATTTCGAGACCACCGGATCGAACCAGGACGTGATCCACATGTCGAAGGACCTGTTCTCGTCCTTCGCCCAGGTGATGGCGTCGGCGCGCGACGTCGGCAGCGATGTCTGGATCACCAAGGGCACCGACAACCTGGTCATCAACGAGACCAGCAAGTCGGAATTGACGGTCAACGACTTCCTCTTCCTCTAGAAAGCGCGTGGGCTGATCAGGCGGGCGTCCCGAAGGGGGCGCCCGCCTTTTTTCGTCCATCCCCTTTCCCGGCGCAATGCCACCGGGCCGCCCTCGGGCCCAAGAATGGGAACCGGCGTCGCGCCGCGCCCGTTGAACTGCGGAAATCGGACCTGGCAAGGAGCAGACCCATGGCATTCATTCCCGGCAGCAACGGCGCCGACACCCTGATCGGCACCGACGGCGACGATTCGATGCCGGGTTTCGCCGGCAATGACCTCATCCGCGGCGAAGGTGGTTTCGATACCATCGACGGCGGCTTCGACCGCGACTTCCTGATGGGCAATGCCGGCGGCGACCTGATCCTGGGCGGTCCGGATGCCGACACCATGTTCGGCGGCAGCAACGTCGACTTCTTCGGGTCCGGGGGCGATACGCTCTATGGTGAGGACGGCAATGACGACGGCTTCGGCGGCGACGGCAACGACCTGCTCGACGGCGGCTTCGGCGACGATGCGCTGAACGGCAACACCGGGTTCGACACGGTGTTCGGCGGGCCGGGGGCCGATTTCGTCCGTGGCGGGCAGGACAACGACAGCGTCTTCGGCGACGACGGCAACGACTGGCACGTCAACGGCAATATCGGCGACGACCTCGTCTATGGCGGCTTCGGCAACGACACCATGTTCGGCGGCCGCGACCATGACGACGTCCATGGCGAGGCCGGCGATGACTCGGTCCTCGGCGACTTCGGCGACGACAACCTGTTCGGCGAGAGCGGCAACGACAACCTGTTCGGGGGATCGGGCTTCGATATCCTGGATGGCGGCGCGGGCGCGGACACGCTGGAAGGCGGGTCCGGGGCGGACACGCTCATTGGCGGTTTCGGGCCCGACGTTTTCGCGGTTTTCAGTGGCTCCGACTATGACGAGATCACGGATTTCTTTCCCGACGACGATGATGTCATTGTCATGCAGCGCAACATCAACGGGTCCGGCATCTTCGATTTCTTCGACCTGATCGACCGCGCCTTCAGCGCCGGCGGCGGTACCGGCTTCGACCTGGGCGGCGGCAACACGCTGATCGTGCGCAACCAGTCGATCAACACCTTCGCCCCCGACGATTTCATCTTCGTCTGAGGGCCAGGGAAGAGGTGGGCGCGGGGAGGCCCGCGTCCACCTGCTGCTGTTCGTGAGCCCCGAACCGGCGCCCTGGGATTGAAGCCGCCGCGGCGCTAGTCTGCGCCGGACGCCAGGGGAGACCGATCTTGCCGCTCGATATCGTCCGCAGCGCCTGCCCACACGACTGCCCGTCCACCTGCGCGCTCGAGGTGGAGCGGATCGATGCGCGCACGATCGGGCGGGTGCGCGGCGCGGACAATCCCTACACGGCCGGGGTGGTGTGCGCGAAGGTCGGACGCTATGCCGAGCGCGTCCACCACCCCGACCGCCTGACCCGGCCGTTGAAGCGGGTCGGCGCGCGTGGCGTCGGCATCGCGGCCTATGTGCCGATCTCGTGGGACGAGGCGCTGGACACCGTGGCCGATGCCCTGCTGCGGGCCGCGGAGCGGCACGGGGCCGAGACGGTGTGGCCCTATTTCTACGCCGGCACCATGGGGTTGGTGCAGCGCGACGGCATCAATCGCCTGCGCCACGTCATGGGCTATTCGCGCCAGCACAGCACCATCTGCACGACGCTCGCCGATTCCGGCTGGGTCGCCGGGGTCGGCATGAAGCGCGGCGTCGATGGGCGGGAGATCGCGGAATCCGACCTGGTGGTGATCTGGGGCGGCAACCCGGTCTCGACCCAGGTCAACCTGATGGCCCACGCGACCCGGGCGCGGAAGGAGCGGGGGGCGAAGATCGTCGTCGTCGACGTCTATCGCACGCCGACCGCCGAGGTCGCCGACCATTTCCTTTGCGTGCGCCCCGGCACCGATGCCGCGCTCGCCTGCGCCGTCATGCATGTGCTGTTCAAGGAGGGCTTCGCCGACCGCGCCTACATGGCGCGCTATGCCGATCGCCCGGACGAGCTGGAACGCCACCTCGAGACGCGCACGCCGGAATGGGCCTCGGCGATCTGCGGTGTCGCGGTCGACGAGATCCTCGCCTTCGCGCGCCTCTATGGCCGCACGCAGCGCAGCTTCATCCGCGTCGGCTACGGCTTCGCCCGGGCCCGCAACGGCGCCTCCAGCGTCCATGCGGTTGCCTGCCTGCCGGCCGTCACCGGCGCCTGGCGGCATCCGGGTGGCGGCGCCCTCTATTCCAACGGCGCGCTCTACGGCATCGACAAGACGCTGATCGAAGGGCTGGACCGGGTCGATCCCCGGACCCGCATCCTCGATCAGTCGCGCATCGGCCCGATCCTGGTCGGCGACCGCGATGCGCTCGGCTGCGGCCCGCCGGTGACCGCGCTCTTCATCCAGAACACCAATCCCATGATGGTGGCGCCGGAGACGCTGAAGGTGCGCGCCGGCTTCGAGCGGGCGGACCTCTTCACTTGCGTCCATGAGCAGTTCATGACCGAGACGGCGGCCATGGCGGATATCGTCCTGCCGGCGACGACGTTCCTGGAACATGACGACATGTACCAGACCAGCGGCACCACCTTCTTCCACATGACCCGCGCGGTGATCGAGCCGTTGGCGGAGGCGAAGCCCAACCATTGGGTCCTGTGCCAGCTCGCCCGCCGCCTCGGCGCCGACCATCCGGCCTTCGCCATGACCGAGTGGGAGATCATGGACGAGACGCTGGCGGCCTCGGGCTATCCCACCGCCGACGAGATCCTGGCCGGCGCCTGGACCGACCGGGCCCTGCCGTTCGAGCAGGCGCATTTCCTGGACGGCTTCCCGCACGCGGACGGGCGCTTCCATTTCCGCGCGGACTGGCAGGCGATCGGCCCGGACTGGCGCTGCCTGCCGCCGCTGCCGGACCAGACGACGCTGTTCGAGGCCGCGGACGAACAGCATCCGTTCCGGATGCTGGCGCCGCCGGCGCGGTCCTTCCTCAACTCCTCCTTCACGGAAACCCCGTCGTCGCGCAAGCGCGAGGGCCGGCCGACCGCGCGCCTGCATGCCGACGACCTGGCGGCACTGGGCCTCGCCGACGGCCAGCGCATCCGCCTCGGCAACCGGCGCGGCAGCGTGGTGCTGCACGCCAAGGCCGGCGGCGGCCAGCAGCCGGGCGTGATCGTGGTGGAGGGTATCTGGCCGAACCATGCCTTCGAGGAAGGCAACGGCATCAACACGCTGGTTGGCGCCGACCCGGGACCACCCCAGGGCGGGGCGGTGTTCCACGATTCCGCGGTGTGGGTGCGCGCGGCCTGAGGGGGCTCGAATGGAGCGGGGGCGAGCCAGGGCTGGTCGGCGGCCGTGGGGCTGCCCTAGACGTGCGGATGTCCCTGCGACGCCTTCGCCTGCCGCAAGTCGACCGGCGCGTCCGCCTCGATGATGGACCGGCCGCAGGCGACGGTGTCGCGGATCGCGGTCGGCCCGTAGGACAGGAGGTGCCGCGCGCGGACCACGATCTCGCTGGCGTCGGACGCCTCGACCATGCCGGCCAGCTCGCCGGCATGGCGCGCCCCGATCTGGTGGAACATGCCCTTCAGGCGATGGGCCTTGATCCGCAACGTGGCGTGGTCCGTGGCCGACATGGCGTCGCCGATGGCATCGAGGTCGGCATTCGCATCCTTCACGAAGGCGTCGAGGATGCGGCCGAACTGCATGCCGCCGACATGGTCGTGCAGCTCGCGCAACAGGTCCGCGTCGAGGGTCGCTTCGACATCCGCTGCCGGGCCGGCCGCCGGCAGGTCCGGCACGGTTCCCATCAGCCGGTCGATGAGGGCCGCCAGGTCGGCCTTGCGGATCGGCTTGGTCAGGAACTCGCTCATGCCGCAGCCCCGGGCGCGTTCCCGGTCGGTGGACAGGGCCAGCGCGGTCAGCGCCACGATCGGCACCTGGCCGACGTCGCCGTCCATCGCGCGGATCAGCCGGGTCGCCTCGTACCCGTCCATCACCGGCATCTGCAGATCCATCAGGATCAGGTCGAAGTTGGGCTGCCGTGCCGCCTCCACCGCCTCGGCGCCGTTGCTCACGGTCTGCACGCGGTGGCCCATGCTCTCCAGCATCGAGCGGATCACCAGCTGGCTGGCGGGGGTGTCCTCGGCGACGAGGACGCGCAGGTGGGTGGCGGCGCTGAGGCGGGCGGCGGGGCGCTTCGCCGCGGCGGCAAGCCCGCCGCTGCCGATCTCGAAGGGCAACTCGAACCAGAAGGTCGAGCCGACGCCGACCTCGCTCTCGAAGCCGATCGTGCCCTTCATCACCTCGACCAGGCGCTTGCTGATGGCTAATCCGAGGCCGGTGCCGCTCTTCAGCCGGCCGGCCGAGGAATCCGCCTGCTCGAACGGCTCGAACAGGCGGTCATGCAGGTCGCCGGAGATGCCGCGGCCGGTATCGGCGACCGAGAACAGCAGGGTGATGTGGTCGTCCTGCTGGCGTATCACCGACACGAACAGGGTGACGCTGCCGTCCTCGGTGAACTTGATGGCATTGCCGACGATGTTCAGGAGGATCTGGGTCACCCGGCCGGGGTCGCCGACCAGGATCAAAGGGATATCCGGGGCGACGTAGTTGGAGATCTGCAGGTTGGCCGCGTTGGGCAGCCCACGGGCAATCTCGATCACGTCCTCGCAGAAGGCGCGCAGGTCGAACTCGCTGCGCTCGATGTCCAGCTTGCCGGCCTCGATGCGCGAGAAATCCAGGATGTCGCCGATGATCGACAGCAGGTGCTGGGCCGATGCGTTGATCACCTTGATGTTGCGCAGCTGGGTCTCGTCCAGCCGGCTGTCCGCCAACAGGTCGGCCATGCCGATCACCGCATTGAGCGGGGTGCGGATCTCATGGCTCATGGTCGCGAGGAAGGCGGACTTGGTGGAGTTGGCGCGCTCGGCCGTCTCCTTGGCCAGCGTCAGGTTGGCCGACAGTTGGGTCAGTTCCTGGCGCTGCTGCTCCAGGCGCCGCATCTGGATCGTCGACAGGGCGCCGAACGCCAGCAGGCTCAGGATCAGCAGCACGGCGGCGACCACCACGCCCAGCAGCGAATGCAGCATGGCCACCTTCTCGGTCTGCCAATGCTGCGCCGAGCGCTGGCGCACGTCCGACAGCAGGTCCTGCAGCAGCGAGCCGAGCGGCTCGGTCTTGTCCGCCAGGATCCGGGCTACCGTCGCGGTGTCGATGTCCTTGCGCGCGAGGATCTCGTCGGCGTCCTCGATCAGCTCCTTGATGCGGTTGACGAGCAGGTTGAGGTTCTCGTGGTCGGCACCGATTTCCGGCCCCAACACGGCCACCATGCTGGGATTGCGGCTGAAGAAGATGTCGGCCGCGGTGACGATCCGGCTGCGATCGATGTTGGAACCCGGCGTCTGCGCCGCCAGCAGCAGGTCGGTCAGCTTCTGGTATTCCAGATGCGTCTGGTAGACGAACCAGAGCACGTCGTACTGGAACACCTCCGCCCGCTTGTAGAGGTCCTGCATGGTCGAGACGAAGAGCCCGCCCACCGCCACGGTGCAGACCAGCAGGCCGGCGATCACCGTCACCCGCAGCCGGGCCGCCCGGTGGGGCGGGTCCGGCGTGGGCACGGTGATCTCGGGCACGGCAGCCTTGGTCGCCGCTGGCTTGAGGATGGGGCGGGAATCCACCACGAGCTACCTGATTTCGATGGCCTTCAGCTGCCAGGCGCATCGGGCGAAGTAGAGATCGGTCTTGATCTCCGGATTCTCGTCGAAGGGATACATGATCCAGAGCGGTCCCTTGTCGCGGATCGGCATCGTCCGGCCGTCGCGGCGATAGGCCAGGATGACGTTGAGCTTCGCGAAGTCGGAGATCGGAATCTTCACCTTGTAGTCGTTGAGCGCGACCGCGACGATCTCCGTCCCCGTCGCACCGACCGCCTTGAGGAAGTCGCGCATCAGCACGCCCTCGAAGGCGATCTGCCCCTCGGTCCATTTCGTGTGGGTCCGCACGACGGTCTTGCCCAGCTGCTCGAGGCCGGCCAGGTCGAACTTGGCCTCCTTGCCGTCGGTCGTGTTGGTGATCATGCCGCTGACGGTGAGGATCGGCTCCCCCGAGATGGGCGGCAGCGCCTGGGCGGCTACCCCTATCGGCAAACTGAGGAGGAATGCATAACCGACCGTCCGGAGTAGCCAGGCGAACATATTCGGCACCTTCTGGTTGAGGAACTTGTGAAACCGGCGCTAGCTTACGAACCGTCGTTTGCGAAGGAGTGGCAGGTGGACGGTGCTGAGGGGATCAAGATTGCATCGCGACTTCCCAAGTATCGATGCCCAGGCGCGACAGTCCGCCGGGTCCCTTTCCGGTCGGTTGCCAAGGTCGCCTGATGTTTTCGCAATGGCGTACGTCCCATCCAGCAGCCGCAAGGTGAGATGGGGAAGTATTCCTGCCCGCTCCCAGCGACCAACGCCCGATCCTGACAAACCCGATAATTTTAAACGTGACCCTAACAACCGGTTATGGGCGGGTCAACGACGGGTTGAAGCAAAAGGGGTGCCCCGACCGAGTGAAGCCGGTCCATGGCGGAAATTGCCGGCCGCCGGGACCGCGGGCATAGTGCCGGCCTTCATCCGGGGGCAGGCATGATGGCGATGGCGAGACGATTTGCAGCGACGATCCTGCTGGCTTTCCTCGCGGTTCCACCGGCCGCGGGGCAGGGGCTCGACCTGTCCGAGCGCGGCAATCGGGCGCCGGCGGCGGTGCCGCGGGCGCCGGCCGCGGTCGCGATCGATCCGGCTTGCCGACGCCGGCTCGCCAATCGCAAGGTGGCCATCGTCTTTTCCGAGGTGCGGGAGGATGGCGACCGGCTGATCCGCCAGCAGCGCTACGCCGGGGTGTTCCCGCTGGTCGCGGATGCGCTGCGGCGGGCGGGGATGACGGTCCATACCCAGGAGGAGGTCAATCGCCAGGTCGCCCAGGAGGAACTGCGCCGGTTCCTCGCCAACGAGGCCGATGCGGCGATCACCGCCTTCCAGCGCCTGGGCGCGGCCTACATCCTGCGTGCCAACATCGAAAGCCGGGCGATGATGAACCCGATGATCCGGGTCAAGCAGGTCTCGGTGAATGTCGCCTTCACCCTTTCGGCTTCCTCCGGAGGGGTATTGGGCCAAGCGGACATGGTTGCGGCATCCTTCACCGGGGCTGATCCCCTGCCGGTGGTGCGCGACATCGTCCGCGAACAGATTGACGGCGTTGTTGCTGACCTCTACGCCAGCGTCTGCGCGCGCGGCCGATAGGAGGGATCCGATGCCGAGGATAATCTTCCTCGGCATCGAACCTGGAGAGTAGCCCCGGCGACATAGGCCACGCGCCGTTCATGAGGCGCCAAGGCCGGTCAGGGGGGGACCACAGGATGCGACGTATTGCCGTGCCCGTTATATCGTTCGTCCTGCTGGCGGTCGCCTTCCAGCCCATGGCCGCGGTTGCCCAGAGGGCGGCACCCGCGCCGGCCGCGCCGCAGGCCGTCGCCCAGCAGACCATCATCGTCACCGCGGAGGGGCTGGCCGACCCCAAGGCGCCGCAATATGCCCGCGACCGGGGCATCCTCGTCGACGACCTGCGCCGCGACGCACGCCGCCAGGCGGTGGAAAAGGCGGTCGGCGTCTATGTCGACAGCCAGACCCTGGTGCAGAACTACACCCTGATCAGCGACCGGGTGCTGACCCGGGCCGACGGGCTGATCAAGCAGGTCGTGAAGGAAAGCGACCCCTGGCTCGGCGACGACGGCTTCATGCACATGCTGCTGAAGGCCGAGGTCCATGTCGCAGGGGTCGAGGCGGCGCTGAAGGAGATGTCGCGCGATCAGCGCATCGCCCTGATCCGCGAGCGCGGCGATCCGCGCATCTCGGTGGCGATCTTCGCCGCCGACGCCGACCGTTCCTCGACCGTCGCGCCGCGGCGCTCGCAGATCGCCGAGAACATCCTGAAGGAGCGCGTGCAGACCTTCGGCTACCGCGTCTGGTCGGAGGAGCAGGCGGAGAAGCTGCGGGTGGAGCTGATGGCCCGCAGCCAGCTCGAGGGCCAGGCCGACATCACCCTTTCGGTGTCGCAACAGCGTGCATCGGACTTCTCGATCCTGGGCGAGGCCAAGTTCAAGACCCTCTCGGCCCGCCTGCCGAGCTCCGGCATCACCGTCAGCAAGTATGTCCTGACCTCGTGGACCGTCGCCTGCGTCGACAACGCCACCGGCCAGGAGATCTACTTCAACAACAAGGTGCCGACCGGGCGGAGCTGGAACGACGAGGACGTGGCGACCCGGGACATCGGCCAGCTCATCGGCGCGGAGTTCAGCCGCGACCTTTTCGAGAAGCACCTGTCGGCGCCGTCGCGGATCTTCCAGCTCCAGGTGATGGGCCTGCCTGACTATGACGCGGGCGAGCTGATGCGCAAGGAGCTGATGGGCCTGCGGCCGGTGCTGAACGTCGATTTCCGCAACTTCGACGCTGCCGGCATGTCGCTGTTCGAGGTCGACTTCGCCGGCGGCCGCAACGCCTTCGCGCGCCTGATCAACGAGACGATGATCCGCCCGCTCAACGCCAAGCTCGGCGACCGTTCCTTCCGGCTGGTGTCGTCCCGCGGGGATCTGGTGCGGGTCAACTACGCGGCGTCCGACGCCAACGACCTCGCCGACCGGCTGATGAAGCTGCCCCCGGCATCGCTGGTCAATGCCGCGCCCGAACGCATCCGGGCCATCGCCCAGAGCGAGGGCACGATGGAGGCGGTGCGGAAGATCAATCCCGACGGCGTGGCCGCTGCGGCCGGCGAGCCGGCGGCGCCGACCAGCGATGCCGTGCGCGCGATCAGGAGCTTCTGAGCAGGCATGAATGCCTGAACCGGAACGACCCAGAAACCACCAAAGACAGAGAAATCAACGATGAATAAGCTCGGCATTTCGATCCTGGCGGCGGCGTCCCTCGTGACGGCCGGATGCCAGCAGACGGCGGGCGGGAGCGGTGGCAGCAGCGTCGCCGCCTCGGCCCAGGCGTCGGCGCAGCAGCAGATGTACCAGCCGGTCGCCTACGCCAACCAGAATGTCCGCGGCGTCGCATTGCTGGTTCTGCCGGGGGAGGTGCGCAGCAACCACGGCACCTTCACCCAGCGTTTCGCGCCCAACAACATCGCTGACTATGCCGAACTCGAGCTGAGCAAGGCGAACTTCCCGGTGCTGGAGCGGCGCGAGCTGGGGCCGGTGCTGCGCGAGGTCGAGCTGGCCTACAATCTGGGCGACACCAATGCCGCCCGGCGGCTGTTCCAGCTCGGCAAGTTCCGCACCACCAAGTATGTGGTGAAGCTGGACGTGCTGCGTGCCGAACCGGTGGCCCAGGCCGCCCAGGGCTTCGATGGCCGGGCGATGGGCAATCTGCTGGGGGCGGCGATCGGTGGCCGCGGCGGCTATGCGGCGGGCACCGTCGCGGGATCGGCGCACTCGAACGAGGCGGCCCAGGTCTGGATCGTCGGCCTGCGCTACCGCATCATCGACGCCAGCACCACCGAGCAGGTCGCCACCGGCTATTTCGAGCAGACCATGCAGCAGGGCGGCCAGAGCACGTCGTTCCTCGGCGCCAGCCAGGCGTCGGCCGGCGGCCAGACGCTCGACCAACTGGTGCAGCGCCTCGTCCAGCAGTCGGTCCAGGAGATCGACGCCCGCTACAAGGGGGGCTGATCCATGTCCCGTTCCATGCTGGCCGTCGCCGGCCGCGGTGCCGTGGTCGTGACTGCACTCCTCCTGGCTGCCTGCCAGCCGGAGGCCGCACCGCCGATCACCGTGATCGCGGCCCCGTCCGCCCTCGAGCAGGGATCGATGGCGCTCCGCGCCGGCGACTTCGGGCGCGCCGCGGCCTGGTGTCGCCAGGCGGCCAACGAGACCCTGGCCGCACCCCAGGCCTTCGCCTGCCTCGGCGATGCCGAGCACGGCCTGGGCAACCGCCCGGCTGCGGAAGCGGCCTGGCTCGCCTATCTCGACCGGGTGCCAGGCGATGCGGTGCGCCGCCAATCGCTCGCCCGCTTCTACATGGAGGACGGCCGCTACCCGCAGGCCCAGGCCCAGCTCGACCGGGTGTCGCAGTTGGGGCAGGCGACCGCGGAGACCTTCTTCCTGCTCGGCGAATGCTTCCGCCTCCAGGCGCAGTGCCAGCCGGCGGTCGGCAACTACCAGCAGTCGCTGCGCATCGATCCCTCCTTCATTCCGGCCCGGGACGGGCTGGAGCGGGCGACGCGCGAGATCTGCCCGCGCCAGCCGGCCCCGGCGCCGCGTCCCCGGGTGCAGGAGCGCTTCACCGGCGGCGGCGCCGTCCTGCGGCCCGGCCAATGGTAGGTGGCCGACAGGAGTGATGATGATGAAGGCTGCCTTCTTCGCGTTCCTGGGCATTGCCGCGGCTCTGCCGGCGTTCGCCGGCAGCAACGAGGCGCTGATGGAAGAGCGCCGGCGGGCGGCCTTCTCGCTGAACGAGAAGATCCTGGAGCGGCTTCGCCTCGCGCCGGATGGCGCGCAGGTGATCCTGTCGGTGCGCGTCGGTCCCGGCACCGGGGCCGACCGCGACTTCCGGATCGACGACCTGGTGGTGATGGACGACCGGGCCAGGGCGGAGCGCGGCGACGCGCTGCGCCGGCTCGGCCTCGGCGATGACGGGATCGACCGGGTGCCGGCTCCCGTACCAGCCCCCAGGCCGCGATGAACGAACCTCTTATGGACGGGAGAGCAACGATGCAGTCAGTGCGCAAATCTGCATGGATGTTGGCCGGCGCCGTCGCGCTGGCAGCGGTCGCTGCCCCGGCTTTCGCCCAGGGCAACAAGGAACTCATGAGCATCCGCATGGCCCAGGCCATGGCCACGCGCGGGATCACCGAATCGATCGTCGGGCTGAAGGTCCGCAGCCAGGAGGTCTTCTTCTCCGACCGTTCGGGCGAGACGTCGGTGGACACCAAGATCCAGGCGGCGGTGAAGGGCGTGAAGCACGGGCGGCCCAAATATGACGTCGCCCGCGACATTGCGATCTCCGAGGCGACCATCACGCTGGGTGACGTGCGCAACGTCATCGGCAAGCGTGTCTCGTACAACAACGTCACCGTGCGCCGCATCGGCCTCGGCACCAATACCGAAGCCTCGCGGCCGTTCCTGCAGGCGCTGCGGGCGGCCGAAGTCGACGCCTACGACCAGCTTGCCCGCACCATCGTCGGCCAGCAGGTGGACAGCCGCAGCCGGACCGAGAACCTGGTGCTGGTCAGCGACGAGGTCCGTACCGCGGTCATGGCCGCCATCTGGGGCGCCGAGGTGAAGGATTATGGCTGGTCGGAGGACGGCAACGCCTTCGTCAAGATGACCCTCGACGTACGCTACGCGAAGGACATCTTCGGCAACCGTATCCACTATACCGGCCCCAATGTGATCGAGGTGACGGGGCAGGGCGCCCAGCGCGACGACACCAAGGCCGCACTGGGCGACCCTGCCAAGGGCGGCCGCCTCTACGACCCGGTCGACCTGAAGCTGCCCACCGGTGCGCCTCTGCCCGAGCAGCCGGCGACCGGCGGCTCGGTGATCCGCTAGCCGCGCCGCATCGCCATCCTCGCGCCTCGCCCGGTGTCAGCCGGCGAGCGCGAGGACGTAGTGTTCCTGGTCGTCGGTTTCGATCGATCCAGGCCGGGTGAACCGGACGAACTCGATTGCGGCGGCGGGGCTCATGCCGCGCGCCACCAGCAGGCGGGCCGCCACCGTGCCGGTCCGGCCGAAGCCGCCGCGGCAATGGACGACCACCCTCCCGCCGGCCTCGAGCCGCGCCAGCACCGCCGCCGACATCGTGTCCCACAGGGCCTCGAAGGCGGCTTCGGGGGCGCGCAGGTCGAGGATCGGCAGGTGGTGCCACTCCAGCCCGGCCGCCCGGATGGTGGCGCCGAGATGGCCGATGCCGAGCCATTCCAGCTCGTCCTGCGGCTGCAACGTCACGACCGCGGCCGCCCCCCATGCCCGGATCGTGGCCAGATCGGCATCGAGGTCGATGCGGCCAGGCACCGGGGCAAGGCCGATGATGCCCGGGCGCCCGGGCAGGGACAGCGCGGTGATGGTGTAGGGATATGTGGCCATGTGAAGCCGTCTTGCTGGAGAAAGCCGGGATCGGGCTCAACCGCGAGCCGGATCATCCCATATAATAGGGTATGGCCAGCGACCAACGAAAACCGGACCAGCGAAAGCCCGGGCCGCGCAACCTGCCGACCCGCTCCAGCCGTGCGGACGTCGATGCGTTCCTGTCGAAGCTGAAGGCGGCACCCGGCACGGTGGGGAGCGGACGGCTGCTGTTCGCCATGGACGCCACGGCCAGTCGCGAGCCGAGCTGGGACCGCGCCTGCCGCATCCAGGGCGAGATGTTCCTGGCCGCGGAAAAGGTCGGGCGCCTGTCGGTCCAGCTCTGCTGGTATCGTGGTTTCGACGAGTTCGGGGCGGAGCCCTGGGTCACGGACACGGCCGACCTGCTGGCCCGGATGAGCGCCGTGAGCTGCCGCGGCGGCCAGACGCAGATCGTCCGGGTCCTCCGCCACGCGGCGGGGGAAAGCCGGCGCGAGCGGGTGGCGGCGCTGGTCTTCGTCGGCGATTGCATGGAGGAGGATATCGACCGTCTCTGCCATGCGGCCGGCGAGCTCGGCTTGCTGGGCGTGCCGGCCTTCATGTTCCATGAGGGCAGCGACCCGGTGGCGCGCAAGGCGTTCGAGGAGGTGGCGCGCCTGACCAAGGGGGCCTGCTGCCCGTTCGATGCGGCATCCGCCGATCAGTTGCGCGACCTGCTGGCGGCGGTGGCTGCCTATGCCGCCGGCGGCAGGCTGGCGCTGGAGGATTTCGGCCGCCGGCGCGGCGGTGCCGCGCTGCAACTTACCCATCGCTTCGCCGGACGGACCTGACATCTTCGGCCGGCTGGAGTAGGACAGGCGATGATTGCGTGGTTTGCCCTGGGGTCACTCGGATTGGTCGGCGTGTGGCTGCTGATGCGGGCGCTGGCCAACGTCGATCCCGGGCTGCTGGCCCGATGGCTGCGGATCGTCGGCGGCGCGACCATCGCGGTGATCGTGATCTTCCTCGTATGGTCGGGCCGCATCGGACCGGCGATGATGCTGGCGACCTTCCTGTTGCCGGTCTTCGTGCGCTGGCGGACCCAGACCCGGCGCGCGCGCACCGCCTCGGGGCCGCGCTCCGGTCAGACCAGCGCCGTCGACACGCGCTTCGTCGCCATGACGCTCGATCACGACACCGGCGACCTCAGCGGCACCGTGCGCGAGGGGGCGTTCGCCGGCCGCACCCTGGCCTCGCTCAGCTTCCCGGAAGCGGTCGACCTGTGGCGTCACGCCGCCGCGGAGGATCCCGATTCGGCGAGCGTGCTGGAAGGCTGGATGGACCGCGTCCATGGCGACGACTGGCGCCAGCGCGCGGCGGGCGACGGTGCCGGACGCGGGGCTGCCGGGCCGATGAACGAGGCCGAGGCGCTGGAGGTCCTGGGCTTGCAGGCGGGGGCTTCGGCGGACGATATCCGGGCCGCCCATCGCCGGCTGATGATGGCCAACCACCCCGACCGTGGCGGATCGACCTGGGTCGCGGCCAAGATCAACGAGGCCAAGGATTTCCTGCTGGGCCCGGCCGGGTGAAGATGGCGGGGTGACGACCGAGCAGCCGGCGGAGCGGGCAACATGGACGACGCGGTGCGGCATCTGGCCGAACGATTGCTGAAGACGGGCTTCGACGAGCTTTCCGGGCGCGAGCAGCGCGTCATCCAGCAGATCGCGCGGCGATCCCTCGTCAGCCGCGACCTCAGCGGCGGTGCGGCCGTATCCAGCTATGGGGAATGGCTGGCCGACCGCGTCGCCCAGTTCGGCGGCTCCTGGATGTTCATCATCGCCTTCGGTGCGGTGCTGGTGCTGTGGACGATATCCAACAGCATCGTCCTGCCGCTGCTGGCACAGCCCTTCGATCCCTATCCCTACATCTTCCTCAATCTCGTGCTCTCGATGCTGGCGGCGTTGCAGGCGCCGGTCATCATGATGTCGCAGAACCGGCAGGCCCTGAAGGATCGCGAGGCCGCAGCCCATGACTATGAGGTGAACCTGAAGGCCGAACTGGAGATCATGCGGCTGCACGACAAGCTGGACGGGTTGCGGCAGGAGCAGTTCGCGCGGCTGCTGGCCCAGCAGGAGGAGCAGATCCGGCTGCTGGCCGGCGTTCTCGCCGCCCGCGAGGGGGCGGACCCGGCGCCGCCGCCCGGTCGTCCTTCCCCGACTTGATGCTCAATCTGGTGCCGTCCCTTGTGGCACCGATTCCGGTCGCCGTGATCTAGATGCGCCCGCTAGGCGGCCGCCCGCGCAGGGATCGGGGCGGAGCCGCCGGCGGTCGCGGCGGCGGTAGTCCCGGCGCGCCCGTTGCTCCCGTCCGGCGCGGTGTGGCAAAAGGCGCCTGTCCCCCCGCGGAACATGCATCCGCCGCTGCGCGTTCTCAACCGGCACCCGAACCACCGAGAGTCGTAAATGTCCCGACGCGTCCGTACCGCCGTATTTCCTGTTGCCGGCCTCGGCACCCGCTTCCTCCCGGCGACCAAGTCGATGCCGAAGGAGATGCTGACGGTGGTCGATAAGCCGTTGATCCAGTACGCGATCGAGGAGGCGCGGGAAGCCGGCATCGATCGCCTGGTGCTGGTCACGGGACGCGGCAAGTCGGCGATCGAGGACCATTTCGACGAGAGTTTCGAGCTGAACGCGACGCTGGCCGAGCGCGGCCGGGACGCGGCCCTGGCGGACCTGTCCCGCATGGTGCCGAAGGCGGGCGAGGTCCTCTACACCCGCCAGCAACGGCCGCTCGGCCTTGGCCATGCGGTGTGGTGCGCGCGCGAACTGGTCGGCGACGAACCCTTCGCGGTCCTCCTGGCCGACGACCTGATCCTCGCCCGGCGCGGCTGCCTCGCCCAGATGGTCGAAGCCCACGAGAAGGTCGGGGGCAACATGCTGGCGGTGATGGAGGTGGCGGCCGAGCACACCGCCCGCTACGGCATCGTCTCGCCCGGCCCGGATGACGGCCGGCTGGTGGAGGTCGAGGGGCTGGTGGAGAAGCCCAGGCCCGAGGTGGCGCCCTCGCGCCTCGCCGTCATCGGCCGCTATATCCTGGAGCCCGATGTGTTCGACCATCTCAACCTGATGGAGCGCGGTGCCGGCAACGAGATCCAGCTGACCGACGCCATGGCCAAGATGATCGGCGACATGCCCTTCCACGGCCTCCGCTTCGAGGGCCGCCGCTTCGACTGCGGCGACAAGGCGGGCTTCCTCGAGGCCAATATCGCATTCGCCCTCGACCGCGAGGACATGGCCGACGCGGTGCGCGAGTTCCTTCCCCGGTATCGCTGATCCCCGTCCTCATCCGAGCCCATCACAGGTAGGAAATCGCCGCCATGCGCATCGCCATGATCGGGACGGGCTATGTCGGCCTCGTTTCCGGCGCGTGCTTCTCCGAATTCGGTACCGACGTCGTCTGCGTCGACAAGGACGCGGCCAAGATCGCCAAGGTCCGGGCAGGCCAGATGCCCATCTTCGAGCCCGGCCTGGACGAGCTGGTCGCCAACAACGTGAAGTCGGGCCGCCTGTCCTTCACCACCGACCTGGCCGAGGCGGTGCGCGGCGCCGAGGCCGTCTTCATCTGCGTCGGCACGCCCAGCCGGCGCGGCGACGGCCATGCCGACCTGTCCTTCGTCTATGCCGCGGCCGAGGAGATCGCCCACGCCATCGACGGCTACACGGTGATCGTCACCAAGTCGACGGTGCCCGTCGGCACCGGCCGCGAGGTCGAGGCGATCATCCGCAAGGCGCGGCCCGACGCGGAATTCGACGTCGTCTCGAACCCGGAGTTCCTGCGCGA
>CAZQOA010000067.1:24385-26874 GCA_964594715.1 uncultured Rhizobiaceae bacterium | reverse complement strand
GGCGCTGCCGGTCGAGCTGATGGAGCTGCGCCCGGGCAACCTGGCGTTTCGCTGACCGTCCCGCCCGTTTTTCGACCGTCTTTCCCCGAAGCCCGAGGAGCCACCATGCGCATCGCCGATATCCGTGCCTTCCCCATCTCCTTTCCCTACCCCAAGGAAGGGCAGGTGACGCTCGGCATCGGCCGCACGGTGAAGCGCGATGCCGTGCTGGTGAAGGTGACGACCGACGACGGCATCGTCGGCTGGGGCGAGGCCCATGCCGGCCGTTCGCCGGCCGCCATCGCCAGCATCGTCAACACGACGCTGGCCGCCCTGGTCATCGGCATGGACGCGGCCGACGTCTCCGGCGTGGGGGCCCGCATCTACAGGATGCAGCTCGCCAGCCACGGCATGGGGGCGGGAGCGGCCATGGCCATGAGCGGCCTCGACATGGCGCTGTGGGACATCCGCGGCAAGGCGACGGGCTGGCCGCTCTATCGTCTGCTGGGGGGCGCCTCGCGGCCGATCCCGGCCTATGCCGGCGGCATCTCGCTCGGCTTCCAGCCGCCGGGCGAGTTGGTCGAAGAGGCGCAGGCGATGATCGCGCGCGGCTACAACGCGCTGAAGCTGCGGCTGGGCGATAGCGTCGCCCGCGACATCGAGCGGGTCGCCGCCGTCCGGCGCGGCCTCGGGGCCGACGTGGCGATCCTGACCGACGCCAACACCGCCTACACGCTGGCCGATGCGCGCGCCGTCATGCCGGCGCTGGACGCCAACGCCGTCGCCTGGCTGGAGGAGCCGTTCCCGGCCCACGACCACCGCTCCTATGCCGAGGCAAGGCGCTTCGGCAACGTGCCGCTGGCGGCCGGCGAGAACCACTACACCCGGTATGACTTCGCCCGGCTGGTGGAGGACCGCAGCATCACCATCCTGCAGCCGGACCTGTCGAAATGCGGCGGCATCACCGAGGGGCTGCGGATCGCCGCGCTCGCGTCCGCCTGGCGCCTGCCGGTCAATCCCCATACTTCGGTCACCGGCCTCAACATCGCGGCCTCGATCCATTTCCTGGCGGCGATCGAGAATGGCGGCTACTTCGAGGCCGACGCCTCGAAGCTGAATCCGTTCCGCGACCAGCTCTGCTCGGCCGCGTTCACGCTCGAGGTGGATGGCACCGTACGCCCGCTGGAAGGGCCGGGTCTGGGGGTGGAGATCGACGAGGCGTTCCTCGCCGCCCACCCGGTGATCGACGGGCCGGGCTACGTCTAAAAGGCAACAGCGAACGGGGGGCAGCATGGTGAAGCCAGTCATCAACCTGGACGAGGTCGCGTTCGACGATGTCGAGGAGAACGGCATCTATACGTCCAGCCGGGCCACGATCGGCGAGCATATCGGCGCGCGCAACCTCGGCTACAACCTGACCGTCCTGCCGCCCGGCAAGGTGCAGTGCCCGTTCCACAGTCATCATGGCGAGGAGGAGATGTTCCTCATCCTGGAAGGGGAGGGCGAGCTGCGCTTCGGTGACACGCGCTATCCGCTCCGCCCCCACGATGTCATCGCCTGCCCGCCCGGCGGGCCGGAGGTGGCACACCAGATCATCAACACCGGCACGACGACCATGCGCTATCTATCGCTGTCGACGCTGGTCGAGGTCGAGGCCTGCGAGTACCCCGATTCCGGCAAGGTGCTGATCGTCGCCGGCAAGCGCGGCGACCGGGGCTTGCGGAAGATGTTCCGCGCCGAGGGCACGGTCGACTATTACGACCGGGAGCCCGGCTGAGGCGCGCTGGCGTTAAATTGAGGGGCGCGGCGGCAGGCGGCCCACTATCTGGAGGGGGCAATCCGTCCCGCTGGGGGGATGGTCCGATACCCAGGGGGGAAGCCGTGCCGTTCCGCCTCGCTGCGCCCACCGCTGGGGTGCGGCACATGATCCTCAGGGATAGTGGACACCCGCAGCCTTGAACACGCCGCGCATGGTGCCCTCTCCGCTCATGCTGCGCGGCACGATGAATTTCCGTGATGTGATGGGACTGAACCATTTTTCATGGCTGTCCTTCGCCCGGGCAACGAAGCAGCAGCCATTGTCGGTGAGGATTTTCACAACCTCACGATAGGTCAGCGAGGCCATCCGGCCGAGCGCCTATACGAAGCTCACCGTGAAACGCAATTTCCGGTCCGGGGGGAACAGGTGGTCTTCCTCGATCAACTCCTGCGCCAGTTCCGGGGCGAGACGCACCAACTCTTCCCGGGTAGTCGTTTCGACGACGAGGCCAGGAACATCGGCACAGGTCGCCAGCCACACTCCCTCCGGCAGTTGGCGCGCGATGATGGCAACCGTAGCCGTGCCGGCGCTGGCGATGCTGGATTGTTCGATCTTGGCTTTGGGCACGTCCTACCCCTGGGTGGGATCCACGGTACCTAAAGTAAGGACGGTGATGCGGCATGGCTAGGGTCGTGGGCGGTGTGCTTCCAATGACGGAGAGTTGATCGACGATCGGAAACGGCACGCGTTA
>CAZQOA010000067.1:0-24285 GCA_964594715.1 uncultured Rhizobiaceae bacterium | reverse complement strand
GCGGTGTGCTTCCAATGACGGAGAGTTGATCGACGATCGGAAACGGCACGCGTTATCTCCAGCGGGGCGAACGAAGAGGGAGAGCCCGCGTGCGATCGATACTTCTCTTGGCCGTGATCCTCCTGCTGCCGCAAGCCGCTTTTGCTGCCCCAGCCGTACCCGATCGGTGGCCCGCGGAACCGGAGGTGCGGGGGCAGGCGGTGGTCGTTCCCAGCATCAGCCCGTTCGTCCCGCGCGATATTCCGGGTGAGGTACCGAAGGCCGACGCCCAGGTCACCTGGTTCGCGCCGGCGGGTGCCGCCCCCGACCGCAAGGCGCCGGCCGTGGTGCTGCTGCACGGCTCGGGCGGCGTGCAGGAGGCGCGCGAGCTGACCTACGGCCGCCAGCTCGCCGCGATGGGGATCGGGGCCGCGGTGGTGGACGTGTTCGCCGCGCGCCGGCACCTGGCGACCAGCTTCGTCGACCGCATCATCGAGATCACCGAGACGATGGCGATTGCCGACGCCTACGCCACCCTGGCCTGGCTGAAGGCGCGGCCCGAGATCGACGGCGAGCGGGTCGCGCTGTGGGGCTTCTCCTATGGCGCGATGGCGAGCGTGTTCGCCGCCAACGAGGCGATCGCCGACCGGCTGGCCGATCGCTTCGCGCTGGGCCGCACCCGTTTCGCCGGGCATGTCGCCTTCTACGGCCCCTGCATCACCAGCTTCGACACCGAGAAGACCACCGGCGCGCCGGTGCTGATGGCCTGGGGCGACCGCGACGAACTGATGAATCCCCAGCGCTGCGCCGCCCTGGCGGACGAGCTGCGATCCGGTGGCTCCACGGTGCGGACTGTGGTCTATCCCGGTGCCTACCACCAGTGGGACGGCAACTGGACCGGTCCCCGGCGCATCGGCCGCCTGCTCGACGGCTGCGAATTCCGCATCGACAACGACCTGGTAGTGCGGGCGGGCGGCCTCGGCGTGCCCATGACCAACCCCTTCACGCGCAAGCTGATGCTGGCGCTCTGCGTCGGCTCCGAAGGCTACCTGATGGGCCGCGACGACGAGGTCCGGCAGCGCTCCAATCGCGAGGTCGCGGGCTTCCTGAACGAGGTCTTCGGCCTGAACGAGGCCCCTGGTTTGAACGAAGGCTACGGTCGGCCACGCGGTGGCTGATGGGACGCCCCGACCTCACCCCGGTCTTCCGGGTGCTGGCGACGCTGCGGCGCCGCCGGCTGGCCGGCCTCGATCCTGCGGCGACCCAGCGCCGGGTGCTGCTGGGGCTGCTGCGCCGGGCGGAGCATACGCGTTTCGGCCGCGACCATGGCTTCGGCGAGATCGGCGACGTGGCGGCGTTCCAGGAGGCCGTGCCGTTGCGCCGCTACGAGCAGATGTGGGCCGATTATTGGCAGCCGGCCTTTCCCCGCCTGGTCGACGTCACCTGGCCGGGGCTGGTCCGACACTTCGCGGTCAGCTCCGGCACCACCGCGGGCCGTACCAAGTACCTGCCGGTGACGGCCGAGATGCGCCGATCCAACGTCCGGGCCGCTTTCGACGTGATCGCCCACCACCTGGCGCAGCGGCCGCGGAGTCGCCTCTTCGCAGGCCGCAGCCTGATGCTGGGCGGCAGCACCGCCCTGGTCGAGGAGGCGCCGGGGGTATTCTCCGGCGACCTCAGCGGCATCGCCGCCGCGACCCTGCCGGCCTGGGCCCGGGGTTTCTCGTTCCCCGGGCCGGAGCTGGCGCTGCTGGCCGATTGGGAGGAGAAGCTGGAGCGGCTGGCGCGGGAATCGCTGGACCGGCCGATCCGGGCGCTGTCGGGCACGCCGAGCTGGCTGCTCATCCTCCTCGAACGGGTGCAGGCGCTGCGGCGCGCGCGTGGCGGCGGCGACGACCGGCCCTATCCCGACCTCGACCTGCTGATCCATGGCGGGGTCCGCTTCGATGGCTATCGCCGGCGCTTCGAGGCCCTGCTGGCGGGAACCGGTGCCGAGCTGCGCGAGGTCTATCCGGCCAGCGAGGGCTTCATTGCCGGGGCCGATCGCGGGCCGGGCCAGGGCCTGCGCCTCAATCTCGACCACGGGCTCTTCTTCGAGTTCGTGCCATTGGGCGAGCTGGATCGCCCGTCGCCTGCCCGCCACTGGATCGCCGACGTCGAGCCCGGGGTTGACTATGCCCTGGTGCTGTCGAGCTGCGCCGGCCTCTTCGCCTATGTCATCGGCGACACCGTCCGCCTCGTCTCGCGCGATCCGCCGCGGGTCCTCGTCACCGGCCGCACCGCCTACGGCATGTCGGCCTTCGGCGAACACCTGATCGGGGAGGAGGTGGAGGGTGCCGCCGCTACCGCCGCGGCGGCCATCGACGCCGACATCACCGACTTCGCCATGATGGCGATCTTCCCCGATGGCGGCTCGTCGCTCGGCCGCCACCGCTGGGTGGTGGAGTTCGCGCGGCCGCCATCGGCCGACGCGGTCGCCCGCTTCGCGCGGGTGGTGGACGAGACGCTGGCGGCCAGGAACGACGACTACCGCGCCCACCGCGCCGACGGCGTCGGCATGGCGGCCCCCCTGGTGGAGGCGGTGCCGCCGGGGACCTTCGCCGCCTGGATGAAGCGGCGCGGGCGGCTGGGCGGGCAGAACAAGGTGCCGCGGATCATCAACGACCCGGCGCTGGCGGACGACCTGGTGCGGTTCGTCGGGCGTGCCGGCGGATGAGGTTTGCATCGCCGGCCGGAGAGATGTCATGGTTCGTCAGGCTCACCATGAGGAGAGGCCGGTGCTCATGAGCTCGCCCGGGCTCAAGCGCGAAGCGGGCTTTCAACTCTCGGCCAGGGCCACGCCGTGCGGCGCGCAGGTCGGGGCCAGGTCGGCGACAGTCAGGTCGTGGGCGATCACCACCACCGCGCCCGGGGTGCCGCCGGCGCCGCGCGCGACCCGCAGCGGCGGGCTGAAGATGGTGCCGACGCCCTGCACCAGGACCAGGCCGTCGACCCCCGCCACCTCGACCAGTCCCTTCACCCGCAGCAGGCGGTCACCGCAGCGCGCGGCCAGGTCCTCGATCCATGCCGCGACGGCATCCCAGTCCGGCGCCGGCGGGACGGTCGCCAGGAACACGGCGATGCGCGGGTGCAGGATTGAGCGCAGGCCGACGATGCCGGGCGGGGTCGCGGCCGGCATGGCCGGCCCGTGGGTCGCGAACGCCGCCGGGCTGCGCACCCGGCGATCCGGCTCGGCGACGATGCGGGCATAGGGGTTGAGGGCACGGGCCGCCGCGATGGCGGCCTCCAGCGCCGCCGATCCGGCGCCGTCGACCTTGCTCAGCACCACGGTCCGGGCGGCCGCGAGTTGGGCCGCCGCCTCCTCGAAATGCGCGGCGTGGGCGGCGCCCTGGCCGGCATCGAAGGTCGCCAGCACCCGCACCCGGAAGTCGTGGGCGCCGAGGTCGGACAGCGAGCGGATGACCGGCCCCGGCCGCGACAGCCCGCTGCATTCGAGGATCATGCGGCGGAAGGGCGGCAGGCCGGAAGCACTGCGCTCGGCGATGAGGCGGTCGACGGTGCCCACCAGCTCGTTGCCGATCGAGCAGCAGACGCAGCCGTTGGCCAGCATGGCGACGGGCATGCCGCCGGCCGACCGGGTGACGACCGCGCCGTCGACGTCGATCTGGCCCACATCATTGACCAGGACCGCAGTATCGGCCGCCTCGCCGGAGGCCAGGAAATCGAGCAGCAGGGTGGTCTTGCCGCTGCCGAGGAAGCCGCAGAGGACGTGGAAGTCGGTTCCCGGCACGGGCGGTCGGGGCATCGGCCGTCAGGGTACCGGCAGCTCCGGCGACGCGGCGCGGCTGGCGGCGACCATTTCGCGCACGTCAGCCAGCAGCTCGGCCACGTCGTAGACGATGCCGTCGCGAATCGTGTAGCGCAGCACCCGCGGCCATTCGACCGTGCGGGTGTCCTCGTTCAGCCGCATCGCGCCGGTGGCGTAGAGCAGCTTGAAGTCGGCGAGCGGGTTCTGGTCATGCACCAACAGGTCGGCGGCCTTGCCGACCTCGATGCTGCCGGTCTCGTTCTCCAGCCCCAGCAGCTCCGCACCCTGGATGGTGGCGGCGCGCAGCACCTCCAGCGGCGTGAACCCGGCCTCCTGCAGCAGCTCCAGCTCGCGGATATAGCCGAAGCCGAAGGTCTGGAAGATGAAGCCCGAATCCGAGCCGGTGCAGACCCGGCCGCCGCGGTTCTTGAACTCGTTGATGAACTGCATCCACAGCCGGTAGTTCTGCTTCCAGTCGACCTCGTTGGCGGTGGACCAGCGGTGCCAGTAGCTGCCATGGCCGCCGCTGGCCGGCTGGTAATAGTTCCACAGGCCGGCCCAGGTGTAGTCGCGGTGCCAGTCGGCGCGCCGCGTGCGCATCAGGTCGCGGTTGGCGTCGTAGATGGAGAAGGTCGGCACGAAGGTGAAGCCCAGCGCCAGGAACTCGTCCATGACGTCGTTCCACTTGGCGCTGCCGGGCTGGGCCGCCTGGCGGAAGGTCTGGCCGGCGAAGGCGAAGCGGAAATACTCGTCGCCGTAGTCATAGTCCGGCGTGTAGTCCTGGATGACCCGGTTCTCGAACAGGGATTCGGCCAGGCCGTAATAATGCTCCTGGCTGGTCAGGCCCCAGCGCGCGGTGGTCAGCGTGCTCATGCGGGTGACCGCCTGCTGCGCGTGGTGGCAGCCCGAGCGCAGCCCCAGGCGCCGGCACTCGTCGAGTGCGGCCTGCATGATGGCCGGCGGCGCGCCGAAGAACTTGATGCCGTCGGCGCCGCGCGCCTTCACCGCCTGCAGCCACTCCCGCGCCTGGGCCGGCGTGTGGATGGTCTTCACCATGTCGTTGACGGCGGGGAAATAGGCATAGGCCAGCATCCGCGGGGCCGCGATCGCGCTGGTCGCGGCCCGGTCGCGCTGGTCGAGCGTCCAGCCGAGGCCGTTCAGGGCGCCCATCTCGCGCACGGTGGTGACGCCGTGGGCCAGCCACAGCTTGTAGACGTAATCGGCCGGCGCCATCGGCCCCGACAGCGCGTGGTAGGGCGTGCCGACATGGCCGTGGCAGTCGATGAAGCCCGGCGTCACATATTTGCCGCGGCAGTCGATCTCATGGTCGCCGGCCCGGGGGCGCAGCTCGTCCCGCGCCAGCCGGCGGGGCAGGCCGACCTTCTCGATGGCGGTGATGCGGCCATTCTCGACGACGATATCGGCCGGGCTCCATGGCGGCGCGCCGGTGCCGTCGATGATGGTGGCGCCACGCAGCACCAGGCGCGCGAACGGCCCGGCGCCGCGGTCGCGGCTGGTGGCCTTGTCGACCGCGGGCATGCCCGCGGCATTGAGCTTGCGGATTCGCTCCTCGCCGACGCTCGCGCCGTCGCCGTCCTGATGTGCCGCCATGTCCGTGATGCCCCATCGGAAGAGTCGGGCGATGATAGCGATGGAAGCGGGGCGCGCCACCCCTGAAGTTGCCCGATCCGGCAACCGCTATCGGAGCGGTTGCAGGGCCTATCCCTCTGGCCGCGGGACGCTACGCCGGCTGGGCAGCACCCCCTTCGCCCAGCAGGTGCATGCGGGCGAGGTAGCCGCGATAGTCCTGGACCTCCTGGGTGATGCGGGCCTCGTCCCAGCCGAGAATGTCTGCGACGGCGCGCGCGGCCGTGGTCGCGCCGTCGCGCGCCATGGTCTCGCTCCAGCCGAGGCCGACGCGGCGGAACAGCAGGTCGACCAGGTCGTGCGGCTGCTCGGTCATGGCGGCATGGCGCAACTGTGCGACGGTGACGCCGGGCTCGCCGTTGAGGATCGCCGGCGAGCCGGGCTCGTCGGGAAGCGGGCGGGCGGCATAAGACAGCGGCTGCGGCCGGGCCGAGGGCTGGATGCGGCCGGCAATCGCCTTGGCCAGGTCGCGGCCGGCCACCCGGTGGCTCATGATCGGCCCGGCGGTGATCGACAGCATGTCGGCCATGCCGTCGTCGGCCTGGTCGTGGATGCGGCGCGAGCGGTTGCCCTTGGGCATCGCCGGGTCATGGGTGAGGGGGCGGACGCCAGCCCAGGCATAGAGCACGTCCGACCGCCGGATGCCCGCACCCGGCACCAGGTGGGCGAACTCCTCCAGCAGCCACTGGATCTCGGGCTCGGTCGGGCGGATGTCGTCGGGGTCGCCGTCGAACAGCGATTCGGTCGGGCCGATATAATGCAGGCCGCGCCACGGCACGCAGTAGATCTGCTCATGGTCGCGGTTGAGGCCGACGACGCAATAGTCCTGGCACTCGGGCGGCAGGCGGATGGCGACGTGCACGCCCTTGGTGCCGGTGATGCGCCGCTTCGCGTCGGGCTTGCCCAGCTGGTTGACCCGGTCGATCCAGATGCCGGCGGCATTGATGACGGTGGCGGCCTCGACGGTGGCCGCACCCAGCCCATGGCCGCGGTCGGCCGCGTCCGACAGGCGGATGCGCCAGCCCTTGGGCTCCATCTGCTCGAGGCCGGTCACGGCGGTGTAGTTGCGCACCACCGCTCCCATGCGTTCGGCATCGAAGGCGGTGTCGAGCACCACCCGCTCGGGCCAGTCGAACTGGTACTGGTGGTGCAGCGCGACCGACCGCAGCTTCTCCGGCGTCCGTACCCAGCGCACCAGCGGCATCGCCAGCGCCTCGTCCTTCGGCACCATGCGGTAGCCGAGCGAGGTGCCGCCCTTGTTCAGGATGCCGAGCAGCGCGAAGGCGCCGCGCAGCTGCCAGGGCGCATACTGGCTGTCGCTGTAGATCGGGTAGCAGAAATTGATCGCCCGCACGCGCTCGCCGGTCTCGCGCACCATCTGGGTGCGGCTGCCCAGCGCATAGGCCGCCATGCGGCAGGCATTGCGCAGGCGGGACGGGTGGCGGACGAAGTCCCACATCGAGCGGCCGGGCGCCAGGTAGCGCAGCCCGTTGCCGAGGATGCGGCTCGACCGGCTGCTGGTCCCGGCGCCGAAATCGCCCTTGTCGACCAGGAGCGTCGTGTAGCCCGCGGCCTGGAGATGCTGGGCGGCACTGGCGCCGTTGACGCCGGCGCCGATCACGGCGACGTCGAAACGCCGGCCGTGCAGGCTGGAAAGCTCGGGAACGGCCATCCTGCTACGCCACCCGCCGGTCGAGCCAGTCGCGGAAACGATAGTAGCTGCCGACCGCCGGCAGGAACCACGGATTGCCCGAATAGAGCGCGTGGTCGGGGAACTCCGGCAGCTCGAAACCGCATGCGCGGTTGGTGCCGCCGATGATGCGCCGCGCCGTCTGGTAGCCGAGATAGGTCATCATCGCGACCCCGCTGCCGTTGCAGCCGAGCGCGTAGTGCATGCCGTCCTCCACCCCGGTATGGGGCAGGGCGTCGAAGGTGAAGGCGACATTGCCGTTCCAGGCATGGGTGAGCCTGGTGCCCCGCAGTTGCGGGAAGCGGTCGATCATGAAGCGGTGGAGGATGGGGGCCGCCACCTCCGGCGTCACCTGGGTGAAGCGCGCCCGGCCACCGAAGATGACGCGCTTGTTGTCCGGCGACATGCGGTAGTAGCAGAGCACCCGGCGGGTGTCGGCCAGGGTCCGGCCCTTGGGGATGAGCGTGCGCGCGAGGTCCGGCGACAGCTCCTCGGTGGCGATGATGTGGCTCGCCACCGGGATGATGCGGCGCTTCAACTGCGGGGTGGCGTCGCCGGTATAGCCGTTGGTGGCGATGACGACATCGCCCGCCGCGACGGTGCCGCGGCCGGTGCGTACCTCCCAGCCGCTCCCCTGGCGGGTGATCTTCTCGACTGGGGCCTGCGAGCAGATGGCGATGCCGCGGCGCCGGGCGGCGTCGAGCAGGCCCTTGTAGTAGAGCGCCGGGTGCAGCTTGCCCGAGCGCTCCACCACCATGCCGCCATGATAATAGTCGGAGGCCATCTCCTCGCGCTGCTGCTCGCGCGGCACCATGTAGCTGCCGGACCTGGCCTCGGCGTTCAGCTTCTCCACGCGCTCGGCCTGCTTGGCGTAGTGCCGGGGCGTCCAGGCGCCGATGAAACGGCCGCGCTTCTCCCAGAAGCAGTCGATCTTCTCGCGCTCGATCAGGGTTTCGATCAGCGAGAATGCGTCGGCGGCGGAATGGAGCACGCCCGCGACCTGCTCCGGCGTGCCCTGGAAGGTGCGGCCGCTGAAGCTCTTGCCGACATTGACGCCGCCGCTGACCGCGCCGCCCGACCGGGTGCTGGCGCCATAGCCCGGCTCCTTCGCCTCCAGCACCGTCGCCTCGATCCCGGCATTGGCGAGCTCGATCGCGGTCGAGATGCCGGCATAGCCGGCGCCGACGATGACGACGCGGCTTTGCTGCGGCACCGCGATGGTCGGGCCCGGCGTCGGCTTGAACGCCTCCCACCAATAGGGGGCGGGCTTGAAGTCGCGGTGGAATACGTCTCCGCCAGGCATGGCCGGGGATCCTCGGGGGTTGGGGAGAGGTGGGGAAGCGCTAGTGCGTCATGGGGGCGTCGCTGGCCTTGCGGAAGCGCATGGACAGCAACAGCAGCAGCGAGATGAAGAGGATCTTCAGGGCCGAGACGGCCGCCACGGTCGGCTCGATCTCGGTCAGGATGTTGTCGAACATCTTCTTGGGCAGGGTCATGTTGGCGCCCGACAGGAACATCGCCACCACCAGCTCGTCGAACGAGGTGATGAAGGCGAGGAAGGCCGCCGAATAGACGCTGGGTGCCACCATGGGCAGGGTGACGCGGCGGATCGCCTGGAAGCGGCTGGCGCCCATGCCGCGGGCCGCCAGCTCCAGGTTGACGTCGAAGTTGCGCAAGCCGGCGACCAGCACGATGACCACGAAAGGCAGCGCCAGGACGGTGTGGGCGATGGCGATGCCGTACCATTCGCCGATCAGGCCGAGATGCGAGAAGAGGCCGTAGATGGCGATCGACAGGACGATGTGCGGCACGATGATCGGCGCCGACATCGACTGCTCGATCACCGTCCGCCCGGCGAAGCGCGCCCGGGTCAGCCCGAAGGCCAGCGGCACGCCGATGGCCAGGGCCAGAACCGTCGTTGCCACGCCGACCTCCAGGCTGCGGATGGTGGCGTCGATCCAGATCGGGTCGTTCCAGTAGCGCTCGTACCATTGCGTGGAGAAGCCGGGCGGCGGGAAGCGCAGGTAGCTGCCGGCGCTGAACGAGATCGGGAAGATGACGACCAGCGGCAGCATCAGGAACAGGAAGACGATGCCGGCGAAGGTCCGCAGCAGGATGCGGGCGGGATCGATGCGCCGGCGGCGCTTGGCCTTGGCCATGGCGATCACCGCCCGTTGCCGGCGGCCGGCGGCACGCGCCGCGCGACCCAGTGGTTGAGGAGCCAGAAGGCCGCCAGCGTGATCGCCAGCAGCACCGCCGACAGGGCACCGGCGAAGTTCCAGGCCAGGAACTCCCGCACCTGCTGCTCGATCACCATGGCGATCATCGTCACCTTGCCGCCGCCCAACAGGGCAGGCGTGATGTAGAAGCCGAGCGACACCACGAAGACCAGGGTGATGCCGGCGACGATGCCGTGCAGGGTCAGCGGCAGATAGATGCGCTGGAAGATCTTGAGGCGCGACGCGCCCATGCCGCGGGCGGCACGTGCGAGGTCGGGATCGATGCGGACGATGGCGCTGTAGAGCGGCAGGATCATGAAGGGCAGCATGACGTGAACCATGCCGAGCACGACCGCGAAGCGCGTGTTCAGCATCGCGATCGGCCGGTCGATGAAGCCGTAATCGATGAGGAAGCGGTTCAGGATGCCGTTGCGGCCGAGGATGATCATCCAGGCATAGGTCCGCACCAGGATGCTGGTCCAGAAGGGCAGCATGACCAGGCCGAAGCCGAGCGCCCGCCATCTCGGGGTCGTGGTCGCCAGGAAGAAGGCGACCGGATAGCCGATCAGCAGCGCCGCCACGGTGACGAAGAGGGCGATCTCGAAGGTACGCAGGAACAGCGTCACATAGAGGCCGTCCGCGAATACCTTCTCGTACCATTCCAGGGTGCCGCCCTCGACGCTGAGCGCGAAGAGCTGCAGCAGCGGCATGGCGAAGATCAGGCCGAGGAAGATCAGTCCCGGCGCGGTCAGGAAGAAGGCGCCCCAGGCGCCCCGCCGCTCCGATGCCTTGACCCGCGCCGACCGGCCCGTGACCGGGGCCTGGTCCGCCGCGGCAGCGGCCACGCCCGTGGTCATCGGACCTCGATGATGCGCGCGTCGGCGGCGTGGAAGCCGATCGTCATGCGGTCGCCGGCGGCATAGCGGCGGGCGGTGCGCGACGCGGTCAGCCGGGCCAGCAATTCGACCCCGCCGGCCGCCTCCACCCGGTACTTGTCGGACAGGCCGAGATAGATCGATTCGATCACGGTGCCGTCGATCCGGTTGTCCGCGGCCGGGTCGTCGGTGGCGTCGACCAGCCGCTCCGGCCGCAGCAGGACGCGGACCTTGGCGCCGGCCGGCGGGCGCGGGCCGTCGCCGGCCACGCGGATCAGCGTGCCGCCGTCGATGCGCACCATCGGCTGCTCGCCCGCGGCCTCGACCACGCCGGCCAGGATGTTGGATTCGCCGACGAAGTCGGCGACCAGCGGGCTCGCCGGCGCCTCGTAGATGTCGCGCGGGCGCCCGACCTGCTCCAGCCGGCCGCTGTCCATGACCGCGATGCGGTCGGACATGACCAGCGCCTCCTCCTGGTCGTGGGTGATGAAGAGGGTGGTGAGGCCGAGGCGCTGCTGCAGGCGCCGGACCTCGAGCTGCATCGATTCGCGCAGCTTGCGGTCGAGCGCGCCGAATGGCTCGTCGAGGAGGAGGAGGGTCGGCCGGAAGACGATCGCGCGGGCCAGCGCCACCCGCTGCTGCTGGCCACCGGAAAGCTGACGCGGCAGGCGGTGCTCGAAGCCGGTCAGCTCCACCATCGCCAGGGCCTCGGCGACGCGGGTGCGGATCTCGGCCGCGGGCAGGCGCCGCATCTCCAGCGGGAAGGCGACGTTGCGGTCGACGGTGAGGTGCGGGAAGAGGGCATAGTTCTGGAACACCATGCCGATGTTGCGCTGGGCAGGGTCAAGGTCGGTCACGTCGCGGCCGCCGACGCGGACGTCCCCCTCGTCCGGCGTCTCGAAGCCGGCGACGACCTTCAGCAGCGTCGTCTTGCCCGAACCGCTCGGCCCGAGGATGGTGAGGAACTCACCGGCCGCGACCGTCAGCGACACATCGGCCAGCGCGCGTACCGGCCCATAGCGCTTGTGGATGCCGGCCACCGTCAGGTCGCCGGAGCGGGATGCGCCCTTGTCCGAGATCGATGCCAATACCCTAGCCCCGTTGCTGGAGAAGTGCCGGGCGGCGATGGCGCCGCCCGGCCTTGTCGGTCACTGCTTGCCGAGCATCCACTTGTTCCAGCGCTCGCTCATCGCCTGGCCGTTCTTGGTCCACCATTCCTGGTCGAGCCAGATCTGCTTGGCGAGGTTGCCGGGCTCCAGCGGCAGAAGCGGGCGCTTGTCGGCGGTGATGTACTGTTCCGACAGGGTGTTGGTGCCGGAATAGCCGAGCTGCATGGCGTTCTCGGCCTGACGCTTGGGGTCGGCCATCATGGCCAGCAGCTTCATGCTCCAGTACTGGTCCTTGGCGCCCTTGGGCACGATCCAGCTGCCCTGCTTCAGGATGCCGCCCTCCCATTCGATGGCCAGCGGCGCCTTGTCCAGGATCAGCCCGTAGAAGCGGCCGTTCCAGCCGGTCGCCAGCACGACCTCCTTGTCGACCAGCATCTGGGCCGGCTGCTGGCCAGTGGTCCACCACACCGAGATGTGCGGGTGGATCTCGTCCAGCTTCTTGAAGGCGCGGTCGACGTCGAGCGGGTAGAGCTTGTCCTTCGGCACGCCGTCGGCCATCAGGGCGGCTTCCAGGTTGTCCACCGGGTGATTGCGCAGCGAGCGTGGGCCCGGGAATTTCTTCACGTCCCAGAAGTCGGCCCAGCTCTTCGGCCCGCCCTGGGGGAAGGCGTCGGTGCGATAGGCGATGACGGTGGAATAGCTGCTGGGCGAGAAGACGTGCGTCATGTTCTTCGACGCATCGACGAAGGTCGACCGGTCGACGATCTTCGCGTCGATCGGCTCCGCCAGGCCCATCTGGGTCGCGCGATAGCCGTCCTGGCCGCCGATCTCGGTGATGTTCCAGGCAATGTTGCCGCTGTCGATCATGGCTCGCAGCTTGCCGAAGTCGACCGGGCTGGTGTCGACCACCTTGATCCCGGTCTCCTTCTCGAAGTCGGCCCAGTAGTGCTGGCGCAGCGAGGCTGCCTGGGCGCCGCCCGAGGCGTTGATGACGATCTGGCGCGGCTTCGGCGGCTCCTGCGCCGATGCCGGAAGGGCGCCGGCGGCCAGCGCCGATGCCGCGACCAGAAGCGTGCGACGGGTAATCTGCATCCCTCGTTCCTTTCTTCTCTTTCTAGACTTTCCGCCCGTAGAAGGGCGGGGTGACGGTCCACAGCACGCGGGCGGTCCCCGGGCCGGGATTGTGGAAGCGGTGGGGCGTATCGCTGGCGAACTGGAAGCTGTCGCCGCGGGTCAGGCGCCAGCGCCCCTCGCCGACCCAAAGGTCGAAGGTACCTTCCAGCACATGGCCACACTCCTCGCCCTCATGGGTATAGGTATCCGCGCCGGACCCACCGCCCGGCTCCATCACGATCACCATCATCTCGAGTGCGCGGGCCGACGGCGGCGAGACCAGCTCCTTGGCGATGTGCTGCTCCGGAAACTCCACCCGGCGGCATTGGCCGGCGCGCTGCACGACTTCGTCGCCGGCCGGGGCAGGCACCCCGTCGTCGTCGAAGAAGCGGGACAGCGGCACGCCATAGACGTCGCGCAGCCGACCCAACGCGCGAAGCGATGGTGTCGCCACGCCGCGTTCAATCTGGCTTAACATGCCGACCGACAGGTCCGATTGCTGCGAAAGCTGCTTCAGCGACAGGCCACGCTGCTGGCGGAACGCGCGCAAGCGCAGCCCAAGGCGCTTTTCGTCCTCGGCCAGGGATTCGCCGTCGGACGCATCCGTGACCGCAAAGGCTGCTGATCGCTCGATAACCACCCGTCAAGTTCAATACAATTGAACATTCCTGTCAACCTTCCGGTTTGACCGATCGACCCGGCATGGGGAACCATGGGCGATCGTCCGCGTTCACTGGGTTTAGCCCACGCGAAATGCCCGGGAGGCCACCCCCATGACTTCTGCCCCGCTTGCTTTCGCGACCCGTACCCGTATCGCGCTTGCGGCCTTTGCCGCCGCGCTGTTCCTGGTGCCGCCGGGCATCGTCCTGGCCGGCGACGACAAGCCCACGCTCGAGGAGCGTGCCCGCATCGAGCGCGCGCTGGTCGCGCTCGGCTTCACGAGCTGGGACGAGATCGAGCGCGAGGATGACGGCCGCGTGTGGGAGGTGGACAATGCGCGCATGCCTGACGGCAGCGAATGGGACCTGAAGCTGTCCGCCGACGACCTGCGCGTCCTGAAGCGCGAACGCGACTGATGACCTGACGCGACCGGCGACCTAACCCGCTTGCTGCGGCCCGCGCCGAGGCGGCACACTGCCGGTCGCCGCAACAGCGTCCGGGCGCCAGCCATGTCGGTCCTTCCTTCCGCCGTCGACCCGCGCAGCGATGCGTTCCGCCGCAACGTCGACGGCATGGATGCGCTTGTCGCCGACCTGGAAGATACCCTGGCACGGGCCCGCGCGGGTGGCGGGGACCGGGCCCGCCAGCGCCATCTCGGTCGCGGTAAGCTGCTGCCGCGCGACCGGGTGGCGGCCCTGCTCGACCCCGGCACGCCCTTCCTGGAGCTGTCGCCGCTGGCGGCGTGGGGCATGTATGGCGACCAGGTGCCATCGGCCGGCATCGTCACCGGCGTCGGCCGGGTGGCGGGGCGCGAATGCGTCATCGTCGCCAACGACGCCACGGTCAAAGGGGGCACCTACTACCCGGTGACCGTGAAGAAGCACCTGCGCGCGCAGGAGGTGGCGCAGCAGAACCACCTGCCTTGCATCTACCTGGTCGATTCCGGCGGCGCCAACCTGCCCAACCAGGATGAGGTCTTTCCCGACCGCGACCATTTCGGCCGCATCTTCTTCAATCAGGCGACCATGTCGGCGGCCGGCATCCCGCAGATCGCGGTGGTGATGGGCTCCTGTACCGCCGGCGGTGCCTATGTCCCGGCCATGTCGGACGAGGCGATCATCGTCCGCAACCAGGGCACCATCTTCCTCGGCGGCCCGCCTTTGGTGAAGGCCGCGACCGGCGAGGTGGTCACGGCCGAGGATCTGGGCGGTGCCGACCTCCACTCCCGCATCTCCGGCGTCACCGACCATTACGCGGCCGACGACGCCCACGCGCTGGGCATCGCGCGGCGCGCGGTGGCGCACCTCAATCGCCGGCGGCCGGAAAGCCCGTCCCGGCAAGCCCCGGCGCCGCCGAAATACGACCCGGCGGAGATCGCGGGTATCGTCGAGCAGGACCCGCGCCGGCCCTATGACGTGCGCGAGGTGATCGCGCGCATCGTCGACGGCAGCGAGTTCGACGAGTTCAAGCGCCTATACGGCCAGACCCTGGTGACGGGCTTTGCCCATATCTGGGGGATGCCGGTCGGGATCGTCGCCAACAATGGCATCCTCTTCTCCGAATCCGCCCAGAAGGGGGCGCATTTCATCGAGCTCTGCGCCCAGCGCGGCATCCCGCTGGTCTTCCTGCAGAACATCACCGGCTTCATGGTCGGGCGTAAATACGAGGCCGGCGGCATCGCCAAGGACGGGGCGAAGATGGTGACGGCCGTGTCCTGCGCGGCGGTGCCCAAGCTGACCGTCATCATCGGCGGCAGCTTCGGTGCCGGCAATTACGGCATGTGCGGCCGCGCCTTCGGCCCGCGCTTCCTGTGGATGTGGCCCAATGCCCGCATCTCGGTGATGGGCGGCGAGCAGGCGGCCTCGGTGCTGGCCCAGGTGCGCCGCGACAATATCGAGGGGGCAGGGGGCGCCTGGCCGGCGGCCGAGGAGGAGGCGTTCAAGGCCCCGATCCGCAGCCAGTACGAAACCCAGGGCCACCCCTACTACGCCAGCGCCCGCCTGTGGGACGATGGCGTGATCGCCCCCGGCGACACCCGCCGGGTGCTGGCGCTGGGCCTGGCCGCCGCGCTGAATGCCCCGGCGGAGGAGACCAGGTTCGGCGTGTTCCGGATGTGAGCGATGAAATCTCTTCCGTTCGACGAAGTGAAAGCGAGCTTTTCAGCGACGGTCGGCCGCGCCGAGCAGGGCGAGCCAACGGTCATCACCAGGCATGGTCGACCGGCTGCGGTCGTCGTGCCATGGGCAACCTGGGAGCGGCTGAACCGCATTCCCTCGTTGGGTGCCCTGCTGATGGCGGCGCCGATCGAGCCGGGAGATATCCCCGAACGTGACGGATCGGGCGCGAGGAAGGTCGAGTTCTGACTTCCCTCGTTGAGGCTCCCCAGCACCGGTCAGGCAGTCGATCTATCCCTGCCGCCAATGCGGCGGATAGGTGCGGTCATAGCCGGGCAGCGCTTCGATCCGCGCCTGCCAGGCGGCGAGGTTCGGGTACTTCTCGGACAGGGGCGACAGGCCGAGGTCGAGCGGCCTGGCGGCGTCCTTGCCGGCGGCGCGATGGACGAACATGAGGAAGGGGAAGGCGGCGAGGTCGGCCGCACTCGGGGCATCACCGCCGCACAGCCACTGGCGGCCGGCAAGCCCGGCCTCCAGGCTGGCCAGTTCCCGGTGCAGCGCCGGCAGGGTCGCCAGCACCTTCTCCGCCGTGTCCGCCGAGGGCGGGGCGAACATCAGCGGGTGGGCGAACGCATCCACCGCATCCTCCAGGTCATAGAGGATGCGGCTCGACCATTCCCATACGGCCGTGCGCTCGTCCTGGGTATGGCCGAACAGCGACGGGCCGCTGCCGATCGCGTCCAGGTGGTGCATGATCGCCATGGATTCCGTGACCACGCGCGCGCCGTCCTTCAGCACCGGCACCTTGCCGCGCGGGTTCAGCGCGAGGAAGTCGGGCTTCTGGTGCTCCTTGGCCTGGAAGGAGAGGAGGCGGGATTCGTAGGGGACGCCCTTCACCTCGGCGGCCAGCAACACGCGCCATGCGTAGGGGCTGCCGCTGCCCCAATGGATCTCGATGGTCATGGTTTTTCGGATTCCTTGGAGTCCAAAAACGGGTGGGTCGGGATCGACCCTAACAATAAAATGTCGGCGCTACTGAATTGCGAGGGGCAAAGGCCCCACTTATCGGCCAGGGGCGACTCGATATTGATGATGCCCGTCGCGGGCCGGGAAACGGCGTCGGTCGTCATCGTCCGGATTGGATAGGATGATTTGAGCCACACGGCACTCGATCTGGCCCCGTATCGGGCCGCGGTCCCGGCGCAGAGCATCGCCCAGATCGTCACGTCGTTCGGTGGTTTCATCGCGACCCTGGCGGCGATTTACGTCCTCGCCGGATATGCCTTGGACGGCGCCCCCTGGGCATGGGCCGGGCTGCTGCCGCTGTGGGTGCTGGCGGCCGGCTTCCTCGTCCGCATCTTCATCATCCAGCATGACTGCGGCCACGGGTCCTTCTTCCGCGCACGCCGGGCCAACGCCTGGCTCGGTGCCGTCTGTGGCGTCTGTACGATGACGCCGTTCCAGATGTGGCGGCGCCAGCACGCCCAGCATCACGCCGTGTGGAACAATCTCGACCGGCGCGACAGCGGCCTCGACATCTATTCCTCGTGCCTGACGGTGGCCGAATACCGCCGGCTCGGCCCCCGCGCGCGGCGCAACTACCGCCTGATCCGGCACCCGCTGGTCGCGAACCTGCTGCTGCCGCCGATCGTCTTCATCCTCCTCTACCGCCTCCCGTTCGATGCGCCGAAGGAATGGCGGCGCGAGCGCCGGGCGGTCCATCTGACCAACGCGGCGCTGGCGGCCATCTTCGTCGGGCTGGGCCTGGCCTTCGGCTTCGGCCGGGTGGCGCTGGTGCATCTGCCGATGATGGCGGTGGCGTCGATCGTCGGCGTGTGGCTGTTCTCGGTCCAGCACCGTTTCGAGCGCACCTTGTGGGCGCGGGGGGAGGGGTGGGACTTCCGGCAAGCCGCGATGGAGGGGTCGTCCTACCTGCGCCTGCCCGCGGTCCTGCGCTGGTTCACGGCCAACATCGGCTTTCACCATGTCCACCACCTGAACCCGCGCATCGCGAACTATCGCCTGCGCGCCTGCCACGAGGCGAACCCCGGCCTCCATTGCGTGCCGACCCTGTCCCTGTGGGACGGCTTGCGCGCGTGGCGCTATGCGCTGTGGGACGAGGAGGCAGGGCGGATGGTGCCCTTCGCCGCGGCGTAGGCGGCGGCATAGCCCGCCGTCCGGGACCGCCCTCGATCGACGGCGGCCCCATCGGGGGATGGGCGGCGGATCAGGACCAGCTTCGCCCGCCGCCGGCCCGGCGCGGGAAGGCCGGGGTCTCGTCCAGCACTTCCGGCCGCTCATCGACCACCAGCGGATGGTCCTCCGGCAGCAGCGTGTCGCCGGGGCGCGATGGCGGGGTCTTCGGACGTCGCCCGACGACCTCGATCAGCTTGCCTTCCGCCATCAATTCCGCCACCCGGGCCACGTCGCGGGCCTGGGCCGCCTGGGCGTGGATGAAGGCGGTGTCGGGGCTGAGCGCTTCCGGCGGGCTGAGCAGGATCGGGTGGCACGAATCACTGGGGGTCACCAGGAAGAACCCACCGATCCGTTCCTGGATCTGGTCGCCGGCACCCGACTTGGTGCGCCAGCAGACGAATTCCCGCAGGCGCTGGCTGGATGGCCCAGGGGCCGCCAGCGCACCGGAATTGTCGACCCAGACAGCGCTCGGGCGCCGTCCGATGATCCGGAACAACTCGATCGCCTCCGGCGCCTCGAAGGCGCGCGACGGCCTCGGCTGAATGGCGCCGCGACCCCGTGGCCGCGCGGGGGTCATATTGGGGGACCCCGGCCCGGGCGTGGTCAGTAGCCTTCGCGCTCCAGACGCTTGCGCATCGCCTTGCGACGGCGGCGCACGCCCTCGGCCTTTTCGCGCGCGGCGCGCTCGGACGGCTTCTCGTAGGCGCGCCGGCGCTTCATCTCGCGGAACACGCCTTCGCGCTGCATCTTCTTCTTGAGGACGCGGAGTGCGCCGTTGACGTCGTTGTCCCGAACAAAAACCTGCATGTTCGCCTTTCTGTGGGCGCCACCAAAAGCAGCGCGGGCGCCGATCCGGCGCCAATGAAACGGCATCGATCCCGTGGATTAACGCCTGCAGGGATGCCATCCCCGCGGAACGGTCGGCCGTCGGGGGCAGGGTTCGATCGGATCCGCCTGCGCCCAAGTCACCCGGAGTAGGCCCTGCATGTGGCACGTCGGCGCGCCAGTTGCAAGCCGAACTCCCAATCTCCAACCGAACGCCTGGTAGAAGGCGCTCGCGCGCGAGGCGGCTCCCAGGTCGAACCGGAAACGTGAAATTCTCTTCATCGACCAGGGGTTAAATAGCGCGAAAGGAATAGTTGGGGGGTGTGCTATAGTGAAGCAGGCACAGCAGCCTAAAATCAGCCTGAGACGTTTTTGAAGGATATTCAGATCATGAAGACTCCCGAATGGCTTCGTCCTGGTCTCTATGGTGGACTTCTGGGCGCGGTCGCGCTGGCGATCGTTGGATTTTCTTGGGGTGGCTGGGTCACCGGCGGTACGGCAAACCTGCAGGCGAGTGAGCGTTCCGAGACCGCGGTGGTCGCCGCGCTGGCCTCGATCTGCGTCGACCAGTCGAAGCGCGACCCGATGATAGCCGAGCGGATCGCCGCCCTGAAGGCGGCCTCCTCCTACAGCCGGGCCGAAATGGTGATGAAGAACGGCTGGGCCACGATGCCGGGCACCAAGGAGCCGAACCGCCAGGTGGCGTCGGCATGCGGCGACGCGATCACGGCAAGCTGACACCTTCGGCAGTTTCTTCGCTCGCCCCTTGACGCCCCATCCGCGGGCGAACATCGTCCGGGACGTTCGGGGGCGGGCGCTGTCGGAGAAGGCGGGCCGGCCCTTCGGTTGATTTCGTGCCGTTTCGAGGGGCAAGCGCAGCGATGGCCGGCACCGTCCTCGTCTCCGTCAGCGGGCATGTCGCCCGGGTCACCCTCAATCGGCCGGAGGTGCATAACGCCTTCGACGATCGGCTGATCGCGGAACTGACCACCATCTTCGAGCGGCTGGCGGGCGACCGCGCCGTCCGGGCCGTCATCCTCTGTGCCAACGGCCGCAGCTTTTCCGCCGGCGCCGACCTCAACTGGATGAAGCGCACCTCGGGCTATAGCGAAGCCCAGAATCTCGAGGATGCACGCCGGCTGGCGCACATGCTGCGGGTGCTGGATGGCATGCCGCAGCCGACCGTGGCCCTGGTCCAGGGCCCGGCCTATGGCGGCGGGGTGGGGCTGGTCGCCTGCTGCGACATCGCGGTCGCGGTGCCGGAGGCGGCCTTCGCGCTGTCCGAGGTGCGCCTCGGCCTGCTGCCAGCAGCCATCAGCCCCTATGTCGTGGCCGCCATCGGCGCGCGCCAGGCGCGACGCTATTTCCTGACCGCGGAGCGATTCGACGCCGAGGTGGCGGCGCGCATCGGGCTGATCCACGAAATCGCCGCGCGCGAGGACCTGGAACAGACCGGGCAGCGCATCCTGGCGGCCCTGGCCGAGGGCGGCCCCGAGGCCCAGGCGGCGTCCAAGCGGCTGGTCGCCCGGGTTGCGCGCGGGCCGATCGACGATGCCATGGTGGAGGACACCGCCCGCCGCATCGCGGCATTGCGCGCCGGCGAGGAGGGGCGCGAGGGAATCGCCGCCTTCCTCGACAAGCGCACGCCCGCCTGGCGTCCCGGCGAGGGGCGGTAGGGGCCCGCATGTTCCGCTCCGTCCTGGTCGCCAACCGCGGCGAAATCGCCTGCCGCGTCATGGCGACCGCGCGTCGCCTCGGCCTGCGCACCATCGCCGTCTATTCCGAGGCCGACCGCGACGCGCTGCATGTCCGCACCGCCGACGAGGCCTGGCCGGTTGGCCCCGCACCGGCGCGCGACAGCTATCTTTCGATTCCTGCGATCGTCACCGCCATTCGGGCTTCGGGCGCCGAGGCCGTCCATCCCGGCTATGGCTTCCTCTCGGAGAATGCCGGCTTCGCCGAGGCGGTGGCGGCCGCCGGGGCCACCTTCATCGGCCCACCGCCCCAGGCGATCCGCGCGATGGGGTCGAAGAGTGCGGCCAAGGCGCTGATGGAGGCGGCGGGGGTGCCGGTCGTCCCCGGCTATCATGGTGACGGGCAGGGCCTGCCGGTATTGACCGAAGCCGCCGGGCGGATCGGCTATCCCGTCCTCATCAAGGCGTCCGCCGGCGGCGGCGGGCGCGGCATGCGCGTCGTCGAGCGGCCGGAAGAGCTGGCCGCCGCGGTCGAGGGGGCGGCGCGCGAGGCGGCGTCGGCCTTCGGCGACGGTCGGCTGCTGGTCGAGAAGTACCTGACCCGGCCGCGCCATATCGAGGTGCAGGTGTTCGCCGACGGGCACGGCAACGCCCTCCATCTGTTCGAGCGCGACTGCTCGATCCAGCGTCGCCACCAGAAGGTGATCGAGGAGGCGCCGGCGCCCGGCATGACGCCGGAGCGGCGGCGGGCGATGGGCGATGCCGCGGTCGCCGCGGCGCGCGCCATCGGCTACCAGGGGGCCGGCACGGTCGAGTTCATCGCCGAGGGGGGGCATTTCTGGTTCATGGAGATGAACACCCGCCTCCAGGTCGAGCATCCGGTGACCGAGATGATCACCGGCCTCGACCTCGTGGAATGGCAGTTGCGGGTGGCGGCCGGCGAGCCGCTGCCGCTGGCGCAGGACGAGCTCGCGATCGGCGGGCATGCCATCGAGGCGCGGCTCTACGCCGAGGACCCGGCCCAGGATTTCCGGCCCGCCACCGGCCGGCTCTCGCATCTGCGCCTGCCCGCGGCGGAGGGCGGCGTTCGCGTCGATTCCGGCGTCGCGGCAGGGGATGCGGTTTCCATCCATTACGACCCGATGATCGCCAAGATCATCGCCCATGGCCGCGACCGGGGCGAGGCGGCACGCCGGCTGGCGGCGGCACTGGATGCGACCGAGGTGGCCGGCGTCGTCACCAACCGGGACTTCCTGACCCGCATCCTCCGCCACCCGGCATTCGCCGCGGCGGCGCTCGATACCGGCTTCATCGCGCGCCACCGTGCCGACCTGCTGCCCGATCCCGCGCCGGCACCGACCGCCATCCTGGCCGCCGCCGCCCTCTCCATCCTCCAGGCCGAGGACGGGGCGGCCGCGCTCGACCCGTCGCCCTGGGCCATGCGCGATGGTTGGCGGGTCGGCGAACGCCAGCGGCGCCGGCTGCTGTTCCGCGACGGCGCCGCCACCGCGACGGTCGATATCGCCTATGCCGCCGTCGGCTGGCGCCTGGAGATCGCCGGCCAGGCATTCGAGGCCCGCGCCGGCCGCGCCCCGGATGGGCGCCTCACCGTGGAGCTGGACGGCCACCGCTTCGCCGTGGCCGTGGTTCGCAGCGGCGACCAGCTCCATCTGTTCCGCGCCGGTGCCACGCACCGGCTGGCCCTGGTCGACCCGCTGGAGCCGGCCGCTGCGGCCGAAGCCGGGGCGGGCCACCTGACGGCGCCGATGCCGGGCCGGATCGCCCGCGTCCTGGTGGCCGAGGGCGACCGGGTCGTCCGCGGGCAGCCGCTGCTGGTCCTGGAGGCGATGAAGATGGAGCACACGATCACGGCACCTGCCGCCGGCACCGTCGCCCGCCTGCGCTATGCCGAGGGCGACCTGGTGGACGAGGGGGCCGACCTGATCGACATCGATGCGGACGTGATCGCGGAGGCCGCCGCATGCTGACGCTGTGGGGCAACCTCGAGTCCGGCAACGTCTACAAGGTTCGACTGCTCTGGGCCTGGCTCGGCCTCCGCCATCGCCGGATCGACGTCGACCAGACCCGCGGCGAGCCGGCGTCGCCCGCCTTCCGGCAGGTGAACCCGATCGGCAAGGTGCCGGCCGTCCGGCTCGATGATGGCCGGGTGCTGGGGGAATCCGGTGCCATTCTGCAATTCTTCGCCAACGGCACGCCGTACTGGCCGTCCGACCGGTGGCAGCAGGCCGAGACGCTGCGCTGGATGTTCTTCGAACAGTACAGCCACGAGCCGGCGATCGCGGTGAACCGCTACCTCCGGCGTTTCGTCACGGAGCTCGACGACTTCGATCGCGAGCGACAGCGGCGCAACCATGGGCGCGGCCTGGCCGCGCTCCAGGTGATGGAAGACACGCTCGCCCGGCAGGATTGGCTGGTGGGCGAGGGCCCCACGATCGCCGACATCGCGCTCTACGCCTATACCCATATCGCCGACGAGGGCGGCTTTCCGCTGGCTCCCTATCCCGCCATCGGGCGCTGGCTGGAGCGCGTCCGTGCCGTGCCCGGCTATTTCCCCTTCCGCCAGGAGACGTCGGAAGAAGTTATAGGTTTTTCCGTATGATATTGCCCAGTGCTGTGAAGTTGGTTGAGGTTGGGCCGCGGGATGGGCTGCAGAACGAGGCCCAGCCGGTGCCGGTCGCCGTGAAGGTGGAACTGATCGAGGCGCTGGCGAATGCCGGCCTCACGACCGTCGAATCCGGCAGCTTCGTCTCGCCCAAATGGGTGCCGCAGATGGCGGACACGGCCGCCGTCCTGGCCGCCATCGCCCGGAGGCCGGGCGTCAGCTATCCCGTCCTTGTTCCAAATATCAAAGGGTTGGAAGACGCTGTTGCCGCAAAGGTAGAGGAGGTGGCGATCTTCGCCGCAGCCTCGGAAAGCTTCGCCCAGCGCAACACCAACTGCTCGATCGACGAAAGCTTCGCCCGCTTCCAGCCGGTAGCCGAGCGCGCGCTGGCTGCTGGCATGCGGGTGCGCGGCTACATCTCCTGCGTCGTCGCCTGCCCCTATGAAGGCGCCATCGCGCCGGCCGCGGTCGCCACGGTCGCCGGCCGCCTGGCGGGGCTGGGCTGCTATGAGGTTTCGCTCGGCGACACCATCGGTGCCGGCACCCCGCGCCAGGTACAGGCGATGATCGACGCGGTCGTGGCGGCGGTCCCGATCGACCGGCTGGCGGTGCATTTCCACGACACCTACGGCCAGGCGCTGGCCAACATCCTGGCCTCGCTGGAACGCGGCATCGCCGTCGTCGACTGTTCGGTGGCCGGCCTCGGCGGCTGCCCCTATGCCAAGGGTGCCACCGGCAACGTCGCCAGCGAGGACGTGCTCTATATGCTGGACGGCCTCGGCATCCGGACCGGCGTCGACCTCGACCGCCTGTGCGCCGCGGGCGACCGGATCTCGGCCTTCCTCGGCCGCCCCAGCGGCTCCAAGGTCGCCCGCGCACTGGCGGGCAAGCGCCTTTAGCCGTTAAGGCCGGCGGCACGGGGCCCCCCCTGGCGGGGTGCCGACCGTGTTGATCCTGGCACCGCTGAACTATCTCTGGCGGCGGCGGTTGGGCTATTCCCCCAGCCCCGACCCGAAGCCCTGACCCGAAGCCCTGACCAACGACCATCCGAGCCCCCGACGGGATCCATGACGCCGACACTCCACCTGATGAAGCTTTCGGTCGGGACCGACGATGTCGACCACCTGGCCGATTTCCAGCGCCGACGGCTGGCGGCCAACGGCGTCCTCTGGCACCTGACCCGCAGCACGCCCAAGCGTGCGGCCGAGCTGGTGGAGGGCGGTTCCATCTATTGGGTGGTGCGCGGACGGATCATCGTGCGCCAGCGCCTGCTCGGGTTCGAGCCCCATGTCGACGACGAGGCGCGGCCGCGCTGCCGCATCCTGCTCGACCCGGTCCTGGTGCGGACCGCGCCCCGCGCCCTGCGGCCGTTCCAGGGCTGGCGATACCTGCCCGCAGCGGATGCGCCGGCCGACTTGCCCGGCGATGGGGCGGAGGCGGGGGACGCGTTGCCGCCCGAGATGATCGAGGAATTGCGGGCGCTCGGGCTGTGGTGACGGGAATTCGGAAAAAGGGGGTGGACAGCGGCGGCTGCCGTCCCTATGTTCTCTCTCCGCGTCGCGAGACGCCTTGCAGACATTGCTCGGTGTATCGTACTGGCCTCGGAATCCAGGGGCCAGGTTGTTCGTCGTTCGAGTACGTTTCGTCCGGCGGATAAATCGACGAGGTGGAAGTTAAGTGCTTGACGGTTAAGTTTTTGTCGAGTAAAAGCCCGCCTCCCGCCGGGTGAAGTT
>CAZQOA010000066.1:0-26905 GCA_964594715.1 uncultured Rhizobiaceae bacterium | reverse complement strand
CATGCCGGGTGGTGTGGCAGGGGAGCGATCCACAAGGATCGCCCCCTATGCCGATTCAGAGGTTCTTCACCAGGGTGAGGTGGTTCTGCCCGTTGTCGCGACGGTAGATTTGCTGGTCGGTCATGCGGCGCATCATCTCTACGCCCAGGCCGCCGACCTTGCGCTCCATCAGCGGCGTATCCGGATCGGGCGGCGGCACCGACAGGGGGTCGAAGGGCGGCCCGTCATCGACGATCTCCACGGTCACCCGGTCACCGTCGCGCTTGATCGACACCGAGCCGTCGCCGAGCCTGCCATCGGCGAAGCCGTGGCGGATGACGTTGCTGGCCGCTTCCTCGATCACCAGGGCCAGGTGGAAGGCGGCGCCGTCGGGCACCGCTTCGTCGGCGCAGAAGGTTTCCACGAATTCGGCGAGAGGCTGTAAATCCTCGAGGGAACTGCCAATCTTAAACATACGAACGGGCATTCGTGCCTCATCTTTCGGATGTGCCGGGACCGCCGGCTCATCCGCTTCCGCGGACCGCTCACTGCAAGTATAGTGAGGCGGTACGCTTCAAGGGGGTTGCGGGGCGAGAATGCCGCCGCGACAGGGGGATCATTGCCAATGAACCTGCAGCAGGAAAGCCAAAACGGCGTCGTCGTGATCACGCCGAATGGCCGTCTCGATATCAGCTCGGCCAAACTGGTCGAAGATTCGCTGATCGGCATCATCGAACGTGGCCACAATCGGCTGGTGCTGGATCTATCGCAGCTCGAGTACATCAGCAGCGCCGGGCTCCGCACGCTTCTCGTGGTGGCCAAGCGGGTGGAGGGGGTGAAGGGCAAGATCGCGCTCGCCGCTCTCAAGCCGAACGTCCGGGAAGTGCTCGAGGTCGGTGGTTTCGATCGGATCTTCGCGATCCATCCGGACCGTGCGGCGGCATTGGCGGCTGTCTAATCCCGTCCGAGGAGCAAGACGATGCTGACCTTTGTTGAAGAAATCCTCCTGCTGATGCTGGACGACCAGGATGGTCGGCTGGTCGACCTGCCCCGTTCCGCGATGAACGGGGTGATCGCCGGCGCGGTCCTCATGGATCTGGCCATGCATGACCGCATCGACAGCGACCTGCAGGAGCTCCGCGTCGTCGACAAGACGCCGACCGGGGACGCGCTGCTCGATGTGACCCTGGCCAGCCTGACGAACGCGCCCAACGGCCGCAACAGCAGCGCCTGGGTCGAGGAGGTCGCCCGAGACGCCGACGACCTGCGCGAGAAGGCGCTGGCGCGGCTGGTGTCGCGCGGCATCCTCCGCAAGGAGGAGGGGCGCTTCCTGTGGGTGTTCCACACCCGCCGCTATCCGGTCATCGACGACCGGGAGCAGCGCGAGGTGAAGGCACGCCTGCGCGAACTGGTGCTGGGGACGGAGATTCCCGACCCACGCGACGTCGTGCTGGTCTGCCTCGTCGAGGCGGCGGGCCTGTGGGACCTGCTGCTCACCGAGGCCGAGCAGGACAAGGCCGCCGACCGCATCGCCCAGCTCCGCAAGATGGACCTGGTCGGGCAGGCGATGACCCAGGTCGTCCGCGACATCCAGGAGAGCATCGCCGTCGCCTCGACGATGGCGTGGTGAGGCACTGACGGCAGTGCCGGCACCGGCGGCAGCAGCCCGCCGGTGCCGGCGCTACCGGCGCCAGTCCTACCGGCGCCAGCCGACCAGCCTGCGCGCCGCCTCCGCCATGGTGTCGGTGGCGCCGGCGAACGAGAAGCGTAGCGACCGGTTGCCCCGCTCGGGGTCGAAATCGACGCCCGGGGTGGCGGCCACGCCCACCTCCTCCAGCATCCGCTTGCAGAACTGGGTGCTGTCGTTGGTCAGGTGGGACACGTCGGCATAGATGTAGAAGGCGCCGTCGGCCGGCGCCAGGCGGTCGAAGCCCGCCTTCGGCAACTCCTCCAGCAGCAGCGCCCGATTGCGGGCATAGCGCGCCACGTTCTCCTCCAGCTCCTGGATGCAGTCGAAGGCGCCGAGCGCGCCCATCTGCGACAGGGTCGGCGGCGAGATGAACAGGTTCTGCGCCAGGCATTCGATGGCGCGGACCATGTCCGGCGGCACGATCATCCAGCCGAGCCGCCAGCCGGTCATCGAGAAATATTTCGAGAAGCTGTTGATGACGATGACGTCCTGGTCGAACTCCAGCGCGGTCGCAGCCTTCTTGCCGAAGGTGATGCCGTGATAGATCTCGTCCGACACGAGGCGGACGCCGCGGTCCCGGCACCAGCCGGCCAGCTCCGCCAGCTCGGCCGGGCTCAGCATGGTGCCGGTCGGGTTGGCCGGGCTTGCCACCACGACGCCATCCAGGGGGCCCGCCCGTTCCAGCAACTCGGGCGTCGGCTGGAAGCCATGCTCCGCCTCGGCCGGGACCAGCACCGCCTCGATCCCCAGCGCGGTCAGGATGTTGCGATAGGCGGGATAGCAGGGGGTCGCCAGCGCCACACGGTCACCGGGTTCGAATGCGCCGAGGAAGCCCAGCACGAAGGCGCCGGACGAGCCGGGGGTAAGGGCTATCCGCTCCGGCGCGACCTGGACGCCGTATCGTTCGCGGTACCAGGTCGCAAGCCGTTCGCGCAGCGCCTCCAGCCCGAAGGCGCCGGTATAGCCCAGCACGTCCCCCGCCAGGGCCGCCTGGGCCGCGGCGATGACGCCCTTGGGCGCCGGCGTGCTGGGCTGGCCGATCTCCATGTGCAGGATGCTGTGCCCGGCCGCGGCCCGGGCCTCGGCCGCGCGCACCACGTCCATGACGATGAAGGGCGGGATCAGGCCCCGCCCGGCGATCTTCAGGGCCATCCGCTATTGCCCGGGAAAGGCGGCGAGGCCGGCGCCGCGCGGATCGGTGCGGGTGGCACAGCTCTCGGGCTTGCGCGGCGCGCCGAACGGGCAGGACACGATGTTGACGCGGGCGTCGTGCTGCTGGCCCAGCCCGGCAAAGGCCTGGTCGAGCGTCTGTTGGCCGACCAGCACTGCCGCCATGACCGTTGCCAGGGCGGCAGGTGCATCGCCGCCGCCGGCGCCGGTCGCCGACATGAAGAACTCGTTCACGTTGCTGTTGATCAGCAGGGCCGCCGACATGGTCGCCGTGTTGGCCGCATCGGCCGCGGGCGCCAGCAGGACGCCGGTGCTGCGGGCCGACCGCCCGAGCCCGAAGGGTTCCCCCATGCCGAGCACGCAGGCGACCGCCGATCCTTCGCGATCGGTGACGACGAAGCCGGTCGAGGCGGCGTCCAGGCCCGGTGCCGAGGGACTGTCCATGGCGACCGTGGCAGCGCCGCTGCGGCGATACTGGCCGCCATCGGCCAGCCGACGCCACACGGCGGCCGTCGCCTCGCCACCGGCGACCGGCTGGGGCAGCAGGAACAGGCGCTCGTCGGCGAAACGGGTCTCGGTCGCCGGCGCCCAGGTCGGCACCGCCGACCGCAGGTCCTGGATGGTGATGGCGGCCCCCACGGCGCGCGCCTGCTCGGCGAACAGGTTGGCGTAGCGGCCGGCATAGAAGTCGCCCGGGCCGCCGCTGCGGATGCCGGTGATGATGGAGGCCAGCGCCACCTGGGTCAGCATGGTGCCTTCCGCCAGCGGGGCCCGGCCGGGGCCGAGGAGGATACTCGCCATCTGCGGGTCGCCGGCCAGGCGCTCGCCGTGGCGGGCGAGGTCGCCGGCGAGCGCGCGGGAGACCGGGTGCCCGAAGCGGGCCAGCCCCTCGGCGGTCGACAGGAGCTGCTCCCAGCGCAGGCGGCCATAGCGCGCATGCAGGGCGTAGAGGCCGCGCGGCAGCATCGGCACTGCCGCCGGGATGCGCCCATCCAGGGTGGTGGCGGTCGCCGGGAAGAGGATCGCCTCGGTCTTCTTTGCCCGCATGTCGTGGACCAGGCAGGCGCCGCCGCCGCCGATCCCGGCCCTGGACGGCAGGGTCACCGCCAGGGTGAAGGCGGTCGCCACCGCGGCATCGACCGCGCTGCCATTGTTGGCCAGCACGTCGCGACCGGCCAGCGTCGCGCGCGGCTCGTCCGACGCCACCGACCCGAAATAGCCGGTGACGGGGGCGGCCGTGCCGATCGGCTCGTTGCTGCGGCCGCCGCATCCGGCCAGCGTCACGATGCCGCCGCAAACCGCGGCGACGATCGTCGCCCTGTACCATCCCGGCCGTGCCGGCGGCCTCGGCCGGGCGGCGGGACGGTCCGCGGCGAATCGGATGACGCCGGTGGCGCCTTGGCCCCCGCATTGACGGTTCGGGTCGCCGGCCTTAGCTAGATTCATGGTGCCGGAGTCCTCCAGTTGATCTCGCGCTCGTCCATCCGCCGGCTGATAGCCGGGCTCGTCGCCTGTCTCATGGTCGTGGAGCCGGCCGTGGCGCAGACCAGGATCTCCCTGATTCGCGATGCGGAGATCGAGGCGACCGTGCGCGCCTACGCGGCTCCGTTGTTCGCCGTGGCCGGCCTCGACCCGGACGCAGTCCAGGTCTACCTTGTCGGGGACCAGCGCATCAACGCGTTCGTCGCGGGCGGCCAGCGACTTTTCCTCAATACCGGCCTCATCCTGCGCGCCAAGACGCCGAACCAGCTCTCCGGCGTCATCGCCCATGAGACGGGCCACATCGCCGGCGGCCACCTCGCCCGGCTCCAGGATGCGCTCAGCACGGCCTCGACCACCGCCATCATCGCCATGCTGCTCGGGATCGCCGCCGCGGCACTCTCCGGCGACGGCAAGGCGGCGGGGGCCGCGGTGGTGGGCGGCGTCTCGCTGGCCCAACGCAACCTCCTTTATTACAACCGCGGCCAGGAATCATCGGCCGACCAGGCCGGCCTGTCTTATCTTGACCGCACCGGCCAGTCGGCGCGCGGGCTGCTGGAATTCTTCGACGTGCTGGAACAGCAGGAACTGATGTCGGCGGTGCGGCAGGACCCGTACCTGCGCAGCCACCCCCTGACGCGCGAGCGGGTGGAGGCGGTGCGCGACCATGTCCGGCGCTCGCGCCACAGCAATGCGGTCGACCCGCCGGAGTTGCAGGCGCGGCACGACCGCATGCTGGCCAAGCTGCGGGGCTTCCTCCAGCCGCCGTCGGAGACGCTGCGGCAATATCCGGCGACCGATGCCAGCGTGCCCGCGCGCTATGCCCGCGCCATCGCCTATTACCGCATCCCCGACCTCGGCCGCGCCATGCCGGAGATCGACCGCCTGATCGCGGAGTTTCCGGGCGATCCCTATTTTCACGAGCTGAAGGGGCAGGTGCTGTTCGAAAGCGGCCGGGTGCGCGAGGCGGAGGCCCCCTACCGCGAGGCGCTGCGGCTGGCCCCGTCGGAATACCTGATCCGCGCCTCCCTGGCCCAGGTGTTGCTGGAGCGCAACCGCAACGAGCTGGTGGCGGAGGCGAAGGCGCTCCTCAACGAGGCGGTCCGGCATGAGACGCGCAATGCCTCCTTCTGGCGCTCGCTCGCCATCGCCTATGGGCGGGAAGGTGATATCGGCATGGCCGCGCTCGCGCTGGCCGAGCAGGCGTCGGCCAGCAACCGCAATCGCACGGCGGTGCAGCAGGCCGGCCGCGCCCTCGGCATCCTGCCGCGCGGATCGCCGGCCTGGCTGCGGGCGGAGGATCTGCAGGCCGAGGCCCGCCGTGCCGTGAAGCGCGACGAGGACAACAACCGACGCGATGACGACTGACGCGCCATGGGCGCGATGACGACTGACGCGCTGCAACCGCAGCGGCCATCACGACCATTTCACCGCCAAGGCCGGCTGTCCCGGCTATGGTGGCGGGCCTCGCCTTAAGGGAGTCCAGTTCCGATGTTTCGATTCGTTATGCGGGCGGTTGCGTTCGCCGCCCTCCTGTTGGCCCCCCTCGTGGTTGCAGGGCCATCGACCGCCCAGGCCCAGGGCCTGACGCCCCAGCAGCGCCAGGAGGTCGAGACGGTGCTGCGCGACTACCTGAAGCGCAACCCCGAATTCATGATCGAAGTGCTCCAGGCGGCCGAGGAGAAGCAGCAGGCGGGCCAACTCGCGCGTGCCAAGGACACCATCGTGGCCGAGCGCAAGGCGCTGACCGCGAGCGCGGCCGACCCGGTCGGCGGCAACCCCAAGGGCGACGTGACGATCGTCGAGTTCTTCGACTATCGCTGCCCCTACTGCAAGCAGGTGAAGCCGATCGTGGAGCAGGTGCTGTCGCAGGACCGCAACGTCCGCGTCGTCTACAAGGAGTTCCCGATCCTCGGCCGCGATTCCGTCTATGCCTCGCGGGCGGCGCTGGCCGCGCACAAGCAGGGCAAGTACCTGGCCTTCCACCACGCCCTGATGGCGGTGCGCGGCCAGTTGACGGAGGAGGCCGTCCTGACCGTCGCGCGCGGCCAGGGGCTCGACCTGGACCGGCTGAAGCGCGACATGCAGGACCCGGCGATCGAGAAGACGATCGCCGGGAACCGCGAGCTGGCGGAGCGCATCGGCATCCGCGGCACGCCCGCCTTCGTCGTCGGCGACGACCTGGCGCCGGGGGCGATCGACCCCGCTTCCCTGAAGGCGATGATCGACAAGGCGCGCAAAGGGTGAGGGGCGGGGGCCACGCTCGCCGGCCTTCCATGACGGCCGGGTGAGGGAAACATGACGGCGGCTACCGCGGCGCGGTAGCGTCGCCGCCATGGCTATCGACGCGGCGGTCGGGGCGCTCGTTCTCGTGGGCGCCCTTTTGCATGCTATCTGGAATGCGATGGTGAAGGCCGACGAGGATCGCCTCGTCGCGCTGGCTGCCGTGTTCCTGACCAGCGGCCTGGTCGGGCTGGCGGCGCTGCCCTTCGTGCCGGTGCCGGCGGTCGCGGCCTGGCCGTGGCTCGCCGCCTCGGTGGCCATCCATGTCCTCTATGTCGCCGGCCTGGTCGGCGCCTACCGCCACGGCGACCTCAGCCGGGTCTATCCGCTGGCGCGCGGCTGCGGCCCCCTGCTGGTGGCCCTGGTCGCCGGCCGGCTGGTCGGCGAGTACCTGACGGCATGGCAGGTGGCCGGCCTCACGCTGGTATCGATGGGTATCGTCGGCCTGGCGCTGGAGCCGGGTGCGCTCGGCGTCGGCCGCCGCGGCACCCTGTGGGCACTGTTCACCGGCGGGACGATTGCCGCCTACACGGTGACGGACGGGATGGGCGGCCGCGTCTCGGGCGATCCGATCGGCTACATCGCCTGGCTCTTCGCCTTCCAGGTGCCGTTCGTGCCGCTCTATGTCTATTTGCGTCGCTCGGCGGCGGTGCGCGCCTATTGTCGGAGCGGCCAATGGAAGCGGGGGGCCGGCGGCGGGATGGTGGCGCTCGCCAGCTACGGCATCGCGATCTGGGCGATGAGTGCCGCCCCGATGGCGCTGGTGGCGGCCTTGCGCGAAACCTCGGTGCTGTTCGGCGCCTTGATCGGCGTCACCCTGCTGCGCGAGCCGATGGGGCACTGGCGGATCGCGGCCGCCGTCCTGGTGGTGGCCGGCCAGCTTTTGATGAACCTGGCGGCAGGTTGAAGCAGCCGGCGGCCCCCGCCGAGGGGCCGCCGGCCGTTCGCCTCAGATGTAGTGCTCGGACAGCGGTGGGAAGCCGTTGAAGCCGACGGCCGAGTAGCTGGTCGTGTAGGCGCCGGTCGAATGGATCTCGACCTTGTCGCCGATACGCAGCGACAGTGGCAGCTTGTAGTCGGCCTTGTCGTAGAGCACGTCGGCGCTGTCGCAGGTCGGGCCGGCCAGCACCACCGCACCGGTCTCGCTGCCGTCATGGGGCGTGCGGATGCGGTACTGGATCGACTCGTCCATCGTCTCGGCCAGGCCACCGAACTTGCCGATGTCGAGGAAGACCCAGCGCCGCTGCTCGCCATAGCCCTTCTCGGAGATCAGCACGACCTCCGACTGGATGATGCCGGCATCGCCCGTCATCCCGCGGCCGGGCTCGATGATGAGGCGCGGCATGCGGTTGCCGAAATGATGCTCGACCGCATGGTTGATGGCGTCGGCATAGGCGTCGAGCGCCGGCACGTCGCGACGGTAATGCGCCGGGAAGCCGCCGCCGATGTTCAGCATCCGCAGCTCGATGCCGACCTCGTTCAGCATCGTGAAGACCATGGCGGTGCGCCCGATGGCGATGTCCCACTGGGTCAGGTCGGTCTGCTGCGAGCCGACATGGAAGGACAGGCCATAGGGGTCGAGGCCGAGGTCGCGGGCCTCGATCATCAGGTTGCGGGCCATGTCGAGCTCGCAGCCGAACTTGCGGTTGAGCGGCCATTCCGCGCCAGGGCAGTCCATCAGCACACGGCAGAAGACGCGCGCGCCGGGGGCGGCCACGGCCAGCTTCTCCAGCTCGGCGCGGCTGTCGAACGCGAACAGGTTGACGCCGCGGGCGAATGCCTTGGCGATGTCGGACTGCTTCTTGATGGTGTTGCCGAACGACAGGCGCTCGGCCGGCGCGCCGGCCGCCAGGCACTGGTCGATCTCCTGGATGCTCGCCGTGTCGAAGCACGAGCCCTTCCCGGCCAGCAGCTGCACCACCGGCATCGCCGGGTTGGCCTTCACCGCGTAATAGATCTCGGCCCGCGGCAGCAGGCGATGCAGGCGGTCATAATTGTCGCCGACCACTTCCAGGTCGACGACAAGGCACGGGGTAGCAGGCTGCGCGTCGCGCAGGAAACGGCGAATCTTCTCGGTCATCGAAACGGCCTCCCAGCCGAATGCGACGGATCCCTCCCAGAGGGAGAGTCGTAGCGAAACTCAAGCGATGTTCTGAGGGGGTGGACCCGTCGGCGCGGATCCGAAGCGCGCGCGGTATTAGAGCCGCGACGCGGTCATACTCGATGGGAGGACGAATTCGTGCAGCGTGACGACGCGGGTCGCCCGACGGAGGTAGATGATGGTGAGAATGTCGGACGACGCGGTGAAACGCGACGCCGCTCCTCGGCAAACAGCGAACATTGCTACCTCCTCTTTACTGACCGTCGCCAGGAGGCTGACGGGGGAAGTACGCCTAACGTCGTTGCTTGTCCTGGAACAGCCAGGGGCACGTGCGATTGCGCAGAGCGGCTATATAAGCCAGGCGCTCTGAATGGAAAGAACTATTTACGCTTTCCGGAGGTTTTTTTGGCTTGTCCGAGTCCATCCGGACAGGTGTGCCGGCGCGGGTGTCCGGTTGCGTTGCGGGGGGCGGTCCACATGCTATAAGGGCCACCCGATGAACACTGGGACGCATTGAACGTGACCGAGCCGACGATTCTCGTCCTCAACGGGCCCAATCTCAACCTCCTCGGCGTGCGCGAGCCCGCCCTCTACGGCAGTGCCACCCTCGGCGATGTCGAGGAAGCCTGCCGCGAGCGCGCCGGCCTCCTGGGCTACGAGGTCGATTTCCGCCAGTCGAACCACGAAGGTTCGCTGATCGACTGGATCCAGGAGGCACGCGGCAGCGCCGTCGGCATCCTGATCAACGCCGGCGCCTATACCCATACTTCGGTCGCGCTGCACGACGCGTTGCGCTCGGCCGACCTGCCGGTGATCGAGGTGCATCTGTCGAATGTCTTCCAGCGCGAGCCGTTCCGGCACCACTCCTATATATCGGGCGTGGCCGCGGGCGTGATCTGCGGCTTCGGCACCAACAGCTATGTGCTGGCGATCGAAGCGCTTGCAGGCATCCTCGATACCGCGAAGGAGGACGCATGAAGCGCCCGCCGTCTTTCGTCGTCGACGAGGACCTCGTCCGCACCCTGGCCAAGCTGCTCGACGAGACCGGGCTGACCGAGATCGAGGCCCAGACCGGCGAGGCGCGCATCCGCGTCGCGCGCGCGCCGGCAGCCCAGGTGATCCAGGCAGCGATCCCCACCGTCGTGGCGGCGCCCGCGTTGGCCGCGGTCCCGGCCGTGGTCGCGTCGGCCGACGACCCGGGCGCCATCAAGTCGCCGATGGTCGGCACCGTCTACCTGGCGCCGCAGCCGAACGCCCCGTCCTTCGTGCAGCCGGGCGACCGGGTGTCGGCCGGGCAGACGCTGATGATCGTCGAGGCGATGAAGGTCATGAACCCGATCACCGCCCCCAGGCCCGGCACCGTCCGGGTGGTCCTGGTCGAGGATGGCGCGCCGGTCGAGTTCGGGCAGCCGCTCACCATTCTCGATTAGCGGCGGCACCGGCCCGCCCATGTTCGAAAAGATCCTGATCGCCAATCGCGGCGAGATCGCGTTGCGCATCCTGCGTGCCTGCAGCGAGATGGGCATCCAGACCGTGGCGGTGCATTCCACCGCCGACGCCGATTCCATGCATGTGCGCCTGGCCGACGAAGCGGTCTGCATCGGCCCGGCCTCGCCCCGGGAAAGCTATCTCAACGTGCCCGCGATCCTGACCGCGGCCACCATCACCAATGCCGACGCGATCCATCCGGGCCTGGGCTTCCTGGCCGAGAATGCGGACTTTGCGGCGATGGTCGAAGAGCACGGCTTCACCTTCATCGGCCCGACGCCCGAGCATATCCGCCTGATGGGCGACAAGGTGCAGGCCAAGGCCGAGGCGCGTCGCCTGGGCCTGCCGACGGTGCCGGATTCGGGCGGGGCGGTGGCGACGATCGAGGCCGCCATGGAGGCGGGTGCCCGGATCGGCTACCCGGTGCTGGTGAAGGCGGCGGGCGGCGGTGGCGGCCGCGGCATGCGGGTCGCCCACAGCGCCGAGCAGTTGAAGGACGCCTTCTCGATCGCGCGCTCCGAGGCCAAGGCGTTCTTCAGCAACGATGCCGTCTACCTGGAGAAGTACCTGACCCGGCCGCGCCATATCGAGGTGCAGCTCCTCGGCGACGGCCAGGGCAATGTCGTGCATCTGGGCGAGCGCGACTGCTCGATCCAGCGCAACCACCAGAAGATCATCGAGGAGGCGCTGTCGCCGGCGCTCAACGCCGCCCAGCGCGACGAGATCGGCCGCCGCGCCACCGATGCGATGCGCGAGATCGCCTATCGCGGCGTCGGCACCATCGAGTTCCTCTACGAGGACGGCCGGTTCTACTTCATCGAGATGAACACCCGCCTCCAGGTGGAGCATCCGGTGAGCGAGATGGTGAGCGGCATCGACCTGGTGCGCGAGCAGATCCGCATCGCGGCGGGTGCGGAGCTGGGCTACGGCCAGGATGCCGTGCGGCTGGCCGGCCATGCCATGGAATGCCGCATCAATGCCGAGCATCCCGAGACGTTCCTGCCGTCGCCGGGGCGGGTGGTGGAATATCACGCGCCGGGCGGGCCCGGGGTGCGCGTCGATTCCCATCTCTATTCGGGCTATGTCGTGCCGTCGCACTATGACAGCCTGGTCGCCAAGCTGATCGTCTATGGCAGCACCCGCCACGAGTGCCTGATGCGAATGCGCCGGGCGCTCGGCGAATATGTCATCGGCGGCATCGAGACCAACCTGCCGCTGCACCGCCGCCTGCTGCTGAACCAGGACTTCCTCGACGGGCGCTACGACGTGCATTGGCTGGAACGGTTCATGGCGGCCGAGCGCGGCGACGCTGCCTGACGCCGGCAGTGCCGGGCGGCATGGGTGAGATCACCCCGGCGATCCTGCTGCGCGCCTATTCGGTCGGGCTGTTCCCGATGGCGGAGACGGCGGACGATCCCGACCTCTTCTGGGTCGATCCCGATCGCCGCGGGGTGCTGCCGCTGGACGGGTTCCACCTGCCCAGGCGGCTGGCGCGCCGGGTCCGGCACAATCCCTTCACGGTGTCCGTGGACCGGGCGTTTCCGGCAGTCCTGGACGGCTGCGCCGAGCGCACGGACGGCCGGCGCGACACCTGGATCAACCGCCAGATCCGCGAGCTCTACACGGCACTCCACGCCATGGGCCACGCCCACAGCATCGAATGTCATCGCGACGGGCGCCTGGTGGGCGGCCTCTACGGCGTCCATATCGGAGCCGCCTTCTTCGGCGAGAGCATGTTCACGCGCGAGACCGACGCCAGCAAGGTGGCGCTGGTCCATCTGGTCGCGCGCCTGCGCAAAGGCGGGTTCCGGCTTCTCGACACCCAGTTCGTGACCGACCACCTGGCCGGGTTCGGCACGATCGAGGTGGAGAAGGGCGCCTATCGCCGCCTGCTCGCCCGGGCGATCGCGATCGAGGCCGAACTGCCGGAAGAGATGTCGGACGCGGAAGTCCTGGCCAATCTGGAAGGTGGCGGCAGCTAGCGTCCGTGATACTCGGGCGGGCGCTTGCCCTTATAGGCGGCCAGTCCTTCCCGGTAGTCGTCGCTGGCCCATACCGCTTCCGTCGCGGCCAGGGCGCGGCCGGCCTGCTCGGTCGGGCCCTTCGGCAGCACCTCGCCGACGAAGCGCTTCAGGGTCGCGAGCACCATGGGTGCCATGGCGGCCAGCTTGCGCGCCCAGGCCTCGGCCTCGGCCAGATGCTGGCCGGCCGGCACCACCTTGTTGACGAAGCCGACCTCGTAGGCGCGCGCGGCCGTCATCGGCTCGCCCATGAGGATGAACTCCATGGCGACCTTGTGGGGGATGCGGGCGGCGAGCGAGGTGATCAGCCCGCCGGTGAAGCCCAGCTTCGCCTCGGGGTAGGAGAAGCGGGCCGTCTCGCTGGCGATGCACAGGTCGCACATCTGTACCAGGACGACCGAGCCGCCGACGCACCAGCCGGACACGGCCGCGATGATCGGCTTGTCGACCGGGATGCCGATGCCGGGCATGAAGCGGCGCAGTTCGGGCGGCGCGTCCAGGTCGGCGCCGCCGGAGAAGGCCCTTTCCCCGGCACCCGTCAGGACCGCGACGCGGTCGTCCGCCGCATTGAAGCGCCGCCAGGCCGCGGCCAGCCCCTCCGCCACGTCGGCGTTGAGGGAGTTGGCCTTGGCCGGCCGGTTGATGGTGATGATCGCCACGTTCTCGCGCGATTCGTAGAGGACGGCGTTCGGATCGGGCATGGACGCCTTCGGACGTGCGAGGGGTGGCGGGATCGGGCGAGGACGTCAGCGGCCGGGATGCTCGTCCTCATTGGTCTTGCTCGCCGATTCATCATAGCCGTGGCGGCTGGAATAGAAAGTCAAGGCCATCAACCCACCGCCGATGACCATGGTGAAGGCGACGCCCAGTACCAGCGCGACCCAGCCGTGAACGCCGAGCGAGATGTCGCCCATCCCACCCCAGATGCTGGCGGCGGCCATGGCGGAGATCGCCAACAGGCCCAGGAGGATGATCGGAAGCAGGAGGCGGTGCATGATCGGCAGTCCTTTCCGGGTATCCGGACGGGGCGGCAGCAACGGAAGCGGCCGGCGCGGACACGGGGTGGCGTCGCATTGCCAGACCCCGGGGTGTCCGGTGTAACCTTAATGTGTGCTTTTACGCCCGATGTTCCAATTTGTCGGACTGGCTCTTGGCGTGCTGCTGCCAAATGCCGCGGCCGCGGTGGAGCGGGTCGACCTGGAACTGGTGCTGGCGGTCGACGTGTCCGGTTCCATCGACCGCGACGAGGCCCGCCTGCAACGCGACGGCTATGTCGCGGCCCTGACCGACCCGCAGGTGCTGGCCGCGGTCCAGAGCGGGCAGCACGGGCGGATCGCCGTCGCCTATGTGGAATGGGCCGGCTATCGCCATCGCCGCCTGATCGGCGAATGGCAGGTCATCCATGATCGGGCCAGTGCCGCCGCCTTCGCCGCCCGGCTGTCGGCTGCCCCGGCCGCGACCGGCGTCAGCACCTCGATCAGCGGCGCCATCGATTTCGCCCTGCCGCTGTTCGGCACGGCCGGCTTCGCCGGCGAGCGGCGGGTAATCGACATTTCCGGCGACGGCCCGAACAACGAAGGGCCGAACGTCGCCGCCTCCCGCGATGCGGCCGTGGCCCAGGGCGTCACCATCAACGGGCTGCCGATCCTGAACGACCGGGCGAACGTCGCGGCCTTTCCCAACCTTGACGACCTGGATGCCTATTACGAGGCCTGCGTGATCGGCGGGCCCGGCGCCTTCACGGTGGTGGCCCAGGGCTTCGAGACCTTTGCCGCCGCGATCCGGCGCAAGCTGATCCTGGAGATCGCCGGCGCACCGTCCAGGCCGCGGCCGGTTCCGGTCCGCCTGCGGACGGTGGCCTACGCCCCGGGCTGCGACGTCGGCGAACGCCAGTTGCAGGACTACCTGCGCGGCCTCGGCGGCCGCTCGAACTAGGGGCGTTCAGGCACGCGCGGTTCAGCCGAGCGGCACCCGGTCGACCAGCGGCTCGGCGCCGTAGAAGCGCTGCACGTTCGAGAAGATGTCGGCCATCTTCATGCGCATGGCGTCCTGGGTGCCGGGGGCGTTGTGCGGCGTCAGCACGACGTTGCGGAACTGGGCGAACGGGGTCGGGTGCGGCGGCGGCTCGACCTCGAACACGTCGAGGCCGGCACCGGCCAGGTGGCCGGACTGGAGCGCCTCCACCAGGGCCGGCTCCTCGACGACGGGACCGCGCGCGCAATTGATCAGGATGGCGCCCGGCTTCATGCGACCGATGGTCTGCCGGTTCATCATGTGGAACGACTGCTCGGTCAGGGGCAGGTGCAAGGTCACGATGTCGGACGCCCGCAACAGGTCGTCGAAGGGGGTCCGCGTTACCTTCAGCTCGCGTTCGAGTTCGACCGGCATGTCGACGATGTCGTGGTAGAGCAGGGTCACCCCGAAGCCCTGGAGATGGCGCGCCACCTCCTTCCCGATGCGGCCGAGGCCGACGATGCCGATGGTCATGCCGTGGATCTGGCGTGACTCGGCGCGCATGTCGTTGGCGTGCCAGACGCCGCGTCGCAGCTCGGAATCGAGGTAGGCGAGGCGCTTGCACACCGCCAGCATCATCATCAGCGTGTGCTCGCTGACCCCGATGCTGGTGCCGCCCGGCGCCAGTGCCAGCGCGATCTGCCGTTCGCGCAGCGCGTCGACGTCGACGGTGTCGTGATAGCCGACCCCCTGGTGCTGGACGAAGCGCAGCTTCGGCGCCGCCTCGATGTGGCGGCGGTCGAGCCGGGACCCGCCGACGATCACCACCTCGGCGTCGCGCAGCTTCTCCAGCCGCTCCGCCTCGCCGCCGCCATCCAGCGTCACCAGCTCATAGCCCTCTGGCACCTGGGCGCGGACAAGGTCGTAGAGGGGCTGATTGCCCTGCACGAAATAGAGGATCTTCGGGCGCGGTGCGGCCTCGGCCATGCTGGCCTCCTGATCGGCAGGGATGGGTATCGAGGGATGGGGACTTGGGAGAGGCGGTAGAGCGGGGAGGGGGCCAATACGCTGGTCGGAGTGAGAGGATTCGAACCTCCGGCCCCTGCCTCCCGAAGGCAGTGCTCTACCAGGCTGAGCTACACTCCGACCGGCGGAGGCGGCTTATAGCCGCTCGGCCTGCCGCCCGCAAGGCAAAGCGGACGCCTTTTGTCAGAAAGCTTCATCTCGGAAAGCCCCACCCTAGAAAGCCCGCGCGATGCAGAACCCCACCACCTCGTCGAGCGCGGCCTTGACCGGGCCGGCGGGGAAGGGGGCAAGCGCGGCGCGGGCGGCGGCGCCATATTGCCGGGCGCGCTCCATGGTCGCCTCCAGGGCGCCGTACCGCCGCAGCAGGGCCTGCGCGTGGGCGAGGTCGTCCGGGGTCTGCTGCTGCTCCTCCAGGGTCCGGCGCCAGAACGCCTTCTCCTCCTCGTCGCCCTTGGCGAAGGCGATGACGATGGGCAGCGTGATCTTGCCGTCGCGGAAGTCGTCGCCGACCGTCTTGCCGAGCTCCGCCTGCTTGGCGGAATAGTCGAGCATGTCGTCGACGAGCTGGAAGGCGATGCCGAGATTGAGGCCATAGGCCTCCATCGCATCGGCCTCCGCCCGCGGCCGGTCGGCGACGATCGGGCCGATCCGGCAGGCGGCGGCGAAGAGCTGGGCCGTCTTGGCGCGGATCACGTCCAGGTAGGCGGCCTCGGTGGTCGCGGTGTCGTTGGAGGTGATGAGCTGCAGCACCTCGCCCTCGGCGATCACGGCTGACGCATGCGACAGGATCGCCAGCACCTCCAGCGACCCGTCGGCGACCATCAGCTGGAAGGCGCGGCTGAACAGGAAGTCGCCGACCAGCACGCTGGCCTTGTTGCCCCAGACCGCGTTGGCCGTCGCGATGCCGCGCCGGAGGTCGCTTTCGTCGACCACGTCGTCATGCAGCAGGGTCGCGGTGTGGATGAACTCCACGCAGGCGGCGAGGCCGGTATGCCGCCCGCCCTCGTAGCCGCACAGCTTGGCGGCGGCCAGCGTCAGCATCGGGCGCAGGCGCTTTCCCCCGGCCGCGACGATATGCCCGGCAAGCTGCGGGATCAGCGCGACCGGGCTCTGCATATGCTCGACGATCTGCCGGTTCACCTGGACCAGATCCTCGCCGACGAGGCGGATCAGCGGCTCCAGGGACGGGCTGGTGTCGGTGTCGATGGTGGCAGCGACGGCCAAAACGGTTCCTCGGCGACTGGACGATGGGATTTGGGGGCCGAGCATAGAAGCCGGGCCGCCTCGGTCAAGCGATGCCGCTCCCCGCGCACGACTCCGTGATAGGATCGGCGACCATGATAGAACGAGCCCAGTGATAGAACTCCTGCGAACCAATGACGTGGTGCGTCTGTCCTGGCTGACGGCGCTGCTCGCCGACGCCGGGATCGAGACGATCATCCTCGATGGCCATGCCAGCCTGATGGAGGGCAGCATCGGCGCCATCCAGCGCCGGCTGATGGTGGAGGCCGGCGATCTGACGGCCGCGCGCGGGATTCTGGCCGCGGCCGGCGAATCGCTGCCGCCGGCGTGACACTGGACCCGAGTAGGCCAGGCGTGAATAAGGACAGAGGTACGGCATGAACCAGTCCATCCCCCCGAGCAGTCCGCAACCGGCGCCCATGCAGGTGACCGACGACACCCTGCTCGACGGCCGGGTCAAGCTGCGCCAGCCGCGCGACGGCTACCGCGTCGCGATCGACCCGGTGCTGCTGGCGGCTGCCGTGCCGGCGGCGAGCGGCGAGATGGTGCTCGATGTCGGGACCGGGGTCGGGGCAGCCGCGCTATGCCTTGCCTGGCGGGCACCGGAATGCCGCGTGGTCGGGTTGGAGCTGCAGCGCTCGCTGGGCCAGCTGGCCAGCCGCAACATCGACGCGAACGGCTTCGAGGACCGGGCGTCGGTGGTGATCGGCGACCTGCAGCGCCCGCCGCCGCGCCTGGCCCCGACCAGCTTCCACCATGTCATGGCCAACCCGCCCTACCTGGAGGCCGGCCGCGCCGCCCCGGCGCCGAACCCGAGCAAGGCGGCCGCGACGGTCGAGGGGGATGCCGACCTGGCGGCCTGGGTGCGCTTCTCGCTGCTGATGGCCAAGGCGCACGGCACCGTCACCTTCATCCACCGGGCCGACCGGCTGGATCACCTGCTGGCCCTGCTGGCCGGCCGGCTGGGCGACGTCGCGGTGCTGCCGTTGTGGCCGGGCTCGGACAAGCCGGCGGGTCGCGTCATCGTGCAGGGGCGGCGCGATTCCAACGGCCCGATGCGCCTCCTGCCCGGCATCACCCTGCACCGGCCGGACGGCGGCTACACGCCGGCGGCCGACGCTATTCTGCGCGGCAATGCCACCATCTCGTTCTGATCGCCAGCCGTGGGCATGCTGATCGACCGGCTGGCCGTCCGCCTCGGCATCCAACGGCCGCCGCTGGTGCCGGTGGTGCGGCTGGACGGCGTCATCGGCCGCGGCGCCACCGGGCGCGGCAGCGGCCTTACCCTGGCCGGGCTGGCGCCGGTGCTCGACCGCGCCTTCGCCATGCCGGGGGTGAAGGACCTGGCACTGGTCGTCAACTCGCCGGGCGGGTCGCCGGCGCAATCCTCGCTGATCGCGCGCCGCATCCGCGACCTGGCCGCGGCCAAGGGCGTCCGGGTCATCGTTTTCGTCGAGGATGTGGCCGCTTCGGGCGGCTATTGGCTGGCCCTGGCGGGGGACGAGATCATCGTCGACGAGGCGAGCCTGGTCGGCTCGATCGGGGTGATCGCCGCCGGCTTCGGCTTTGCCGACGCCATCGGCCGCCTCGGCATCGAGCGCCGGGTCCATACGGCCGGCGCCCGCAAGTCGCTGTGGGACCCGTTCCTGCCGGAAAAGCCCGAGGATGTGGCGCGGCTGACGGCCATTCAGGGCGAGATGCACCGGGTCTTCACCGACCATGTCCGCGCCCGCCGCGGCGCCAAGCTCGTCGGCGCGCCGGACCTGCTGTTCTCCGGCGAGATCTGGGTCGGCGCACGGGCGGTCGAGCTGGGCCTCGTGGACGGCGTCGGCGAGCTGCGCTCGACCTTGCGCGCCCGCCTCGGCCCCAATGTCCGCCTGCCGCTGGTCAACCCGCCGCGGCGGCGCTGGCGCGGCTGGCCCCGCATCGCGGCCCAGGCGGGCGTCAGCCACGCCGATGACTGGGTGGGTGCGGTGGCCGACACCGTCGAGGAGCGCGCCACCTGGGCGCGCTGGGGGCTGTAGGGCGATGTTCGGCCTCAGCTTCTCCAAGCTCATGGCGTTGATCGGCATCATCATCGCCGTGTGGACGCTGTTCCGCTGGATCTCGCGTGTGTCCGACGCCAGGCGCGCCGACCCCGGCCGCGTCTCCGGCGCCCGCCCGGCCGCCCGCGACCGGCCTGCCCGCGACCAACCTGGGCGCCGCCCCGACCCCCAGCCGGTCGAGGACCTGGTCGCCTGCGCCACCTGCGGCGCCTACGTCGCCGCCCGCGGCGCCCGCGGCTGCGGCCGCCCGAACTGCCCCTATCCGGGGTAGGGCACCGCCATTTGGCTGCGGCGAGATGTCATGGTTCGTCCCTCGACCGCTGCGCGCTCGGGATGAGTTCCACCGGTATTTCCGACCCGCCGTGGATGAAACCTGTGGGACGATGAAGGTCGGGAGTGCGAGCGATGGAGCGAGCCGATCGGCGGACACTCCACTGCTGTTCCCAATCTCTCCTCGCCCTGAGCCTGTCGAAGGGGCCGGATGGCGGAATGGACACTGGCGTCCTTTCCTTGCACCAGGATGGTTCGACAAGCTCACCATGAGGGTGTGTGGCATAGCGATGGTGACAACCGATCGGCAGTAGCTCCGTCGCTTGCCCCAATCAAACCGGCCAGCGCCGAGGTAGTTTCTATCTAGGAATCTCACCATGAGGAGAAGTCAGTGCGCTAACCCTCATGGTGAGCCTGACGAACCATGAGCTTGCCCAGGCTCCCTGTTTCGGCAGTCCCGGCGCGGCAGAGCTCGCAACCTACCCCGGCAGGCAGTCCGCGAAGCGGACCGGGCGGCCGACCGGGTCGCCCAGCAGGGTGTCGTCGCGCATCACCACATGGCCGCGGACGATGGTGGCGATCGGCCAGCCGGTCACGGTCATGCCGTCGAAGGGCGTCCAGCCGCACTTGCTGACGATCCACGAGTTCTCGATGCGGCGCCGGGCGGCGAGGTCGACGATGGTCAGGTCGGCGTCGTAGCCGAGCGCGATGCGGCCCTTGCCGGCGATGTCGTAGATGCGCTGCGGACCGGCACTGGTGAGGTCGACGAAGCGGGCCAGCGTCATGCGCCCGGCCGCCACATGGTCCAGCAGCAGGGGGACCAGCGTCTGCACCCCGGGCATCCCGGACGGGCTCTCGGGATAGGGCTTCTCCTTCTCCTCGCGGGTGTGCGGCGCGTGGTCGGAGCCGATGACGTCGACCACCCCGTCGGCGATCGCGCGCCACAGCCCGTCGCGGTGGCGGGCGCTGCGGATGGGCGGGTTCATCTGGGCGAAGGTGCCGAGCCGCTCGTAGCATTCGGGAGCGGCCAGGGTCAGGTGCTGCGGCGTCACCTCGACCGTGATCAGGTCCTTGTGGAGGGCCAGGAACTCCATCTCCTCGGCCGTGGTGATGTGCAGCACATGCACCTTGCGGCGGGCGGCGCGGGCCAGCCGGACCAGGCGCTTGGTCGCCAGCAATGCGGTCTCCTCGTCCCGCCATTCCGGGTGCATGGTCGGCGGGGCGCCGCCCTCGACCAGGTGCCTGCGCGCCTTCAGCCGGGCCTCGTCCTCGGCATGCACGGCCATGCGGCGGACGCCGTTGGCGAGGATGGTGGCGAGCGTCTCGTCGTCCTCGACCAGGAGGTCGCCGGTGGAGCTGCCCATGAAGACCTTGACGCCGGAGCAGCCGGGGACGCGCTCCAGGGTCGCCAGCCGGTCGGCGTTGGCGGCGCTGCCGCCCATGAAGAAGGCGTGGTCGACGCGCGCCCGGCCCGCGGCCCGGCGCAGCTTCTCGGCCAGGTCCGCCTCGTTCAGGGTCAGCGGCTTGGTGTTCGGCATCTCGAAGATCGCGGTGACGCCGCCCATCGCGGCCGCCGCGGTGCCGCTCGCCAGGTCCTCCTTGTGCTCGGCCCCCGGTTCGCGGAAATGCACCTGGGTGTCGATGACGCCGGGCAGCACGGTCAGGCCGCGCGCGTCGATGCGCTCGGCGGCGCCGGCGGTGGCCAGGCCGCCGATCGCCGTGACCTTGCCGCCGCGGATGCCGACATCGGTCTCCAGGAGACCCATCGGGGTGAAGGTCTGGCCGCCGGTGATGACGAGATCGAAGGTTTCGGACATGGGCGCTCCGATGGTTGGATCAGGCCGCCAGCGCGGCCAGGGTATCGTCGGTGACGGGACGGCGCAGGATGTGATGCCCGAACCATAATGCGTAGAAGAGCAGCGTCCAGGCGGCAAAGCCCTCGTGCTTGCCCTCGGTGCGGAAGAGGGCGGCCACCGCCGCCGGATCGGCGATCGGCTCGATCGCCGGATGGGCCGCGACCAGCGGGCCGAGGACGGCGCCGCGGGCGCGAATCCATTCCGCCACCGGCACCGTGAAGCCCTTCTTGCGCGCGAACGGGTCGGCCGTCGGCTGCGTCCCGGCCAGCCAGCGGCGCAACAGATGCTTGCCGCGGCCGTCCTGGACCTTCAGCGCGTCCGGCAGGCGGAAGGCGAAGTCGGCCATCTGGAGGTCGACGAACGGCGTGCGCCCCTCCAGCCCGTGGGCCATCAGGCAGCGGTCGAGCTTGGTCAGCAGGTCGTTGGGCAGCCAGTCGGCGCAATCGACCGCCTGGGCGATCTGCAGGCGGCTGCGGCCCGGTTCGCGGACCGACAGTTCCGCGGTCGCGATGCCGTCGCGCCAGCCGCTGATATCGGTGCGCAGCACGCCGATGCGGTCGAAGATGCCGTGCGCGCGGGCCAGGCGCCCACCCATCCACCATGGCCGCACGGCGCTGCGATAGCGGCCATAGCCGGCGAACAGTTCGTCGCCGCCTTCGCCCGACAGCACCACCTTCAGCTCCTCGCCGGCCACCGCCGCCAGCTTGTAGGTGGGCAGGGTGGCATAGTCGGCCGCCGGGTCGTCCATGGCGGCGGCCACCGCCGGCAGCAGGCGCCAGAAGTCGGCCTCGGAGAACTCCACCTCGATATGCTCGGCGCCGACGGCGTGCGCGGCGCGGCGCGCCTGCTCGCGCTCGTCGGCGACGCCGGTGCCCGGGAAGCCGACGGTGAAGGCCCGGACCGGCCGTTCCGCCAGCCGCGCCATCATCGTCAGGATGACGGTCGAATCGACCCCGCCCGACAGGAACAGGCCATAGGGCACGTCGGAGCGCTGGTGCAGCCGGACGCTTTCCTCCAGCACCTGGTCGAGCCGGGCCAGGGCCTCGGCCTCGGTCATGGCGACCGGCTCGCCGGCGGGCAGGGCCGGGCGGTGGTAGCGCTCGACGATGTGCCCGCCGGCGATCGCCAGGGTCTCGCCCGGCCGCAGCCGCTGGATGCCGCGGAAGATGGTCTGGGTCCCGGTGGTGAACTGGAGCTGCAGCAACTCGCTGCGGACGTTCGGGTCGACCTCCGGCTCGACCAGCCCGGCCGCCAGCAGCGCCTGCGGCTCCGACGCGAAGGCGAAGCCGCGGGAGGTCACGGCATAGTACAGCGGCTTGATGCCGAACGGGTCGCGGGCCAGGATCAGGCGGTGGGCCTGCGGGTCGTGGATGGCGATCGCGTACATCCCGCGCAGATGGTCGGTGAAGGCCAGGCCGTGCCGGCGATACAGGTGGAGCGGGGGCTCGCAGTCCGACGCCGTGGCAAAGCGGGTGCCGTCCATCGCGGCCCGCAGCTCCAGGTAATTGTAGATCTCGCCATTGGCGACGAGCGCTCCGCCCGCGGGCTCGTAGAGCGGCTGGTCGCCGGTGGCGAGGTCGATGATGGCGAGCCGCGTCTGGACGATGCCGACATCACCCGAGACGTGCTTGCCCTCGCCGTCCGGCCCGCGATGGGCCAGCGCCACCAGGAAGCTCGCCAGCACCGCCTCGTCGGGGGCGGTGCCGTCGAACGTCATCAGGCCTGCGATGCCGCACATCAGGCGGCGATCCGCTGGAAGAAGTCGAGGTAGCGACCGACCACCGCCGCCTCGGAGAAGCGGGCATCATGCTCGGCTCGGCCGGCAGCGACGAGGGCGCGGCGGAGCGCACCGTCGGCGATCACGCGGCGGAGTGCGGCGGCCAGCGCCGCGGCATCGTCGACCGGCACCAGCAGCCCGGTGCGGCCATCCTCGATCAGGCCGGCGGGGCCGGCGGCGGCGGCGGCCACCACCGGGACGCCCAGCGCCCATGCCTCCAGCACGACATTGCCCAGGGGCTCGTGGCGCGACGGGCAGACGAAGATGTCGGCGGCGGCATAGAGCGCGGCGACATCGTCCCGCCAGCCGAGGAAGCGGACCCGCGATGCAATGCCGAGCGCGGACGCCTGCTGTGCCAGGGGCTCGCGCTCGGGGCCTTCGCCGGCCAGCCACAGGATGGTGTCGGGCAGCCCGGCCAGGGCGGCCAGGAGGACGTCATAGGCCTTGTTGCGATGCAGGCGGCCGGCGGCGAACAGCACGGTCGCCCCGGCCGGCGTGTCGAACAGCGCGCGATCCGCCGGCGGGGCGGGGGCGGCGTCGACGAAGTTCGGCAGATAATGGGCACGTTCGGCCGGCCAGCCGGCACGCACCAGATAGTCCGCGATGTCCTGGGTGTTGCCGATCAGGTGGTGGCAGCGGCGATAATATTTCAGGTCGTAGTACCCCCCCATGCGGGCGATGTGGACGAACGGGCCGGGCGGCATCGCGCGGGTCGCGCGGTTCATCCAGGTTAGCACGATGCGGGGGCGCCATTCGCCCACAAGCCGGCGCAGCGCGGGCGTGGTGGAGAAATCGAGCCAGCCGCCGAAGGCGAGCTCCAGCGGCTCGACGCCCTGCCGGCGCAGGGCAGCCACGCGCGCCGGGTTGTGCCGGATCGCCACCCGCTGCTCGACCCCGGCCCGGGCGAGCGCACCGGCCAGGCGCACGAAGAAATTCTCCGCCCCGCCCTGGGCGGCACCGGCCATCACCTGCAGGATGCGCGGGGGACTGCCGCCGGTCATTCATCCTCCAGCGTGGCTTTGAGGTGCGAGAGCAGCGGGTAGAGTGCGGCACAGATCGCGATCGCCAGGCCGTAGCCGCCCTCGCGCCAGCCCCGGCGGCCGACATAGCAGTGCCAGAAGCGGGTGACGACGCGCCGGAGGTTGGTCCGCAGGCGACCGACATCGCCGGATTCGCGCAGGTCGGCCGCGCGCAGCGTGGTGTAGCGGTCGAGGCGCTGGAGCATATCCGACAGGTTGCGGTCGACCAGGTGCTCGACCGGGTTGGTCAGCCGCGGACCCTTGTGGGGATCGAGCACGAGCCGCGGATGCACCCGCTCCGGCCCCCACACCTTGGCGCCCTTGCGGAAGAGGCCGGGATAGGCGGGCTTGCCGAACGATCCGCCCCAGCCATGGCGGATGAGGTGGGTTCCGATGAAATTGTCGACCGGCAGCTCGTGCCAGGCGAAGGGCGAGACGGCGGTGACGTAGCGGATTTCCGCCGCCAGTTCGGCTGGGATGCGCTCGTCGGCGTCCACTTCCAGGATCCAGGGGCCGGTGCAGGCCTCGATGCCGGCGTTGCGGCGCTCGCCCTCGCGCTCCCAGGCGCCCTCCAGGACATAGGCGCCGAAGCTGTGGGCGATCGCCGCCGATCCGTCGGTCGTGCGGTCGAGGACGACGATGATCTCGTCGGCGAACGACAGGCGTTCCAGGCAGTCGGCAAGCTGGGCTGCCTCGTCACGTGCCACCACCAGCGCGGAAATCTGCGTCATGTGCGCTGCTCCAGCCGGCGCAGCAGGTCGCGCGCGGCGGCTTCGGCGGCATCCACCGTCAAGCCATCCATCAGGGTGCCGGTCGTGCGGTGATCGAAGCCGGCGCTTCCGGTGAGGGCGGCGTGGCTTTCCGGGGTACGGACGAAGGTGCAGGCCCGGCCCCAGGGCGCGTAGTGGCGCTCGTCGCTTGGCCCGAACAGGCCCAGCGTCGGTGCGCCGACCGCGGCCGCGACATGCATGAGGCCGGTATCGTTGCCGACGAACAGGGCGACGCGCTCCAGGCAGGCCGCCGCTTCCAGCAGGGAATGCCCGACGAGGTCGATCCGCCGCTCCGGCGGCAATGCGGCCAGGACGGGCAGGGCGCGCGCCCGCTCCGACCGGTCGGCGACGACGGCGATGCGGGCGTCGGCCAACGGGCCACCCGTTGCCGTCAGGCGCAAGGCGAGCGCGGCGAAGCGCTCGGGCCGCCACTCCTTGCCGGGCCAGTTCGCGGTCGGGCCGACCGCCAGCACCGGCGGTCCCTGGGGCAGCAGGGCGTGGGCCGCCTGCCGCTCCGCCGCGCCGATCCAGAGGCGTGGCGCCGGTGGCGGGTCGAACCCGAAGGCGGCGCCCAGCTCGACGACGCGGTGCCGGGCATCGTCCAGCTGCCAGCGGCGGCGTACCCGGCGCGTCCCCGCGGCCACCAGCCAGGCCAGCGCAGAGCCGCGCAGGTCGACCACCGCGTCCCAGCGGCGGCCGACGGCGAAGCGCCAAAGGTCCCACCAATGGCCGCCATGCCGGCGTTTGGCCATGGCATGCAGGTGCTCCAGGCGCGGCAGGTTGCAGAACAGGGGGGCGGCGGCGGGGCCGCAGGCCACCGTCACCGGCGCATCGGGCAACGACGCCATGAAGCGGTCGAGGATGCCGGTCGACAGGACCGCATCGCCGATCCGGGTCGACGTGATGAACAGGAGGCCGCTCATCGCGGCGTTATCGAGGGATGGCCGCGTGGGGCGGCCGGCGGGGGGCCCGGTGCATTGCCGCAGCCTTATACGTCGTCGAGGGGCCGGCCCACCAGCCGAACCGCCTTTTGGCCGCAACCTCGGCCCGCAGCCTGGGGTTGCCGGGTGCCGCAGCGCGTCACCATGGCTTGCCGTCGGACGCGCAGATTCCTACTTGTAGTGGATCGGTGCATTCGCCGATGGCGTCCGATTCGACCGGTGACCCCGATGAACGTGCTCTCCTCCGTCCTCCTCGATTCGCGCGCGGTCCTGACCGTCAGCGGGCCGGACCGCCGCAGCTTCCTGCAAGGGCTGGTTTCCAACGATGTCGACAAGTGCGGGCCGGAGCAGGCGATCTATGCCGCCCTCCTGACCCCGCAGGGCAGGTTCCTGCACGATCTTTTCATCGTCGAGTTGGGTGACACGTTGCTGCTGGATGTCGAGGCGGCGCGCCGGGCCGATCTCCTGAAGCGGCTGTCGATGTACCGGCTGCGGTCCAAGGTGGCGCTGGCGGATGCCGGCGACGACTGGTCGGTGATGGCCTTCTTCGGCGCCGGCGCCGGCGCCGGGCTGCCGTTCGCGCTTCCCGAGGAGGCCGGGAAGGCGGTGCCGGTCTCCGGCGGGGTGGTATTCGTCGATCCGCGCCTCGCCAGCCTCGGCCTCCGGGGCATCCTGCCGCGCGAGGAGGCGCAGAAGATCGCCGTCTCCCGCGGCTTCGCCCCGGCCCCCTTCGCCGACTATGACCGGCTACGATTGGCCGAGGGCGTGCCGGACGGCAGCCGGGACCTGCCCGTCGAAAAGGCGATCCTGCTGGAATCGGGCTTCGACGAGCTGAACGGCGTCGATTGGAAGAAGGGCTGCTACATGGGGCAGGAACTGACGGCCCGCACCAAGTATCGCGGCCTCGTCCGCAAGCGCCTGATGCCGGTCACCATCGACGGTGCGGTGCCGGAACCGGGAACGCCGCTCTCCTTCGACGGCAAGGACGCGGGCGAGATGCGGTCGGGCCTCGACGGCATCGGCATGGCCCTGGTGCGGCTCGAAGCGGCCGAGGCCGCAGCCACCGCCAACCGCCCGATCGAGGCCGGCGCGTCCCGCCTCTTTCCGCGCCGGCCCGAATGGGCGAAGTTCTGAGCGCGGCGGAGGCCGGCCAGATTTCATGGTTCGTCAGGCCCTTGCGAGCCTGACGAACCGCTTCCCTATGCCGTGCTGGTCACCCGGTCGCTGTTCAGCGCCGCCTGGGCGGCGGCCAGGCGGGCGATCGGGACGCGATAGGGCGAGCACGAGACATAGTCGAGGCCGACCGCCTCGCAGAAGCGGATCGATGCCGGGTCGCCGCCATGCTCGCCGCAGATGCCGAGCTTGAGGTCGGCGCGCGTCTTGCGGCCGCGTTCGGCGGCGATCGAGATCAGTTCGCCGACGCCTTCCACGTCGAGGGTCACGAACGGGTCGCGCTCGAGAATGCCCTGGCGTTCGTAGGCGGGCAGGAAGTTGGCCGAATCGTCGCGCGACAGGCCGAAGGTGGTCTGGGTCAGGTCGTTGGTGCCGAAGCTGAAGAATTCGGCCGACTGGGCGATGTCGCCGGCCTTCAGGGCCGCCCGCGGCAGCTCGATCATGGTGCCGACGAGGTAGCGGATGTCCTTGCCCGATGCCGCGATGACCTCCTGCGCCACCCGGTCGATCATCGCCTTCAGGATGTCGAACTCCTTTCGCGTGGCGATCAGCGGCACCATCACCACGGGCTCGACCGCGCCCCCGGTCGCGCCCGCGACCTCGGCCGCCGCCTCGAAGATGG
>CAZQOA010000065.1:0-27023 GCA_964594715.1 uncultured Rhizobiaceae bacterium | reverse complement strand
AAGCCGGCCGCCACCATCTACCACAACCCCGCCTGCAGCACGTCCCGCAAGGTGCTGGCGGCCCTGCGCGAGGCCGGTACGGAGCCCGCGGTCATCGAGTACCTGAAGACCCCACCCGACCGGAAGACCCTGGCCGGCATGATGGCCAAGGCCGGCCTGACGCCGCGCGCGGCACTCCGCACCAAGGGCGAGCTGTGGCGCGAGCTCGGCCTCGACGACCCGCAGCGGACGGACGACGAGATCCTCGATGCCATGCTGGCCCATCCGGTATTGATCGAGCGGCCGTTCGTGGTCACGGCCAAGGGCGTGCGCCTTTGCCGCCCGCCGGAGAAGCTGGCGGAGATCATGCCCTAGCCAACCGGAGCATGCCGATGATCGGTCGCGTCCTACTGCTGCTCGGGTTGCTTACGTCCACGGCCGCGGCGGAGACGCCGGTCGAGCGCGGCGCCTATCTGGTCGAGACGATCCTGGCGTGCGGCAACTGCCACACCCCGAAAGCGGCCGACGGCCAGCCGATCCTGGCGCGCAACCTGTCGGGCGGCCTCGCCTTCGACACGCCGGGCTTCGCCGCCACCGCCTCCAACATCACGCCCGACCGGGAGACGGGCATCGGCGACTGGACCGATGCCGAGATCAAGCGCGCGCTGACCGAGGGGGTGCGGCCGGAGCGTGCACGCCTGCCGGGGGTGCCGCTGGCGCCGGTCATGCCGGCCGGTTTCTACAAGGCGATGCTGCCGGCCGACCTCGATGCCGTGGTCGCCTATCTCCGCTCGGTGCCGCCGGTCCGCAATGCCGTGCCGGCGCCGGAGTACAAGATGCCGATGGAGCACCAGCCCTATCCGGGCGCGGAGCGCCGCTACGAGGCGAAGGGCATGGCCGACCCGGTGACGCGCGGCACCTATCTCGCCACCATCGGCCATTGCATGGAATGCCACTCCACCTTCGTCCGCGGCCGGATTGATTACGCGAAGGGTCTCGGCCGCGGCGGCCGCCATTTCGGCGCCTCCCTCGTGCAAGGCTTCCCGGCGAGCTGGCAGGGCTCGGTCGCCCCCAACATCACCCCGCACCCCACCGCCGGCATCGGTGCCTGGAGCGACGGCGAGATCAAGCGCGCGATCGCCCGCGGCATCGGCCGCGACGGCCGCACGCTGCAGGCCCCGATGGGCTTTGCCTGGTACGCCGGCCTCCGCGACGACGACCTGACGGCGCTGGTCGCCTGGCTGCGGTCATTGCCGCCGCTGGAGTGATGGCGGTTGATTCTGCGGGATTTCATGGTTCGTCCGACGAACCACGAGTTCACCTACCCCGCATAGCCTCGAAACCCGCCGCTTCCCTCGACCGCCTGGCGGCGCACCGCCTCCTCCACCTTGGGATGGTCGTGGCCCAGCACGACCGGCCCCCAACTGCATCGTCTTCCACAGCGCGTCGGGCCATCCCGGCAGCCCGCATATGCCGACCAGAACGGCGCCTGGACCACGGGCGAACTGGTGCCGATGCTCTATCGCTCGGACCGGATCGAGCGGGAAGCGGCGTCCACCACGCGGCTCGAACCCGGCTAAGCCGGCAGGATCGCCCGGGCTATGGCGCGCGCCAGCTCGCCCTGGCGGAAGGGCTTCGCCAGCTTGGAGATGCGGGGGTCGCTCCCGGGCGGCAATTCCGCATAGCCGGTGGCCAGGATGACCGGCATGTGCGGCCAGTTCGCCCGGATCTCGCCCAGCAATTCCATGCCGGTCATGTTCGGCATCGCCTGGTCGGTGATCACCAGGTCGACGTTCTGCTGGCGCCGGATGATGGCCAGCGCCTCCTTCCCCGACGCCGCCTCCAGGGCGGTATGGCCCAGTTCCTCGAGCAAGGCGGACGTATTCATCAGGACCAGGCTGTCATCGTCGACGGCAAGGACGACCAGCGGATGCGGGGCCAGTTCGACCGCCTGGGCGGCGTGGACCGCCTCGCCCGCGGCAGCAGGATCCTGCTTCGTCGCGGTGGGGAGCCAGAGCTCGGCGACCGTGCCCTCGCCCGGCCGGCTCTTCAGGATGAACCCGCCGCCGGACTGCTGCGTCATCCCGTGGATCATGGACAGGCCGAGGCCGGTGCCCTTTCCCACCCCCTTGGTCGTGAAGAACGGCTCCATCGCCTTGGACAGGGTCTCCTGGTCCATGCCGACGCCGGTATCGGTCACCGAGAGGCAGACATAGCGGCCGGGCGCCAGATCGATGCCGTCGTCGGCCGCGACCACCTCGTTCCGCGCCTCGATGATCAGCGAACCGCCGGCCGGCATCGCATCGCGCGCGTTCAGGGCGAGATTCAGGAGGGCCGATTCCAGCTGGTTGGCGTCCGATCGCACCACGTCGAGAAGCGGCGGGAAACGGGTCACGATCGTGATCGACGGGCCCAGGGACCGCCGCAGCAGATCGGCCAGCCCATCCACCAGGTCCGGCAGGATGACTTCCTGGAGCGTCAGTTCCTGGCGACGTGCGAATGCGAGCATGCGCTGCGTCAGCAAGGCGCCACGTTCGGCGCCGCCGATGGCATTCTGGAGCAGTCGCATGATCCGGGGATCGTCGGGCAGGCGCTTGCGCAGAAGATCCAGGCTGCCGAGTACCGCGGTCAGCAAATTATTGAAATCATGCGCGATGCCACCGGTCAGCTGGCCGATCGCCTCCATCTTCTGCGACTGGGACAAGGCCTCGCGTGCCTGGTCGAGCAGGCGCTGGGCCTCATGGCGTTCGGTGATGTCCCGCGTCACCTTGGCGTAGCCGATGACGGCGCCGTCTTCGTCGCGGATCGCATCGATGACTGCGCTGGCCCAGAAGCGGGTGCCGTCCTTGCGGATCCGCCACCCCTCCTTTTCGAACCTGCCTTCCCGCATGGCGATGGCGAGCCCCTTCTGGGGCTCGCCGCGCGCGCGATCCTCGTCGGTATAGAAGCGCGAGAAATGCTGGCCGATGATCTCCTTCTCGGAATAGCCCTTGATCCGTTCCGCACCGGTATTCCAGCTGGTGATCCGCCCTTCCGGATCGAGCATATAGATCGAATAGTCCCGGACGCCCTGCACCAGGATGCGGAAACGCTCTTCGCTTCGCCGCAATGCGTCCTCGGACGCCTTGCGCTCGGTAAGGTCGCGGGTGATCTTGGCAAACCCGAGCAATTCCCCGCCGGGGCCACGGATCGGGTCGATCACCACATGCGCCCAGAAGCGGGTTCCATCCTTGCGGATGCGCCAGCCTTCATGCTCGAACTTGCCCTCGCGGGCAGCCACCTCGAGCGCCGCGGCGGGCAGGCCCGCCCGACGATCCTCCTCGCCGTAGAAGCATGAGAAATGCCGCCCGATGATCTCGTCCGGCGCATATCCCTTGAATCGCTGAGCGCCCGGATTCCAACTGCTCACGATGCCGTCCGGATCGAGCATGTAGATGGCATAGTCGGTCACCGCCTGGATAAGGAGGCGGTAGCGCCATTCATCGGATCGGGAAGCCTGCAATCGCTCTGCCTGTTTCATCCGCGGATCTTCCGACGGTGTACGCTCCGAAACGCGTGACGCGTATTCTTGGTTCAACAACGCAGGCCCATCGACTTGCCGTCGCGCACTGCCGGGTGCTACGTGCCGGTCGCCGCCGAGGCAACCGGCGCGACTGAAACGATCGAACCGGGGATCAGGTGCCGGAGGTCGGCCGCGACCTTGTCGACCACCTGCTGGATTTCGGCCATCTGGCGATGCCCGGCGAAACCAAGGACGATCTCGACCATCGGTGTATCGCCCGAGAGCCTGGAACGCACCGCCACGAGCTCGTCATACTGCTCGAAATGACTGATCAACGATCGGTTGATCAGCTCCTGCTGGGCTTCGGCCAAAGTGCGGTCCAGCAGCGAGGGCAAGGATTGCCGCCACATCGAGACGGCCAGTTCCAGCATCACCAGCGCCACGAAGCCCGACCCCAGCACTTCGGCGGCCACGCCCAGGGGACCATCGCCGAAGACCGCATTCGCACAGAGCGCGACCAGCACGATCCCGGAGGAGACCAGCTTGGCGAGGCGGGTGCGGATCTGGCCCACCATGATGACCGAGCTGCCGTCGCGGCCGGCCAGCCACAAGCCGCGGAACGCCACGCCGTTCTGGAGGACGTTCACTCCTCCGACCAATGCGGCGAAGACGAGGCCGAGGGACGCCTGGTCCGGCGGGTTCCACCAGCGATAGGCAGCTGCACCGGCGACCCACAGGCCGCCCAGCCCCATCGCCAGCCCGATGCCGAGATTGGCGAACTGCTCCATCTTGCCCGAGCCGTAGTCGAAGTCGTGGGTGCGACCGCGATGGATGCGCCGGAGCAGCAGGAGCAGCATGAGTTCGAGCGCGAACAGCAGGGTTCCCCGCAGCGACTCCGCCAGGATCATCAGGGAGTTCGCCCAGACGCCGGCCGCGACGGCCACGAGGATGAGCACGAAGTCGGACAGTGTCGCCACCAGCATGGAGCGTTCGCGATCGCGGGCTGCCGCCGGGATCACTTCCGCTGATGACGCTTCGTCCGCTTGCATGATGCCAATCAACCAAGATCGGGGCATTCATGGCAAGCCGGTCCGAAGAAGATTGGCGCCATTCCAAACTAGGCTCGACCTTGATTCCCGACTAATCAGACTAGATTATCCGACTAGATGGAATTTGCAGGAAATCGGCGAATGGCGACGGTAGGGGCATTCGAGGCCAAGACGCACCTCTCCGCATTGCTGGAGCGGGTGGCGCGCGGGGAAGAAATTGTGATCACTCGGCACGGAAAGCCGATTGCAAAGCTGGTCCCCGCCGAGGCGGGTGACGAGGATCAGCGCGACCGCGTGATCGAACGGATCAAAGCCCTGCGCAAGGACGCCTCGCTTGCCGGCCTGTCCTGGCGCGAACTGCGCGACGAAGGGCGACGTTGAGCGCATTCGTCCTCGACTGCTCGGTCGCCGTCGCCTGGTGCTTCGAGGACGAGGCGAGCGCCGCCACCGATGCCCTGCTCGACCGGTTGCGGGTCGAAGGGGCCTTGGTTCCGACCATCTGGCATCTGGAGTTCGTGAACGTGCTGCTCCAGGCAGAGCGGCGCGGTCGCATCGCCATGACCAGCGTCACGAGCCAGCTTGCGCTGTTCGCTCGCCTGCCGATCGTCGTGGACCCGGAGGCCCCGGCATTGGCCGGCGCGGCGATCCTGGCGCTTGCCCGGACGCATCGCCTGACCAGCTACGATGCAGCCTATCTGGAACTCGCGATGCGGCAGACGGTGCCGCTCGCCACCAAGGACCGGACGCTGGTCCAGGCCGCCGCCACGGTCGGGGTCGCGGTGCTTCCGGGGCCATCGCACCCACCATGACCGCGACGATAAATGGCAAACCTTGTCATAGAACGCTATATTGTCGATCGAATGGAATGGAGACCGACATGGCCACCATGAACGTGTCGCTGCCGGATCCGATGAAGGTTTGGGCAGAGGAACGGGTTGCCTCGGGCCGATATGCGAACGTCAGCGATTATGTCCGGGACCTGATCCGCCGCGACCGGGCGGATCAGGAACAGCTCGAGGCATTGCGAGCGGCGTTGATCGAGGGAGAGGCGAGCGGCGTCGATCCGCGCTCCGTGGACGAAATATTCGCCGACGTGCTGCGCGGGGCGCCGCCACCGCGTGGCTAAGGTCCGGCTGTCGCACCGGGCGGTGGCCGATCTGGCGGACATCTTCAGGTACGGCAAGGAGCGGTTCGGCGAGGCCGGGGCGCGGGAGTATGTGGTAGGGCTGCGCGCCGCGACGGAACTGATCGGCCGGAACGCATATCTCGGGTCCAACTGCGATGCGATCCGTTACGGCTATCGCAGCCACCGCAAGGGCTCGCATGTCCTGTTCTACACGGCGGCAAAGTCAGATGTGCTGATCGTCCGCGTACTGCACGCACGGATGGATTTTTACGCGCACCTGTAGCAAGCCGTCAGGACATGGCTGCCACTGGCTGGCCTTCCGCATGCGCCGCGCGGAAGAAGTCCGCGATCCAGCGGCCGACCAGGGGTGCGTCGCTGGAATCGGCCAGCGAAGCCAGGGCGGCATCCGCGGTCGTCGCCGGGATCACCCCGCCCTTGCGCGTCGCGATCAACTCGCGGGCGAAGTCGGTGGCGAACTCCGGATGGCCCTGGAAGGACAGCGCGGCCTTGCCATAGGCGAGCGCGCCATAGGGACAGAAGTCCGAGCCCGCGATCACCTCGGCCCCCGGCGGCAGCTCGACCACCTGGTCCTGGTGCATCGCCTGGATGGCGAAGCCGGCCGGCGCGCCCGCCATGAACGGCAGCCGCTTCAGCAGCGGATAGTGCTGCAAGCCGACGCCCCAGCCGCGGTCCGACTTCTCGACCCGCCCACCCAGCGCGGCGGCCAGGATCTGGTGGCCGAAGCAGATGCCGACCACCGGCACCGCGTCCCGGACGGCCTGGCGCAGGAAATCCTTCAGGGTGCGCATCCATGGCAGGTCGTCATAGACCCCGTGCCGCGACCCGGTGATGAGCCAGCCATCCTCGGCCCGCGTCGACGCCGGGAAGACGCCGTCCAGGACCGGATAGACCGTGACCCGGGCCGCCGGCTCGGCCGCCTGCAACAGGCGCTCCATCATCGGTCCGAAGCCGGAATGACGGTCGGCCATGTCGGGCGGCACGCGGCCGGCTTCGAGAACGCCTATTCGCATCTGATGGCCCACCAGGACAGGGTCGAAAGATGGGCTACCCGTACCGCCCGGCCGCGCCCACGGCAACGGCTTCCGTGCAAAACCGCGTGAATTTCCCGCAGGACAAGGGCTATGGTCGCACCCGTCGCGGCGCAGCCCGCGCGGGAAGAAACTGGAGGAAGCGCCGATGATCCGCCGACCGCTCGCCATAGCCGTGCTCTCGTTCGCGCTGTCCGGTACCGCCATGGCCGCCGACTTCCCGTCGCGCGACATCCGCTTCCTGTGCGGCTTCTCGGCCGGCGGCAGCTGCGACCTCGTCTCGCGCATGTTCGCCGAGAAGCTCGGGCCCGTGTTCGGCCAGAACGTGGTGGTGGAGAACAAGACCGGCGCGTCCGGCATGATCGCCCTGACCGAGGTGTCGCGCGCCGCCCCCGACGGGCACACGGTCAGCCTGTCGACGATGGCCAACCACACCGTGCTGCCGCAGATGCCGGGCCTGAAGGTCGCGATCGACCCGAACAAGGACGTGACCCCGATCGCCAGCCTGGCCAACGTCTACAACATGCTGATCAGCGGCCCGCAGGCGCCCTTCAAGACGGTGCCGGAGCTGATCGCCTACGCCAAGGCGAATCCGGGCAAGCTGACCTACGCCTCGGTCGGCAACGGCTCCAGCCAGCATCTGGCGGGCGAGCTGTTCCAACGCCTGACCGGGACCCAGATGCTGCATGTCCCCTATCGCGGCGGCGCCAACGCGCTGGTCGACATCACCGCCGGCCGCACCGACCTGATGTTCGGCAACATGCCGGAGTTCCTGGGCCAGATCGACGGCAAGGGCGTGCGGGCCGTGGCCTTCGGCGCGCCCAAGGCGAGCCCCCTCTTCCCCGACCTGCCGCTGGTCAGCGCGACCGTGCCCGACTTCAAGATCGGCAACTGGTTCGGCCTGGTCGGCCCCGCCAGGCTGCCGGCCGACATCGTCGCCAAGTGGAATGCCGCCCTCGACAAGGTCGCGGCCGACCCCGACTTCCAGGCCCGCATGGCGAAGAACGGGCTGGAGATCATCGTCGGCCCGCCGGCCCGCCTGCAGGAGCTGATCGCCGCCGACAGCGCGCGCTGGGGCGAGGTCATCCGCGGCGCCGGCATCCGCGCGGAATAGGGCTGGCCACCATGAAGATCACCGACGTCACCCTCACCCTGTTCGCATGGGACGGCATCCCCAACCTCAGCTACGGCGCCCACGCGGCCCAGAATACCGGCCAGAGCAAGCTCGGGCTCCTCACCATCCGGACCGACGAGGGGGTCGAGGGGCACGGCTTCCTCGGCTCCGCCACCAACCCCGCCGACAGCGAGGCGGCCTCGCTGATCCGCGCGCTGAAGCCGCGGATCATGGGCCAGAACCCACTCGACCGCGAGAAGTTGAACCATCTGATGTGGGCGCGCGTGCGCCAGACCACGACCCGGGCGATCGGGGTCGTCGACGTCGCGCTGTGGGACATCGCCGGCAAGGTCGCCGGCATGCCGGTCCACCAGTTGATGGGGTCCTACCGCGATGCGGTGCCGGCCTATGCCAGCTCCGAGGTGCTGCCCTCGGCCGCCGCCTATGCCGAGCAGGCGGTGGAGTTCAAGGAGGGCGGCTGGGCCGCCTATAAGATCCACCCGCCACAGCGCCTCAAGGACGACATCGCCGCCTGCGCGGCGGTACGGCTGGCCGTCGGCGACGACTACACGGTGATGCTGGATTCGACCTGGGGCTACGACTACCCGACCGCGCTCCGGGTCGGCCGGGCGGTCGAGGAAATGAACTACTACTGGTACGAGGACCCGCTCGCCGACCAGGACATCTATAATTACGTCAAGCTGCGCCAGGCGCTCCGCATCCCCATCATGGCGACCGAATACCCGCTGGCCGGCCTCGATTCCTATGCCGTCTGGCTGACCGAGCGGGCGACCGACTATCTGCGCGGCGACGTCGCCGTGAAGGGCGGCATCACCACGGTGCTGAAGACCGCCCACCTGGCCGAGGCCTTCCGCATGAACTACGAGATCCACCATGGTGGCAACTCGCTGAACAACCTCGCCAACCTGCATGTCACCATGGCGCTCCGGAACTGCGAGTTCTTCGAGGTGCTGCTGCCGGAGGCGGCCCAGAAATACGGCATGCTGGAAGAGATCGAGGTCGGCCGCGACGGCATGGTGCGGGCGCCGACCAAGCCCGGCCTCGGCGCGGAGATCGATTTCGACCTGATCCGGCGCAAGACCCTGGCAACCCTGTCATAGGACCTAGGTACGGGCGAACCACGACATCTCTCCGCCGCCCGGGGATGGACTCCCTTGGGCGGCGGTCAGGCCCCGTAGGCCTCCGCCGGCAGGGCGTGGGTGTGGACGCCGGCACCGGAATGCTTGCGCAGGATGGCGACCGCACGGGCTTCGTCGCCGGCATCCCACGCGCGCACCCATAGCAGCAGGCCACCGCGCTCGAGCTGCTCCTGGAGGTAGTTCGCGTGGTGGGCGCCGACCCATCCGGCCAGGACGGAGCCGATGACGCCACCCGCACCACCGGTCACCGCGGCCGCGGCGATCGCCACGGCCAGGGTGCCGCCGGTCGCCACGATGGCGCCGGCCGCGGCCACCGCACCGACATAGACGAGGCCGCCGATCAGCCCGCCTTCGGCACCGCCGATGGCTTCCGGCGAGACGTAGGCCGCTCGCGGCGCAGCCGGCAGGTCGGCCAGCGCCCCCATCGGCCGATAGAGGTGACCGAGCTTTGCATCCACCGCATGATCGGCGGCGAGCAGGCTCAACTGCGCGCGATGGAAGCCGGAGCTGAGCAGCTCGTCGATCGCTTCCTGTAGGTCCTCCGGCCGGTAAAAGACCCCAACCGCCTCGCGGCCGAGGCGGGTTTCCTGTTCGGTCAGCATCGAGATTCCTTCCTGACTGGTCTCCTGCATATGGTGCGGACTGACCGCGCCATGGAGGCGGCGCGGCGGATAGTCCACCGCGCCGCCTCTAGCCAGCAGGCGGCCGCCATGCTCCACTCCAGCCGCATTGTCAGGGGGCGTACTTTTGAGTCCGGTCGTGCAAAGGGTGGCTATCGTCATTGCAGCCTGCATGGCGTCGCTTCTGGCCGCTTCCGGCAAGGCCGGCGAGTTGCCGCGCGACGGCGAGGCCTACCGCTCGACCCTGCCGCTGCTCGGCAAGCCGATCCCCCTTCCCCCGGGTGAATGGACGGTCGTGGGCCAAGGCTACGGTTCGGTCGCGGGTCCGTCTCCGGGTGCCTATGGCGCCATCGGCGGCGTCATGCTGATCCAGGTCCGCGGCGGCATCGTCGAGGGCCTGGTCCTGGCCCATGCCAACACCTTGCCGGTCGCGTCTGGCTGGGGGCCGGCCAGCGAATGCCTGAATGTCGACGCCCTCTACGCGACCGGCGTGCGGACGCAAGCGCGCAACCTCTCCTGCGCCTACGTCGAGGTTTCGCCCGCATCGGGCCCGACATTGACCATGATGCCGGCCTGGGCGGCCGGGCATGCGGAGATCATCCGTCGCGGCTGGGCCCTGCCCGGGGCGCTGGCGGTAGCCGGCGCCCGCGTCGGCGACCGCCGCGACGTCGTTGACGTGCGCTATGCCTGGGCGGCCGAGCAGCCGGCCAGGCGGATGCCGGTCCATCGTGCGTCCACCGCGGAGCCCCCGATGCTGCGTCTGCGTGCCCGCATGCTGGCGCCGTGGATCGTGCGGGCAATGCAGGAGATCGAGGACCGCATCTACGATCCGCTGGGCCCCACCGCAGACCTGCCCTGGCCGGGATCGGTCGCGCAGGGTGCCGAGGCCCCGGCCGGGGCCAGCCGCTGGCAGCGTCGTCTCGCGCAGGCAGCCAGCAGCCGCATCGTGCAGGCATCGCTGGCGATGGGGGCCGGGATGGTGGTCACCGGCAGCGCCTATGTCGCGGGCATATTGACGGTTTGGCAGGGTGTCGCCGACGGTGTGGGCGAGCATCTGGTGGACATGGGCTGGGACTGGGAGGTCGCGCGACCGCCGATGGACTTCGTCGCCGGCGTCGCGTTACCGGCGGGCTGAACGGCGTGGCGACACCCATCGGGCGCCTTCTCCGCATCACCCTGCTCGCCGGCCTGCTGGCGCTCGACGCCGGCGCCGGCCTGGCCGCCACCGTGCGCGGCGCCTATGAGATCGCCGGCAAGCTGGTCCCGCTGCCGCCGGGCCAATGGACGGTGGTCGGCGAGACCATCGAGGATGACGGCAGCGAGCCTTTCGTCACGCGCGCCCTGGCGCGGGTGGAAGCCGGCGCGGTCGCCGGCATCGCCATCGTCCGCGCCAACGCGGTCGGCCGCAACGCGCCGCTGACCGCCCCCCGGGAATGCAGTCGCGACGACATCCACCTCGCCTACATCGCCTATGATACCGAGGTCGACGGCCTCTGCCTCTTCATCAACCATGTCGTCCTGAGCGATGCCGTGGCGGGACCACCGGTCTGGCTTGCCGCGCGCGAGCGGCTGGGGGCGATGGGCGCGGTCGTCACCGACACCTGGCTCGAGGTCGGCATCCGTGCGCGCAACCGCAATCATGTGGTCGACGTCCGCTACTATTTCGCGCCCCCGGACTTCCGCACGTCGCTGCCGACGGCAAGTTGGGCCGGCAATCGCTGGTCGCCGGAGCGTACCTTCGACGATGCCGATCGCCGCGCAGCGATCCGACGCCTCGGCACATGGGCGATCTGGGTGCGCGAAGCGGTCGAACTGGGCCTGCGCGGGCAGATCCCCGACGAAGCCCTGCCGCCGGCCCTCTGGGAGGGCCCCGACCTCGGTCCGCGCCTGACCGCCCGGCACTTGGCCGGACTCGATGCGTTGAAGGCCGCCGGCCGGATCGGCGAGGCCGAATATCGCCGCCAGCGCCGCATCGTCGAGATGGTCGGCATCGATCCCGAGCGCTCGGAGATGCCGCTCTGGCAACGAAGCATCTGGAAGCGCGTCTCCCACGGCGTGGTCTCGGCCGCGGAATCGCTCGGCGTTTCCTACCTCGTCATCGGCGGCTTCTGGCCATCGGTCGGCTTTGCCGCGATATTCGAAACCGCGCGCCCGATCGGCGCCTATTTCCACGACCTGGCCTGGCCGGGCGCGGCGAACGCCGCCGCAACGCCGATGGCCCCGCGCGACTTCGCGGAAATCGGCCGGATCGACTGACCACAAGACGGCAACGGAAAGTAGCGGCATGCAGCAGCGCCCTGGCACGGACGCCACCGCGTATGGCCTGGTTCCGCCGGCAATCATGGCCGGCCTGAGCGGCCTCGATTTCCTGTCCGGCATCATCACGGGCGCCCTGCCGGCGCCGCCGATGGCCGCCACCCTCGGCTTTACCCTGATCGAGGTGGAGCGCGGGCGCGCGGTCTTCCGCGTCGTGCCCGACGAACGCCACTACAACCCGCTCGGCACCATCCATGGCGGCCTCGCCATGACGCTGCTCGATTCCTGCATCGGCTGCGCCGTCCATGCGACGCTGGCGGCCGGCCTCGCCTACACCAGCATCGAGACCAAGGTGAACTTCACCCGCGCCGTCAGCACCAAGGTCGGCCCCTTGCTGGCCGAGGGCCGCATCATCAGCGAGGGTCGCCGCATCTGTACCGCCGAAGGGCGCCTGGTCGGAGCCGGCGACGGCCGGGTCTATGCCCACGGCACCGGCACCTGCCTGGTGTTTCCGATCGAAGCTGGGGCCTGACGGTCCCCGGGACCTTGCTCGACCGGCTGATCGAACCCTTCCTGCACCGGGCATTGCGCGGCCCGGCGCGCCACCTCGCCGCCCGCGGGATCGGCGCCGACCGGATCACCATCGCCGGGTTCCTGGTCGGCATCGCCGCCGTGCCGCTGCTCGCGGGCGGGCACTTCCTGCCGGCGCTCGGCTGCATCCTCGCCAATCGCCTGTGCGACGGTCTCGACGGCGCTGTGGCCCGCATCGCCGGTCCCAGCGATCGCGGCGCCTTCCTCGACATCGTGCTCGATTTCTTCTTCTACGCCGCGGTGCCGTTCGGCTTCGCGCTGGCCGACCCGGCGGCGAACGGCCTGCCCGCCGCCTTCCTGCTGCTCGCCTTCGTCGGCACCGGGTCGAGCTTCCTCGCCTTCGCCGCCATCGCCGCCAGGCGCGGCGGGGCGGAACCCAGGCCGCCGACCAAGGGCATCCACTATCTGGGCGGCATCACCGAGGGGACGGAGACGATCGCCTGCCTTGCCGCCATGTGCATCCGGCCGGACTGGTTCGCGGCACTCGCCTGGGGCTTCGGTGGCCTCTGCCTGCTGACCGCGGCCACGCGCTGGTGGTGGGGCTTCCGGGCCTTCGGCACCCGGTAGACGGCGCCGCCTAATCCACGATCGCCTGGTAGACCAGCTCGCGCATCAGGTAGCGGTATGGCAGCCGCGCCTGCGGCGATTGCATCATCAGGATCGCGAACATGCCTTCGGCCGGATCGACCCAGAAATAGGTGCCATGGGCACCACCCCAGAAGAAGTCGCCGGGCGAGCCGTGCAGCGGGTTGAGGCCGGCATCGTTGCGCACGGCGAAGCCCAGGCCGAAGCCCTGCCCCAGGTCATGCGACGGCAGCAGCGCCTCGAAGCGCGCCATGTCCGGCCCCATGACGGTCCCGGGCGGCAGGTGGTCGCTGGCCATCAGCTCGACCGTCTTGCGCGACACCAGCCGCACCCCGTCGAGCTGCCCGCCATTGAGCCAGAACTGGCAGAACCGGGCATAGTCGGAGGCGGTCGAGACCATGCCGCCGCCGCCCGACTTCCACTTGAAGTTGTCGGTCACCAGCGGAACCTTGGGCACTTCGTTCTTCGGTCCCTCGCGCTGCGGACGGGCGCCGCGCGCGGCCTTCTCGGCGGGGACGGAGAAGCCGGTATCCGTGAGCTTCAGCGGCTTGATGATGCGTTCGTCGAAGAACCGGTCGAGCGGCATGCCGCTCACCACCTCGACGACGCGGCCCAGCACATCGGTCGACATGCTGTATTCCCAGGTGGTGCCGGGCTGGTGGATCAGCGCCAGCCTGGACAGCTTGGTCACCAGCTCCGCGTTGGTCTGGCCGCGGTCGCGCACCTTGGCGTCGACATAGGCCTGCTTCAGCGGGTTGCTGCCGGCCGCCCCGTAGGTCAGGCCCGAGGTATGGCGCAGCAGGTCCTGCAGCGTCATCGGCCGCCGCTGCGGCTCCAGCACCACCTCCTGCTTGCCGTCCGCCCCCGACCGCAGCGTGCCGACCTTGAGATCCTTGAATTCCGGCAGGTACTTCTCGGCCGGGTCGGCGATCGACAGCAGGCCCTGCTCCGCCAGCATCATGATGGCCAGCGAGGTGAAGGGCTTGGTCATCGAGGCGATGCGAAAGATCGCATCCTTGGTCATGGGCGCCTTCGATTCGGGGTCGCGCAGGCCGAACGCCTCCAGGTACCCGACCTGCCCATGCCGGGCGATCAGCACCACCGCGCCCGGCAGTTCGCCCTTCGCCACCCCGTCGCGCATCCGCTTGCCGATCCGCTCCAGCCGCTCGCTCGACAGGCCGACCTCGTCGGGCTTGTCGGCGCGGTCGATACCCTGGGCCAGGACCGGCCCCGCAAGGCCCAGCAGGAGTGCGGTAGCGGCAACGGTCAATCCTCGCTTCATCGCTTTCCTTCCCCCCTCAGCTCGACTCCGATGATCGGCTGGCGCCGCTCGACAAGCAATGGACGCGCGCGCCGCGGTCGGGCACAGATGATGCATTCCTACGTCGCCAGCATCCCCTTCCCCGAGGAACCTCATCGATGGACGCGATTTCCGGCACCCTGCCGACGCAGCACGAAGCGCTGGCCAAACGCTATGGGCGGGATGCCGTTCCCGCCGCGGGGCCGTGGAACGACGCCATCGGCCTGCTGCTCGGCCACAAGTCGGTGCGCGGCTATCTGCAAACGGCGGTGCCGGCCGGCACCCTGGAGACGCTGGTCGCCGCCGCCCAGTCCGCCTCGACCAGCTCCAACCTGCAGGCCTGGTCGGTGGTGACGGTCACCGACCCCGCGACCCGCGCCAGCCTGGCCGAGATCGCCGACGGCCAGAAGCATATCCGGCAATGCCCGCTGTTCCTGGTCTGGCTGGCCGACCTGTCGCGGACGGCACGGATCGCCGAGGCCGAGGGCAAGTTGCTGGAGGGCCTGCCCTATCTCGAGCCCTTCCTGGTGGCCGCGATCGATGCCGCGCTGGCGGCCCAGAACGCCGTCGTCGCCGCAGAATCGCTTGGCCTGTCGACGGTCTATGTCGGCGCACTGCGCAACGACGTGGAGCAGGTGGCGAAGCTGCTCCACCTGCCGCCGGGGGCGGTCGGCGTGTTCGGCCTGTGCGTCGGCTATGCCGAGCCCGCGGCCGCGTCCGAGGTGAAGCCGCGCCTGCCGCAGGCAGCGATCCTCCACCATGATCGATACCGGACCGACGACGAGGCCGCGCACCGCGCCGCCTATGACGTGGAGCTGGGTCACTTCTCCCGGCGCCACGAGATGAAGGCCGATAGCTGGACCCAGCGCGTGCTGGCGCGCATCGCCACCGTCGGTGCCCTGCGGGGGCGCGACCGGCTGAAGGGCGCCGTCCGCACCCTCGGCTTCCCGTTGAAATAGCATCACGCCATCGCCACGACCTCGATCTCCAGCAGCCAGCGCTCGTCATAGATGCCGGTGATGATCACCGTCAGCGCCGGCGTGCGGTTCCCCAGGACCGCACGCCGGATGGCGCCGTTCTCGGCGGCATGGACGCGGTCGGCCAGGAACGTGGTCACCTTGACGATGTGATCCAGTGTCATGTCGGCGGCGCGCAGTTGCGCCGCGACGTTGTGCCAGACCAGCTCGCATTGCCCGGCGAAGGTCGCCGGGACCTGGCCGTCGGCGTCCTCTGGAACCTGGCCGCTGACATGCAGCACCCGTTCGGCACCGCAAACCTCCACCGCCTGGGCGTAGCCGCCGGCCGCGGCCGGCGCATCGGTGGCATTGATCGACCGTCGGATCATTCGTCCCTCCCCCCACTCTTCCCCGCTCTCGATGCGGGCGCTAAGCTCGCCGCCAACGGCACGATCGAGGCCCGCCATCCGGAGGGAAGATTGCCATGAGCGTTCATATACGCCCGCTTCATCCGCATCTCTTCGCCGAAGTCGAAGGCATCGACATGCGTCGGCCCCTGACCCCGGCCGAGGTGGCCGCGGTGGAGGCCGGCATGGATCGCCATGCGGTCCTGGCGTTCCACGGCCAGGACCTCACCGACGAGCAGCAGGTCGCCTTCAGCCGCAACTTCGGCGAGCTCGAGCTGGCGATCGGCGGCAACATCACCAAGGCCGAGGATCGCCGCCTCGACGTGCGGCTGGCCGACGTCTCCAACCTCGACCGCGACAACCGCGTGCTGGCGCGCGACGACCGGCGGCGCATGTTCAACCTCGGCAATCGCCTGTGGCATTCCGACAGTTCGTTCCGGGCGATCCCGGCGAAATATTCGCTGCTGTCCGGGCGCACCATCCCGTCCGCCGGCGGCAACACCGAGTTCGCCGACATGCGGGCCGCCTACGACGCGCTCGACGCCCGGACCAAGGCCGAGATCGAGGATCTCGTGTGCGAGCACTCCCTGATGTATTCGCGCGGCCTGCTCGGCTTCACCGAACTGACCGACGAGGAGAAGCAGACCTTCCGGCCGGTGCGCCAGCGCCTCGTGCGCACCCACCCGGTCACCGGGCGGAAGTCGCTCTATCTCGCCTCGCATATCGGCACCATCGTCGGCTGGCCGATGCCGGAGGCGCGCTCGTTCATCCGCGACCTGACCGAGCATGCCACCCAGCGCGAGTTCGTCCATGCCCATGTCTGGCGCCAGTTCGACCTGGTGATGTGGGACAACCGCCAGACCATGCACCGCGTGCGCGCCTTCGACGAGACGCGCGAGCCACGCGACATGCGCCGCACCACCGTCGCCGGCGACGCCCCGACCGTGGCCCAGGTCGCGGCCTGACCATCGTGATCTTGCTTCGAACCGTGGAAAGAGGGACTAAGAGGATGATCTATGAGTTGCGGGTCTATCATTGCCTGCCGGGCCGATTGCCGGCGCTGTTGAAGCGGTTCGACACGATCACGCTGAAGAAGTGGGCGCAGCACGGCATCCGCCAGGCCGGGTTCTGGACGGTGCTGGTCGGGGAATCCAACCAGGACCTCTACTATCTCCTGGCCTGGGAATCGCTGGCCGAGCGCGAGCAGAAGTGGAACGCATTCCAGTCCGACCCGGAATGGCTCGCCGCCCGGGCCGAGACCGAGAAGGACGGTGCCATCGTCGCCACCATCACCAACAGCTTCCTGCAACCGACCAGTTTCTCGTCGGTCAAGTAGGCCCGGGGTCAAATAGACCCGGGGCCAAGTAGGCCCCAGCCGATCGCCGAAAAGCCGCCGGCCCTTCCAGGGGTCGGCGGCTTTCTTCGTTGGGCCACCCCGGATGACGATTCCTGGGGGAACCAACCGGCCCCCTTGCCGTTCTCCCCGCGAGCCAATCCGACAGCAGACGAGGCGGGCCGCATGGGGTGGACGCCCGTGCGACGGGGAGCCATGACGGCAGCCAAGATCCAGTATCTCGATCCATCGACCGCCGGCCCGCTCGCCGGCTGGGACCGGCGGCTCGCGGAAGCCCGGAGCCTCGGCTTCGACCATCTGGCCCTGCCGCCGCCATTCCTGCCGGGCCATGACGGCGATCTCCTGCTGACCGCCGACCACGAGCATGCGCTGCCGGCGCTGGCCGCCGGCCGGTCGGCCGACGAAGCGGTCGCCCGCATCGTGGACGCGTGCCGCGACCATCAGCTTGCCCTGGCACTCGACCTGGTGATCGATCGCGCGGCCGCCGACGGCGCCTTCATCGAAGGCGGTCGCGGGCTCTACCGCGTCTCCGATCGCGCGATCGGCCATGCGGGACGACCGGTCGCGGTCGCACGCTTCGAGCATGCGCCGGCGCTGGCCGGCCTGACCGAGTGGTGGGTCGAGCGGCTGATGCGCCTGGCCGCGGCCGGCGTCGCCGCCTTCCGCTGCCTGCATCCGGGCCTGGTGCCGCCGGCGCTGTGGCGCGACCTGATCCGGGCGGTGCCGTCCGTGCGTTTCCTGGCCTGGACGCCGGGCGTCGCCTGGAATGCGTTGCCGACCCTGGAGGGCGTCGGGTTCGCTGCGACCTTCGCGTCCACCGCCTGGTGGGATGGGCGCGCGGCGTGGCTGGCCGAAGAGCACGAGGCATTGCGGCGGGTGGCGCCGCCGATCGGCACGGTCGAAGCCCCCTTCGGCGACCGCCTCGCGACCCGCCTCAAGCCGCGCGACGACGTGGCCGCCGCCCATCGCCGCGCGCTGCGGCTGGCCGCCGCCACCGCCAGCGGCATCCTCGTCCCCGCCGGCTTCGAGCGGCCGGTAACCATGGAAGACCTGTGCGCCGACGTGCGCGCCGCCAACGGCCTCGTCGACCGCATCGACGCGCTGGGCGTGCAGGGCGAGATGCGGGCGCTGTCCGGACCGGGCAGCGCCGCCACCGCCATCCTGCGCAGCGACGCCGCGGATGTCCGCATGGCGCAGGACGGGGTGCTGATCCTCATCAACCCGGACCTGGAGGCGGCCGTGCCGAGCGGAGACTTCGATACCATGCCGCCATCGGCCGGTGCCGCCTTCACCCCCACCACCGGCCTTTGCGGCGCCCCGGTGCCGGCCGGCGACCTGGAGCCGGCCGAGGTGCGGATCGTGCGCGTCGAACGCGCGGCCCCGGTGCGTCCCGCCGCCGGCCGCGCCCGCCAGACCGCGCGCCGCGCCGCCATGTCGCCACGCCTGGTCATCGAGCGCCTGACCCCGGCGGTCGATGGCGGGCGCTTCCCCACCAAGCGCGTGGTCGGCGAGGTCGTGGCGGTGGAAGCCGATATCTACGCGGACGGGCACGACATGCTGGCCGCCAACCTGCTGTGGCGGCCGGAGGACGAGACGGACTGGCGCACCGTCCCCATGCGCCCGGCCGTCAACGATGTCTGGCGCGCGGAATTCACCCCGGCGCGGGTCGGCCGGCATCTCTTCACGGTCGAGGCCTGGTGGGACCGCTATGGCAGCTTCCACCACGAGATCGAAGCCAAGCACGGGGCCGGGATCGACCTGGCGCTGGAGACGGTCGAAGGCCGCCGGATGATCGAGGCAACGGCCGCCGACGCAGCCGATGCCGAACGCTTCCAGCCCATCCTGGACCGGCTGCGCGACGGCACCACCGCCGAGCAACTGGCGGTACTGCTGGACGACGCCACCACCCGGCTGATGCAGCAGCATGACGACCAGCCCTTCGTGGTGCGCCATTCCCCGCACGCGGTGGTCGATGCCGAGCGGCCGCAGGCGGGGTTCGCCGCCTGGTACGAGATGTTCCCGCGATCGGCCACCGACGATCCGGCGCGGCATGGCACCTTCGCCGACGTGATTGCGCGCCTGCCGGCCATCCGCGCCATGGGCTTCGATGTCCTCTACTTCCCGCCCATCCACCCGATCGGGACCACCAACCGCAAGGGGCCGAACAACTCGCTGACCTCGGACCCCGACGATCCCGGCAGCCCCTATGCCATCGGCTCCGCCGAAGGCGGGCACGACGCGATCCATCGGGAACTGGGCACGATCGAGGATTTCCGGCGGCTTCGCGATGCGGCATCGGCGAACGGGCTGGAACTGGCGCTCGACTTCGCGATCCAATGTTCCCCCGACCATCCGTGGCTGACGCAGCATCCGGACTGGTTCCGCTGGCGGCCCGACGGCTCCATCCGCTACGCCGAGAACCCGCCGAAGAAGTACCAGGACATCGTCAATGTCGACTTCTACGCCGACGGCGCCGTCCCCGCCTTGTGGAACGCGCTGCGCGACATCGTGCTGTTCTGGATCGGCGAAGGCGTCCTCACCTTCCGGGTCGACAACCCGCACACCAAGCCGCTGCCGTTCTGGGAGTGGATGATCGCCGACGTGCGGTCCCGGCACCCGAACGCGATCTTCCTGGCCGAGGCCTTCACACGGCCGAAGATGATGCACCGGCTGGCCAAGATCGGCTTCTCGCAGTCCTACACCTACTTCACCTGGCGCAACGGCAAGGCGGAACTGACCGAATACCTGACGGAGCTGGCGCAGGGACCGGCGCGCGACTTCTTCCGGCCGCACTTCTTCGTCAACACGCCGGACATCAATCCCATCTTCCTGCAGACCTCCGGCCGGCCCGGCTTCCTCGTCCGCGCCGCCCTGGCCGCCACCCTGGCCGGCCTGTGGGGCGTCTATTCCGGGTTCGAGCACTGCGAGGGTGCGCCGCTGCCGGGGCGCGAGGAATATCTCGATTCCGAGAAGTACCAGCTCCGCGTCCGCCCGCCGCGCAGCCCGGGCGACATCGTCGACGAGATCACCGCGCTGAACCGCATCCGCCGCACCCATCCGGCCCTCCAGACCCATCGCGGCCTGGCCTTCTACAATGCCTTCGACAATCAGGTGCTGGTCTATGGCAAGGGCCTGCCGGAGCCGGGCATGGCGCTCGCGCGGGCCATCGTGCTGGTCGCCGTCAACCTCGATCCCTTCGCCGTCCATGAATGCGACTTCGAGGTCCCGCTGTGGGAGTGGGGCCTGCCCGACCACGCCGCGGTGGAGGTCGAGGACCTGGTGCGTGGGCACCGCTTCGCGTGGACCGGCAAGCGGCAGCGGGTGCGCCTCGACCCGGCCGACCTGCCCTATGCGATCTGGCGCATCGCCCCGCTTGCCGGAGATTCCCGATGAACGCGCCGCTCCGGGTTCCCCATGCGGAAGAGGCGATCCGTGCGCCCTCCCCCCATGCCGGCGACCCGCTCTGGTACAAGGACGCGGTCATCTACCAGCTGCACGTCAAGTCGTTCTACGATTCCAACGCCGACGGCATCGGCGATTTCCCGGGCCTGCTGTCGAAGCTCGACTACATCGCCGACCTCGGCGTCACCGCGATCTGGCTGCTGCCCTTCTATCCCTCGCCGCGCCTGGATGACGGGTACGACATCGCCGACTATCGCGGCGTCCATCCCGACTACGGCACCATGGCCGACGTCCGGCGCTTCATCGCGGCGGCCCATGCGCGGGGCCTGCGGGTGATCACCGAGCTGGTGGTCAACCACACCTCCGACCGGCATCCGTGGTTCCAGCGCGCCCGCGCCGCCAAGCCGGGTTCCGCCGACCGCGAGTTCTACGTCTGGTCGGACGACAGCAGCCGCTATGACGGGACCCGCATCATCTTCATCGACACCGAGCGGTCGAACTGGACCTGGGACGCGGTGGCCGGCGCCTACTACTGGCACCGCTTCTATTCCCACCAGCCGGACCTGAACTACGACAGTCCCCGGGTGGTGAAGGCGATCCTCAGCGTCATGCGCTTCTGGCTCGACATGGGTGTCGACGGCCTCCGCCTCGACGCGGTGCCCTACCTGGTGGAGCGCGACGGCACCAACAACGAGAACCTGCCGGAAACCCACGCCATGCTGCAGCGCTTCCGGCGCGAGATCGACGAGCGCTATCCCGATCGCATGCTGCTGGCCGAGGCCAACCAGTGGCCGGAGGACACCAAGGACTATTTCGGCGCCGGGGACGAGTGCCACATGGCGTTCCACTTTCCGCTGATGCCGCGCATGTACATGGCGCTGGCGCGCGAGGACCGCTTCCCGATCACCGACATCATGCGGCAGACGCCGGAGATCCCGGAGGCCTGCCAATGGGCCATCTTCCTGCGCAACCACGACGAGCTGACGCTGGAGATGGTGACCGATTCCGAGCGCGACTACCTGTGGGAAACCTACGCCGCCGACCGCAAGGCGCGCATCAACCTCGGCATCCGCCGCCGCCTCGGGCCCCTGATGGATCGCGATCGCCGGCGGATCGAGCTGATGAACTGCCTGCTGCTCACCATGCCGGGCACGCCGGTCCTCTATTACGGCGACGAGCTCGGCATGGGCGACAACATCCATCTCGGCGACCGCGACGGCGTGCGCACGCCGATGCAATGGTCGCCGGACCGCAATGGCGGCTTCTCGCGCGCCGACCCGGCCGGCCTGGTGCTGCCGCTGATCATGGACCCCCTCTACGGCTACGAGGCGATCAACGTCGAGGCACAGCGGCGCGACCCGCATTCCCTGCTGAACTGGACCCGCCGGATGCTGGCGGTGCGCCAGCAGCATTCCGTCTTCGGCCGCGGCCGCCTCGTCTTCCTCTATCCGCGCAACCGCAAGATCCTGGCCTACCTGCGAACCGACGCCGACAAGACCATCCTCTGCGTCGCCAACGTGTCGCGCACGCCCCAGGCCGTCGAGCTGGAACTGCCGGAGATGGCGGGGCGCATCCCGATCGAGCTCAATGGCGGCTCGGTCTTCCCGCCGGTCGGGCAGCTTCCCTACCTGCTGACCCTGCCCCCATACGGCTTCTACTGGTTCCTGCTGGCGAACGAGGCCGACTGGCCGAGCTGGCATACCCCGGCGCCCGAACCCATGCCCGAATATCGGACCCTGGTCCTGCGCGGCCGTCTGGCGGCCGAGCTGCAGACCGCGCAACGCGCGATCTTCGAACGCGAAACCCTCGCCCCCTATCTGGCGATGCGGCGCTGGTTCGGGATCAAGGATCGCCAGCCCGGAACCATCCGGCTGGCCAGCCTGACGCCGCTGCCCTCGGACGAGCACGAGACCCTGCTGGCCGAGATCGAGGTCGACAATGCCGGCACGGTCACCAACTGGCAGCTTCCCCTGTCCATCCTCTGGGAGGACGAGACGGCGGGCCCGCTGCCGGGCCAGCTCGCCCTCGCGCGGGTGCGGCGGGGCCGCCGGGTCGGCCTGCTGACCGACGCCTTCGCGCTGCCCACCTTCGCCCGCACCATGCTGCGCGCCTTCCGGTCGGAGGCACGCATTCCGGCTGGCGACGGCGAGGTCCGGTTCGAGGCCACCGCCGGCATCGGTGCCATCGAACTGCCCGACGCACCCGAGATCACCTGGCTGTCGGCCGAGCAGACCAACAGCTCGCTCATCATCGCCGACGTGGCGATGCTGAAGATCTTCCGCCGCATCGTCACCGGCCATCACCCCGAGGCGGAGATGGGCCGGCACCTGACCGAGCAGGGCTTCGCCCATTCGGCACCGCTGCTGGGCGAGGTGGTGCGCGTCGGGGCCGACGGCGCGCGCGCCTCGCTGGCGATCGCCCAGGGGTTCGTGCGCAACCAGGGCGATGCCTGGACCTGGATGCTGGAGCAGCTGGCGCGTGCCATCGACGATCCGGCCGGCCACGACGAGGGCATCGCCTCGGAGGCGGACCACATCGCCTCCTGCACCGAATTCGCCGCCGTCATCGGCCGGCGCCTGGGCGAGATGCACCGGATCCTGGCCCGCCCGTCCGCCGACCCGGCCTTCGCGCCGGCACGGTCGGGCGAAGCCGATGCCGCCGCCTGGCTGGAGCAGGCGAGCGGCATGCTGAGCGCCTCGCTGGCGACCATCGGCGGCCGCGAGCAGTGGGACCGGGAGGCCGACGCGGTCATCGCCAGGTCGCTCCTCGCCCGCCGCGACGCGCTGGCCGCGGCGCTGGCCCGCCTGTCCAGGGCGGCGATCGGGCGCGCCATCACCCGCATCCACGGCGACTTCCACCTGGGCCAGGTGCTGGTCGCGAACGGCGACGCCTACATCATCGACTTCGAGGGCGAGCCCACCCGGCCGCTGGACGAGCGCCGCGCCAAGGTGAGCCCGCTGCGCGACGTCGCGGGCCTGCTGCGATCGATCGACTATGCCGCGGCCGCGGTCGCCGGCAAGCGCCCGAACCCGCTGCCGGCGACCCAGGCGGAGCGGGCGGCCGAGCTGGCGGACCGCTTCCGCCGGGAATCCTCGGCAGCCTTCCTGGCGGCCTATCGCGAGGCGGCCGGCCTGCCGGAGGACGAGGCCGAGGCCGACCTGCTCGACTTCCTCCTGATCGAGAAGGCGGCCTACGAGATCGCCTACGAGGCCGGCAATCGTCCGGCCTGGATCGACGTGCCGATGGCCGGCCTGTCGGCGCTGGCCGACCGCGTCCTCGGCCCGCCGTCGGAGGCCGTCGATGGCTGACGGGACGCCGGCACCGATCCTCGATCCCGACACCCTGCGGGCATTGGCCCAGGCGACGCATGGCGATCCCTTCGCCGTGCTGGGGCCGCACGCGGTCGATGGCGAAACCATCGTCCGGGCATTCCTGCCGGGCGCGCTCCGGGTGGAGGTCGTCGCCCGCGACGGCGGTGGCGAGGCGGCCCCCCTGCATCCGACCGAGCCGCCCGGCATGTTTGCCGGACCGCTTGCGGCGCCCGGCCCCTATCGCCTGCGCATCCATTGGCCGGATGCCTTGCAGGAGACCGAGGACCCCTACTCCTTCGGGCCCCTCCTCGGCGACCTGGACCTGCACCTGATCTCGGAGGGCCGGCACTTCGAGCTGGCATCCTGCCTCGGCGCCGTCCCGACCGAGGTCGACGGCGTCCCCGGCGTGCGCTTCGCGGTGTGGGCGCCCAATGCGCGGCGCGCCGCCGTCATCGGCTCGTTCAACGCCTGGGACGAGCGCCGCCACCCGATGCGACTGCGCCATTCGGCGGGAATCTGGGAACTCTTCGTGCCGCGGCTGGCACCGGGGGAGCATTACAAGTACGCGCTGCTCGGCCCCCGCGGCGGCCGCCTGGCCGCCAAGGCCGACCCGGTGGCGCGCTTCGCCGAGATCGCCCCCGGCACCGCCTCGATCGTCGCCGGCGCCGGCGAATATGCCTGGACCGACGCGGCCTGGATGGCCGACCGCGGCCACCGCCATGCGCCGGATGCCCCCATCAGCATCTACGAGCTCCATGCCGGGTCCTGGCGGCGCGATGCCGCCACCTGGGACGGGCTGGCGCGGTCGCTCGTCCCCTACGTCGCCGAGCTCGGCTTCACCCATGTCGAGCTGCTGCCGGTGGCCGAGCATCCGTTCGGCGGGTCGTGGGGGTACCAGCCGCTGGGGCTCTTCGCGCCCACCAGCCGCTACGGGTCACCCGAGGGCTTCGCGCGCTTCGTCGATGCCTGCCACGCCGCCGGGATCGGCGTCATCGTCGACTGGGTCCCGGCCCATTTCCCGGCCGACCCGCACGGGCTGGAGCGCTTCGACGGCACCCCCCTCTACGAACATGCGGACCCGCGCGAGGGCTTCCACCGCGACTGGAACACGCTGATCTACAATCTTGGCCGGCGCGAGGTCGCGGGCTTCCTCATCGCCAGCGCGATCCATTGGCTGGAGCATTTCCACATCGACGGGCTGCGCGTCGATGCCGTGGCCTCGATGCTCTATCGCGACTACAGCCGCGAGGCGGGCGAATGGGTCCCCAACATCCATGGCGGCCGCGAGAACCTGGAGGCGGTGGGTTTCCTGCGCCATCTGAACAGCGTCGTCGCCGAGCGCTGCCCCGGCGCCATGATGATCGCCGAGGAATCGACCGCCTGGCCCGGGGTCACGCGGTCCGTTGCGGATGGGGGTCTCGGCTTCGCGTACAAATGGAACATGGGGTGGATGCACGACACGCTGCATTACATCGGCTACGACCCCATCCATCGCCGGCACCATCACGACGAGATGACCTTCGGCCTCGTCTATGCCTTCTCCGAGCGGTTCGTCCTGCCGATCTCGCATGACGAGGTCGTCCACGGCAAAGGCTCGCTGCTGGGGCGCATGCCGGGCGACCGCTGGCAGCGCTTCGCCAACCTGCGCGCCTATTGCGCCTTCATGTGGACGCACCCGGGCAAGAAGCTGCTCTTCATGGGCTGCGAGCTGGCCCAGGAGCGCGAGTGGGACCATGACGGCGAGCTTGCCTGGGGCAGCCTGGCCGACCCGCTGCATCGCGGGGTGCAGCGCCTGATCGGCGACCTCAACCACTGCTATCGCCGGGAGCCGGCGCTGCATGCCACCGACGCCGAACCCCGCGGCTTCCGCTGGATCGTCGGCGACGACCGCGCCAACTCGGTCTTCGCCTATCTCCGCGAGGCGCCGGGCGAAGGTGCGCCGATCCTGGTCGTCTGCAACATGACCCCGGTGCCCCGCCACCGCTACCGGATCGGCGTGCCCGCCACGGGAACCTGGCGCGAAATCCTCAACAGCGACGCGGCCGTCTATGGCGGCTCCAACGTCGGCAATGACGGCAGTGTCACCACCATCGACGCTACCAGCCATGGCGAATCCCAGGCGCTGGAGATCGGCCTCCCGCCGCTGGCGACCCTCCTTTTTCGACACGAGGCCTGATCAATGGCGAAAATGGCGGATCGCCTGCTGCCCGGCAGATCCTACCCGCTGGGCGCGACCTGGGACGGGCTCGGCACCAACTTCGCCGTCTTCTCCGCTCATGCCGAGCGCATCGACCTGTGCCTGTTCGACCCGTCCGGGCGGCGCGAGATCGCCCGCCTGCCGCTGCCGGAATGCACCGACGAGGTGTGGCACGGATACCTGCCGGACGTCGGCGTCGGCCTGCTCTACGGCTTCCGCGCCTACGGCCGCTACGAGCCGCAGCGCGGCCACCGCTTCAACCCAAACAAGCTGCTGCTCGACCCCTATGCCAAGGCGGTCGCGGGCGAGGTGCGCTGGGCCGATGCGCTCTATGGCTATCGCATCAACTCGCCGCGCGGCGACCTGTCCTTCGACCGTCGCGACAGCGCGGTCGCGGTGCCGAAGGCAGTGGTCACCGACGACGCCTTCAACTGGGGCGACGACCGGCCGCCACGCACGCCCTGGTCCGACACCGTCATCTACGAGGCCCATGTCCGGGGCCTGACCCGGCTGCGCGAGGACATCCAGCCGAACGAGCGCGGCACCTTCGCCGGCCTCGCCAGCCAGGGGGTGATCGACCATGTCCGCCGGCTGGGCGTCACCGCCATCGAGCTGATGCCGATCCATTCCTACGTCCAGGACCGCTACCTGGTGGAAAAGGGCCTCCGCAACTACTGGGGCTATAATTCGCTGGCCTTCTTCGCGCCGGAGAACCGCTACCTCGCATCCGGGTCGGGCAACGAGTTGCGGGTGGCGGTGCGGCGCCTGCATGCCGCCGGCATCGAGGTCATCCTCGATGTCGTTTACAACCACACCGCCGAAGGCAGCGAGCTCGGGCCGACCCTGTCCTTCCGCGGCCTCGACAATGCCAGCTACTACCGCCTGGTCGAGGGCGATCCCCGGCACTGCGTGAACGACACCGGCACCGGCAACACCATCAACGCCTCGCACCCGCGGGTGCTGCAGCTGATCATGGATTCGCTGCGCTACTGGGTGACCTCCTACCATGTCGACGGCTTCCGCTTCGACCTGGGCGTCACGCTGGGCCGCGAGCAGCACGGGTTC
>CAZQOA010000064.1:7230-27801 GCA_964594715.1 uncultured Rhizobiaceae bacterium | reverse complement strand
GACAGGGATTGAACCTGTGACCCCTACGATGTCAACGTAGTGCTCTCCCGCTGAGCTACGCGCCCACGTTTCCGTGGGGCCGGGTCCCTGTTCGGGTCCGGCCGCGGGGAGAGGCGATGTAGCACCGGTCGACATGGTTGGCAACGCCATCTTCGTGCGACGGGCTGGAAATCGGTGCATGATCGAGGCGCACCGGATAGTCGATTTCCCGTGGTCCGCCACGACATCGGAGCTACCCATGCCGACCGCTGAACCCTCCTTGCCCTTGCCGGTGCTCGACTATGCCGGCTGGCGCGACACCGCCACCACCCTGCAGCTCTGGACTCAGATCGTGGGGAAGGTCCGCCTCGCGCTGACGCCATGGCTGAACCATGGCTGGCACGTCCCGCTCTACGTCACTGCCGTTGGCCTCGGCACCTCGCCGATCCCGTTCGCGGACGAGCTGCTGGAGATGGAGTTCGACTTCATCGCCCATCGCCTGGTGTGTCGTACCAGTCGGGGCGAGGGGCGCGAGATGGCGCTGCGGCCGCAGGCGGTGGCGGACTTCCATGGGCGGCTGCTCGGCCTGCTGGGCGAGCTGGGCGTCCGGGTTTCCATCGACCGGTGGCCGAACGAGATGGCCGACCCCATTCCGTTTCCGGACGATCGCGTGCATGTCGCCTACGATGCCGCGGCCGCCCATCGCTTCTGGCGGGCGCTGATCCAGGTCGACCGCGTGTTCAAGCTGTTCCGCAGCGGCTTCCTCGGCAAGGCCAGCCCGGTGCATTTCTTCTGGGGCAGCTTCGACCTGGCTGTGACGCGCTTCTCGGGCCGGCCGGCGGCGCCGCATCCGGGTGGGGTGCCGCATCTTCCCGACCGGGTCACGCGAGAAGCCTATTCGCATGAGGTCAGCAGCGCCGGGTTCTGGCCCGGCAGCGACGCCTATCCCCACGCGGCCTTCTATTCCTACGCCTATCCCGAACCGCCGGGGTTCCGCGACCGCGCAGGTGGTGGCCAGGCCCGGTTCGACACCGGCCTCGGCGAGTTCATCTTGCCCTACGACGCCGTCCGCGATGCCGCGGACCCGGATGCGGCACTGCTCGATTTCCTGTCCGCGACCTACGCCGCCGCGGCCGATTGCGGCGGCTGGGACCGCGCCGCGCTCGATTGCCCGCTGGGCGTTCCCCGCCACCCGCGCCTGGTCCCGGCCTAGGCCACCGTCGACGGCTTTTGACGCCCCGGTCCGTTCGGACCATGATCGGCTCCCGCTGTCCGGACCGAGCGAGGGCCCCCGTGCCAAAGCCTCCCGACGACCGGGGCGCCGGGCCTCCTGACGACCGGGGCGCCCGCACCCAGCGCAAGGCGAGTTGGCGCCTCATCGGACCGGGCATCGTCGTCGCGGCCACCGGGGTCGGGGCGGGCGACCTGGTGGCGACGCTGATCGCCGGCAACCGTTTCGGCTATGCGCTGCTGTGGGCGGTGATCGCCGGCTGCGTCGTCAAGATCGCGCTGGCGGAGGCCACCGGCCGCTGGCATCTCGCCACCGGCCGCACGATCTTCGAGGGCTGGCGCAGCCTCGGCCGCTGGACCAGCGTCTATTTCGGCATCTATGTCGTGATCTGGGGCTTCGTCTACGGCGCCACCGCGATGAGCGCCACGGCGCTGCCGCTGGCCGCCATGTTCCCGGCCCTCGACATGAAGGTCTGGGCCATGATCTCGGGTGTGGTCGGCCTCGTCTTCACGCTGTTCAACCAATACAACGTGCTCGAGCAGGTGATGAAGGTGCTGATCGGCATCATGTTCTTCACCGTGGTGCTGCTCGCGATCCTGGTGGCGCCGAACATCGGCAACGTGGCCACGGGCCTGGTACCGACCGTGCCCGAGGGCTCGGTGGTCTATACGCTGGGGCTGGTCGGCGGCGTCGGCGGCACGATCACGATGGCGGCCTACGGCTATTGGATCAACGCCAAGGGCTGGCGCACGCCGGAGTGGATGGCGATGATGCGGCTCGACAACCGCGTCGCCTATGCCACGACCGGGATCTTCGTGGTCGCCATGCTGATCGTCGGCGCGGAGCTGCTGTACGCGACCAACATCACCTTGCGCGGCGGCGACCGCGGGCTGCTCGATCTCGACGCCATCCTGCGCGAACGCTTCGGGCGGACGGTTTCCACCCTGTTCCTGATCGGCTTCGCCGCCACCACCTTCTCGTCGATCCTCGGCGTCTGGAACGGCGTCAGCCTGATGTTCGCCGACTTCGTGGCGCATGTGCGCGGACGGCAGCCCGGCCCGGGCGATCGGCAGAAGAGCTGGGCCTTCCGCTTCTACCTGTTCTGGCTGACGTTTCCGCCGATGTCGCTCCTGTTCCTGGAGCGGCCGTTCGCGCTGGTGATCGCCTATGGAGCGTTCGGCGCGTTCTTCATGCCGTTCCTGGCGCTGACCCTGCTGTGGCTGCTCAATTCGTCGCGCACGCCGGTCGAATGGCGCAGCGGCATGTTGAGCAACGCGCTGCTGGTCCTGGCCGCGGCCCTGTTCATTTTCCTATGCGTGCATGAACTGGCCAATTTCCTGACGGGTTAGGCCGGCTCCAGCAGGCGCGCCAGGTCGTCGGCCGGCAGCGGGCGGTGGAAGAGGAAGCCCTGCATCTGGTCGCAGTCGAGCTGGCACAGGACCCGGGCCTGCGCCTCGGTTTCCACCCCCTCCGCGATGACCTCGAGCCCGAGCGCGTGGGCCAGAGAGATGATGGTCGATACGATCGTCATGTGCTCCGGCCCAAGACCCAGCAGGCTGATGAAGGAGCGGTCGATCTTCAGCGCCTGGATGGGCAGGCGCGAGAGGTAGGCCAGCGACGAATAGCCGGTCCCGAAATCGTCGATCGCGACGCTGACGCCGAGGCCCCGCAACGCCTCCAGCCTGGCGACGTTGCCGGGGATGTCCTGCATCACCATGCTCTCGGTGATCTCGATGTCGAGGCTGGCGCCGCCGGCGGCACGCAGGTCGGGGAACTCGTCGATCAGGCCGCGCACCATGTCGATGAAGCCCGCCGACTGGAACTGCACCGCGGACACGTTCACCGCCACCTGGGGCGGGCGGCGGCCGGCCGCCAGCCAGGCGCGCTGCTGGACCAGGGCCTGGCGCATGACCCATCCGCCGACCTGATGGATGAGGCCGCTCTCTTCCAGCACCGGGATGAAGTCGGCCGGTGAAACCGGCCCTCGGTCGGGGTCCCGCCAGCGCAGCAGCGCCTCGACGCCGCGGATGCGGCCCGATGCGGATGCGACCTTGGGCTGGTAGTGCAGCTCGAACTCGCCGCGGTCGGCGGCCTGCTTCAGCCGGCCCTGGAGGCGCAGGGTCTCGGCCACGCGCGCGTTCAGACTGGGTTCGTAGAAGAGATAGTCCCGGCCGGAGCTCTTGGCGTTGACGATGGCGGCCTCGACGTTGCGCAGCAGCGTCTCGACGTCGCCGCCGTCATTGGGGAAGATGGCGATGCCGACCGCGCCGGCGATCTGGACGCTGTGGCCCTTCACCATGAAGGGCGCCCGCAGAATCTCCTGCGATGCCTGCTCGATCCGGTTGGCGACCCCGACCGCGTCCGTCGCCCCCGCGACGAAGGTGGCGAAGCGATCACCCTCGATGCGCGCCAGATTCTCGGGGTTGTGCGCGATGTCCAGCAGCCGGCGCGCGAATTCGCATAGCACTGCGTCGCCGGCCTCGCGGCCCAGCGTGTCGTTGACCTGCTGGAAGCGCCGGATGTCGATGAAGAGCACGGCCACCTGCATTCCGCTGCGCCCGGCCGCGATCAGCGCCTGGCCCAGCCGTTCCTGGAAGAGCGCGCGGTTGGGCAGGCCGGTCAGCGGGTCATGGTGCGCCAGGTAGGCGAGGCGGTCGCGGCTGGCCAGGTGGTCCAGCGCGTAGGAGATGTCGCGTGCGACCTCGTTCAGCAGGCTCAGATAGCGATCGGTGAACAGTTCCTTGTCGCGGCTGAACAGCACCAGGACCCCATGCACCCGGCCGTCCAGGAGGAGGGGCATGGCGACGGAGGCCCGATAGCCGAGCCGCAAGGCACTGCGCCGTCGCGGCCCACCCAGTTCCGGCGTGGCGGCCAGGTCGACGTTGACGGCAGGGCGCCGCTCCAGGACCGCCCGCGCAACCTCGTCGCGCCGTTCGGGTGGGAGCTGGTGGATCGCCGCCGGCGGGGCCGCGATCAGGCCGTCGATACCCTCGCCGGCCCCGGCGATCAGGTCGATCTCGCCCTTCGCCGCGTCGTAGGTGCCGATCGCCGCCAGCCCGAGGTTCCCGCGGTCGACGACGATGCGGCAGATCCCTTCGAACAGCTCGTTCGGCGCACGGGCGTGGCGCGCCAGCTCGTTGACGCCGGACAGAACCGCATAGAGCCGGTTGAGGCTGGTGATCTCCGCATCCTGGCGCCGGCGCTCCACGAACTGCCCGATCTGGCTGCCCAGTGCGGAGAACAACTCCATGGTCGCGGGGCTTTCCTGGCGAGCGGTCCGACCGATGAAGCCGAGCACCCCCACGATCTCGCCCCTGGCGAAGACCGGGAAAGCGGCCGCGACGCGCAGTCCGGCCGCGGCTGCATCCTCGCGGCGAGTGAATTGGGGGTCGCTCTGGCAGTCGGCGATCCAGACGGGGCGTCCCGTCGTCCACGCCGTACCGGTCATCCCGGTCCCGGCCGAGAAGGCGCGTTCCCGCGAATGGTCGGCGAATGCCGCCAGCGCCGCGTCCGGCTCGTGCCAGATCGTCGAGCTGACCAGGACCCGGTCCGAGCGGTCGATCTCGCGAAGGATTCCATAGTGGAAGTCCAGGCGGCGGCAGATGGTTTCGAGCAGGGCAGGGGCCGCCTCGTCGAGCGACGATGTCTCCGCCAGGATGCGGGCGACGGCGTATTGGGTGTCCAGCCTTTGCTGCGCCTGCTCCTTCTCGGCCATCTGGCTGGCCAGTTCCGCGGCATGCCGCTGCACGTCGACATAGAGGCGGCGATCCTCGTAGATGCGCCCCGCCAGCAGGCCCAGCGTGGACAGCAGATGCTCGTCCTCGTCGCTGAAGGGATCGTCCCGCTGTTCCGTCAGGCAGCAGGTCCAGCCATAGGTTCGGGTCGACGAGCGGATCGGCACCAGCAGCAGCGAGCCCGAGGCGGGCAGGCCGGCCGGCCACCCCGGGTGCAGGGCGATCGCGCGCCGGAGGGGCTGTGCCCCGCTGGCCGGAAACGGGTCGTGGCGCAGCAGCGCGTCGCGGACCCCGGCCGCCGCCGTCCCTCCCAGTCCCTGCACGAACACGTGGCGCACCATGGCATCGTCGTCGTGGCGCACCACGACGATCGTGCAAGGCGCGCCGATCAGGTCGCGAGCCCGGCTGCACAGGCTTTCCATCAGGCGCACGGGGTCGTCGAGCAGCGCCAGGTCGACGTTCATCGCCACCAACGTCGCGAGCCGCCCCGAGCTGCGGAGAAGCTCGGCCGAGGTCTCAGACAGGCGCTCGGTCACCACGCGTAGGCTCCGGCCCTTCAATTCCGACGACATGGTGGCGGACCCCCAGGCCATGATCCTACACCACGACGCAAAAGACGTGTGGGGCGGCTCTCGGGATGGCGGACCGGCACCGTCGCACAGTGGATGCCGTTCATGCCGCGTGACCCGCCGCCGGACGTTCGCTCCCGGTCAGTCTAACCGAGAGCGGCACCCAGGGCTAATAGCTACGAACGCACGTTTCCATAACATGGAGTGGCGTGTCTGGGCATCGCGGCCGGGTCCTATCCTTCAGCAGGGGCGCATTGGAGGACAGGGCATGCCGTATGGTTCGGGGGAGTTGTCGCTGGGGACGCTGGTCCGCCTGCTCACCGCCGGCCTGCCCGACGACCCGGGTAACCTGCTCGCGATCCTCGCACCGTCGGGAAGCTGGCAACACCAGGACATCACCTACAGTTTCGCGACCGCCGTGCCGTCCTACTATTCGGCGCTGGCGAGCGAGCGGGATGGCTTCACGCCATTGACGTCGGCCCAGCAATCGGCGGTGCGTGGTGCGCTTCAGGCGTACGCCGCGGTCACCACCCTGCGCTTCGTCGAGGATGCCGACCCTGCGGACGGCGTTGGCGACCTGGTCTTCGGCACCGCCAGCTTGCCGGGCGGCGTGGCCGCGTGGGGCTACCTGCCGGGCGGCTCGCCGATCTCGGGCGACGTATGGCTGGCCACCGGCGTTGACACCAACCTGGCGCCGACGCCGGGATCGATCGGCTTCGCGCGACTGCTGCACGAGATCGGCCATGCCGTCGGGCTGAAGCATTCGGGCAACTACGACACCGCGGGCGGCACGATCGAGGGTCCCTTCCTGTCCGGGGATCTCGATACCCGCCAATACACGGTGATGTCCTACAATCCCCACCCAGCCTATTCGGTCACCCGCCCCGATACCCTGATGGTGCTGGACATCGCGGCCCTGCAGCAGCTCTACGGCGCCAATATGACCACGGCCGCAGGCAACACCACCTATGCCTGGGATCCGTTGAGCCCGGTCATCCGGACCATCTGGGACGCGGGCGGCATCGACACCTTCAACGCGGGCAACCACGCCGCGGGCGTGGTGCTCGATCTCCGTCCCGGCCATTTCAGCTCGGTCGGCATCACCGATTCCGGCGCGGGCGGCGTCCAGAACATCGGTATCGCCTTCGGCACCACGATCGAGCGCGCCCAGGGCGGCGCCGGCAGCGACCTCATCATCGGCAACGAGGCGGCGAACCAGCTGGCCGGTGGCCCCGGCTCGGACACCATCCAGGGCGGCATGGGGAACGACACGATCCTGGGCGGGTCCGGCAGCGACGTCGCGGTCTTCGGCGGCTCCAGCGGTGCCTATCGCTACCGCGTCGAAACCGACTGGCTCGTCATCACCGGCCCGGAAGGCGTCGACCGCCTGTCGGGGATCGAGCAACTGGTGTTCGACGACCTGTCGACCCGGCCGCCGGTATTCTCGGCCATGCCGAGCCTGCGCCTGCTCGACGCCAGGGTTGCCGAGGGGGCCACCGAGAAGATCCTGCCGGTGCAGGTCGTCCTCGACCGGCCGGCCGAGAAGATGGTCACGGTCGATTGGACGACCTGGGGGCTGACGGCCACCAAGGGCAAGGACTATGGCGGCCAGGCCGGCACCCTCGTCATTCCCGTCGGCGGGACGACCGCGACCGCGCGGTTGCGCATCGCGGGCGACGATGTGCGGGAGCCGACGGAGACGCTGGAGCTGCGCTTCGGCAATCTTGAGAATGCGACCTTCCTTGGCGACGACAGGGCCTTGCTGATCACCATCGACGATGACGATCGCAGCCTGCTCGGCGCCGTGACCGGCGCCCTGGGCGACATCGACGATGCCCCGGCGCCGCGCACGCGGCGCTTTCCGTCCGAGGATGGCGCGGACGTCATCGACCGGCTGGGCGGTCGGGACGAAGTGCCGCCGGTGTCCGTCCATCCGGGATCGGCCGACGATTTCTGGTTCGGCTAGCCCTGGCCGCTCATCCGTAGTCTACTTCCCGCCGATACAGGCGCTCGCCCGTTTCGCCCATCTTCGAGAGGGAGGAGAGACATGGCTACGACCCTGGACCTTCAAGTGAACGGCGCGTCGCATCGTCTCGAGGTCGACGACCCCGAGATGCCGTTGCTGCTGGCGCTGCGCAACGACATCGGGCTGCAAGGGCCGCGCTTCGGTTGCGGGCTGGCCCAGTGCGGCGCCTGCACCGTGCATGTGAACGGCGAATCCGTGCGCTCCTGCGTTTATCCGCTATCCATGGCGGCGGGAAAGCAGGTGACCACGCTCGAAGGGCTGGGCACGCCCGCCAAGCTGCATCCGCTGCAGCAGGCCTTCATCGAGGAGCAGGCGGTGCAGTGCGGCTACTGCATCAACGGCATGATCATGGAAGCCGCCACCCTCCTCAAGACGACGAAGCGGCCGAGCGAGGCGCAAATCAAGGAGGCGCTGGCCAACAACCTCTGCCGCTGCGGCACGCATGTGCGGATCGTGCGCGCGATCAAGCGCGCGTCCGAACAGATGGGTTGAGGAGGAACGATCATGCTGGCCACCGAAATCCGCCGCCGTGATTTCCTGAAATCCGCCGGCGCGCTCGTCGTCACCTTCAGCATCGCCCCCAACCTCGCCGCCTCGCCGGCCGCGGCGGCCACGCCTGCCGGCAAGACCGTGGCGCTGGACCAGGTCGACGGGTTCATCGCCATCGACGCCCAGGGGCAGGTGACCGTCTTTTCCGGAAAGGTCGACCTCGGCACCGGCGTCCGCACCGCCATGGCGCAGATCGCCGCCGAGGAGATGTCGGTGCCCTTCGACCGGGTCGAGGTCATCCAGGGCGACACGGCCCTGACGCCGGACCAGGGGGTCACCTGGGGCAGCCTCAGCATCGAGGTCGGCGGCATGCAGATCCGCCAGGCCTGCGCCACCGCGCGCGCCGCCCTGCTGGACCAGGCGGCCCAGCGGCTGGGCGTCGCCCGCGCCGACCTGACCGTGCGCGACGGCCGCATCCGGGCGGCGGGCAGCAATAAGGAGGTTGCCTACGGCGAGCTCATCGGCGACCGCCGGTTCGAGATCAAGGTCGACGCCAAGGCGCCGACCAAGGACCCGGCCGACTACACCATCGTCGGCAAGCCGGTGCCCCGCCTCGACATCCCGGGCAAGGTGACCGGCACCTTCACCTACATGCAGGACTTCAAGGTCGAGGGCATGGTGCATGCCCGGGTGGTGCGCCCGACCGCCCTGAAGGCGACGCTGGTGTCGCTCGACGATGCGGCGGCGAAGGCGGTGCCGGGATACATCGCGACGGTGCGCAAGGGCAACTTCGTCGCCGGCGTCGGCAAGGACGAGTGGGCGGCCATCCGCAGCGCCGCCGCGATGAAGGCGAAATGGTCCGATTGGGCGGGCCTGCCGGAGAAGGCCAAGCTCTGGGAGCATGTCCGCAACTCCAAGGTGGTCAGCGACGAGGTGCTGCAGACCGCCGGCGACATCGCGCAGGGCGAGAAGGGGGCCGCGAAGACCCTGGCCGCGACCTATGATTTCGCCATCCACACCCACGGCTCGATCGGGCCGTCCTGCGCCATCGCGAACTACAAGGACGGCAAGCTGACCGTGTGGACCGCCTCCCAGGGGACCCACACCCTGCGCCGGCAGCTTGCCCGGATGCTCGACCTCAAGGTCGAGGACATCCACTGCATCTACCTCGAAGGCTCCGGCTGCTATGGCCGCAATGGCCACGAGGACGCGGCCGCCGATGCAGCCCTCATCTCCCGCGAGGTGGGGCGGCCGGTGCGGGTCCAGTGGAGCCGGGCGGACGAGCATGGCTGGGACCCGAAGGGGCCACCGACCCTGATCGACCTGCGCGGAACGCTGGACGGCAAGGGCAGCGTCACCGCCTGGGAATCCCTGGCGTTCCATGCGGCCAAGCCCAAGGGCTTCGAGGTGACGCTGGTGGCGGCGGAGCTGGCCGAGCTGCCGAAGGACGATGCCTTCCCGGGCAACATCCACCAGTCGCTGGCGATCCCCTACACGTTCCCCAACGTGAAGGTGACGGCGCGCTGGGTGGCGGACACGCCGTTCAAACCGTCCTGGATCCGCACCCCCGGGCGCATGCAGAACACCTTCGCCAACGAAAGCTTCGTCGACGAGTGTGCTGCCGCCGCCGGCCAGGACCCGGTCGATTTCCGGCGGCGCAACCTGAACGACCCGCGTGGGCTGGAGCTGCTCGAACGGCTGGTCAAGCTGGCCGACTGGAAGCCGCGCACCGGCCGGCCGACGGCGAACGGCGATGTCGTGACCGGGCGCGGCGTCTCCTACACCCGCTACGAGCTGCGGCGCACCTATGTCGGCGTGGTCGCGGACGTGTCGGTCAATCGCAAGACGGGAAAAGTCATCGTCGACCGGTTCTTCGTCGCCCATGATTGCGGCCAGATCATCAACCCCGACGGCCTGCGCAACCAGATCGAGGGCAATGTCGTGCAGACGGTGAGCCGGACCTTGCTCGAGGACCTGCAGTTCGACCGCTCGATGGTGACCAGCCTCGACTGGGCGAGCTATCCGATCCTCACCTTCCCGGAGGTGCCGGACGTGGTCATCGACCTGATCGAGCGGCCGACCGAGAAGCCGCTGGGGGCGGGCGAGCCGACCGCCGCGGTCGTGCCGTCGGCGATCGCCAACGCGATCTTCGACGCGACCGGCGCGCGGCTGCGCTCGGTGCCGTTCCTGCCGGAAAAGGTGCTGGCCGGCCTGAAGGGCGCGTGAGGCCCGATATGTGCCCCTGCCGGCCGTTGCCGGCAGGGGCACCGGCCGCATAGTTGGGAGAACGGGAGAACATCTTGCCTGGTACGCCGGACGACCCCGACGCCGCCGCGTCCTATGCCTCGCCGCCCTGCTTCATGCACGAGCTGGGGCCGGCCTATCTGGGCCTCGCATGCGAGCCGGTGGACGAGCAGCAACGGCGCGACGTGATGCGCTGGCGCAAGGCAGAGCGGCAGCGCCTGATCCAGGCCCGCATGGCCATCGACCCGGCCGTCCGCCGGGCCCATTCCGACCGCATCGCCGCCCACCTCGATGCGGCGATCGGGGACGTGGCCGGCCTCACCGTCAGCACCTATTGGCCGATCCGGGCAGAGCCGAACCTGCGGTCATGGATGGAGGGGCTGCCGGCCCGGAATGCCGTCTGCGCCCTGCCGGTGGTGGTGGAGAAGGGGCGGCCGATGATCTTCCGCGCCTGGAAGCCCGGCGACCGCCTGGTCCCCGGCGTGTGGAACATCCCGACCCCGGTCGACGGGCCGGAAGTCGTGCCCGATGTCGTCATCGCCCCCATCGTCGGCTTCGACGGCGCCTGCTACCGGCTCGGCTATGGCGGCGGCTACTTCGACCGCACGTTGGCCGCGATCACCACCGCGCGCCGGGTGTTCGGGGTCGGTTATGCGCAGTTCCGGATCGCCACCATCTATCCGCAGCCGCACGACATCGTCATGGACGCCATCATCACCGAGGAGCGGGTGCTGACCTGCTGACGGCCGCCGGGGAAAAGGCGGGGTAAAAAGGCGGCGCGGAGGGCCAGGGGCCATCCGCGCCGTCAAGGCATGTCAGGGAGGTAGGAACGAGCTATGCGCTCGCCTGTCCCAACGTGCCGTCGGTGGATCGGTTCCCTACGGTGTCGACGGTTCGCCCATGATGCCCATGACGACCATCGAGATGCCCATCGCGGCGAAGATCAGCGCCGCCGCCATGCGCACATACTGCAACGGGACGATCTTGGTCGCGGCCTCGGCCAGGTAGACCGCGGGCACGTTGGCCAGCATCATTCCGGTGGTCGTCCCCAGGGTGACCATGAGGATGCTGTCGGACTTCGCGGCCAGGAGCGAGGTGGCGATCTGGGTTTTGTCGCCGATCTCCACGATGAAGAAGGCGACCAGGGTGGCGCAGAAGACCCCGCCGTGGGAGCGGACCATCGCATCGCCGTCATCCTTGTCGGGAACCAGCGCCCAGCCGGCCATGGCGATGAAGGCGACGCCGAACAGGATCTGGGAGGCAGGGCCGGTCAGCCAGCTGCCGATGAGGTAGCCCAGCGAGGCCGCCGCCCCATGGTTGAGCAGGGTGGCTGCCAATATGCCGAGGATGATCGGGATCGGGCGGCGGTACTTGGCTGCCAGTACGATCGCCAGGAGCTGCGTCTTGTCCCCGATCTCCGCGATTGCCACGACCCCGGTGGAAATCCAGAACGCTTCCATGAAAAATCCCGGGGCCGCGAGATGGACACGACAACACCCCCCCCTCGTCGGCCCGGTTCCGAGGGTCGGGTATTGTCGGTCTCGCCAATCCGGATCGGCCTGATCCGCCGCGCGCGCCATGGCCGAGGCCAAGCATGTTGACGCGCCGCTTCGCTGAGAGATGCGAACGGCTACTCCCCGAGAACGACGGCTTTCTAGCGTCGAAAGGTGGGGGCGTAAAGGGCGGACATGAGAACGGCACAGCCCCGCTTGCGCTGGACTGTGCCGCCCTCGGTCTCGACGATCCGGTTGCCCGGGGTCGTCGGACCTAGCCGAGGCATTCGGGACACCCGGGGCTTGGGGGGCGGGCGCCCGATGTAACGTCAACCGGGCGATGGACAAAAGGTTGCGGCGGGGTCGAAATTTTTACGTCGGAGGTCGTGGGGCGGCCTCCGCCGGACGACGGAACAGGACCGTCAGATTGTTCGACGGCATCGGCAGCACCTCGGCCAGGAGGAAGCCGTGGCGGGCTGCCAGCGGAACCAGCTCGGTGTCCAGGCAGCGCACGCCCCATAGCGGGTTGCGGGCCTGCAGCCCGGCATCGAAATCGGCGTTCGACGCCGCCGTGTGGCGGCCATTCCGCCGGTAGGGGCCATAGAGGATCAGCGGCGCTGCGGCCGGCAAGGTCCGCGCCGCGCCGGCCAGCAGGCCCTCGGCCGCCGACCACGGCGCGATATGGATCATGTTGCAGCACAGGATGGCATCGGCGCGTGCCACCGGCCAGGTCGGCTGGGACGCGTCGAGCAGCAGCGCCGGACGGATGCGCGGGCAGCCGCTCGCCGCCGCATGGGCGTCGATCCCGGCGAGCGCGCCCCGGTTGGCATCCGTCGGTTGCCAGACGACGCCCTCGCCGAGGCGAGGGGTCATGAATGCCGCGTGCTCGCCGGTGCCGCTCGCGATCTCCAGCAGCAATCCATCGGCCGGGATGACCCGCTGCAGGATGTCCAGGATCGGCTGGCGGTTCCGCGCGGTGGCCGGGGCGTGCGGGGGCGTGGCTGGGATGGTGTGATTTGACATGAGCCTGATTCTAAATTCACTATCCTGCGTTGCGGGGCCGGGGTGTCGTCTGGGTCTCGGCCCGGGATCACCGCACGCGCCGCTGAAGGGGGGGAATCGAACCATGTTCCGCACCACCGTCAAGCAATTGGATCTGGAATCGATCCGTACCGCGACCGCCTCGGCAGCGTTGCTCGGTTTCCGTCTCGTTCCGCAGGTCGCGGGTCAAGCATGCCTGCTCGGCCGGAGCCTGGCAAAGGCCGGCAAGATCCAAACGGAAATCGTCCAGGCACCACGCAATCAAATGGGGGGATAGAAGGTGACGATGAATCTGGAGGCAGTTCGGGCGCAGATGGATGCCGTTCCGCTGGTGGGTTTTCGGGTGACCGGCGACCGTGACGGGTCGGGCGCGACGGTGCGGACTGCCGCGAAGGTGGGCAAGAATCTGCCCGGAAAGCGTCCGCCTCCGCGACAGGCCTGAACAAACCCGCGGCTCGCCCCGGCCCAGGCGTCGAAGCCAGGCCGGGGCGCTTCGCGTGAACGACGTGGGATGCAAGGCGGAGATGCAGGGCTTGTTCGAGTTCCGCCCGAGTGCGCGCCGGGCTGCCCTGCTGGACGGCGAGGTATGCGCCGGCTTCTGCACCAGCGTGGAAGCATTGCTGTCGGCCCTGGCAAGCCAGGATGCCCTATCGCCGGATTGCGCCGCGCGCGTCGCCCACTCACTCCGACAGGGACGCCTGGGGCCCGCGGCGACCGCCGCCTACGCATCGCTGGTCGAGGCCATCTATGGTGATCGCCCAGCCGAGGTTCTGTCGTCGTTGGCGGCCCTGGTGGCCGCGGCCGATGCGGCCCAGGCGCCGGGCATGCGTTTCGTGACACTGGACGATGCCGACCTGGGGGCGGGCCAGGCGGAGCGGTACCGCGCGCTGTTCGACGACGACCCGGCCTCGCCGCTGCACATCCTGCCGCTGACGCGGGCGCGGCTGGCCGCCGCCGGGGGCCTCGCCGACGAGGCGTTGCTGCTGCTGGACCGCGGCGTGCCCGAGCTTGGCGCCGAGGTGCGGACGCTGATCCGCCAGATCATCTTCACCCACAGTACCGCCGGCGATCCCGACGGCATCTTCGATGGGGCATCGGTCTTCCTGCTGTGGGGGGCCGTCCTGCTGAATGCGGACGAGCAGCGCAGCCGGCTCGCCATGGCCGAGGCGCTGGCCCACGAGACCGGACACAGCCTGCTGTCGGGGTTCAGCCGTGGGGCGCCGCTGGTGGAGAACGACCCGGCGGAACGCTATGGCTCGCCGCTGCGCACCGACCCGCGGCCCATGGACGGGATCGTGCACGCGACCTATGTCCTGGCCCGCATGCATTACTGCCTGCTGCGACTGGCGCGATCCGGCGTCCTGTCCGCCGAAGAACAGGCGATCGCGACCAGTGATCTGCCGGCGCGGCGACGCGCCTTCGAGGCGGGCCTTCAGGTGGTCGATGCCCATGCCCGCCTGACGGAGGTCGGCCGCCGCGCCTTCGAGCCGGCGCGCGCCTACATGGCCGGCGACCAGTCGCGGGAGACGTCTCATTGAAGGCGCCCGCGTAGCATCCCCTCCACCCGGCGCCGTCCATATGGGTGCGCTGGTGACGATGCAGGGTGCGAACTGGCTGGCCGACCAGTCCGTCGCGGCCGTCCCCGTCCATGGCAGCTATGTGCCGGGCGACTGGCCGGCGATCCTCGACCTGTGCCGGGAGGCCATGCCGGTCGCCTTCCCGGAAAGCCTGGAGGGGCAGGCGCCGCCCGCCCTGCCGGCCGCCGTCGAGACCGTGGCCCGCGCCTTCTGCGAATGGTGCGACCACCCCGTGGGCGTGCTGAAGCGCACGCCTGTCGGGCAGCGTGCCTCGCACCTGGCGGTCCTGCCGCTCGGCTGGAAGGAACTCGTGGCGGAGGTCCTCGGCCTGGCGGTCGAGCTGGTCGTGCGGGCCAAGGTACCGGCCGACGACGGCGGTTTCCCGGAACGGGCGCGCACCATCCTCCGCGCGTGGCGCAAGCGGGGGGCGACGCGGCTTCCGGGTTCCCGCCGGTATCTCGCCCGGGCGGCGACCGCGCGCGGCATTCCCTGGCGCCTGCTGCCGGCGATGCCCGGCATCGTGCAACTGGGGGAAGGGCGCCGCGCCGTCCGCTTCAATGCATCCGGCTCCGGCCGCACGCGCCAGGTGGCCCTGGGCATCGCGGCCGACAAGGGCACCGGCAACGCGCTGCTGCGGCAGGCAGGCCTGCCGGTGCCGTTGCAGATGCGGGTCGACGGCGCCGACGATGTCCGCCGGCTGGTCGACCGGCTCGGCCTGCCCTTGGTGATCAAGCCGACCGGGCTCCGGCTGCAGCAGGGGGTGCGCTTCATCTACGAGGCGGGGCAGGTCGACGCGGCCTACGCCGAGACGGCCGCCTATCACCTGCCTATCGTCGCCGAATCCTACCTGCCGGGGCCGGAGCACCGCGTCCTGGTGATGGATGGAAGGGTGATCGCGGCGTTCGAGCGGCCGTCGCCGCACGTCGTGGGGGATGGGAGCTCGACCATCCAGGCCCTGGTCGAGGCGGCCAACGCCGAGCCCGGCCGCGGCAGCTGGGTCGATGGCTATCGCCTGCCGCCGGTCAAGTTGGATGGCTTGAGCGGCCCCTACCTGCGCAGCAAGGGCTGGTCGGTCGACGATGTTCCGCCCGCGGGCACCGTCGTCGGGACCCATCCGCTGCCGTTCGTCGGCTATGGCGGGGGGCGCCGGATCGACAGTACCGACCGCATGCACCCCGACAATCATGCGGTCGCGGTGCGCGCGCTGGCGGTGCTGGGCCTCGACATCGGCGGCATCGACTTCCGCACGCCCGACATCGGTCGCTCATGGAAAGAGGTCGGGGCCGGCATCTGCGAGGTGAACCCGAACCCTGACCTGAGCGCGCACTATCTGCCCGGGCTGGAGCGCGACGTGGTCGGCATCTTCCTCGACGCACGACGGCCGCCCGGCGGTCGGGGATGGATTCCGCAACTGCTGCTGCTGGGCGAGGACGACCCGGCGCCGGCGGCGCAGGCGGTGGCGGATGGGCTGCGCCGGCAGCATGGCTGGACCGTGGGGGTGGCGACCGCTGCATGGCTGGACCGCGACGGGCTGGGCCGGGAGGTACTGCGGACCTCGCTGGCGGATGCCTACGACCTGCTGGCGAGCGACCTGACGATGGACGCCATCATCTATGCGGCCAGCCCGGCCGCGGTCGCCAACGAGGGCCTCGGCACCGCCCATCTCGACGTCGTCATGGCCAATCCCGGTCGGACGCCTGCCTGGGGTGCCGCCATGCAGGCGGCCGACGCGGCGGGTGCCCGCGTGATCCCGCTGCCCGCCCAGGCCGGGGCCGCCACGGCAGCGGCGATGCGGGCGCTGGCGAAGCGGTTGCCGGGCGGCGGGCGGCGTCTATAGAAGCGGCGGCGGGATGCCGGCCTCGTCGGCCGCGGCGTGGAGGAGGGCGGTGACGTCGCATCCGCCCAGGCCAAGCTCGCCGCGGGCCCGCTCCATGGCCGCGCGCGCTGCCTGGCCGACATGGGAGGGGGATTGAGCGGTCGCGGCGGCGGCGACGCCGATCGACAGGTCCTTGTAGGCGAGGTCGAGCGCGAAGCCGGGCTCGATGTCGCCGCCCAGCGCCTTGGTTGGCCAATAGAGCTTCAGATGGTCGTTGGACGACAGCGAGTTGGTCACGACCTCGAACAGGGTCGCCGCCGGCAGGCCGAGCTTGGCGCCCAGGGTGAACGCCTCGGCATTGAGTTGGCAGAGGCACATGGCGATGTAGTTGTTGACGATCTTGAGGGCGATGCCGGTCCCGGGTGGGCCGGCATGGACGATCTTGTCGCCCATCGCCTCCAGCAGTGGGCGGACGCGCGCCAGGTCCGCGGGTTCGGCGCCCACCATGAACAGGCATTCGCCGCGCGCGGCATGGGCGGGGGACCGGCCGACGCCGGCATCGACGAAGCGGATGCCGCGCCCGGCCAGGCGTCCCGCCAGGGCCCGGCTGGCCGCGGGCGCGATGGTGCTGGTGTCGAGGTGCAACATGCCGGCGCGGCCGCGTTCCAGCACGCCGCCAGGCCCGAGTACCGTCGCCTCCACGTCGGGCGTGTCGGGCAGCATCGTCACGACGACATCGGACGCATCGACCAGCGAAGCCAGGTCGGGTGCCACGGTTGCACCGGCGGCGGCCAGCGCTTCCGTCCGCGCCGGCAGGCGGTCGAGCACGGTCACCCGGAAGCCCTTGCGCGCCAGGCTGGTCGCCATCGGGCCACCCATGTTGCCGAGGCCGACGAAGCCGATTCGCTCTCCATCCATGGTCATGGCCACTCCCTGGTCCTCCTGTGATCGCGTGCGCCCGAGGCTACGGAAGCCCAGTAACGGGTGCAATCCAGTCCATATTCTCCAAGGTCTATTTACTAGACGAGGAGCTTGGCCTTCTAATCGCGTGATCGAAGGTGCGCCGCAGTCGTGCCGGTGAGACGGGAAGGACGAGAAGCAATGGACCAATTCCTGCGTTCCAGCGACCTCCTGCGTTTGAATCTGAGCCGCCGCCGATTCTTGCGCGCCGCCGCCGCGGCGGCGGCTTTGGGCGCGGGCTCGGGCTTGCCGTGGACGCCGGAAGCGTTCGCCCAGGGGCTGGCCGACCGGCCGAAGACCAAGGTCGACAAGCTGAACTTCGTCGTCTGGACCTATGGCGACATCTACTCGAAGATTTCGGCGAAGTTCGAGCAGGATTGGGGCGTGAAGGTCGACGCGACAATCTCGTCCTTCAACGACCATCCGACCAAGCTGGCCACCATGTTCGCCGGTGGCGAGGCGATCGACGTGTCGCAATCCTCGCCCTTCTCGTTTCCCGCCTTCATCAAGCAGGGGATGGTCGAGCCGCTGACCGGAATGCCCGGCATTGACGACTACGTGAAGGACTTCAGCGGTTTCACGAAGGAGGTCGCGGTGGTCGGCGGCAAGCCCATGGGCCTGCCCTATTTCTCGGCGATCTGGGTATGGAATTACTACGAGACGATGCTGGAGAAGCTGAAGATCGACAAGCCGTTCTCCACCTACGAGGAATTCATCGAACATTGCGTGAAGGCGAAGAAGGATGGGGTCAGCCGATATCCGGTCCTGTGGGTGGCCGGCGTCGGACTGGAGCAGCTTCCCGGCACCTGGTACTCGATCGTCGCCAACCGCGGCGGGCGCTTCTTCGACAAGGACGGCCGCCACATGCTGGGCGCGGGCTCGGTTGCGCGCGAAGTGCTGAAATGGTGGGCCAACACCTTCGAGAAGGGGTTGGACATCTCCGACCCGGAATCGCTGAAGCTGCAATTCACGACCTCGGCCAAGGCGTTCGGCGCCGGCAACAATCTCTATCGCGGGCCGAACCATCATTACGGCCTGAACGTCGTCAACGACCCGGCCCAGTCGCCGATCGCCGGCAAGGTGAAGGTCCATGGGTTCCCGGGCGACGGTGCCACCATCGGCGTCACCCACGTCTACTTCCTCAACTCTGCCAACCGCGACAAGGAGTGGGCCTGGAAGCTGCTGCAATATCTGGGCGGCAAGACCAAGGACGGCGTCTACACCCAGGCGATCGGCCTGGCCAAGGACGCGATGCTGGGATCCGGCTATCGCTCGGTCATGGAATCCGACGTGGTGAAGACCGGCTGGCGCCCCTGGGGCGAGCCGGAGAAGATCCTCGCGATGTGGGACAAGGCCACCTACATCGGCGAGATCTGCAACTCGGTCTACCAGCCCTGGCACTTCCCCTGGACCGACCAGCTCAACATCGAAGTGCAGAAGTGCCTGACCGGCCAGATCACCGCCGACCAGTGCTGCGACAACCTGATCAAGGGCATCGACGACGCCAAGCGCAAGGCACGGTGACGGCGGGCGGCCTGAGGGGCTAGCGCCGGCATGGCCGATGAGGTTGCCCAAGGGGATGCGGGGATGATGCGGGTGCCCGCGCGCCGGCCCTTCTGGAAGCGCGAGCTGCCGGTCGGCTGGCTCGCCTTCTTCATGAACCTGCCGTCGATGGTCGTCCTGTTCGGCGTGCTGGCCTACCCGATCTACTATGCCGGCTATCTGTCGCTGCACCAGGTCGGGCTGGCGCAGATGCGCCGCGGCGTCTTCCCGTTCTACGGCTTCGAGAACTATTCGAACCTGTTCGACGACCCGCTGTTCTGGCTGTCGCTGAAGAACACCGTCGCCTTCACCGGGATCGTGGTCACGGTCGAGGTGGTGCTGGCGGTGGCGATCGGTCTCCTTTTGATGCAGACCAGCATCTGGACCTCGCGCGTCACCCGGTTCCTGATACTGCTGCCCTATGCGGTGCCGCCGATCGCCAATGGGCTGATCTGGTCCTTCATCTATAATTTCAAGTTCGGCTTCCTCAACCGTGTCCTGCTGACCTTCGGCATCACGTCGGAGCCGATCAACTGGTCGGGGCATGCCGACACGGCCCTGCTGGCGGTGGCGGTCCCCTATATCTGGCGCACGCTGCCATTCGCGGTGCTGCTGGTCTATGCCGCACTCCAGGGCATCAACCGCGACCTCTACGAGGCGGCCGCCGTCGACGGGGCCAACGCCTGGCGGCGCTTCTGGCACATCACCCTGCCGCTTCTGCGCCCGATCATCGTCGTCATCCTGATCCTGCGCACCTCCTTCGCCTTTGCCGTGTTCGAGGAGGTGCTGGCGATCACCCAGGGTGGCCCCGGCGACGCCACCTGGGTCGCCGCCTGGTACGGCTACAAGGTCTCCTTCGCGCCGCCCTTCAACATCGGCATGGGGGCGGCCTCCGCCTATGTGCTGGCGCTGATCGTCGGCCTGTTCGCCATCGCCTACGTGAAGGTGATCTACCGGAGGACGACATGAGGAGGGGGCGTCATGTTTAAGCCGACGCTGCTGGGCCGCATCGGGCTGCACGCCGCCAACCTCATCGTCATCCTCTTCATCCTGCTGCCGATCTTCGCGGTCGTCATCGGCTCGGTGCAGTCGGAGCGTACGCTCCAGGCCGACACCCGCGCGATCCTGCCGCCGGAATACACCTTCGACAATTTCCGGGTGATCCTGTCCCAGGGCGAACAGAAGGGCCGCGTCTTCGAGCAGGCGACCTACCTGCCCGACAACATCAAGACCTTCTACGGCGCCTTCCTCAACAGCATGATGGTGGCGGTCAGCGTCACCGTGCTGACCCTGGTGCTGGGCGCGCTCTCGGCCTACACGATCGCCCGGCTGCGCGTGCCCTGGACCATGTGGCTCCTGCAAGCCAACATCGCCGCCCGGTTCGTGCCGATCATCGTGCTGATGATCCCGCTCTATGTGATGTTCCGGTCGGCCGGGATGCTGAACACGCTGTGGGGCGTGATCATTGCGCAGACGGGCTTCCTCCTGCCCTACGCGATCCTCATCCTGGCGCCCTATTTCGAGACCATATCCTCCGAGCTGGAGGAGGCGGCGCGGATCGACGGCTGCTCGCGCTTCGGCGCCTTCCTGCGCATCGTCCTGCCGCTCAGCACCCCCGGCCTCTCGTCCTGCGGCGCCATCATCTTCATCATCTCGTGGCAGGACCTGCTGATCACCATGATCCTGAATTCGCGCCGCGAGTTCATGACCCTGCCGGTGATCATCGCCAGCCTCGTCGGCGACGTGCATGTCTTCTTCAACCTGCTGATGGCGATCTGCCTCCTGGCCCTGCTGCCGTCCGTGGTGCTGGTCATGCTGCTGCAGAAATACGTGGTGCAGGGCCTCTCGGCCGGCGCGGTGAAGGGGTAGC